>CAYXCW010000089.1:0-19302 GCA_964463555.1 uncultured bacterium
CAGTGGACAGTGGACAGTGGACAGTGGACAGTGGACAATTATCAAGAAAAACTGGTTTTAGAGCAAGCTTTTTCTGGCACTGTTGACCAACTATCAACTGTCAACTATCAACTATCAACTATCAACTATCAACTATCAACTGTCAACTATCAACTATCAACTGTCCACTGTCAACTGACTGCAACGGCATTGGTTCAGGCAAGCACACTTGCTCAACACCAGGCGTACAACCCAGCCACTGTACCGATAAGCGGGCAAACTGTTGGGGACAACCGCTAACGTAGAAGCGCGTCGGTTTTGCAGCTGACTGATTTCTTAGCCCTAATAAATCTAGTTCTTGAACTGCTGCTGCCACGACGTGGACGGCTGGATCGACCAGCGCCACCGTATCTGGCAAAATCTGACGCAGAATCGGCGCTAGATGCGGATAGTGGGTGCAGCCATACACCAGCGTATCGATTTGCTGCTGTAGCAATGGCTCTAAATATTCCTGAGCGATTTCATAGGTGTAAGGATCGTTGATGCGGTTTTGTTCGATCAGGGGTACAAACGCCGGACACCCGACTTGCCAAACTTGCACCTTGGGGTCAACTTCTTGTATGGCGCGACGGTAGGCATTGCTGGCGGCAGTGGCGGGGGTAGCAATGACGCCGATGCGCTTGCCAACGGCAACGGCAGCCCTGGCGCCGGGAAGGATTACCCCTAAGATGGGGAAATCGAATTCGGAGCGCACGGTTTCCAAGGCTAGGGCTGAACTGGTGTTGCAGGCCATGATTGCCATTTTCACGCCTTGTTGCTGCATCCATAGGAGGATTTGACGCACAAACTGCAAAATTTCTGCCTGGGAGCGGTTACCGTAGGGCAGCCGTGCGGTATCTGCAAAGTAAAGAATCGATTCGTTGGGAAGTTGCCGGTAAAGTTCTCTCAAAACGGTAAGACCGCCAACGCCGCTGTCAAAAATGCCGATTTTTGCAGTTGTCATGTATCAATTATCCTTCGTCTGTCATGAGTCGGAGCTTTAGCACTTGCGGATCGATTCCGATCGATTTGACCGAGATATCAGGGCGCAAGTGTTTCGCCTTTAGAGGTCATTAGTTATGATTCCTTAGCAGGCAGACTAAGTACTAATAACTAATGACTGATAGTTAATTAGAAATTTTGCCGAATGTAAAGCAGAATGCCGCGAGCGATCGCATCTGCCATTTGGCTGCGAAAGCCTGGATCTGCCAATTTGGGCGCATCAATCGCTCCCGTGACAAAGCCAACTTCGACTAAAACCGCAGGCATGGGATTATTCCTCAAGACAAAAAATCTAGCTCGCCGCACGCCGCGATCGCCTATGCTAACGCTACTGAGAATGCTGGCATGGATTGCCCTTGCCAAATCCTCGCCTCTGCCGAAATGATAGACTTCGATGCCATTCACATCGGGGCGGCGCATATTGATCGCATTGGCGTGAATGCTGACAAATAAATCAGCATTTGCCCGCTTGGCAATTTGCACCCTTGGTGCTAGGTCAACAAAATAGTCATCCCGGCGAGTCATGATTACCTGGATGCCTTGTTGTTCCAATTGGCGTGCCACCTGTTGGGCGATGGGCCAAAGCACGTCTACTTCTCGCAATCCGCCAATGCCGATGGCTCCCGGATCGCGGCCTCCGTGTCCGGGGTCGATGACGACGACGATGCGTCCATCGTTACGAGAAGATTGTAGCGACCAATCGCTACCGATACTGGGGCGATTGCGAATCCCCGGTCTAGTAGGGGGCAGCAGCACGGTTCTAGAGTTAGTTAATGGCAAGGATAGCAGTTGAGGCGAAGGCTGATTGATTTCGCCCAACTGTACCCCAGCAGCCGGTTGGACTAAAATCACCACCGTGGAAGAATCTTCCTGACGCACCCGCACCCGCAAAACGGGACTATTGCGACTTGGGCGCGGTTCGTCAACATCATCGTCGAGTATGGCACCAGGAACCGCGATTCGGAAAGCACCGGAGGCGCGATCCCAGCCAGTGCTGAAAGTAAAAGGTTGATTTGCTCGTACCAGCAATTGATTTTGGCTCAATTCAACCGCTTCAATCCTTACCTGTCCAGCACTATAGCGGCGCGACGCTTGTTCGGGGTCAGCAGTAGGCAACAAGACGATGCCGCCTAAATTGCTCACACTTGCTTGCCAGTTGGAGTTATTATCCTCCGTCAACTGTAAGGTGACGCGGGTGATTGGGGGTGAGTTTTCCACTTGAGCGAGTTGCAGGCGACTGACGCCAAACCGATCCACCGGAAAATCTCTTTGGGCTAGGCGAGAAGAGATTGCAGCACCTCTGAGGTCGATGTCTACGGTGCGATCGCTCCTTCGCCTTACCCTCACTTCTGGGTTACCGCCGGTAGTTCGGAGAAACAGCCCATCGGGCGTTACCTGAACATCCTGGACTTGTGTTTCCCCGGAAGTCCTTAAAGGAGTCAAAGGATTTCTCTGCGGCAGGGATGGCTGTGGTTCTACAGTAGCAGCAATCCCAATCGATGCCCTGCCGTTATTGCCAGATGGATCGATAGGTTGCGGCGTTGGTAATTGCACCGTCCACTGTCTGGGAGAGGTACCCCGGAATAATACCTGTTGAGGATCTAGGGTAAAACCAGGTTTCAGTTCAATCACCAAGCGCGTCGTGCGGCGATCTACCCGCCCCACCCGGATGGCTTGAACTGCTCCACCCAAGGATTGATTGCTTACCGTGCGGCGATCGAAGGTAGTACCGGGCAAGTCTATCACTAAACGGGTGGGATTGAACAGCAGTCTAGCTCTCGGTTGAACGCCTTCATCTGTTGTAAAAACCAGCCGATTCTGATCGGCATCAAACTGCCAAGATTGCAGTCTACCTGCTTCGGCGGGAGTTGACAGCAGCACTAGGCTCAAAGTACTGGGTAGTAGCCAGCGGAATTTCACTCTCGGTTTCTCCTCTTTTAGGTAGCAAGAGCAGCAGATGGTTTGCTAGTCGCGTCGCGTTGGGGTTGGGATAGGGGCTAGGGACTAGGGGAAGAAGCGGGTTGTATCAAGGGTTTCTTTGATGAATAACGTTGTAACTGCCTTGGTGGTTGCTAGATCGGTTGAGAATTGAAACTGGGTTGAACAATACCATGATTTGGCAGCATCTGGTGACGATCGATAACCCACACTAGCTAAAAAGTGCTGGCATTGCAATTACAAGGGGCTATACACCCGTACCTATCCCCTGTTTTTTTCGCTTTATATTTAACAATTGTCTATCTATGAAAAACAAAGATTAAATCATTGCGATCGCACTAATTCTCTTGAAAATCTGTGCCTAATATAAAACCTGGAGGAATTCATTTAATTTAAATAGCTATGCACCCTTTTCTTACCAGCCTCCGCCTCAAATGGTTTTTGGCTACTAAGGCTTTAGATTACAGTCAAGATTTTGTCAATATTCTTTACAGGATATACTTAAATCATAACAAAATTATACATTTTCGCCGCGGTTATCCGGTTTATTCTTTATCAACGCCAGCATTATTCAGCAAGCCAGCGTCTAATTTTATTGCGCGCGCCTTATATCGGACGATTCAAAATAAAAACTTGCCTAATTTAATGAGTTTTGCCGTCAATGATATCTGCAACGTTGGTTGCGAACATTGCAGTTTCTTTACAGCGGTGGAAGAAAAAGATAGAAATATTTTAACCCTAGCCCAAGCAAAAAAGTTAATTAAAGATGCCCAAGACTTAGGAATATCTGTAATTAACTTTGTCGGCGGCGAACCATTGTTAAGAAAAGACTTGCCAGAAATAATTAAAGCCGTTGATCAAGATTTATCCACGACTATTTTGTTTACAAACGGCTGGCATTTGGAACAGCGAGCGGCAGAGTTAAAGAAAGCTGGATTGGATAGTATTTATATTAGCATTGATGCGGCTACTCCAGAAAAGCACGACCAGTTTCGCCAGCAACCAGGTTTATTTAACAGAGCGATGAGAGGCATTGAAAAAGCAAAAAAATTAGGATTTTCTACCGGGATTGCTACAACTATAACCCCTGAAGCTTATCACGATGGAGAATTAGACAGAATTGTCAAGTTAGGTAAAAAGATTGGCATTCACGAAGTGCTAGTTTTTGATGCCTTGCCAACTGGAAGATATAAAGAGCGGCAAGATTTAGTAGATAATGATGGCTGGATAGAAGAGATGATTCAGTCGGCTAAAAAATACAATCAAAATCCAAACTATCCAGGAGTAGTTTTCTTTGCTTACTTTACCAGCTATCGCAGCGTTGGTTGTTCCTGTGGTACGAGTTACTTTTACGTTTCTCCTTACGGCGATATTATGTCTTGCGATTTCAATCATGCTAAATTTGGCAACATTCTAGAAACACCTCTGTGGAAACTTTGGGAAAGGTTGACTACTTTACCGGAATTTTGTCAAGCGAAGTGGGGAGGATGCAAAATTAAAGACTCAGAATTCCGCCAAAAAGAAACAGTATCCCCCGGAAATTTAAACACTTAATCCTTTGCCATATTAACAATTTTGAACCGCTCCAGACGCAGAGGAAGCAGAGAAAAGAAGAGGAAGAAGTAAGTAATTCTTTTAGCGAAGAGAGCAATTACCTGTTAACTGTCAACTGTCAACTGTCAACTGTCAACTGTTACCTATGATGACAACACTTTATTACCCCCTTTTAGCCCATTGCAGCTTCGATAAAAATGCTACCTTGCCCATAATTTTGTTTGAGGCTTTTATATTTGCTGGGGTAGGCGCAAGTTTTTTCATATTGGGGAAAGTTAAAGATAAAATATGGCTGCGATTTTTAGTGATGAGTGTGGGAGTGCTAATTTTTGAATTATTCACTTCTCCGATGTGGAATAATTACAAAATGGGACAGTGGGCGTATGTTTACCACGATGTGAGTTGGATTTTAACGATTGGCTGGACAGCGTTAATTTTGGGCGTCGTGCTGTTAGTCGATAAGTTTTTAGAACATTGGAAAGAATGGAAAAGATTTGGGGTTTATCTGGGGATATTAACTGCGCTTATTCTACCTTTAGAAATGATAGTGGTAAATGTCGGTCTTCGCAGCTACGCGCCTGAAGTTTTGGGGGTGATTTCAGGTATTTTTATCTTGGGAGTGCCGCTAGAGGTTCTCTACTATATTCCTGTGTTTACGGGATTGGTGATTACGTTTTATAAGTATTGGATGTTTGTAATTGACGATGAGTTGTTAATACCTGTAAAGGGTAGAAAATGGCTGCGAAGTCTGTTTATTGCTTTTTTAGGAGTGTTTTTATTTGAAGTAATGATTGAGCCGATAGTGAGAAATGAAAACTTTCCGCAATGGTCTTATGTTTTTCACGATATTAGTATAATATTGATCGCAGCTTGGGTACTGATTATTGGAGTAGCTGCGGTAGCGATCGCAAGATTTTTCATCCACTACCCCATCATGGCAAGATTTGGCATTGCTTTAATCATTACCAGTGCCTTAGCTTGGCCTCTTGAGTCTTGGCTTATTATTAATAAATACCGCATTTATGGGGAAAGTGCTGTTAAAAGTTACACTGGTTTTACCACACCCTGGACGAACTTACCCATAGAAATAACCTTTGCCATTACTTTTTATATGGCTTTAATTATTGCTTTTATTCGCTATTGGGAAACGGTGCTTGATAATAAATTATGATAACCAGAAACAAGGGGGGTTTTAGGCGCTATGCATAACAAAAAAGACCAGTTTTTACTCATCAGTTTTTTTGTCGGATGCTTAACGGTTTTTATTGGCATGGCTGTCACATCTGGAGGCGTACAAAATGCTATAAATATGTTGGTTATTTTAACAGTGTGTACGCTAGGTATTGGGCTTTTAATCTGGGCTGGTATGGCCTGGTTGGTAGGCATGGTGATAGTAGGATCTATTTGGGGAATTATGCGGGTTACGGGTTTAATGCCTGAAAATCCTGCGGTAGATGGGGAAGAAATAAACGCTGAAAGTCTCCCTCAACAAAGATTATCTAGTACGGAATTGGCTTTGGTTAATTATACAAAAAAAGCTAAAGAACGGGGTTTGAGCGATACGCAAATTGCTAGCCGCTTGCAAGCGCAAGGTTGGAGTAATGAAGAAATTGAACTGGCGCAAGGACTGGTAAATGTGAATACACGGCGCCGGTTTGAAGGGGAGGAATAATAAGATTTACTCTTTTTCCCGAATACCTATTTAATGAACCGCAGAGACGCAGAGGACGCAGAGGAAAGAGGAAAGAAGAGATAGGTAATTTTTTAGGGGGGAAGGCAGGGAGAATGATGGTTAATCGATGGTGGGTTTATCAAAAAGAACGCTTCCCAGTTTTGAAACATGGGTTGCCGATTGCTGTTTTTAGTGTTTCTGCGGTTAGTTATTCGGTGCTGGTGCATGGGAGGAGGATGCCGAGTATAGCGGCAATGGTGGTTGCGTTTGTAAGTGTTTTTTTGTTTTTTTTACAAATGCGAATTGCGGATGAGTTTAAAGATTTTGCAGATGATGCGCGATACCGTCCATATCGTCCAGTACCTAGAGGTTTGGTCAGTTTGCGCGAGTTGGGTTGGCTGGGTGTTGGGACTGCTATTATTCAGCTATTATTGGCTTTTTGGCTATCACCGAGTTTGGCTTTGTTGTTGGGTTTGGTGTGGTTGTATTTTGGGTTGATGTGCAAAGAATTCTTTGTGCGCGATTGGTTAAAGGGGCATCCTTTGGTATATATGTTGAGTCATTTAGTTTATGTACCGCTGATCAATTTGTATGCTAGTGCTTGCGATTGGTTAGTTGTGGGAAATGTACCGAATGCTAAGATATTTTGGTTTTTAGCGGCGAGTTTTTTTACCGGCACGGCAATTGAAATTGGGCGGAAAATTCGTGCGCCTGAAGCTGAAGAATTTGGGGTAGAGACTTATAGCGCGATTTGGGGTAGGGGAAAGGCTGTGGTAGCTTGGGTGTGGGTGTTGGGTTTGAGTGCGATCGCTACCTCGATAGCCGCATCCCAAATTAACTTTACCACTCCGGTTAGTTGGCTTTTAGGGATATTATTGGCTAGTGTGGTAGGGGTAGGTTGGCTTTTTCTGCAAAAACCCCTTACCAAACGCGCTAAACTCATCGAGGCAATGACTGCACTGTGGACGCTGCTTGTATATCTCTGTTTGGGTATTGTGCCGCTTTTGTTGCGTTTGTAAGTAGGGGCGAGTTTACCAAAATTAGAAACCGGGTTTGTTGGTAAATTTCTTTCCTGACTCAACAATTTTTCACAGAAACGAGGTTTCTTTCCCATAAATGGTTGGTAAAACCTGCCCCTACCAATATTTGTTGATATTCGCGCTGCTAATTGTTAATCATAAATGGATTGAAGATGAAATATATTATTCAGCTTGAAGATAAAGAAAAAGAATTTTTAATGGGAGGCAAGGCAAGGGCAATTGCACAATTGCAACGGGCAGGGGTGATGATGCCAAAAGGGTTTATTGTGTCTCCGGTAGCGTTTGAAGATAGCATCAATACTCAACAGAAGTTTGACGAAAATTCATTGCAACAATATAAGGCGATTCAGACGGGTTTGGTAACCGTTCAACCCAGAGAAGAGGTGCGATTGGAATTGCTGCAAGCTTTAGCTGAACTTTCTCCAAATGGAGAACTGTTGGCGGTGCGATCTTCTGCTAGCGATGAAGATGGAATGCAGCATTCTTTTGCAGGGCAATTGGATAGTTTTTTGAACGTAAATCCCGCAGATGTAGTCGATAAAATAGCCGCAGTTTGGCGCTCTGGTTTTAATGTTCGCGTCCTCAATTACCGTCAAGAACGGGGTTTATCTTCCATCCCCCATCCACCTGCGGTTTTGATTCAAAGAATGGTGAATGCGGAAGTTTCGGGGGTGGCTTTTGCTGCCGATCCGGTAACAGGAAGAAGGAGTATAGCAGTTGTTAGCGCAGTGACAGGTTTAGCGAGTTCTTTAGTATCGGGAGAAAGCGATGCAGATACCTATCATGTAAACCGAGAAGGCGCTATCGTTCAACATCAAATTATTGGCACAAAACCAATTCTTCAGGATAACCAAATTTTAGCGGTAGCCCAGTTGGCGCGCCAGGTAAGCAAATATTTTCAAGTTCCTCAAGATATTGAATGGGCTATTGAACGCGGGCAACTTTATTTATTGCAATCTCGCCCGATTACTGCGCTGGCGCAAATGCCCGATCCAGATGGGATATTTAACTTGTGGGATAATAGCAATATTGCTGAAAGTTATAGCGGCGTTACTACACCGCTTACCTTTAGTTTTGCCCGTCGTGCCTATGAGGAAGTTTATCGTCAATTCTGCTACTTTATGGGAGTTCCGAAGGACTCGATAAATCAGCATAACGATACATTTAGCCGCATGATTGGGTTAATTCAAGGCAGAGTTTATTATAACCTGCTGAGTTGGTATCGGGTTTTAGCTTTGTTGCCTGGGTTTAAAATAAATCGGCGGTTTATGGAACAAATGCTGGGGCTAAAAGAATCGCTACCAGAAAGTATTGTTTCTGACTTACATGCGGCTACCTGGCAAAATCGCCTCGAAGATAGTTGGCGACTGTTAATGACGGTTGTAGGTTTAATTAAAAATTATTTTTTACTTCCTCGTATCCGGAAGAAATTTTATCAAAGGTTGGATCGAGCTTTGCCACCACAATTTAATATAGAAGCATTACGCACCGATGAGTTAGCTGCTTATTATCGTCACGTCGAACGTCAATTAATAACTCGCTGGGATGCGCCTTTAATTAACGATTTCTTTGCAATGATTTTCTATGGGGTTTTGCGCCGCATGACTGAGAACTGGTGCAGAGATAAGTCGGGAACTTTGCAAAACGATTTAATTGGCGGGGAAGGCGGAATTATTAGTACAGAACCGGCTGAAAGAATGGTAAAAATGGCTAAATTTATCTCAAGTTATCGACATTTTGTCAAAATCTTGAGAGAAGAATCTTTAGAGATAATTTTGTCAGAAATGGAACGGCTGCCCCAGTTTAAATCCCAGTATCTAGAATATTTGGAAAAATTCGGCGATCGCTGCTTAGAAGAACTTAAACTAGAAAGTCCGACACTGCACGATGACCCCTTGCCTTTATTGCGTGCTGTGGGACAATTAGCACAGGTACAAACCACAGAGAAACCAAATTCTTTATCTAAAATCGAACATCCATTGAGAAAGGCAGCAGAATTAAGGGCAAGGAGGGGATTGAGGTCTAATCCTTTCCGTAAGTTACTGTTTAATTGGGTGCTGAAAAATACCCGGCATCGAGTGCGCGATCGCGAAAATTTACGCTTTGAACGCACTCGTGTTTTTGGTCGCGCCCGTCGGGTGTTTGTAGAATTAGGAAAGCAGTTTCAAGCGCTGAATTTACTCGACGATGCCCGCGATATTTTTTACTTAGAAGTTGAGGAAATATTGGGATATATTGAAGGAACGGCTACCTGTACGGATTTGAAGGGATTGGTAGGGGTAAGAAAGGCAGAATTTGCTAAATATAAGGAAATGCCTGTGCCTAGCGATCGCTTTGAAACGCACGGCATTGTTTACCAAGGATGGCAACAGAAAAACCATCTTTCTCCCTCTCCAATTACTGATTCTTACTTGCAAGGAATTGGTTGCTCTCCCGGATTGGTAAGAGGTGCCGTCCGCGTCATTTCCGATCCAAAACAAGTTATAGGAGAAAATAAAGGCGAACCCTTAAAACCTGGTACAATTCTAGTAGCAGAACGCACCGATCCGGGTTGGATTTTACTCTTTCCTGCTGCTGCTGGTTTGTTAGTAGAAAGAGGTAGCTTGCTGTCTCATGCTGCTATTGTTGCAAGAGAGTTGGGAATTCCCGCGATTGTTTCCATTCCTGGCGTTACCCAATGGTTAAAAGATGGCGATTGGGTAGAATTAGATGGTAGCACCGGGAAAGTTTGCAAAATTAAGTAATGGGTAATTGGTAATGGGTAATTGGTAATTGGTAATTGTTGATATGCGGTAAAGGTAAGCTACAAGATAGTTTGCTCAATCTGAAATCTAAAATCTCAAATCTAAAATTTTTTAATGCCTAGCGAAATTGCGCTTACTGCTAATTTTTCTCAGATCCGTTACGCTCAATGTTGGGAAGATGCGGATATTCTTTTAGATGCCCTCGATCTGCAACCTCATCATGTTTGTTTGTCCATCGCTTCTGCTGGAGACAATACGCTGGCAATGCTGAGTCGCAATCCAAAACGGGTAATTGCAGTTGATTTAAATCCAGCTCAAATTGCTTGTCTCGAACTGCGAGTAGCAGCTTATAGGGAATTAACCCATCCAGAATTATTATTATTAATAGGCGCTAGAAATTCATTAGATCCATCTGAAGGTAAAGCTTATTATCCTGTAACTAATAATACCAAAATTGCTAAACATAGAATCGATCTGTACCGCCGCTGTCGCTGGCAAATATCGCCCAATACTCGTGAATTTTGGGATGTGCGTTTAAATGGAATTTCACAAGGTATAGGCACGCTGGGAAAGTTCGAGCGTTATTTAAATATATTCCGTCGATACATCCTGCCCTTGATTCACAATCGCGAGGATATCATCTCCTTACTCAAGGAAGATAGCCCAAAAGAAAGGGATATTTTATACGAAAAGCGTTGGAATAACTGGCGATGGCAGCTTTTATTTAGAGCTTTTTTCTCAAGATTTGTTATGGGAATTATGGGACGCGATCCTAGCTTTTTTAAGTACGTTGAGGATAATATTGCCGAGCATCTTTTGCAACGCACCCGCTATGCACTGACAACTCTAAATCCGGCTGAGAATCCCTACCTGCATTGGATTGTCATGGGGCAATATTGTAACGTGCTTCCCTACTCTCTACGTGCAGAAAGTTTTGAAGCGATTCGTAATAATTTAGATCGTTTAGAGTGGCACTGTATCGCGATTGAAGATTTTTTGGATACTTTGGAACAAGGCTCTATCGATCGCTACAACTTAAGCGATATCTTTGAATTAATGTCTTGGGAAAACTATCATCAATTACTTAAAAAATTGGTACAAGTTGGACGCAGTAAAGCCAGATTAGCTTATTGGAATCTGTTAGTCTCCCGCAGCCGTCCAGAGGCAATGGCAGATCGCTTGCAACCTTTGACAAACCTGGCTGACTATCTGCATCAACAGGATAAAGTGTTTTTCTATAAAAAGTTTATTTTGGAAGAAATTATTTAATTGGTAATTGGTAATTGGGGGAAAGATTTTTATGGGGGAAATAGGACAGACTATCGATCAAGAATTACCAGAAATAGCCGATGCTCATTGGGTTTTGGTTAGGGATGATAGTAGCGATCGCAACATCATCGGACGTTGTTCTTTATGGTGGCAAAATACACCATCCTACCTCAACCACCGCATCGGATTTATCGGTCATTATGCAGTTAAAGATGCGGCGACAGCTACTCAACTTTTACAGCAAGCTGGCGAACAATTAGCCGCGTTTGGCTGTACTCTGGCAATAGCTCCGATTGACGGTAATACTTGGCACCGCTATCGATTGGTGACGGAACGAGGTACGCACCCAGTTTTCTTTCTAGAACCAGATAATCCCGATGATTGGCCTTGTCATTTTTTAGACCAAGGTTTTACACCGCTGGCTCAGTACAGTTCGGCGTTGAATGCAAACTTGAGTTATGTCGATCCGCGCCTAGAGCGAGTAAAAAGCAGATTAAACAAGGCAGGCGTGGAAATTCGCCCGATAAACATGCAGCGGATTGAGGCAGAATTGCATGGGGTGTTTGAAGTAGCGATCGCTAGCTTCCAAAGTAATTTTCTTTATACACCCATTACAGAAGCCGCATTCGTTGCCCTCTACCGCCCCTTATTACCCTATCTCAATCCTGAATTAATACTCATAGCAGAAGACAACAACAAACCCGTGGGATTTCTGTTTGCAATACCCGACTGGCTGCAAGCACAACGAGGAGAAACTGTCAACACAATTGTGATTAAAACTGTTGCCGTTTTACCGAAACGAATTTACGCTGGTTTGGGTAATTTATTAGTAGCAACCTGTCAAACTCGTGCCTACGAAAAAGGTTTTACCCGTGCCATTCATGCCTTAATGCACGATGCTAACCCTTCCCGCAATCTCAGCCGCCGCTATGCTCAAACAATCCGTCGCTATACCCTATTTGCTAAAAATATTTAGGTTGGTTTGTAGAGTAGCGGACACCCTAAAGGGTGTCGCTACACAAACAAAGCCCGCCTGCGCGGGCTAAATTTAAAGCCTGCCTTCGCGGGCTAAATTTAAAGCCTGCGAAGGATGGCTCTCGTTTGTATACAAAACTTACGCAAAGAAACCAGGTTTCTATGAAAAATCGTCGCTTTGAAACTAAAGATCCACGCAGAAACCCGGTTTCTAGAAAGCCCGCGCAGGCGGGCTTCGTTTGTATAGCCGCACCCTTCAGGGTGCGGGCGTAGATTTGCATTCCTAACAAGCTCGCATTATTTGTGCTTAGACTCCTGAGTTGCTTCTACAGCCAAAGGATCTGTAACAGCACTATCCACAGCAGAATTTTCCGATTCATCTGTTACCGGAATAGGCGCTCCAAACACCACCCGCAACAAGGGAGGCGCTAAAAAAGTGGTGAGAATTACCATCATAATAATTGCGGCATTAGTTGCTGGTGATATCGCGCCACTTGCCGAACCAACCCCAGCAAAAACTAGCCCGACTTCGCCTCGCGGAATCATCCCGACGCCGATTGCCCAGCGGTTAATTTTATCTAAACCAAAGACAGTGAAGCCAGTTACAACCTTGCCAAAAATTGCCACGGCAATCAAAAAAACTGCTTGAACCAGCCCTTCTCGGTTAGTAGGAATTGCCGGATTTAAGACGCTAAAATCAGTCCTCGCACCCACGGTGACAAAGAAAATTGGTACGAGCATATCGGCAATTGGCTGTACCTGTTTTTCGAGTTCCCTCCGCTTATCGGTTTCGTGTAAAATTAAACCGGCTGCAAAAGCACCCAAAATCGCTTCTAACCTAATTGCTGCCCCAATGTAGGACAAAATAAACGCAAAAGTTAGAGCTGGGATAATCAACTCACCCCGCGTTTTGAGTCGCTCCGAGATGGTTTCAAACCAACTGTTAAAAAAGCGGCCCAGCAAAATCGCACCTAGTAAAAAAATCGTAGAACTGATAATGAGATAAACGACATTGGTGGCATCAACCTTGCCAGTTTTAGCTAAACTTGCTACTACTGCAAGGACAATAATTCCCAGAACATCATCGATGACTGCGGCACCAATAATAATCTGACCTTCTCTAGAATTGAGCCGCCCAATTTCTGACAAAACTTTGGAAGTAATTCCGATGCTGGTTGCTGTCAAAGCAGCACCCGCAAAAATTGCTGGAACTGCCGCAACGTTAAATATAATCATCAACCCTGCCGTACCTAAAGCAAACGGCACTGCTACCCCAACACATGCAACAACAGTTGCTTGGATACCGACTGCTATCAGTTCCTTTAAATTCGATCCCAAACCGATTTCAAACAGCAGGATGATGACACCCAAATCAGCCAAAACAGAAATTACTTCGCTTTGAGCTTTAAAAGTAGCTTCGGCGGCGGCAGGATTTAAACCGCCAATCGTTTGTAGAAACTGAATCAACAGCGAACTGGAACTATCAATTTGGCCTTCTGGAAACACTAGCAAATGTAAAGCAGAAATTCCCACTAAGACGCCACCCACGAGTTCGCCTAAAACGGGGGGTAAGCCAAATTTATTCGAGATTTCTCCACCCACTTTGCTGGCAAAATAAATCACAACTAAACTCAGCAGTACCCCGGGGAGTACCATTGAGGTGTCTTCTGATTCAGCCACAGTAGCCAACAGCGGAATGTGACCCAAGTTAGTGAAGTTAGTCACCCAAGTCAATGCGTCAACCATTAGTTGCTTAGAAATCAATTCTTTCCTAATGTACAAGTTTCTTCTCAGGGTGGTATTCCCCTGAAAGGAAGGCAGACTCGTTGAGATTAGAGCCTAGAAACCGGGTTTCTTTGTAGATTTTTCATAGAAACCCGGTTTCTTTGGGTAATTATCGGGGGAGTCGATGTATCTAAGGCTGATTTCTAGCTATATTGATCTAAGGAGAAATTCAACTTGGGACTGATTGCTCCTGGTGAACCCCTACGATAGTTAAATCGATCCCGATCTGTTTGCATCGTTTCTCAGCTAATTAGCAACTCAATAGCCACATGACAACTATACGTATTGCTGATATCCTCCGCACTGGTCAACCCGATGAAACCGTTAAAATTCACGGTTGGGTACGCACGAAACGGGAATTAAAAGATTTTGCTTTTGTTGAAGTAAACGATGGTTCCTCGATGGCGAACCTGCAAGTGGTGCTGAATGCCGATTTACCCAATTATGCCGAAATTCTCAAGCAGGTCAATACGGGTGCTTCTGTAGAAATTGAAGGCGTTTTAGTCGCTTCTCCAGCGAAGGGACAGCGGATCGAACTAAAGGCGATCGCAATGCAGTTATACGGCGATGCCGATCCGGAAACTTATCCGTTACAAAAGAAACGCCACTCCTTCGAGTTTTTACGGACAATCGGACACTTGCGATCGCGCACCAACACTTTCGGCGCTGTGTTCCGCGTCCGCAACGCCTGCGCCAGGGCGATCCACCAATTTTTCCAAGAACGCGGCTTTTTGTGGATTCACACCCCGATTATCAGCGCCAGCGACTGCGAAGGCGCGGGAGAAATGTTCACCGTCACCGGCTTTAATTTAAATAACATCCCCCTTACGGAAGATAAAAAACAAGTCGATTACAGCCAAGACTTTTTCGGCAAACAAGCTTATCTCACCGTTAGCGGACAATTGGAAGCTGAAGTGATGGCGATGGCGTTTAGTAATGTCTACACTTTTGGCCCTACTTTCCGCGCCGAAAATTCTAACACATCCCGTCACTTGGCAGAATTTTGGATGATCGAACCGGAAATGGCTTTCTGCGACTTGATAGGAGATATGGATTTAGCCGAAGAATTCCTTAAATATATCTTCAAGCATGTAATGGAAACTTGCCCGGAAGATATGGAATTTTTCAACCAGCGGATTGATAATTCGGTCTTGGCAACGGCGGATAATATCATCAACAACGAGTTTGAACGGGTGACTTATACCGATGCGATCGCGCTGTTAGAAAAATCCAACAAACAATTTGAATATCCCGTCAAATGGGGTTTAGATTTGCAGTCGGAACACGAACGCTATCTGGCAGAAGAATTGTTTAAAAAGCCGACAATTGTCACCGATTATCCAGTAGAAATTAAAGCTTTCTACATGCGTCTAAACGACGATGAAAAAACCGTAGCCGCAATGGATATTCTCGCACCCAAAATCGGCGAAATTATCGGCGGTTCCCAACGGGAAGAACGTTTAGATGTCTTGGAAAGACGGATTAACGCTCAAGGCTTAAATCCCGCTGATTATTGGTGGTATTTAGATTTACGTCGCTTCGGCACAGTGCCTCACGCTGGATTTGGTTTGGGGTTTGAAAGGCTGGTGCAATTTATGACCGGAATGACCAATATTCGCGATGTGATTCCTTTCCCGCGCGCGCCACAAACTGTGGAGTTTTAAAAGATGATTCAAAGAATCGCCATTGAGGAGAATATTACAACTCTAAACCAAGCGCAGGAAAAGTTTAACCTCGCACCTGTGGTAGATGAGCAGTTTTTCACAGAATGGTTTGAAGGTTTACCCGAACTCACAGATCAGGAAAAAGCATCTTTGGATAGAGTCAAGCACAGGTACTTTTATCATAGGGCAGATGGCCCTTTGGCAGAGGGAACTGTTGATTTAGTCGTGCTGTCACCGCTTTTAGAACTAGCAGGATTTTACGATTTCCCGTTTAAAATTCGTTCCGAACAAACAGTACAAATTGCGGTAGAAGACAGAGAGGAAATCTACCGAGGGCGGATTGATTACTTGGTTCTGCAAAACCAGTTTTGGGTGGCGGTAATTGAGTCAAAGCGTACTACCTTTTCTTTCTCAGTGGCGATACCCCAGACTTTAACCTACATGCTTGCTAGTCCCGATTCTAATAAACCAACTTTTGGCATGGCGACTAATGGCGAGGCGTTCATATTCATCAAGTTGAGCAAACAAGGCGAACAGCGATATGCATTATCCGATGATTTTTCGCTTTATCGGCGGCGGAATGAGTTGTATGATGTGTTGCGGGTAATGAAGCGGATTGGTAGTGCGATCGCTTCTACTTAAATCAGCCTAAAATCCTCAGATACCCGAATTCTTAGAGAAGTCGGGTATCTAGGCAAGGACGAGGTTATAGCAATTTCCCCTGATAATCACGACTTACGCAAAGAAACCGGGTTTCTATGAAAAATCTTTGGTTTAGAAACCAGAGATCTACGAAGAAACTAAGGTGATGACTTCGCCGTGCGTCAGTCCTGATAATGCTACACATCAATATGTACCGATTGTAGGGGCGGGTTTTACTAATAACCTTTGGGAAAAATAAACATTTTAAGTAAACCCGCCCCCGCTCAAGTGTTTCGGATTTATGGGAAAACGGTATTATGCGATCGCAATATCACCCAACGTATCAATCGCACCCATGCGCGAAGCTTCTGCCAGCTTAGGAATCCCAAACACCTTTGGCAATCTTTTCGTATCAACTAGGACTTTTCTCACCTCTAAATTCGATACATCTGCCAAATTTTTATTACCCAAAATCGCAATAATTGCCGCAATTCCCAAACCTTGAGCTACCCCGGCATTAAATTCCACAATTCTACCAGCAGACGCAGCCAAACCGACAAACCCAGAAGCCGGACTAACTACAGCAAGATTGGGAATAGTTCTCACAATTGCGTGCTGGATACCTATATTAAAAATAGGCGGAGTAAAACTCAGATTGGTAATCCCTTTCTCATAAGCAATTTTAGCAAAATCTCTGATGCCTCCCCGCACATCAAATTGATAGCCAAACGTTCCCAAAGCTTCTCTAGCAGGGACGCCACCCATCAGCATATCTGCACCAGTTAGAGGTTGAACAACATCCTTAATATTGCCAGCATGTCTGATATAAAGTTCCGAGGGAACATAAACAGTAGCACCGATACTGTTAAACCACTTTTCGATGTATTCCATTTCTGCTAGCATTTTAGGACTTGGTTTAGCACCTTTTCTAGCTAATTCTTCCGCTTCCGAACCTGTAACGCTAAATAAAAGCGCATTCCAAGAAAGCCTACCGCCAGGAAGAATTGCGATATTCGCTTTGTCCAAAATTACACCAGATTCAAACAAAGAAAATTTAATTCCTCTAAACGAGTGGTAAGCTACAGATAAAGCCGGAGAACGAACATCGATATAATCACTCCCTGCGTACATGGTTTTGATATTACCAGAACTATCGACCATATCTCGTCGCAGTTGTTTGGCTAACTCTTCGTCATTTCCTGTAGCAGCAAGCAAGAAATTTTGAGCTTCTGTATCGTTTAGGTTAGTAAAGCGTTTGAGATAGGTAGATTCAATTTGTCTTAGTCTTTGAATGCTCAAGTCTGCGGTTTCAAATACTACACTGACAGCCAGTTCTGATTCTGGAAGGCCAAAGGTTTCAAATCCTTTTAACTTTCTAGCACCGGCGACTTGCGCTAATTCGGCATTCACCGTTGCATCGATAAATTGCTTGCCAGAGTATCTGCCTTTTGATGTCATTAAACTGACAATATTTTGATTCGCTTTTACAACCGAGTCAATCTCGACGTTACTGAGGAGATCGACTCCAGCTTCTTGCAGCATTTCTCTAAGAACTGTACTCGCTTTGCGCGGATCAAGACCAACAACAATCACGCCCATTCTTTGCAAAAATTCTTTATAGATTGCTGCTGGATCGCCAAAAGTAGGTAAACCGAGATTGTCTCGAGTCGATTTATCAATTTGGCTGCGGTCTAAATAAGCGAGTCCTCCCCTAACTAAATGACCGCCAATTCCGGCTTGTAAATTACCTTTAGATAGAAGCAGAACTCGCGGATACTGTTTGGTGCGGCGGCGGTATTCCCTCGCGGCAGAAACGGCTGCAAAGACGCCCGGAACTTCATCACCGTATACGATGACATCGTAATATCTTGGATCTCTAGTCATGTTTGATCGCCTTTTTTCTGGTTGTAATTAATATCTACAGCTTCTATTTATTTTATTCTGGAAAGTTCCTGGTTTATAAAACTTAATTTAATCTGAGTATTTACTAGCAACCCAGTTTTTCTGAAAAAGCGGGTTTCTTTAGCGCTAGATAAATTATTTACAACTGACTATCACTGCAAAATGCTCATTACTTCATAGGCATGGTTGAGGATGGGTAATAAACAACTTGAATGGCTCATATCCGCAAAATAGAGGCTGAGCAAGGTATGAATTGTGCTAGTAACGGCTTCAGGAATACTGATGACGAATATTGCGATCGCTACTTGTCTTGAGGAAACCAATCCTAGTATGTTGATGAAGCTGAGAACTGTGGATAGTCGTATGTTGAAACCTAGAAAGCTTGTATTAATCGGGTTTTACCTGTTTTGTATTTAGAAATTGATGCTTCCTATTGGAACCATTCTCATCATACATCTTGCGTCGCTAATAGGAAGCATTTACTTTGTTAAAAGCCTTTGACAAAATCTCAGGAATGGGAAGAGCAGGTAAAGCCCTTAAACAGGTGCTGGAAAAATATGCAATTACTCAAAATCGGCTGGCGGTGGCAATGGGAACTCGACGCTCAAATGTTAACCGCTGGGTGAATGAGAGTAGAGATCCGGTCGCTGAGGCATTGCTGGAAATTCGCGATGGACTAAAAGCAATTAACCCTGATGCGGCAGAGGAGTTTATTCAGTTGTATTTGAATGCGCCACCTGAAAATAAGGAACAGTCGTGAGAAAATCTCTGCATGGGAAGAGCAGGTAAAGCCCTCAAACAGGTGCTAGAAAAATATGGAATTACCCAAAATCGATTGGCGGTGACGATGGGAACTCGGCGCTCAAACGTTCACCGTTGGGTTTATGAGAATGCCGATCCGGTGGCGGAGGCGGTGTTGCAAATTCGAGATGGACTTAAGGCAATTAACCCGGATGCAGCAGAGGAATTTACTCAGTTGTATTGGCAAGATCCATCTGAAAATAAGGAACAGTGGTGAGAAAATTTCTGCATGGCAAGAGCTGGTAAAGCCCTCAAACAGGTGCTAGAAAAATATGGAATTACCCAAAATCGATTGG
>CAYXCW010000089.1:19402-30414 GCA_964463555.1 uncultured bacterium
TCACCGTTGGGTTTATGAGAATGCCGATCCGGTGGCGGAGGCGGTGTTGCAAATTAGGAATGGATTGAACAAAATTAACCCAGATGCGGGAGAAGAATTTACCCAACTTTATTGGAATGCGCCATCTGAAGACGATCAAACAGGTGCTGGAAAAATATGAAATTACCCAAAATCATTGCCCTGCCTCTACCAAATTTGTGTGAAAATACTGCCCGCTTTTTTTATGCGATCGCGCCTAAATCAAAGAGCTTGCCGGGGCGGGTTTATATAAATCGTCTGTTGGAGTTCAAATCCCCTGGTAAAACCCGCCCCTACATTTTTACCAATTACCAATTACCAATTACCTCTTCTTCGCCACAATATGAAAAATATGCCAATGCTTCGGTTCATTCAATGCTGTTTTCCCGTCTTCTTCTTCGACTTTAAACATTTCAATTTCAAATGTTTCTAATAACTTCTCTGCTTGCGCTTGAGTATGATGGGTGTTAGTGGGAATACTTGCCCAGTCGTCTCTATCGCCAAATAATTGACCGCAAAAACGACCTCCAGGTCGGAGGCTTTGAACGATTTTATCCCACAATTGGGGGAAATATTCGGGCGGGCAAAAGGGCAGGGTAAAGCTAGCATTAATTAAATCGGTTTCAGGCCAAATTGCATCTTGAAACTTGGCGACTTTTGTGGTTAAATTATCAAGATTTTCTAAATCTTCTCGCTCTCGCATCCGGTCAAATGCTTCTGGATTGCCATCAATAGCTAAAACTCGCCAACCTCGTCTGAGTAGTTCGACGGTATCCCGACCTTCGCCGCATCCCAAGTCTACCGCGAACCCTGGAGTTTCAAAGCGTTCTAATGCGGCTAAAAGGGTAGCACGGGGGGGCCTTCCGGCGACGGCTTGGTAGTATTGAGGCCATTTGGTTTCAAAATCCTGGGATGGGGACTGTTCTGGCATAGGAAGAATTGGAATGTCTTTCGCCACCTGAGTTTAACAAAACCTGCGGAATTCCCCATCCGAAGGGAGCGGTGGGGATGGTGTGCCGTAGAGTAGCTCTACCAATTCGACCAGTAAGCGCAAGCATACTGGCTCGATGCGGCAACTGAAGCAAGTGAAGAGTCAAAAGCCTAGCCGTTCTTCGGATGAGGGAGTAGAAACCCCGTCCGTCACCTGCGGCGGGGTAGTTCATCAAAAGCTGCGGGGGACTGAAGTCTGAGGAGATACAAACCCACAGCTATGAGGTTTGGGGGGTGCTATTCGCTCTTTTCAAAATGGCTGAAACCAAGCTGGTAACAGGATTTGAACCTGCGACCCACGCATTACAAGTGCGTTGCTCTACCAACTGAGCTATACCAGCAACTAAAGACACTATAACAAAGTTTGGTACGCTGCGATCGCTATAACGCCAAATTTTACCTACTCAAACTTGGACGCATACAACTCGCGCCGCCAATCTCTGCCTTTTCCCTTGTTTCTTCCTCTGTATGTGGGTGTAAGCGAGTGACAATTAGGACATAAGAGGCGGAGATTATCTGGCGAGTTGTTCTGCCAATTACCATCAATATGGTCTACCTCAACCGGAATCTTGCTCGTATGCGTATTAACTTCGCACCATCCACACAAAGAACATTTTTCACCATATCTCTCAACTAAAAACCTTCGGACATGATTAGATACAGTTCCATATTTTTTAGTCCCGTTTTCTTGTCCAGCCAGCCAGGATAAGACATAAGCTTTGTACCTATGTTCGTTCATGCAGTAGTTGTTACAATACTTACCTACCGCTCTTTTAGTTTCTCTACCGCAGTTGAGGCATTGCAATCTGGGTTTTTTCGGCATTGGCATCGGTACACCTCGATTTATAGAATGTCAAGCGCAATGTTTGAGAAATCCTTTCGGGTCAAGGGAGTCGGCTAAATTTTTGATAACATCAAAGATCCGATGGCTAAAAGACCCGTTTAAGTAAGTATGAGCAAAGGCACTCTGTTTGATAAAGTTTGGAATTTACACGCAGTTGGGACGCTACCGTCTGGACAAACGCAACTGTTTATTGGACTGCACCTAATTCACGAAGTTACCAGTCCCCAAGCCTTTGCGATGTTACGGGAACGGGGTTTAAAGGTAATGTATCCAGAACGGACGATCGCTACAGTAGACCATATCGTCCCTACAGATAATCAGGCGCGTCCGTTTGTGGATGACCTGGCAGAGGAAATGATGCAGGCTCTAGAGCAAAATTGTCAAGCAAATGGCATTACTTTTTACAACATCGGTTCTGGGAATCAGGGGATTGTCCATGTCATAGCACCAGAGTTGGGACTGACTCAACCAGGGATGACTATTGCTTGTGGAGATAGTCATACTTCTACTCATGGTGCCTTTGGTGCGATCGCTTTTGGTATCGGTACCAGTCAAGTGCGCGATGTTCTCGCTTCCCAAACTCTCGCCCTGTCTAAATTAAAAGTCCGCAAAATTGAAGTCAACGGTACTTTAAAACCAGGTGTCTACGCCAAAGATGTAATTCTGCACGTTATCCGCACTTTGGGAGTGAAAGGCGGCGTCGGATATGCCTACGAATTTGCAGGCACGACTTTCGAGCAAATGAGCATGGAAGAACGGATGACCATTTGCAATATGGCAATCGAAGGCGGTGCCAGATGCGGTTACGTTAATCCAGATAGCGTTACTTACGAATATCTCAAAGGTAGGGATTTTGCACCCAAAGGCGAAGAGTGGGATAAAGCGGTTGCTTGGTGGGAATCAATTAAGAGCGATCGCAATGCCGAGTACGATGATGTAGTAGTTTTCGACGCTGCCGATATTCCCCCGACGGTTACCTGGGGAATTACACCTGGTCAAGGAATTGGCGTCAATCAAGTCGTACCAACTCCGGAAGAACTGCCGGAAGAAGATAGATTCATTGCTCAAGAAGCTTATCAATACATGGATTTGGCTCCCGGTCAACCCATCTGTGGTACTAAAGTTGATGTTTGCTTTATTGGCAGTTGCACCAACGGACGAATTAGCGATTTGCGCGAAGCTGCCAAAATTGCTCAAGGTCGTCACGTCGCCGAGGGAATCAAAGCCTTTGTCGTTCCAGGTTCGGAACGGGTGAAGCAGCAAGCAGAAGCGGAAGGATTGGATAAAATCTTCCAAGCAGCAGGTTTTGAATGGCGCGAACCGGGATGTTCCATGTGTTTGGCAATGAATCCCGATAAACTTCAAGGCAGGCAAATTAGCGCTTCTTCTTCTAACCGCAACTTTAAAGGACGACAAGGTTCCGCCTCTGGTCGTACCTTATTGATGAGTCCGGCGATGGTGGCAGCAGCAGCAGTCAAAGGCGCAGTCTCTGATGTGCGGGAGTTGCTGAATTAGGCATTTCTTGTTACCAGGCTCAGCCTGGTAACACAAGTAAAGAGGCTCCGCCTCATTTTTCAACCGAGGTAGCAGCCCAATCAAAATCGTTTTTAAAGGAGGCAGCAGCCCACCAGAATTGCGTTCCCAGGCTGGAGCCTGGGGACGAGAAAACCGGCAACTATCGCGTAACTAGCGACCAATTCAGCCGAAACTCACCCGATTGACAACGTTGATTTAAGTCAATGAGAATATCTTCACTAGCACTCACGCCTACTTCAAATACATACCGCTCAAATTCCCCCAGGTTGTTAAATAGCGGATACATGTGCCTGATAATTTCCTCGCTGGTAGGGTTTTTCAGACGTGTAGTTGCCCGCACAATAGTTTCCGCTAGCGGTAGGCGAAGCACAACGTAATTTACCGGACAGGTTAACGACTGAAACTCCTCCGCCAGTGTGGGCAGAAACCAAGGGCCAAAAATGCCATCGACAACTACGTCATAGTCACCCATGACATAAGCAGCCGTGGCATTCGCGATCGCTCGCATCACCGTTGTATTCTGTTGATGTGATTCTGGCAGAATTGGCGGGATCAAATCAGCGATGAAATCATAAAAAACATCTGCATGTAAGTGAACGCCCTTGGGTAATGTCTGCGCCAGTAAATTCGATAACGTGGTTTTTCCACTGCCAGGACACCCGGTAATAATCGTGATAGATACCATGCGCGAGGAAAGTTGAATGTTCCTGAGTATTAAAACATTAAACGATTAATTGATTCCGAATCCACAATTCTTTTTCGAGGAGAACAAACAATGGTCAGCCAAGTTAAAACAGTTTCTGGACGCGGTATTCCCTTGGTGGGCAATGATATTGATACCGATCGGATTATTCCGGCTCGATTTTTGCGTTGCGTTACGTTTGATGGATTAGGCGCCCACGCTTTCGCAGATGACAGAAAGGCACTCAACGGCGAACATCCGTTTGACCAATCGCAGTTTCAAGATGCGAAAATTTTGGTGGTGAATCGTAACTTTGGTTGCGGTTCGTCGCGGGAACACGCACCGCAAGCGATCGCTAAATGGGGAATTCAAGCTTTAATCGGTGAAAGCTTCGCCGAAATCTTTTTCGGCAATTGCGTTGCCATCGGCATTCCCTGCGTGACCGCCGATGCTGCCACTGTCAAGCAATTGCAAGAAATTTTAACAACCAATCCCCAAATACCGATGACGGTAAATTTGGAAACAATGCAGGTGCAATGCGGCGACTTTTCTGCCCCAATTTCGATGGGCGAAGGGGCTAAAAATATGTTCGTTTCTGGCACTTGGGATGCTTGCGGTCAACTGTGCGATCGCGCCGACCAAATTCGAGTAACAGCAGCCAATTTGCCCTATATCAATTGGAGCAAATTAGCTGCCTCTTAGGGTAATAGGTCATCGGTCACAAACCACTTTTTTACCTAAATTTGACCTACCCGAAATGGCTACCAACCTAAGACGGGACAGTTTTATACACCGACAAGGAAGACAAGGGAGACAAGGAGGACAAGGAGGACAAGGAAGAAAAATATTCAAAAATAATTTGTCCCGCTTTAGACTGGTAGCCCCCGAAATTCAGTATTAAAAGTATTTCCTGCTACCTCTTACAGGTACGATCTGTAAAATTTTCCATGCTGCAACGTGGAAAATTTTATTTTTTATTTAGATTTGACAATAAAAAAGGAAGGTGATAAAGTCAAGCCAAACTAATAGCAAACCTTCCATCTGGTCGGGTTTTAATCATGAACAAAAACACAAAAATACTGGTCGCGGAAGCGATCGGTACTTTCGTATTGGTGTTCGGCGGATGCGGAAGCGCAGTGTTAGCGGGCAAACAAATAGGCTTTTTGGGAGTTTCCTTTGCCTTTGGTTTATCATTGCTGATCATGGCTTACACCATCGGGGAAATTTCCGGGTGTCACATTAATCCAGCCGTCACAATTGGGTTAGTCGTTGCCAAAAAATTAGACCCGCGTTTTGTGCCTTTTTACATAATTGGGCAGATTGGAGGCGGAATTCTAGCTGGTGGCGTGTTGTATTTAATCGCTTCGGGAACGACTGGATTTGATATTACTAAAGGGTTTGCTACCAATGGATTTGGCGAACATTCTCCTGGAGGTTACGGTTTAGTTGCAGCAGCAATTACCGAAATTGTATTAACCGCATTTCTGCTGTTTACGATTATGGGAACGACCCATCCAAAATTCCCAGCCGGTTTTGGCGGTCTTTCTATCGGTTTGATGCTGGTGTTGATTCATTTAGTGGGTATTCCCGTAACCAACACATCAGTTAATCCTGCCAGAAGCATCGGTGTGGCAGTATTTCAAGGTGGATGGGCTATAGGGCAATTGTGGTTGTTTATTGTCGCTCCGATTGTGGGTGCTGTTTTAGGAGTGTACGCTTACAAATTAATTAAGCCCGACGAAAGATCGAGGAGTTATCAGGAAGAAATCACAGTCTAAGCATGGAATTCGGCAAGAGTCAGTTGAGGGTGGGTTGTTACCCACCCTATTACTTGTAGGACACGCCAAGAAACGGGGTTTCTACGAAACAGTAATTAGTAATAGTTCAGATTCTTCTCCAATTACCAATTACCTTTCACTGGACAATTATTAGCAAAAAACAGGGTTTAGAGCCTGGTGATTCAAGAACGGTTAACTAACTGTCAACTGTCCACTGTCCACTGTCCACTGTCAACTGTCCACTGTCCACTGTTACCACTTTTTGTAAGGTAAAAATTTTCCAGACATGATGACTTTGACGCGATCGCCTTTAGGATCTTCTTCCTTTTCCACATCTAAAGTAAAGTCAATCGCGCTCATAATGCCGTCGCCAAACTTATCGTGAATCACTGCTTTAATTGGCATTCCATAAACTTGCATAATCTCGTAAAAGCGATAAATTAACGGGTCGGTTGGCACAACTGGCCCCAATCCTTTGAGAGGACATTCGGTTAATTCTTGGGCGAAAATTGGAGGAAGTCCTAACGCTTCAATGAGTTTATTTGCTTCTTCTTCAGAAGCACTAGCTTGACGGTAAATAACCGCTGCGATCCAAACTTCGTCGCGCCCTAAGATTTTTTCCAAGTCAGCAAAGGTGATATTCTTTTCCTTTTTGGCGGCTAGCAGTTTCTGGGTAACTTCTGGAAGCATAAAAAACTCCGAAAAAATTGGTAATTGGTAATTGGTAATTGGTAATTGGTAATTGGTAATTGGGATTTAATCTTAATCTCAAATTACCCATTACCCATTACCTATTACCGATTACCCAAAGATATTAATGCGATCGCAAGAACTCTTCTACTTGATCGGCGGTAGGTTGGGCGGCGATCGCGCCCGGTTTCATCGCGATCATTGCTCCGACGGCACTAGCATAAGCTACCATGCGCCTAGCGGTTTGCGGATCGCTTAAGGCTTTGATTCCTTTGAGGCAAATTTGGTGAATAATTCCCGCGACAAAGCCATCCCCAGACCCCGTGGTATCCTCAGCTTTGACGGGGAAAGCTGGCAATCTACCTTGGTTTTCGTGGGCAAAGCAGAACGAACAACCTTTTTCGCCATCGGTGATCAGAACACCTTCTAGGGCATCAAAACGATCGGCGATCGCTTTGGCATCGGTAGTGCTAAATAGCAATTCGGCTTCTTCGAGGGAAAGCTTGACAAAATCAACGTGTTGGATTAGTTCTAGGATGGGTGCGATCGCGGCGTTGGGATCGGGCCAAAACATCGGACGCCAGTTGACATCCACCAAGATTTTGAGATGATATTGCTCTGCTAATTGAATCGCCCTAGTAATAGCTTGCCGCGTTTCGGGATAAGCGAGTTCGAGCGTACCGAGGACTAAAAATTCTGCGCGTTCAAATAGTTCCAGCGGCAGTTGGTCAGCTTGCAGGAAGGCGTCGGCAAATTCTGTGGTATCGCGAGAACCAAAACCGGCGAAACTGCGATCGCCTTCCAAGCTTCGCAACACGTAAACCTGGCGCGTCGGGGCTATTGGATGACGCTGAATCCCAGCAGTATCGACTCCTATTTCCTTGAGCAACTCTACAAGCGAGTCACCCGCCTCATCGTGACCTACACAACCGATAAAGCCAGACGAGGTTCCCAACTTGACTAAAGCAGAAGCTACATTCGCGGGCGCACCCCCCGGATAGGGAGTCCAAGACTCGACGCTGTCAAGTTCGCGACCTGGTTGATCTGCCAGACAGTCGAACAAAACTTCACCAAGGCAGAGAACACGGGGATTTGACACGGGTACGTTCCTTTTTTTTGGATGTTAGGCAAACAGGTTAAGACAAAGTCGCCAGGTAGACAAACCCAAAACCCCAATATCCAACCTGAGTATATATCACCGCCAAGACAGAACATAAAACCCATGTCGTACAGTAATCTAAGGTTAGACTAGGTACATATACAGGTATAGGAATCGATATATGGCTGGTAACATTTCAGAATCCCCTGCATCCCTTTCAGAAAGAGAACTGCAAATCATCGACCTAGTGGCGGCGGGCTTAACCAACCACGATATAGCCGAGCAACTAGAAATTAGCAAGCGCACTGTTGACAATCACATTAGCAACATTTTGACCAAAACCGGCACTGACAACCGGGTGGCGCTGGTGCGATGGGCGTTGCAGTGGGGCAAAGTTTGTATTGATGAGGTCAACTGCTGCACTCTGCCAACAGCTCCCACCACAAATCTGAAGAAGGATCAAGTTGTGTCCTAATCGAATCACTCATGGGAAAAGGCAAAGCAAGCAACCAGCAAGCAGTAAGCCTAACAGGAGAGAGCGGCTGACACCTTTGGGTCAGCCCTCAATTTTATCAACAAAAATTTGCAGCTAGTTCATAGCATCCAGCGATAGAGTTGATACAGCGGCTTGCAGCCCTTGTGAGGGAAAGCGTTATCGCTTCGTTTGTATAGCGCGCACCCTTAAGGGTGCTGCTATACAAACCTTCGGTGTACCTCATTCGAGTGCAATCCGCTATCAAACGCCTCGTGCGATCGCCTGCCTTAGGATAGTGGTGATATGACTAGCTCTGCTTCTACTCAATCTCCCTTTGATTTTCCCAACTGGGATTGGATGGCGCCTTACCCCACTCAGGATGCCGATTTACTCAAGCAACTTAACTTTATTCCGGGTTTAAAAGAAATTCTGATGTTACGGCAGGTACATGCCCTCGAACATGCCACAGTTTGGGTTTTGAGCAACTCTGGCACCAGCGCTGCTGTTGAGGGCGCTGCTACGACTCGCGACAACGAGTTATTGGGGGGGATGTCTACCGAGCATGGATTTTACCTCTACGGACAAGTAAACGCAACCGATCTCCGGCGTGCTGTCCGGATTGCCTTACAACGGATAACCAGCGGTGAATGGGATTTAGCCGTCCATCCCCGCTGCGGCACGAATTTATCCGTCTCGATGATGTTGACAGCAGGACTCGCCTTGGGGATGCATCTGCTTTTGCCACGCGGCCCCATCGAGCAGATCGTTGCTTTGGGCCTCGCGGCGACGGCAGCATCCCAAATCGCGCCCAATGCGGGTGCGATCGCGCAAAAATATCTAACGACGGCGATTCCGTTTAATCTAGCGATCGCAGACATTACCTTTACCCGCGATGTCTGGGGGCGCCCAGCCCATTTCGTCCGCCTGCGGTGGGTAGAATAGCAACAAAACTTAAAACTTAAACTGCTCAGTACGTACCTCTGCGGTAGTACGCTGTATAGCAATTCCGCAATCATTTTGCAGATACATCTCGAAAGGGAAAACACACATGGCTATTCAACGTGGTTCTAAAGTGCGAGTTCTCCGCAAAGATTCCTACTGGTATCAAGATATCGGTACCGTAGCTTCTATCGACACCAGCGGCATCAAGTACAACGTCATCGTTCGCTTTGAAAAAGTCAATTACACTGGCTTTAGCGGCAGCGCGAGTGGCGTCAACAGCAATAACTTTGCTACCAGCGAACTCGAAGAAGTGGAAGCACCCGCTCCAGCTAAGGCGAAGAAGTAGGGAACCAGAAACTGGTACCTCAAACTGGCTGACTTGTCAAGAGCCAGTAGGGGCACGGTATGACAAATTTTGAGGTTGTAACCGCAGATTTTGCCACGCCGTGCCCTTACGATGGAACCCAATAGCAGGAAAATAAAAATATACCTTTAGCGCGATCTCTGCCTTAGTTATAAATGCTGAATCAGAAAAAAAATCAGCCTTCGGCGTGACCTTGGTGTCAGCCCTACGGTAGTATGTTGTGACAGCCTTGAGTTAGTAACCTATAAATCGATTAGCTAATCGATTAAAAATTTCATCATAAAAGGGACGGATCTCATGGCTATTCAACGTGGTTCTAAAGTACGAGTGCTGCGGAAAGAATCTTATTGGTTTCAAGATGTAGGAACGGTGGCTTCTGTTGACCAAAGCGGTATCAAATATCCGGTAATCGTTCGCTTTGAAAGGCTTAACTACGCAGGAGTTAATACTAATAACTTTGGCATGAACGAAGTCGAAGAAGTTGCAGGAGCGCCAGCAGGTGCTAAAACCCCCGCAGCTTCCGGCGGATATCAAACCAAACTCGACGAACGTTACCGCAAGACGGGCGTTGATATGCCAACCGACGGCAAACCAACTGCGGCACCAGAGTCTGGAGAAGGCAGCGGTGTAGTAGCAGGATCTCCCAATCAAGGAACTGAATCTCGTTAAAAAGTGCCCGAATTACCCGAAGTAGAGACAGTTAAACGCGGTCTGAATCAAGTAACCTTGAATCAGCAAATTCAGGGTGGAGATGTTTTGCTTTCCCGCACCATCGCCCACCCATTTTCTGCGGTCGAATTTTTGGCGGGTTTGAAAGATGCTGCGATCTTACAGTGGCATCGCCGGGGAAAGTATTTGCTAGCAGAATTGGCAGTAAAAGATAAGGGAGAGGAAGAAGATAATTCTGCGGGGTGGTTGGGGGTTCATTTGCGGATGACTGGTCAATTGCTATGGTTGCATCGGGATGCGCCTTTGCAGAAACATACGCGGGTAAGATTGTTCTTTGGGCAAGATTGGGAGTTGCGATTTGTAGATCAGCGGACGTTTGGGAAAATGTGGTGGGTGCCGCCAGGACAAGCGCCAGAAAATGCTATTTCAGGATTAAAAAAACTGGGGCCAGATCCTTTTTCGGATGGGTTTTCGGTGGATTATTTGGTGGAAAAATTGCGATCGCGTCGTCGTCCAATTAAAAACGCGCTTCTAGATCAGGAGTTAGTCGCCGGAATCGGTAATATTTATGCCGATGAAGCGCTGTTTCTCGCTGGCGTCCGACCAACTACGCTCTGTACGTCTTTGAATCGGCAACAAATCGAACAAATTAGAAATGCCACTATCGATGTTTTGCGAGCAAGTATTGAAGTGGGTGGAACGACTTTCAGTAATTTCCTCAATGTACAAGGTATTAATGGGAACTATGGGGGCGTAGCTTGGGTTTATAACCGCGATCGCCAACCCTGTCGCGTCTGCGGCGGTAGTATTGAAAGATTAAAGTTGGCAGGGCGTTCGGCTCATTTCTGTCCTCAGTGTCAGAGTTGAGAGGGGACAGTGGACAGTGGACAGTGGACAGTGGACAGTGGACAGTGGACAGTGGACA
>CAYXCW010000090.1:0-30031 GCA_964463555.1 uncultured bacterium
ACTGTCAACTGTCAACTGTCAACTGTCAACTGTCCACTGTCAACTGTCAACTGTCAACTGTCCACTGTTGAATTATTTTTGCCTTTATAAAAGGTTCTAATTAGTTCCGTCGCTGCTTGGCTATCCAGCGGTTTAGATAAGAAATACCCTTGAACCCAATTACACCCAAGTTCTCGCAGCTTTTCTAATTGAAATTGCGTTTCTATTCCTTCGGCTACTACTTCCAAGCCAAGGTTTTTTGCCAAAAGTAAAATAACTTTAATCATTGCTGTATCCCGTTCATCTGGAGTTAATTGCACCACAAAGGAACGGTCGATTTTTAAAGTGTGAATTGGTAACTCGTGCAAGCGGCTTAACGAAGAGTAGCCCGTACCAAAATCATCAATACATAACTCTAGACCCATACTTTTAAATACATTTAAATCCAGGTTCGGATTGTTTAAAAGACAGCTCTCGGTGATTTCTATTCTGATACAATTTTCCGTCACGCCTGTTTCTGACAAAATTTCAGCCAGTTTTTCAAACAGATTAGCTTGCTTAAACTGGACGGGAGAAAAATTTATATTCAGGCTGAGGGGAAAGTCGGGAAATTCAGTTTGCCAACGTTGTAACTGGCTGCAAGCTTCGCGGACAATCCACCAGCCTAAAGGATTGATTAAGCCAGTTTCTTCGGCTAGGGGGATAAATTTACCGGGTGGAATCATGCCGTTGGGATGATTCCACCGCAGCAGGGCTTCAAAACCTTTAAGTTCTTTGGTTGTTAAGGATAAAATGGGTTGGTAGTGGAGGCTGAATTCTTCGGCTGCAATCCCTTTCCGCAAATTGTGTTCCATTTGCATCCGCGCCAGAGCAGATGCTTGCATTTGCGGAGTAAAAATCTGATAGCCGCCTTTTTTTTCTTGTTTGGCTCGATACATAGCAATATCTGCATCTCTAAGTGCATCCATCGGATTTTTATACCCGATGGCGCTCGAAGTAATACCGATGCTAGCGCCAATCACAACTTCGTAGTCGTTGAAGTTAAATGGCAAACTTAATTGTTCTAATAATTGTCGCGCAACTGCCGTCGCTTCTCCTGTTTCTAACAAAACAACAAACTCATCTCCACCCATCCTAATTGCAGTATTTGGTGGCTGCAAACAAGCTTGCATTCTAGCTGCAACCCATTTTAAAAGTTCATCTCCGGTGATATGTCCCAGACTATCGTTAACGATCTTAAATCGATCCAGGTCAACAAACAGAACAGTATAGCTTGAATTCGCTTCAATTAACTCCTTTAAGCGTTTAGTTAACCAGACGCGATTGGGCAATCCAGTCAAAGAATCGTGAAAGGCATCGTATTGTAATTTTTCTTGACTTTTACGTAATTCATCGATGGCTTGGGAAAGTTCTCTCGTTCGCTGTTGTACCCTTTGTTCTAATTCTTCGGTAAGTTGCTGCAAGGCGGCGCGAGCTTTTTGATGCGCTTCAATTTCTTGTTTTAAACGTAAGTTTTGCTGCTCTAAGGTTAGATTTAATCGGCGGATTTCTAAGTGAGTTTGAACGCGGGCTAAAACTTCTTCAATTTGAAAGGGTTTGGTAATATAGTCTACGGCTCCCAGGGACAAACCTTTAACTTTATCAACGGTGTCGTTTAAAGCGGTCATAAAAATAATTGGGATGTCCTTTGTTGCGAGGTTGGTTTTTAAGCGATCGCATGTTTCAAAACCATCCATTCCCGGCATTAATATATCGAGCAAAATTAGCGCTGGGGGTTTATATTCGATTTGTTTAATCGCCGTTTCGCCACTTTTTGCAACGGCAACCGTATAACCAGCATCGGTCAAAGCCTGGGATAAAACTTTTAAATTGTTAGGAGTATCATCAACAATTAATATCGGTTCTTTTTGTGGCGATTGTGTCATATTTCTGCACCCCGATTTTTTGGCAATTAAACTTTTGGGATTAAAACCAACCCTTCTAATTTAACCGGGGTTGATATAAGATTCAAGAAAATGTAATATTTTTTCGACTTCAAAGTCTTGAGCGAATTGTAAAATTTTTCTAGCGAAGGGGACAAATTCTTCATTTTCTTTTTCAAGTCTTAACGCTTCTCCTTCTACCTCAAAAATAAGTCCTTGTCGTACTAGATCGTACAGTCGAGCGAGTGCTTCTGCGGGTGGTGGTAGGATAGTATTACTTTGGTGTAAATGTTCTATCTCTGGTTGGTGTTGAAGATTTTTTTGTTCGTAAATCCATTCCAATCCTAAATGCAATTGTAATTTTTCTAACAGATTTTCGACAACAACTGGTTTAGAGAGAAAATCATTACTACCTGCCTGGATGCTCTTTTGTCGATCGATATTATAAACGCTGGCAGAACAAGCAACGATGGGCAGGGATTCAAATTCTGGTAACCGCCGCAGCTGGCGCATCATTTCAAAACCGTCTAATACTGGCATAACTAGGTCGATAACGATTAAGTTTGGTTGTAGCGCGCAAGCAGCTTCTATTCCTTCCTCACCGTTGGCAGCTTCAACAATAATAAAACCAAGAGGTTCGAGCATATTTCTCAAGACGGCGCGGTTTTGCCATTTGTCGTCCACGATTAAAATTTTCTGCTGTTTTCCCTGGTAGCCAATAATCATTTCATTGCGATTTGATTGACTAGATTTTGTAGTTCCGACGATAACTGGCAAGTCTAAATCTATCCAAAAAGTGCTGCCTTCTCCAGGCTTACTTTTAACGTTAATAGTAGAACCCATCATGTTAACAATTTTGTGGCTAATTGCTAATCCTAGTCCAGTTCCTTCTACCAAACGAGTTTTATCCCCTACCCGTTCAAAAGGTAAGAAAATTTGTGCGATTTGCGCCTCGCTCATGCCAACGCCAGTATCTTGGATTAGGAAGCGAATTTGACAAATTGGTAATTGGCTGGGATTTTCTTTGTTACTTATTGGTAATGAATCTTGAGCGATTACCTCTATCTTAAAAGTTACTCCGCCTTCTTCGGTAAATTTAATCGCATTGCCGAGGAGATTAATTAAAATTTGCCGTAATTGCTTTTCGTCAGCATAAATGCTCGCTGGTAGTTGATTAGATGGTTGGTAAGTAAACGAAATATTTTTGGTTTCGGCTTTGATGCGGCACATTTCTACGACGCACTGCAAGAAAAAAGGAAAATCAATTTCGCTGGGATAAAGTTCCATTTTCCCCGCTTCAATTTTGGAGAGGTCGAGAATGTCATTGATGAGGGTGAGCAAGTGAGTGCCGCATTGGTAAATAATATTAATCTCTTCTTTCTGTTGCAGTTTTAAACTGTTGTCTCGCTGCAAAATTTGGGTATAACCCAAAATGCCGTTGAGCGGGGTTCGCAGTTCGTGGCTCATATTAGAAAGGAATTCGCTTTTAGCTTTGCTAGCAGCTTCAGCCGCTTTTTTAGCAGTTGCTAATTCCTGGGTGCGTTCTTCTACTTTGATTTCTAAGGTGCGGGAATATTCTTCTATTTGCTGCTTGGTATGCTGCAAGTTTCTATATAACATAGCATTTTCGATCGAGATAGCAGCTTGAGCAGTAATTAGGTTAATGACTTCGATGCGATCGCTTGTAAATGCTCCTGTAGTTAAGTTATTCTCCAAATAGATCAGTCCGCTCAGTTGACCTTGATTAATTATTGGCGCGCACAAGATAGATTTAGACTGATGAGTTTTAATATAGGGATCGTCGGTAAACCTTCCCAGCTTAGCAGCATCGTGCTTGACGACTATTTCTTTTGTCCGAGTTACATAATTAATTATCGCAACTGGGAGACAATTTTCAATCGGAATAGACTGCAAAACCGCGATGTTTTCCTCATTTACGCACCCGGAAGCTTGAATCAGCAATTTTTCTGACTCGTTACCCGATTCGGGCTGAGAATGTAAAATTAAATATCCCACTTCTGCCCCGGCATTTTCGATCAGAATTTTCATCAATTTAGCCAGTAATTTTTCTAGCACAATTTCGCCAGAAATCGCTTGGGATGCTTTAATTACCGTGGCTATATCTAAAATTTCCGTTGAGCTGGTGCTAGTAGTTAGGTTACTGACGATAGAATATTTAAGGCGAGAAGGCGTCCAATTTTCAGTTAGCAATTGAGGATATTTTCCTTGCAAGTCTTTGACTTTTGCCTCGCTGCCCCAGCAGGTGTAACAGTAGCAGGCATCCTTCATATAAACTTGGGCAATTTTTTCTTGTCCCCGACTCAGGTAAAGTTTAGCTGCCAGTTCATTGCTAAGTGCTTGTTCTTGGATATATTCGTTTTCTTTCGCACCGGCGATCGCGCGATCGCAATACTCCATCGCCTCTAAATATTGTCCCAAAACTCGATAGCGTTCTGCCTCAACTAGATCGTATTTATGTAAATAATTCATCGGCGCTAGATTTGCCCAAAATTTCATTTTTTTCTGGTTGGCATTGACTCGTTGCATCATCTTTGCTTGCTCAGAACTCGTCAATTCAGGATAGATCGCCAGTCGCGCTAGAGAGTCGTAAAAATAGAAGACGGCAACTAATGCCAATCCTGTTCCCCCATCCAGGTAAGTTCCTGCTGTGTTAGCGTAAGCGATCGCTTGCGAATATTCTTCAAATAAATAGCTCAGTATTACTTTATTTAAATATAAATATAAAAGTCCGTACTCATCATTTACTTGCTCGTAAATCGGTAAATTCTGCCACTCATCATAAACTCTACCCGTCAAAACCCCTGGCAAAAGAGAACCTTCAATTAAATTCAAAATTGCTTGTCTATCTCGTTCGAGATAATTAACGGCTGTCAATTGCTTCAATTGAGCTAAAACTTCACTGTAGGTTTTCATATCTTGTTCTAGCTCTTTCAAAGGCTGTCCGGTTAAAAAAGAATAATAGCAATGTTTGACAATACCGTATCCGGCATATTCAAAACTGCCATTATCTTTGCCAATTTGATAGGCATCCTGTAAAGGTTTTAAAGTTGCCTTTAGATGCATTTTCCATACTTGAATGGTTCCATAAACTAAATCAATTGTTCGAGCTATTATTTGCTGATTGTCTAATTTTTCTAAAAGTTTTAAAGCTACCTGACCAAATTGATAGCCCGATTCAATCGATACCACTACTTTACAAAGGACAGCACCGTAATAGGCATAACTCAAGGGAGATACGTCAGCATTACCATACTCAAGCGATAAGTTAACCTGCTTCGATATCATCAAGGGTAATAGTTTAGGATTGGCAGTATAAGCCGCAGCATTAGCACTTGTTAACAGCCGCATTACTGCCAATGCAATTGGCTCGGACATGGGAGGCAATTCTATTAAATCTAAAATTGCCTTTCCGGCTAATTTAGATGCAGTTTCTAACAATGCTTCATCTAGGTCTGTATGACTTGGTTTTTTGGGAATATTTACCCCTAGTAATGCAACAGCTTGCAAGGCTATATCAACGGCTTCTTGCAATCGCGTCTGTGCTATGCAAGATTGAATTTTAATTTGATAAACTCTCACTTTATCCAATTGAATCTTAGCCTTTTGCAGCACCACTTCAGCTAATTTACTCTGCTGTTTAAAGTCGCCATTCAGGTAGGCTGCTTCTACGGCTGATTCATATAGTGCTAGCGTCAAATCGTAATCGCTCAGCCAGCTATTTTTTCCTAACAATTGTATCCCGGCATTCAAATATTTTAACCCCAAGCCATAAGCAGCCGCTGCTAAAGCTTTCTGACCGGCAATTAAATTAAGAAAGGCAATTTCATTTAGCGGTATCGACGTCTTCGCCTGTTTTTGTCTTTTATAGGATAAAGATAAACCTTGCCAGACTCCTACACCCAGATTGAGATGGGGGACAATTTCAAATATTTTGTCTGATAAATTTCCTGGCCTACTATTCCGCAACAACAGACAACCAATTTGTAAGTGAATTGCTGTTTTCTGCTTGTCATCAATCAAATTATAGGCTGCCTGTTGCACGCGCTCGTGCGTAAATTTATAATCTTGCCCCGGTTGAATTAAACCCCCTTCAACTGCTATCACTAAGTGTTGGAGGATTTCATCCGGTAATTTTTCACAAATTATAGAGAGGGTATTTAAGTCAAAATTGTTACCAATGCAAGCAGCTAAGCGTAAAATATTTTCGGTTGATTGGGGTAAATTTTTCAACTTATTAATCAATAAGTCTACAACATTATCGGTGATGCTCATCGCTGCAATTTTATCCAAATCCCAGCGCCAATTTAAACAATCAAAATCAAATGTTATTAATTTATCTGCATATACTTTCCCTAAAAAGTTATTAACAAAAAAAGGATTTCCCTCGGTTTTAAGGTAAACTAAATTAGCCAATTCTTTGACGGATTCATTAGAAGTTTGCAAGGTATCGGCGAGCAATTTAGTCACCGCTTTTAAGCTTAAAGATTCTAAGTTGATTTGGTTAATGGCAACTCTTTTTTTTCGTAATTCATTAACGGCGATCGCTAACGGATGGTTCGGCTTAACTTCTTGTTCTCGATACGCTACAATTAACAACAGATATCCCGTTTTTATATCGTTAAATATCTGCTTGATTAACTTGAGCGTTGCAGTATCGACTTCATGAAAATCGTCCAGAAAAATTACTAATGGATGTTCGGGTTGGCAAAATACCCGCATGAAGTTTTGACAAGCAAAAATAAACCGATTCTGCGCCTGAAGCGAACTTAATTTTTCCAGGGGTGGCTGTTGGCCTATAATCAGTTCTAATTCGGGAATCGCATCGACAATTACCTGCCCTTGCTGCTGCAAAGCTGCTAATAATTTTTCTCGCCATTGTTGCAGTTGCTGTTCGCTTTCTGTTAGCAATTGTCGCACCAATACCTGAAATGCACTGATGATGCCACTGTAGGGAATGTTTCGCTTTAATGGGTCATATTTGCCTTTGATAAAATAACCGCGTTTTTTGGCGATCGCTTGATAAAATTCTTCTACCAGTGCTGACTTACCAATCCCCGAATAACCAGTCACAAGTACAAGTTCGCTCTGGGATAAGAAAGTTATTTCTTCCTCATCTCCTCCCCTGACTCGCTCAAATGCTGCTAGTAAAGTTTTGATTGCTTGTTTCCTACCATAAAGTTTTTGCGGGATTTCAAATTTATCCGAAATATCGTTTTGACCGGGAATTATATCTTCAATTTCACCGTTGGCTTCTAATTGCATCAAACACATCACTAAATCCGCGTGAATTCCCCAAGCACTTTGGTATCGATCTTCAGCATTTTTGGCTAACAATTTCATCACAATGGCTGAAATATCCTGGGGTATATCTCGATCGATTTCATGCGGCGGTATCGGCTGTTTGGCAATATGACAGTGAACCAACTCCATCGGGTCGGTTGTGCTAAAAGGTAACTGATTGGTCAGCAATTCGTAAAAAGTAACTCCCAAAGAATAAAAATCTGTTCTATAATCTAGAGAACGGTTCATTCTGCCCGTTTGCTCTGGCGATATATAAGCTAAAGTTCCTTCTAAAAGGTTGGGATTTTTTAGCGTTGGGTTTTCCCGGTTTAAAACTGTCGCAATACCAAAGTCAATGATTTTTATCTGTTCGCTTTCTCGATTGTAAACAATGTTTGATGGATTGATATCTTTGTGAATAATATTCGCGTTATGTATTGCCCCGAGAATTTCTACAATCTTAATCGCAATTTCTAAAAATTCTACCATCGTAATTTTTTGGCTCGACCTCACCAATTTTTTTAAAGATTCTCCCCCAAAATCTTCTAAAATCATTACCAGAGTATTTTGATATTTTTCCAAGCTATAAGCTTTAATAACACCTGGGATGTTCAACTGCTTGGTGATTTCATACTCTTGTTTGTATTGGTTTAATTCCGTTATACTTGGATAGTCTGATTTTAAAACTTTTATAATCGCAGGTATTTGCTTTTGCTCATACATTCCCCGATACACTAAAGACTTTTCGCTTTCGTATATCTTCGCTTGAACAATAATTCCAGGAAGGATAATCATAAAACCTCGGCAATTGAGGAGAAACCCAGGACTAACAATAACTCTGTATACAAATTAACCTGAAGTGATTATCCAGGCACAAGCAGAGAGTAGGTTTCGAGAATAAGTTAAAGAATTATTTCTGTTTTTTTAGTCTTGTTTCAGTATATATTTTTTTGTTACATTTTTGCTAATGTGCGCCTATTTTCTATCTCTGGAGGGATGCTAGAAAAAGAGCGACCAATATTTTTAACCCTTTCCCGCACCATTAAAGCCAAGTGGAAGCGGCGACTTACCAAGCCGCCTGCTCGATCTGCTCTTAATGCAGGGAAAGCAGCTTTTGTGCGCTCAAATTGTCCTGATGCGAGCCGCCTCGCGCAATGGAAGCTTTCCAAGATGCAAACTCTCAGTCTCCCCAATCTAACTCAAGCCCGGATCGACGGAACCGAATGGACTGTCGTTGAAACGCAGTTTGATGAGTCCGAGCTGCACTACAAAGAAACCGTTTTTACCTTGGGTAATGGTTATTTAGGCACCCGTGGCACGTTTGAAGAAGGCTATCCAGGAGCGATGCCTGCCACTTTAATCAACGGCGTCTACGATGATGTGCCTGTAGTATACACCGAATTGGCGAATTGTCCAGATTGGTTGCCGTTGGTAATTTGGGTCGGGGGCGATCGCTTCTCGCTCAACCGCGGTACTATTCTCAAATACCAGCGCCGCCTCGATTTGCGCCAAGGACTGTTACAGCGCGACATCCGTTGGCGCAGTCCCAGCGGTAAAACCGTCGATCTCCACTTCGAGCGCTTTACCAGTCTCGCAGATCAGCACGTCCTTGCCATTCGCTGTCAAGTAACGCCGGTAGATTTTGCCGGAGAGATCGAAGTTCAGGCCAGTATCAACGGCTACCCCCACAATCAAGGCGTGATGCACTGGGACTGGGTCGAGCAAGGCGTAACCGGCAAGAGCGTTTGGTTGCACGAGCGCAGCCGCTACTCCAAAATCGATCTGGGCATAGCAACTCAGTTAACAGTATCGAGCGCGACAGCGGTTGAGGGAATGAACACCCAAGGTTACCCCACTCTGACGACAACCTTTCCCGCTCAACCGGGAGAAACGGTGACGCTGGATAAAATTGTCACCGTCTTCACCTCGCGGGATACTGCCGAACCGAGCTTTGCCGCCAGGGAAAAACTAGCTCGCTTGCCCGGTTACGATTTACTCAAAGCTGCTCACGTTGCTGCTTGGGAGGAAGTTTGGCAAGCTTGCGATGTGACAATCGAAGGGGACATCAAGGCGCAGCTAGCCATCCGCTATAACTTGTTTCAAATTTTAGTAGCCGCACCCCGTAACGATGACCGAGTCAGCATTCCGGCTAAAACGCTTTCTGGTTTTGGCTATCGCGGTCACGTGTTTTGGGATACGGAAATCTTTCTCGTTCCTTTCCTGACTTTAACCCAACCCGCTTTAGCTAAGAACTTGCTTACCTATCGCTACCATACTTTGTCCGGCGCGCGGTGCAAAGCCAAAGAATCCGGTTACGAAGGGGCGATGTATGCTTGGGAAAGCGCCGACACGGGGAACGAAGTCACGCCGCGTTGGGTACACTCATGCGATGGTCGGCATGTTATTCGCATTTGGTGCGGCGATATTGAGTTGCACATCACGGCAGATGTTGCTTATGCCGTCTGGCATTACTGGCAAGCAACGGGCGATAATGATTGGATGCGCGACTATGGTGCTGAGATAATTCTAGATACAGCAGTATTTTGGGGCAGTCGGGCGGAATGGAATTCGCAGCGCGCCTGTTACGAGTTCCGCGATGTGATTGGGCCGGATGAGAACCACGATCGCATTCATAATAATGCTTTCACCAACCAAATGGTACAGTGGCATCTGGAAACAGCGTTGAAACTGTTGGCTTGGTTGCGATCGCATTATCCCCAATTTGCCGCCGAACTAGCACAACAACTCAACTTAACGCCCAATCGTCTCGATCGTTGGACTGATATTATCGCACATGTCCTGGTGCTGGAAGACCCAGAAACTGGTTTAATCGAGCAATTTGAAGGCTTTTTTCACCTGGAAGATGTCAACTTAGCAGACTACGAACCGCGCACTAAGTCAATGCAAGCATTGCTGGGAATCGAAGCTACCAGCGAGCGGCAGATTCTCAAACAAGCCGACGTGCTGATGTTACTGTATCTGCTGCGCGATCGCTACCACCGCGATATCATCCAAACTAACTGGGATTACTACAATCCCCGCACAGATCATACCTACGGTTCTTCTTTAGGGCCTGCGATTCATGCTATTCTCGCTTGCGATTTGGGCAATCCCGCTGAAGCCTACGAACATTTTATGCGCGCCGCCCTCGTAGACTTAGAAGACGTGCGACGCAACGCCCAAGAAGGCATTCACGCCGCTTCTGCGGGTGGCATTTGGCAGGCAGTTGTCTTCGGTTTTGGCGGCATCCGCCTCACCCAAAATGGCCCCGTCGCCTGTCCCCATTTACCCCCAGGTTGGACGCGCCTCAAGTTTCAACTGCAATGGCAAGGTCAGCAATACGACTTCGATTTAAAGTCAGAACCGGAAATCGAGCCATCCCAGAACCGATCTCAATCTGAAATCTGCGTTCCCAGGCAGGAGCCAGGTAACGAGCTAAAATCTGAAATCTGCCATCTAAAATCTGCAATGATTCAGGGTGTCATTTTTGACCTCGATGGCGTCCTTACGGATACGGCTGAATATCACTATCTGGCTTGGAAGCAACTGGCGGATGAAGAAGGGATTGCGTTTAATCGCCAGGAAAACGAAGCGCTGCGGGGAATTGCTCGCCGGGAATCCCTGCTTTATATTTTGGGATTGAGCGATCGCACCGCCACCGAGCCAGAACTCGAAGCAATGATGGAGCGTAAAAATCGCTACTATCTGGAATTGATTCGCAACATCAGCCCATCTGATTTATTGCCCGGTGTAAGCGTTTTGTTAGAAGATCTGAAAGCTGCCAAGGTAAAAATTGGCCTCGGATCGTCGAGCAAAAACGCGCGGGATGTGATTCGCCGCCTCGGTATTTCTGAGTACATGGATGGTATAGCAGACGGGTACAGCGTCATCAAACCCAAACCCGCCCCCGATGTTTTCCTCCACGCCGCCTTCCAACTCGGTTTATCCCCGGCGCAATGCCTGGTGGTAGAAGATGCCGATGCTGGGGTAGAAGCTGCCAACTCAGCTGGGATGCGCGCTGTTAAGTTAGGAGCGCTCGATCATCCTAGCAATGCTAGCGTTGTCCTATCCAGCCTTGAAGGCGTCCGTTGGAGCGATTTGTGCGATCGCATACAGCATACAGGACTTACGCACGGCGAACTCAGAAACCCGGTTTCTTTGCATAAGTCCTAGCATAGTTAGCTTTGAGTGCGATCGCTACTTATAGTAGGAAAGCACGCGCAGGAGGTAAACCTTTGTTTGTATAGCGGCAGCATTAATACTGCCGCTATACAAACAAAGCCAAAAGGCTGATACCTAACTCACTTGCAATCCGGTGTAAAAGGTTTGAGAAACCCGGTTTTTGTCAAAAACCGGGTTTCTTGTTGGCGCATCCCGCTGGCTTGATTGTCTTCCCCTAGACCTAGTTATGATTAATTAGAAGGATTTTCTGGTTGATTTTTATAAAGCGACTCTAACTGTTGACGGGCGTCTTCCACACCGATTGACTTCATCACTAGCAGAGGTTCTTCAATGACATTACCAGACGCATCGAGAAACTCTGGGTGCGGCACTTCCATCGGGCGGCGTCTAGAATTCGCGCTGTACTGATAATCCGTACTGATACTCAGCAAACTGCGGATGAGATTGCCCACAGCTAAAAAAGCAATTATCGTGAAAGCCAAAATGTAAAGTAGATGAAACATGGTGTCCTCCTCCGCGTCAGACAGTCAACGGCACAAATTGAGAAAGTCTTATCAAAAATGAGAGATGTTAATCAAACGTTACAAGCCGGTCTAAGGGTTAGCAGCTTTAGATCTCCGGTGTTTGTTCGGTAGATTGCTCCATACGAAAGCGCATCGCCACTTGCCAGCATTCTGTAACCAGTAGGTGCCAAGGCATGAGGGTGGATGTTTCCACGCCTACTTGAGAGCCAGTGGCTTGAAACAGCATCTGAGTCGTTCTGACTTCAGTTTGAGCCTGTGTTACCCGCGCCAGTAAATCGGCTTGCTGCTGTTGAGTCAAGAAATGAAGTTGCTCGGTTTCCAGGAAGTTACGCGATCGCTCAAACCAATACAGAAAATCTTCTAACAGCGGTTCCAGTAAGGTTTTGAGCAATTCCGGCTCCGGCAAGTTGGAATTAAGCATGAATCGAAAGACAAGCTTACTAACTTACAATCATAATCTTAACCTCATTTACGTTTCTTTACATTTCCCAAAGATTTTATTAAAAATCCTTGCTCTAACCAGTGGCAGGGCAACTCGGTAAGATAGAGCGGTAGGGGAGCTTTCTTGAGCTGGGGAAGCTGGGGAAGCTGGGGAAGCTGGGGAAGCTGGGGAAGCTGGGGGAGCTGGGGAAGTAATTACTTCTATTTCGTTATCTCCCTCAGCTCAAGAAAGCTCCCTCAGCTCCCTCAGCTCAAGAAAGCTCCTCTGTTCACCTGCCCAATCTCCGATGCCCAATTATCAACTTCTTTCTTGGAAACATGGTTCAGCAGCCTTCAATTAAACCAGAATCGAACGATTCCCCAGAACAACCAGTAAAAATGTATTTACCCCGCACCAACGAATCGGAAACCTTAAAGAAAATTCGTCACACCGCCTCCCACGTGATGGCGATGGCGGTGCAAAAGTTATTTCCCAAAGCGCAGGTGACGATCGGCCCCTGGATTGAAAATGGATTTTACTACGATTTTGACAATTCTGAACCATTTACGGAAAAAGATTTGAAAGCCATCTACAAAGAGATGGTCAAGATCGTTAACCGCAAGTTGCCCGTGATGCGGGAAGAAGTTACCCGCGAGGAAGCCGAACGCCGGATTAAGGAAATTAACGAGCCTTACAAGCTGGAGATACTAGAAAGTATAAAAGAAGAACCGATTACAATCTACCATCTCGGCGATCAATGGTGGGATTTGTGCGCGGGTCCCCACTTGGAAAATACCAGCGAGTTGAACCCGAAAGCAATTGAACTAGAAAGCGTCGCCGGGGCATACTGGCGGGGAGATGCTACCAAAGCGCAACTGCAACGGATTTACGGCACAGCTTGGGAAACGCCGGAACAGCTGGCAGAATATAAACGCCGCAAGGAAGAAGCACTCAGGCGAGATCACCGCAAACTGGGCAAAGAATTAGGACTGTTTATATTTTCCGATGACGTGGGGCCGGGGTTACCTTTGTGGACGCCCAAAGGAACCGTATTGCGGAGTCTTTTAGAAGACTTCCTCAAGCAGGAACAACTCAAACGCGGTTATCTACCAGTAGTAACGCCGCACATCGCCAAAGTGGATTTATTCAAAATCTCTGGACACTGGCAGAAATATAAAGAGGATATGTTTCCTCTGATGGCAGAAGATGAAGAATCTGCGGCGAAGGAAGAGGGTTTTACCCTCAAACCGATGAACTGTCCTTTCCACATTCAAATCTATAAAAGTGAGTTGCGTTCCTATCGGGAACTGCCGATGCGCTTGGCAGAATTCGGCACGGTTTATCGTTACGAACAATCTGGAGAATTAGGCGGTTTAACGCGGGTGCGGGGCTTTACTGTTGATGATTCTCACTTATTTGTCACGCCCGAACAATTAGACAGCGAATTCCTCAATGTAGTGGATTTAATTCTGTCGGTGTTCAACAAGTTACAACTGAAGAATTTTAAAGCTAGATTGAGTTTCCGAGATCCGGAATCGGATAAATATATCGGTTCCGATGAAGCTTGGGAAAAAGCGCAAGGTGCGATTCGCCGCGCGGTTGAACAGTTGGGAATGGAACACTTTGAAGGGATTGGGGAAGCCGCATTTTATGGCCCCAAACTCGATTTTATTTTCCGCGATGCCTTGGAAAGAGAATGGCAGTTAGGAACGGTGCAAGTCGATTACAACTTGCCCGAACGATTCGAGTTAGAATATGTCGCAGAAGATGGCACCCGCAAGCGTCCGGTGATGATTCACCGCGCACCTTTTGGCTCGTTAGAAAGGCTAATTGGGATTTTAATTGAAGAGTATGCGGGAGATTTTCCCTTGTGGTTAGCACCGATTCAAGCGCGATTGTTGCCAGTCAGCGATGAGTTTTTACCCTTTGCTAAAGAAGTGGCGGATAAAATGCGATCGCTCAATATCCGCGCCGAAGCAGACACCAGCGGCGAACGCTTGGGTAAACTGATTCGTAACGCCGAAAAAGACAAAATCCCCGTGATGGGAATTGTCGGCGCGAAGGAAGTTGAAACCAACAGTCTCAGCATTCGTACAAGAGCATCTGGAGAACTAGGCGCTATCCCAGTACCAGAAGTATTGGAAAGGCTGACAAACGCTATTTCCAACTACAGCAACTTCTAGGAAATTATTGTAGAGACATTGCTTGCAACGTCTCTACAATCTTGAATCTCAAATCCCAAATTACAAATCTAAAATCTAAAATCTAAAATCTAAAATTCTTTTATGCCTAATCCATTTCCAGGGATGAATCCCTATTTAGAACATCCTGATGAATGGCCTCAAGTTCATCACCTGCTAATTAGTAGCTTGCTGGAAACTTTAGTTCCTCAATTGCTCCCCAAATATATTGTCACAATAGACAAGCGAATTTACCAAGCTACTGAAAGCGAAGATGACATTTTAGTAGGTCTTCCAGATGTTAGCGTACAACGCAGCCAAACCAGAACCGAGTCTACAGAATCTGCTGCTGTAGCTGTTGCTACGCCAACCGCTACACCTGTAGAAGTAAGAGTTCCAATGTTGATGGAATTTAGAGAAGGATACTTAGAGGTAAAAGAAACTAAAAACAAAGAAGTAGTAACAGTGATTGAAGTGCTTTCACCTGTAAATAAACGTTCCGGACAAGGACGCAAAATGTATGAAGAAAAACGACAGCAGGTATTGGGAAGCCGCACTAACTTAGTCGAAATTGACTTGCTAAGAGGAGGGAAACCTCTACCCATTTTTGATAGTAACCTTACCGGAAATTATCGGATTTTGGTGAGTCGGGGAGAACGCCGACCCAAAGCGGATTTATACCTATTTAATTTACCCGATGCCATCCCAAATTTTCCATTACCTTTGCGGCGCGACGATGTCGAACCGATTGTGGAATTGCAGCCATTAATTAATCAACTATACGACCGAGCAGGTTATGATTATACAATCGATTATAATAACAGCGAAACCGTGCCAAAATTGTCAGAATCAGAGGCAACTTGGGTAGATAATTTGTTGCGAGAAAAAGGCTTAAAAGAGAAGAGGTGAGTTTATGTCCAATCCATTTCCAGGGATGAATCCCTATTTAGAACATCCCGAACTATGGCCTGAAATACATAGTAGATTGATAGTAGCGATCGCAGATGTTTTAGTTCCTCACTTAGTCCCAAAATATCGAGTTAATATCGAAAGGCGAATCTATCAAGTTAATGCAGATGATTCTCTTCTAGTCGGTATTCCTGATGTGGTTGTGCAACAACGCCTGCGAACTCAAACAAATCAAACAAATTCTAACGTTGCTATTGCTGCGCCACCCGTCACGCCTCGTCGAGTGAGAATGCCTATCCCCTTGGAATTTAGGGAAAGTTATTTAGAAGTTCGAGACATAGCAACTAAACAAGTAGTGACAGTTATTGAAGTTATTTCTCCTACAAATAAACGTGCCGGACAAGGAAGGGAAATGTATGAAGAAAAACGCCAACAAATACTAGGAAGCCGCACCCACCTGGTGGAAATTGATTTACTAAGGGCAGGAAAACCAATGCCTGTATTAGACTGCGATATAACAGCAAATTATCGCATTTTAATCGGGCGAGGAGATGAACGCCCAATGGCTGATTTGTATTTATTTAATTTAGCCGATGTCATACCCTCTTTTCCTATACCGTTGAGGCGGGGCGATGTGGAACCACTTCTAGATTTACAGACGTTAATTAATGATGTATATGACCGAGGGGCTTATGATTATGTGATTGATTATAACAGCGAAACAGTACCGCAATTATCCGAATCTGAGGCGGTTTGGGTAGATAATTTGTTGCGAGGAAAAGGGTTAAGATAATCGTAGAAGTAGAGAGCGATCGCATCCCCACTTCCACATCGAAAAATCCATTACTCAGGCATCTTTACTAAGGGTGATGCATCCTCAATTGTTTCTTCATCTTTTGGCGGGGTAATGTAACCAGCAGCAAAGGTTGCTATCGTTGTGATAGCAGATGCAACTTCCGGCGTTACTACTCTGCCACTAAAAGTACTGATAGACCAAACTATTAAAGTAGAAGCAGCACCTCCGAGTGCGACTGCGGTAATCTTTTGCGTAGGCCATGCAGTTTTTGATCTTGCCATATTATTTAATAGAATTCGTTATTATCTTCTATTTCGCACTTCCACCCCTTCTGTCCGCTAAATGCGACAATCAATACAAAAAAATTTACACAAACTCTTCTGTCGCGCGGTAGATATTTCGCACGTTAGTCAATGAGAGTCAAAATTAACACCCGTAAGGTAAGAAAATGAGCGATCGCATGAAATGATATAGCCGGAAAGCACGCGCATTAGGTATCACCTTCGTTTGTGTAGCGGCACCCTTAAGGGTGCCGCTACACAAACGAAGCCTGAAGGCTGTACCTCACTCACTTGCAATCTGCTGTATTATCTGCATTGATCGGCAATGAAAAATTGAAAATGAGCAACAGCGTTACGGTTAGAGTTCCCGCTACTACTGCTAATTTAGGGCCAGGTTTTGACTGCATTGGTGCAGCTTTAACTCTGTACAACGAGTTCAAATTTACCCGCTTAGATCCCCCCCAACCCCCCCTTGCTAAGGGGGGGCTAAGAATTAGTGTTACTGGTATGGAAGCAGACCGGGTGAATACGGATGAAAGCAATCTGGCGTATCAGTCGTTCCTTAAGTTGTACCAGCAGATCGATCAAACGCCGCCACCCGTAGAGATTGAAATCAATCTAGGTGTACCTTTAGCAAGAGGTTTGGGAAGTTCGGCGACGGCTATTGTGGGGGGATTAGTAGGGGCGAATTGGTTGGCGGGGTCGCCTTTGGCGCAAAATGAAGTGATGGGGCTTGCGATCGCGCTCGAAGGACACCCAGATAACGTCGTCCCCGCCTTGGTGGGTGGATGTCGTCTCGCGGCTAGTAACGGCACTGATTGGGAAATCTGCGATATTCCCTGGCATGAAAATATTATTCCTGTAGTAGCAATTCCCGATTTTGAACTTTCCACGGCGGAGGCGAGGCGCGTTTTGCCTGCGGAATACAGCCGTGCTGATGCTATTTTTAACATGGCGCATTTGGGTTTGCTCCTGCGCGGGTTAGAAACTGGTAAAGGTGATTGGTTAAAAGCAGCTTTGCAAGATAAAATTCACCAACCTTACCGCCAAGCATTGATTAAAGGCTATGATGCCGTCAAAGAAGCGGCGTTAGCATCGGGTGCCTATGGCATGGTAATTAGCGGCGCCGGACCTACACTATTAGCATTAGCAGATGCTTCCCTAGCGCCTAAAGTAGCGACGGCGATGGGGAATGCTTGGAAAGAACAAGGAATTAAACTAGAGGTGTTGGCGCTGCAAATAGATTCCCAAGGAGCAAAAATTAGTATATAAAAGCTATTTTTCTATTACCCTTGCTTTTTCAGCAGTCGTTTCAGTATTTGAACCAATTCTGAGGGATGGAAAGGTTTAGTAATATAAGCATCCGCACCTTGTTTTAGTCCCCAGTAACGATCGAATTCTTCCTGCTTAGACGAACACATAACCACAGGTACATTCTGCGTGTCAGGGTTCGATTTCAGCCGACGGCAACATTCATAACCGTTCATTCGGGGCATCACAATGTCCATCACTACTAAATCTGGACGATGCGCTGCGATTTGCTTCAGCGCTTCGATGCCATCGCTGGCTTGGGTGACTTGCAGTCCTTTCTGTTGCAAGAAACCTGAAATCATTTCCCTTTGCGTCCGACTGTCTTCCACAACCAAAACTGTAACCATAACTCTCCAGGGTTTTGCCGGGTTAAAAGATTCATTTGAACAGAATGGTAGTGTCCCTGATGGGGATTTTGCTTCGGTATAGAACAAGATCAATCGTACTCCCAGTACGATCGCTTTGTTATCAATTTCCGAGAAACCCCTGTTGCTGTTGGCTTATATGTTCGGATACAGGTTCTCATTTTTCTATTCCCAAAATCACAAAGGAATTGTGTCATGGATCAATTACAACTAGAGATAGAAGCAATTCGATCTCAAATACAGGCTCTGCGACAAGAACGGGAACAGATCAAAGTCGATCCGGTAAGTCCAGACAATGACTCGCCAGAGGCTATAGCATCTGCTTACCGTCGCCGTGCCAGAGAATTGGCGCTAGCTGCGGCTGAGGTTAAGGGAATCGACGATGCGATCGCTGCCCTAGAAGCTCAATTAAAGCAGAAACTAGCCGAGGCAAACAGGTTACCGGCTAGAACCAGATACACCCAGTTGGAGGAGCAAGTAGAAGCGGGCAGAGAAAGCGCTCGCGCCCACGCCGAAAGAATTAACCAACTCTCAGCGGAACTGGCACAGGAGATCCAATCACTCAAAGCGATCGCGGATGACATCGCTCCTAGTTATTGGCAAGTCTACTACAAACCTTTCATTACAGGCTTCAGAAGTATCTCCGTTCCTTACGTCCGCTCTGATGGCGACGTTTGGACGATCGTCAATCGAGTTGTTTGACTGCTGGCTGGGGCAGAAATCGTCGTCCCTGAAGTAGCTCAATCCAACTTGGGTCAATAGAGGGAACTACTTTACTTCCATTCTGACAAAGTCCTCACTTGATTGCCTGCCTCACTCAGGTAGCGGGGAGTTCGTAACTTTCCCACTACCTACCGCCGAGCGTCTACTATCTACTGACATTGCCTGCAAAAAATACGGGGGATAGGTTTAACCAGCCTCCAGAACCCTCTCACGGACTTATGTATTTATTCTTATCTATGCCGACCGCGACTTTTTTCCGGGTTTTCACCGTTCTCAAAACTTAATACAGTTTCATAAAATGAAATCGTATGCAATAGGTATTTATTCTCAGTGATGTTTAGCAGCACATTTCCTTGGCTAACCACTATCATCCTGCTACCCCTAGTAGCAGCCTTTGCGATTCCCCTCATCCCGGATAAAGAAGGCAAAACCGTTCGCTGGTACTCGTTAGGGGTGGGGATTCTAGAATTGGGCTTGATCGTTAATACTTTTTGGAATCATTACGATTTACAAAGCTCATCGCTCCAGTTGGTGGAAACCTACCCCTGGATACCCCAAATCGGTTTGAATTGGTCGGTGGCGGTGGATGGTTTATCCATGCCGCTGATTGTCTTATCCGGCTTGGTGACCACTTTAGCCATCTTCGCCGGATGGAAAGTTACCAACAAGCCGCGCTTATTCCACTTCCTGATGCTGGCAATGTATAGCGCCCAGATCGGCGTGTTTGCAGCTCAGGATCTGCTTTTGTTCTTCTTGGTATGGGAACTAGAGCTAGTGCCAGTCTATGTATTAATTTCGATCTGGGGCGGCCCAAAGCGCCTCTATGCAGCTACAAAATTTATTCTCTATACGGCAGCAGCCTCTGTATTTATTCTGGTTGCTGGCTTAGCAATGGCTTTTTATGGCGATACAATTACGTTTGACCTTTCAACCCTGGCGCAACAGCACTACCCGATCGGGTTTGAACTTTTACTATATGCTGGCTTGTTGATTTCCTTCGGCGTCAAACTGGCTATCTTCCCCTTACACACTTGGTTACCCGATGCTCACGGCGAAGCTTCTGCCCCCGTCTCGATGATTCTCGCAGGCGTGTTGCTCAAGATGGGTGGTTATGGACTCATCCGCATGAACGTTGAAATGTTGCCCCACGCCCACGTTTACTTTGCTCCCATCTTGGTGATGCTGGGTGTGGTGAATATTATCTACGGTGCGTTGAATGCGTTTGCTCAAAAGAATCTCAAACGGCGCTTGGCTTCGTCTTCGATTTCCCACATGGGGTTTGTGCTGATTGGGATTGCCTCTTATACCGAGTTGGGAATTCATGGCGCATTGTTGCAAATGATTTCCCACGGGTTAATTGCTGCCGCGTTGTTCTTCCTCGCCGGTGTGGCTTACGATCGCACGCACACCTTAATGATGGATAAAATGGGCGGGATTGCTAAATCTATGCCCAAAACCTTCGCTTTATTTACTGTCGGTGCGATGGCTTCCCTAGCGCTACCGGGAATGAGCGGATTTGTCAGCGAGTTGACGGTATTCTTGGGCGTTACCACCAGCGATGCTTATAACTCCAGCTTCAAGGTTATCGTATTGCTGCTGTCGGCGGTGGGATTGATTCTGACTCCGATTTACTTGCTCTCGATGCTGCGGGAAGTGTTCTACGGTAAGCAAGATCAAAAGCTCAACCTAGAATCTTGGATGGATGCCAAGCCTCGCGAAATCTTAATCGCCGCTTGTCTGTTGCTACCGATTATCGGCATCGGATTGTATCCTAAGCTGATGACGCAAACCTACGATGTGAAAGCGGTAGCAGTGGCAACGGAAATGCGCGAAGTTCTCCCCATCGTGGCTCAAGAAAAATCTCGCATCTATTCTTTCAACTCCAGCGCACCCCAAATACTCGTTAAATAGCAAGCAATTGCAACAAAAGTTAACTAAATAGCCATTAACAAAGCCCGCCGTGAGCGGGCTTTGTTTTCTTTTTTTGACATTGGGTTCACAAATTGCTGGAAAACTGCTTGAGCGCGAAAAAAAGGAATTAACCAAAAACAAGTTTTAAGCAGATCTACCCATTGCTTGAGCTTGCAACATCAGGGTGGCATCAATCACCTCTTTTGCCTTTTGGATTGCTTCATTTATTGTAGTCACGGGCACACCGTATTGAATGCCTTGGTAGACCCACTGAAGCCAGCAGCCTTTATTTTTCTTAAGTTTATTCAGGTAAATCGGGATAGTTTGGTAGGTAGTAACAGGTGTTAAATTAGCCATTGTCAAAACCTCTGTGCTTAACGGTTTAAGTGTAGTTGACGTTAAAGTTTCATAGATAGCACCCTGAGGCTTTATACATGTGAATTATAAGATGCGGTCGATTTAATTGGTATTTTTAATCATAGGGCCAGATCGAGGATGTGAAGGATAGAAAGTAGCTATATTTTCTATCGAAACATTAAATGTATCCCCTTATACCCTAAAGATCTGCAAACAATTAAATCTGTATAAACTTATTTAATCACCGTTGTCCTCTTGGTGAATCTACCTAAAGTTTTTTGTAGCAAAATTACGGCTATTTCCCCAGATAGATATTATTGATCCCTGCTAGGATAAGCGTTTGAGGCTCAGGGGTGGATCGTAGAGGCAGGTAAAGAGCGATCGCGCGCTTGTTGATAATAGTTTTTAGGTACCAGACAACAGCTTGAGGCACGTGCATGACAGGAAAAACGGTGGAAAAGCTCGAGCAGCAAATAGAATACTTCCTGGAGGGAATCGACGATCTGTCCCGGTGTACTCACCTATTGTCCAAACCGCAGCGGCAGAAATTAGGGGCAGCGATCGCTAAATTTTGCCAAAGGTTGGGTTCGCTGCAACTCGATCCAGAGGAAGTGCCAGGACTCAAGGTAGCGTTAAACACCTCCTGTCTGGCGATGGAAGCGGAACGTCGGCGCTATCAGGAGTTGTTCGATCTCGCACCGGATGGGTACTTGGTAACGGATGGAGAGGCGGCGATTTTAGAAGCGAACTGTGCCGCAGCCAATTTGTTAAAGCAATGTCGCGATCGCTTGGTAGGCAAGTCCCTGGTTAATTTTATCGCGCGATCGCACCGAGCTAAGTTTCGCAGCCAACTTTCCCAATCGAGTAGCAGCGAAGACACCAGAGAATGGGAAATGCCGCTAGTGGCAGTTGAGGGAAAATCTCTCAGGGTGAATTTTACCGCGTTACCCGTGCGTTCCTCAGAGGGAACGGTAGTCGGTTGGCGAATAATGCTCAAAGATATCAGCCACACAAAGCCAGCGAAAACAACGAATAAAAGCGCTCAAAAACAGCTGAAGCAGCAAGCTAAAACCATTGAAAGACTAGAACAAGAAATAGCCCAATACAAGCAGAAAAAACCAGCAAACGCGCGATCGCGAAACAATCCGGTGGCAGTTTCTACAACTCGCACGGCTGAACTAGAAAATGCACTCAACTTTGAAGCAATGCTCAAACGCATCACCGATAGAGTGCGCGATAGTTTTGAGGAAAGCCAGATTTTGCATACCGCCGTCGAAGAATTAGTGCAGGTTTTGGGCTTGAGGGGGTGCAATGCAGCTTTATACAACGTCGAGCGAGCCACAGCTACGATTAGCTACGAGTATACCCCTGACATGCCTGGGGTTCAGGGAAAAGTGGTGCCGATGGCTGAGTTCGCTGAATGGTATCAGCAGCTGCTGCAACGGCAGTATTTTCAGTTTTGCATTCGCATCCCTAGCTGGAGGGGAGAAATTTCTATCCTCGCTTGTCCGATTGTCGATAACCAAAGAACTCTGGGAGATCTGTGGTTATTCAAGCAGCACGAGGATACGTTTAACGAGGTAGAAATTCGGCTGGTACAGCAAGTCGCTGCTCAGTGCGCGATCGCTATCCGTCAAGCCCGACTCTACCACGCCGTCGAGGCACAAGTCACCGAGTTGGAACAACTCAATCGCCTCAAAGATGAATTTCTCAGCACGATTTCCCACGAACTCCGCACCCCTGTCGCTAACATGAAAATGGCGATTCAAATGTTGGGGATAAATCTCAATCGCGAGCTACCATTTTTCGATGAATTAGCCAAACCTCAAACGCAACAAAGCAAATTAGCGCGCTATTTCCAAATCTTACAAAACGAATGCGATCGCGAAATTAACCTGATTAACGACGTCCTGGATTTACAGCGACTCGAAGGCGGAAAACAACCCGTAGCTTTAGCAGCGATTCAACTATCCGATTGGTTACCTCAACTCGTATCACCCTTTCACGAACGCGCTGAAAAACGCCAGCAGAATTTACAGCTTAATATCTCCCCCACAATACCTGCTTTTTTCTGCGACCAAGGCAGTCTAGAGCGGATTATCACCGAATTGCTCAATAACGCTTGCAAGTATACGCCGTCTAACGAACAAATTACCGTTAACGCCTCTGCTAAACCGGGGTTAATTCAATTGAGCTTTAATAATTCCGGAGTTGAAATTCCCCCCAGTCAATTATCTCGCATTTTTGATAAGTTCTACCGCATTCCCAGTACCGATCCTTGGAAGCAAGGCGGAACGGGACTGGGATTGGCGTTAGTAAAGAAATTGGTGGCTCATTTGGGCGGGATTATTGAGGTGAAAAGCCAAGATAATCAAACTTGTTTTACCGTCACTTTACCCGATAAATTATCCCCTGGTATGGCATAGCCCAACGGCAAGGTAACCGTTACCTTCGTTCCCACTCCCACTTCACTTTCTATGGCTATATTGCCCCCGTGCAAGTCAACGCATTGTTTGACAATTGATAAACCCAATCCAATTCCTTCAATTTTGCCGACGTTGCTGCCTCGGTAAAATGAGGTAAATAGCTTGGCTCGATCTGCTGGCGAAATGCCGATACCAGAGTCTTTAATCTGTAAAATGGCTTCCCCGTTTTCACAAATTAAATCAAACTCGATATTGCTGCCTGAAGGGGAATATTTTATAGCATTAGAAAGCAGATTTGTCAATACAGGACGCAACAGTTTTTCATCTAAACAGGCGCTAGTATGTCCTTGGGCGGTAAAGATAATAGTGTGTTCTTTATCCGCAGTAGCTTGCATTTCTTCTGCTATTTGGCGGCAGAATTTTTCTAAGTCTAGCAATCCGGGTTGAAACTTTAATTTTCCCGTTTCGGTTTGACTTACGAGTAGCAGGTCATCCAAGGCGCGTTTTGTTTGTTTCGCCGCTGAAAGAATGTAATTAAGTTGCTGTTTTTTTTGTTCTTCTGTCCATCTATTGGTGTAATTTTTCAGCAAGTCTGCACTCAAGAATATTTTATTCAGCGGATTGCGGAATTCGTGGGAAATTATGGAAATAAAGCGGGTTTTTAGCTCGTTGATTTCTGTTTGTTTTTCCAGAGCTTTGTTAATTTCACTTTCTGCCTGCTTTTGCTTGGTAATGTCTTTAAAATCGACCACTACAGCATCGATGCTGTTGCTCAAACTGATGGTGTACTCAAAATATTTAATTCCCGCTGCTGTTGACAAACTTAATTCAGCGGTGATGGGTTGTTTTGCGCTCAATACTTCTTGGCGTTGAGCATCAAGGGTTTCCACAATTTCGGAAGAGAAGCCCAAATCTTGACAAGTCTTGCCCAGGATATCGGTTTGTGATACTCCTAAAGTGCGAGCGGCATTGGGGCTGGCGTAGAGGAACTTGCCGTGGCGATCGCATAACAAAATCTGGGCATCGGAAGCGCAGAGTATTTGATCGAGCAAGAACAATTTTTGCATTAATTGTTGAGCTTGCTTGCGATCGCTAATATCCCGCAACATCCAGCGCATCCCTACAACTTGTTTTTGCCCGTCTAGAATCGGTACGGCACTGCAAAGTGTTTCTGGAACTGGGTTTTCCCCCCCATGTCTGGGTTCAATTTGGATTTCCCAGTCTCTGACTTCCTCACCGCTTTGTAACAGATTGAGTTGCTGCAAAAATTCGCGCCGCTCTTGGGAAGGTATATAAACTAACAACGGTTTGCCAATCAAGCGATCGCGCTTAACGTTCAACAGCTTTTCGGCGGCGAAATTGGCTTGTAGGATAGTACCGGAATCGCTGGTAACGATATACGCATCGGGGGCAAAATCAAATAACTCTTGATAGCGCTGGCGCTCTCTTTCCACCGCCAAACGACTGGCGGCTAATTCCTCATTCTGGTGCCGCAATTCATCCGATGCTGCCTGTAATTCTGCCAGCGAATTGTTCAGTTGCTCCAAGCTTTCCCAGAGCAGGGTTTCTTCTTGTTCGGGCAGAACTTCAACTTGGCGCCCATTTTTGTCTGTAGGTTTTGGTAGAGCGAGAGTTCTTTCCCACAGTTTTTCGAGGCGTTGCAGAGAATCAGCTATTTGTTGGTCAAAAATTTCTTCTTTCATAATAATTGATCGTCTATTTTTCCCCTCGCACCTATATTGTAATGATACTGTTGTGCTGTAGTTAACAAAAAGTTAACCGCAGATGCAAGCAGCCCTTTGATTGATCGAGGAGGCGGTGACATATTGCTTATAAAATTTTTAGTGGCGATGTATCATCTATCCCAAAAAGCTTTTTCGCTTCTTGCTTGCCAAAGGATACTGGTGGCGAGTAGGGGGTATGACCCCTGATTTGGAGTGAAATCATCAATTGCAAGATAGCGATCTGCCTCGGGCAGGCTGAGCGATCGCAGTTTGAATTCTTCCCCTGCTCACCCGATCGCTTGCTCACCTGCCCCATTCTCCTCATCCGCCTGTTTCAGAAGCACTTTGCGGATAACTTCTGCATGTTGCTCTGCTTCTTCCGCCTGCGCTTCAAAACGTTGTGCTGTTAAGTTATGACCTTGTTCCCGCGATCGCTTAGCCATTCGCTGCGCCAATACGCCGCGCTCTTTGAGTCCCCTAAGCGCGCTCCAGAGTGCCTCTTCGAGTACTTCATTTTGATTATCTAGCAAGCTTTCTGCCGAGTATGCGTGACCGACGCGACACCGGAAACGGAGTAAATTGTCGTCGTGCAATTCCCACAATACGCCGCCGCACTCTGGACAAGAATAACCGGAAGGTTTTCCGGGGCGATTGCCGCTTTGCATTGCACCTATATCGAGTTCTGCCATACCAGATTCCATATCCAGTTCGCGATCGCTACCATTGTTTTCCTCTTGCAGCTCAATTTCTTCGACTAATTCGTTTGCCAAGCGTACCAACACGGGTGGCATCTCAGACACCGGCAAAATGCAATCGACTTTGACGTTCTCGATGGCGCTGCGCGGCATACTGTCGTAAAGCGCTTCTTCTGGATCTTGAGCGATCGCCACCCCACCTTGATTTTTGATCGCCATTAAACCTGCGGTTCCGTCGTCGAGAGTACCCGATAGCACAATACCCACTACTCTCGCTCCATAAGCACGCGCCGCCGTGCGAAACAGCGGATCGATCGCTGGACGATGGCGGTTCTCTTTTGGACCATGCGCCACCTGGATATGTCCGCGTTTCACCAGTAAATGCCGATCTGGGGGTGCTACGTAGATGCGCCCGTGCAAAATTGGATCGCCATCTTTCGGGTGCAATGCATTTAGAGCGCTGCGACGGTTTAAAATATTCGGCAGAACGCTGGGGCCGTTGGGTGAAATGTGCAGCACCACGAAGATCGCCGCTGGCAAATTGGCTGGTAAACCCCGCACCAGTTGACTCAGCACTTCTACTCCGCCTGCGGATGCCCCCACCACGATAATATCGTGTCCGGTTTTATTGTTCTCAGGTGTGTGTTCCATGCTTGCGGGGGGCGCTGTTGTGAGGGATTGAGCAGGTTTTGACTGAATTAAACCCTCAAACTATTTATTTTTCATCTGCTTAAAGTAGCAGATTTACTGGTAAAAACTGCACTATAATTTTTGCCAATCAATCAACGATTTCAATGTAATATATGATTATTGGTTATGTTGCCAAATTCTCAATATTGTCAGGATTTTTGTGACATTTTATTTACAAATCAAATAAAAAATTAATGGGGATTTGGCAAAAGCGAAAAAAATAGAGGCAATAAAATGAAAACAAAAGAATATCAAGCTAGTGATTTGAGTGAGATTAAAGCTTTTGATATTGTAGCGATCGCAGCATCGGCAGATGGACTTAAAGCCTTAATAGAAATCTTGTCTGCCCTACCGTCTAACTTTCCAGTACCGATTTTGATCGTGAAACATATATCACCCAAGTATCCCAGCTTTTTGACGCAAATCCTCAATCGCCACACGTCGCTAACAGTAAAACCCGCTGAAGATGGAGAAAAATTATACCAATCTGTGGTTTATATTGCGCCGCCAGACTATCACTTGCTAGTTACCCCAAACGGTACGATTTCGTTATCGCAGTCGCCAAAAGTGCATTTTGTCCGCCCATCAGCGGATGTATTGTTTGAGTCGGTGGCACAAAGTTACAAAGAGCGCGCGATCGCTGTAGTATTGACGGGTGGTGATAGCGATGGCTCAAAGGGAGTAGAAGCGATTAAGAAAATGGGAGGGATAGCGATCGCGCAAGATCGAGCCACATCGACAGTATTTGGAATGCCCGCGGCTGCGATCGCCACCGGGTGTGTAGATTTCATCTTACCATTACCGGAAATAGCAGGAGCGATCGCCAATTTAGTCATCACAGGAGGGATGTTTTGACAAATGCTCCGATAGATCCAACTTTTGAAGCCTTGCTAGAGTATCTCAAACAAATTCGCGGCTTTGATTTTACAGGCTATAAACGCCCCAGCCTCAAGCGTTTAACTACCAAGCGGATGCAACGACTAGGCGTTAACTCGTTTAGCGATTATTTAGACTATATACAGGTATATCCCAATGAAGTCAATCATTTATTTGATACCCTATTACTCAACGTCACAACTTTTTTTCGCGATGCACCAGCTTGGGAAGTAATTCAAAATGATATTATTCCCCGCATTATCGCCTTCAAACAAAACAAAGAGCCGATTCGGGCGTGGAGTGCTGGCTGCGCCTCTGGAGAAGAAGCTTACACGATTGCGATGATATTGGCGGAAGTTTTAGGAGCAGAAACGTTTCGAGAGCGAGTAAAAATTTATGCTACCGATTTAGATGATGACGCACTTGCTCAAGGACGTCTAGCAATATATTCAGCCAAAGCATTACAAAACCTACCCGAAGAACTGCGAAACAAATACTTTGACACCGCAGGAACTAACTACATGTTCCGCCCAGACTTGCGGCGGTGCGTGATTTTTGGTCGTCACGACTTAACCCACGATGCGCCAATTTCCCGGCTAGATTTGCTCGTATGCCGCAATACATTAATGTATTTTAATTCGGAAACGCAAGCGCGGATTTTGGCACGGTTTCACTTTGCCCTCAACGATACGGGTTATCTGTTTGTAGGGAAAGCAGAGATGTTGCTGACTCATGCTAACTTATTCAATCCGGCGAACTTGAAGCATAGAATATTTGCCAAAGTACCGAGAATTAGTTTACGCGATCGCTTATTAATTATGGCAGAAACTGGTAACACCGAAGCCAGCAACAATATAGTAGTAAATATGCGTTTACGCGACGAAGCGATCGAATCTTTACCAGTTGCCCAAATTGTGGTAGATATTCAAGGCAACTTAGCGCTAGCCAATCGCGAAGCCAGAATTCTGTTTAATTTAAATACCCAAGATATTGGTCGTCCGATCCAGGATCTAGAGATTTCTTACCGTCCAGCAGAATTGCGATCGCGCATCCAACAAGCATACACAGAACGGCGTGCGATCGCAATTGCCAACATGGAATACTCCCAGGGGGAAGAAAATATTTTACACCTAGAAATTCAGGTAATTCCCCTGCTCGATACCAATGCCGATGCCCAAGGTGTCAGCATTATTTTCACCAACGTGACGCCCTATCATTTATTACAGCGAGAACTTCAGCGCAGTTCCCAAGAACTGGAAACAGCTTATGAAGAACTCCAAAGCACCAACGAAGAATTAGAAACCACCAACGAAGAACTTCAAAGTACCAACGAAGAATTAGAAACCACCAACGAAGAACTGCAAAGTACCAACGAAGAACTGGAGACAATGAATGAAGAACTCCAGTCATCGAATGAAGAACTGCAAACAACAAACGAAGAACTGCGCCAGCGCACAGAAGAACTAAACCGGGTTACTGTATTTATGGAGGCAATTCTTACCAGCCTGCGGATTGGGATGGTAGTTTTAGATAATAGACTCAGCATTCAACTTTGGAACGGTAGGGCAGAGGAATTATGGGGATTGCGCGCCGAAGAAGCAATTGGACATTTCTTTTTTGATTTAGATATTGGTTTACCCGTGCAAGAGTTGCGCGAATTCATCCGCACCTGCCAAATTCAGAATCGCGACGAACACGAAACTGTATTAAATGCCGTTAACCGTCGCGGCAAAGCAATTCGTTGTCGCGTTATTTGCACCCCATTGATTGTAGAAAATCAGCAACAAGGCGTCATTCTGTTGATGGATGAGCGCCAAGATGAAATTAGCGAAAATAGCTAATGGCTAGTTTTAGATTTTAGATTTTAGATTAAATCTGCAATCTGCAATCTCAAATCTACAATTACCAATTACCAATTACCAATTACCAATTACCAATTACCAATTATGTCTGAAGAACAACAACAGCGCGCCAAGGAAGCACAAGAACACGCCCAAGAGTCCCACAAGCACGGCAAAATGGTTGAAGAAATCGGACAGCTCCTTCAACAGCACGCAGAATCAAGCGAAGATGAAGAACTCAGTAAGCTAATCGAATCGCGTGGTAAGTCAATCCAGGCACATGCAAAAGCATCCCTAGCCCACGGTAAAGCAGCACAGGAGTATGGCAAGTCACCCCACCAGTCAATCGAGTCAACAGAAGAACATATCAAAGCAACAGAAGAACATGTAAAAGCAGCAGCCGAACACGTGCAAGCAACTAAAGAGCAACTGGAAAAATCTAAGGAAATTTTAGCCAAATCAAAAGAGCATCTCGATCAACTCAATATACATCCAGGCTAATAAATTCGGCTAATGGCTAATCGCTAATGGCTAATGGTTTATTTAAACCCGCCCCCTCTCTCAATTAGCAATTAGCAATTAGCAATTAGCAATTAGCAATTAGCAATTAGCAATTA
>CAYXCW010000091.1:0-29627 GCA_964463555.1 uncultured bacterium
CCGGATTCTTAGTCCCCCTTTTTAAGTCTGAGATTAGCTAACGCAAGTTGCTAGTTACAAATATTGTCGGTTCGATCCCCCCTAACCCCCCAAAACAGCGGGGGGAACCGGATTCTTAGTCCCCCTTTTTAAGGGGGATTTAGGGGGATCTAAAATGCTTGACCTTATAGCTAGCAACTTGAGATAGCTATTAGGGATCGGCACAAGATATATGGTAGGATTTGGCAAAAGTAGATGCGAGCGATATGCCTCCGGCACGCTGGTGCGAACGCAAAGATGACGCGAATCATTTACGACGAATTTGCCAAAAATTATTTGTCGGAACTATTATCACCGATCGGAACGGTGACTCCTAGCCGTGACGTAAATTCAGAAGTCCGAGAAATAGATGTTTATTTCACGCCAGGGATTGCTACAGCAGATTACCTAGATACGCTGGGAATTTTGGGAAAAATGGCAAGGACGACGGCGCTGTTTGAAGCGTTTCGCAATCCTGCCACCATTAGCGAGGTGCGTAGTTGTACGAGTAAGCTGTTTAATGCGATCGCAGAAGTAGAGCGCAGATCTAGACGGGAAGAAACTAGCTTACCGGAAGCCGAATTACCAATGCTATGGATTCTGACTCCGACAGCATCTGACAGGGTGTTAAATTGGTTTAAGGCGACTCCAGATGAAGATAACTGGGGTAAAGGAATCTATTTTACAGGAGAAGGTTGGCGAACGGCGATTGTAGTCATCCATCAATTGCCAGTCACAGAAGCAACCTTGTGGTTGAGAATATTGGGTAGGGGGAAGGTGCAGGAAAGAGCAATAGCGCAGTTGAGTGAGTTGTCCACTGATAACCCGATTCGCGCGATCGCGCTAGAATTAGCTTACCAGTTGCAATCTAACTTACGGACAAATCAAGAACGGGAATTAGAACCGGAAGATCGGGAGTTGATTATGGCGATCGCACCTTTATTTCGAGAGCAATTAGAAGCGGCAAAATTAGAAGGCAGAGAAGAAGGTATAGAACAAGGTATAGAAATAGGGAGAGAAGAAGGACAGCGATTGATTTTAGCCAACTTTCTGCGGGTAAGGTTTGGTGAATTAGACGCGCCTTTGACTGCTTTTTTAGTTACGGTATCGGCTTTACCGGCTAGTGAATTTGCTCTGCTGTTGCTGCAATTATCTGCGCTGCCGGTGAACGAAGAAGGGATTGAGCAAGCTAGAAGATTGCTTGCAGAAAATGTGCTGAAAATGCGTTTTGGAGAGTTAGGGGAACGGTTAAACGATCTGGTGTCAAATTTGCTGGCATTGTCTGGGGAAGAGTTAGGGTTATTGCTGGAACAGTTGCCTGAATTATCTGATGAGTCGCTGTTAGCTAGGCTAGCAAATGAGAATTTATCAGAAACCGGGTTTGGAGCTTAGATATATATCAAACCGAAGATTGTTCAAAGAAACACGGTTTCTTAACCGAGCCAAAATCCGGCACCCTTAAGGGTGCCGCTATACAAACAAAGCCCGCCTGCGCGGGCTGTAAGAATTTTAGCCCGCGCAGGCGGGCTTTGCTTGTGTAGCCCCAGGTTTTAACCTGGGGGTGTTTGAGAAAATTGGCGAGGGTATTGTCAAAGAAACCCGATTTTTAACCTATACCCAATTAAAATCCTTCCAAAACAGCGCTACCCGTTCCTTGAAACATTACCCAAGATAAGAAAAAATTCGAGATAAAAATAGCCAACAGCGCCGTCACTACCGCTGTTGTTGTCGATTGTCCCACGCCTTTGGCGCCGCCTGTGGTTGTTAAGCCCCAACTGCAACCAATTACTGCTATTAACGCACCAAAACAAAACGCTTTAAATGCTGCACTTGCCAGATCGGAAACATTCAAGAAATTGCGAACCGAATCTAAAAATACGGTTTGGGAAATATCATACATGCTGGTTGCAATCAACAATCCGCCAATCAAGCCGGTTAATAAACACATAATCGTTAAAATTGGCAGCATTAAACAGCAAGCAAGGACGCGAGGAATTACTAAATAATCGATCGGATCGGTTTTGAGGACATACAAAGCATCGATTTGTTCGGTGACGCGCATCGTGCCGATTTCTGCGGCAAACGCGGAACCGACGCGCCCTGCTACAATTACGGCGGTGAGGACTGGGGCAAGTTCCCTGGCTAGTGCGATCGCTAAAACCCCCCCCACAGCAGTCGTCGCGCCAAAGTTAATAAACTCTCGCGCCACCTGAATTGTAAACACCATCCCCACAAAACTGGCGGTTACCAGCGCGATCGCTAACGATTCTGGCCCCACCATCGCCATTTGGTCAAGCGTGTTGCGCCGATGAATTTTTCCCGCCAACAGGTGCATCAACACCTGCCCCCCCAGCAACATTGCCGCCAGCAAGCGCTGTCCCCACATTCCCAAGCCAAATCTCGAAATTTTCTCCCTCACCGCGCCTCCAATCCGCACTTTGTTAAGTTGTATGTCGATCCTGAACGATCGCTCAGTACATTCCCTGTCTATTTTTAATGAAAACTTAAGATTCTTGTCTTTTTGCCGATCTGGCAGAGATTCCGCCTATTGTATATGTGACGGGTATCCATGACAGGTATCTGTCGTCGGTCTTATCAGCGTTCTAATCCAGGCCATGAGTATGTTGCCCAACTTTTTCCGCTCCCTGCTGCTAACGAGTATCTTTAGCTTTGCTACCCCGATCCTATTAGTGGGGGGAATGCTGGGTGGTTCTTCCCTAGTACGCTACATTCCCGGGTTGCAAATTATCGGTCAGTCTGGCGCTGAATCGATCTGGCAGTTTTTGGCAATTTTTGGCAGCGGATCGCCCAGCGATGGCATTTTAGCGATCGCTTTCACGTTTGGCTTGGTGGGTATTTTGTTTGATGCTTATGCGTTTTGTAGATATCAAACGCTACGGGGTAACTAAGGGATTATACGGTTGTGGGCGATCGCTTAGGATTCCTGGGGGAAATAGTAGTAGCTTTGAGGTTCGTTTTGAGAATGGACGCGATTAGCTACTAAACCGAGAACGCGCTGACCGGATTTGTCTAAAAGCTGTTTGGCGAAAGTGGCGCTTTGAGCATCAACGACTCCGGGTTGAACGACTAGCAAGATACCATCTGCTTTTTGACCCAGGATGAGAGCATCAGCAGCAACTTTCAAGCAAGGTGTGTCGATAATTACTAAATCGTAAGTATCTGAAAATTGTGCGATTAATGCAGCGATTTGCTGGGAGTCGAGCAGCGCCATTGGATTGGCAGGAATGACGCCAGAAGTAAGTAGTTTTAGATTGGGGGAGACTTCTGCGATCGCATTATTGAGTTGAGTATCTCCCAAAATTACATTACTCAAACCTACTCGATTGGGAAGTTCCCAAATTTCATGCTGGACGGGATGGTGGAAATTTGCATCTACCAGCAAAACTTTATGCCCCAATTGCGCCAAAGTCCAAGCTAAATTCGCACAGACTGTGGAAGTGCCTTCTTGATGCTGCGTACTGGTAACGGCGAGAGTTTTAAATCCTTGGGCAAAACAGAGAAACTTCAAATTAGCTTGCAGCATCTGGTAAGCGGTGCTGATGGAGGAGTTAGCTCGATCTTGCCCGATAATTTTGGGCATCAATAACTCTAAATTACTGGTCGTCGTGTAAGCGTTTTGTTTAACCTGTCCGTTGCTGGTGACGTAGTGGGGAACCTGGGCAGAATTCAATGCCAAATTATTGTTGAATCCGACCATTTTTTCAGATTGTTTATAGTCAGGAATTACGCCTAGCAAGGTTAAACCAAATAATTCCTTTAACTCTTCTATGGTTCTGATTGATTTATCTTGGGATTCTAAAATCAAAGCCGTTGCCAGAGAAAGCAAGCTGCCGATTAACAACCCTGAGATTGCCGATAAAGCCTTGCGCGCCGAGAGGGGTTCATCGGGGACTAGGGCGGGTTGAATAATCCGCACATTTCCGGCATTTTGATTTTCAGCTACTCTGATTTCCTGGAACTTTTGCAGCATTAACGAGTATGTATTCTGGGCAATTTTTAATTTATTTTCTAACTCGCGCTGTTCTTGTTCTAGCCTGGGTAAAACGTTGACTCGCTGCTGGTAGGCGATTTTGAGGTTAGATAAAGTAGTAACTTGACGGGCAAGACCTTGACGTTTTGCCTCGATTTTGACAAACTCTTCGATCAGTCTTGGTTTAACTTCGCCAATTTGTAAAGAGCCATTTGCCAATTGTGGTCGATTTCCAGCAGCTTGTTGAACTTGATTTTGCAACAGAGCTTTTAGCGTTGCTTGTTTGGTTTTTAAATCTGCGATCGCCGGATGCGTATCCTGGAAGCGGGTGCGCTCAATAGCTAATTGGCGTTCTATTTTTTGATATTCTGCGATCGCTTCCTGTACCGCCGGAGATTCACTGAGGGAAGTTGCGACTAATCCCTGCTGCGGATTCATTTGCAACTGGTTTTGGAACGCTTGGGATTGTGCATTAGCATCGGCGAGTTCTGACTGAACTTGACCGATCTGGTTTTGCAAGCTGGCGATCGTTGCCACTGCCGATCTTGCTTCTTCCTGTAAGTCTACTACTTTATTCTTTTCTTTAAATTGGCGCAGCGCTGTTTCTGCTTGACGCGCAGATTCTGTAGCTTGAGGTAATTGCTGTTCTAGAAATTCCCGTGCCGAAGTCGCTTCAGAATGGTTGACTCGTTGATTAGTTTCCAGGTACAGATCCACGACGGTATTAACAACTGCGGCAGTTATTTTTGGATCTTTTGTTTCATAAGAAATTGTCAGGATATCGGTACCTCTGGGATTGACGATCGTGAGCTTTTTCAAGAAGTCTTTAACTTTGAGGATATCCCCTTTTTTGTCTTTCAGATTGAGTCTGGTTATTGTTTGTTGAGCAATCGGAGATGAACGAATTACTTCTAACTCTGTATTGAGCGGGTTCGTTTGCTCTCCTACTGGGGAAAACTCGCCTATTTCTTTTCCCAATCCGGTTAAAGAAGAAGTAGGATTGCTTTTGGTAAAAGCTAGCTTTGCTTCTGCACGATAAACCGGCTGTTGCAGCCAAATTTTAATTCCTGTAAGCAGGATAACCGTGACAAAAACAGCCGAAGCGGGTAACCAACGTCGCTTCAGAATCAGCCAGTATTGTGGAATGCCTAGCCCAGATTCTGTGGATTCCATAAATTACTCCTGAAAGCGTTGTTTAGTGAATTGAGGCGGTCAAGGAGTATGCTTTGATACTAACATTTTCAACCATTCTCAGCCATAAGCTTCAGCTTTTATTCTCGGTTTTGAGCAACTGAAACAATAGTTATTACATCTTTACAAGCATCAGATGTAGGAGACAGGAGCCTCGCGTTACCGCGAGCCAAATGGTCTTGATGTCAGCTATCAATTTATACTAAAATGCACGGAGATTGAGAACGGCGCCCAAGCGCCTACTACGAACGACTCTATTTTAAGGATGGGTGTCAAGCAATTTTCCTCTATCTAATGGTAGAGAGGTAATTATTTAATCTCAAAGTTTTTTGATGTTATATCTAACTTTAGATAGACGTTATTTTATAATAGATTTAGTAATAAAATGACAAAAATAAAAAAGAAAATTTCTGCCATTTTGGCAACCGATCGACTAGCGTCTCAGGTTAAATGACTATAGCCAGATAAGCTATACCTGCAACCACTTGACTGGCATTCTCACGGCTCAATTGAAATAGGCAACTTGTAAATAATTGTGGAGTTGTAACAAAGCTGGTAATTAATTACAACCAATAAACTTGAACAAGAAAATCATGCTTGTCTCTTGAAACCTATACTTGTGACATCCGGGGATTTTTCATAACTCAGTGCTGAGAACTGAATGCTGAGGGAAAAAGCATTTATTTGCACCGTCGCACAAGGGTAATGCTCCGCCATTGTTACTCAAAAATCTTTACTCTACGCCTGACGCTGTTATTGACTTATGGAGTAGAAAAAATGATTAGTAAAATTTTGTTAGCAGTAAATTCGGTAGCACGAGAGCCAATTGAAGAGCAAATTGTGAAAAGCTCTATAATACAAGCTTTATCAAAATGGTTACTAACGCTGAGAAACCGGCATTTTTTGATTATAGATACGATCGTGTTTGCGATCGCGCCGATATTAGCGCTAGCAATTCGCCTAGATGACTCATTTAGCCTCGCTCCCTACCTTGGGGGTTTAATCCAGGTGACGATACTGTTTGTGCCGCTGAAACTGACAGTATTGTATGCGTTTGGCTTTTATAAGCGATACTGGCGCTATGCCAGTATTGACGAACTAGAACAAATAGTGATGCTGATGGCGGCGATTGGGATATTGCAAACCACATGTTTCAACGTGGTTTATTATCTAGATGATTTTTTGGTCAATAGTTTGCCGCGATCGCTGCCGTTGCTGGATACTATAATCAGCTTTTTATTCGTAGGTGGAATTCGTTTCAGCATTCCGGTGTTGAATCGCATCAAGCAAAGACATCTGAAGTTTTATCGACGCGATCGCGTGCTGATTGTCGGTGCTGGGAGTGCGGGGATTTCTCTAGTACGAGAAATGCAACAAAGTCCTTGGTTAGGATTTTATCCAGTAGCCTTTATTGACGATGACCAGGCAAAACTCAACTTGCAAATTCGCCGAATTCCCGTAGTAGGCGATCGCCACAAAATTCCCGAAATAGTTCGCTCGTTGCATATCCGTCGCGTCATTATTGCCATGCCTTCGGTACCGGGGAGAGTAATTCGAGAAATTTTAGATATTTGTCTGTCAGTGGGCGTTCCCACCAGCACTTTACCCGGACTTAACGAGATTTTAACTAACCGCATCCGCGTAGGTAGCGTCAGAGATATCCAAATAGAAGACCTTTTGCGACGCGAATCAATCCAAACCGATCTGCGGAGAGTTGGGGAATTTATTCAAGGCAAGAAAGTGCTAATTTCCGGAGCAGGTGGCTCGATTGGTAGCGAACTTTGTCGGCAAGTTTTAAAGTGCCGTCCTGCTGAAATAATGCTATTAGGACATGGAGAAAATTCTTTATTTGCAATTCAACAAGAATTAGCAAGGAATTTGCAAATTTTGCAACAAGAGGGCGATCCTGGGGATACCATCCCCGAAATCAAGACATTCATCGGCGATATTCGGTTCTTCACTAGATTAGAGTATTTGTTCGAGCAATTCAGACCCCAGGTTATTTTTCACGCAGCAGCGCACAAACACGTACCCTTGATGGAATCGCATCCGCCGGAAGCGATCGCAAATAACGTGCGGGGAACCAAAAATTTACTAGATCTCGCCTTGAAATACGGTGTGGAACACTTTGTCACCATCTCCACAGACAAAGCAGTCAATCCCACCAGCATTATGGGCGCTAGCAAGCGAGTGGCTGAAATGCTCGTACTTCAAGCCGCCCAAAAGAGCGGAAAGCCGTTTATGGTAGTTCGTTTTGGCAACGTTTTGGGCAGTCGCGGCAGCGTTGTCCCAACTTTCAAACAACAAATTGCACAAGGAGGGCCGATAACTATTACCCATCCCGATATTTGCCGCTATTTTATGACAATTCCAGAAGCCGTTCAACTACTTTTGCAAGCAGCGACAATCGGGCGCGGCGGTGAAGTTTTTATGCTCGATATGGGAGAGCCAGTTAAAATTGTTGACTTGGCAAAAGATATGATTCGCCTTTCCGGATATGAAGTCGGCAAAGACATTGAAATTGCCTTCACCGGATTGCGTCCAGGAGAAAAATTGTTTGAAGAGTTATTTATCCCAGGGGAGGAATACGAACGCACTCAACACGAAAAAATTATCAAGGTTAAAAATGCCAGCCGCATTTTACCAGAGCAGTTAGATCTGAAAATCGAAGCCATCTGCGAAGCAGCAATTAAAAATGATAACCATTTAATTGTGTTTTTGCTAGAGCAATTAGTCCCCGAATACATGCCTGATTATTTAAACGCTGAGGTGGAGGCAACCCCTGTAAATTCAACTACCAATCCGGAGCAACCCAATCCACAACCTCTATTACAGCGGGTTGCGCTCGGATGAGGCACAATCACTAGCTCTTGGAACTTTCTTGCTAATGGCTAATAACAGTACTACTGAGATATTTCTCCTAGCAATTAGCAATTAGCAATGAGCAATGAGCAATTAGCAATTAACCGCCAAGATATATGGAACAGATCAAACCCCTAACATTGCGCCGCAATTTCTCCTGGACATTCATCGGTAATGCTGTTTATGCAGCTTGCCAGTGGGGAATGTTGGTGCTGCTGGCTAAATTCGGCAGTCCGGAAATAGTAGGTCAATTCACCTTGGGGTTGGCGGTGACTGCACCTGTCGTCATGCTGACAAATTTGCAACTGCGATCCGTCCAGGCGACAGATGCAAAACACCAGTATTTGTTCGGCGACTACCTCGGTTTGAGGCTGATCGGGACTCTTTTGGCACTGCTTTTAATTGGGGGAATTACCCTCAATGCTGGCTATCGCTGGGAAACGGCGCTGGTGGTTTTGACGATTGGTTTAGCAAAGGGATTCGAGTCGATTAGCGATGTATTTTACGGGCTAATTCAACAGCACGAACGGATGGATCGCATCGCTATTTCGATGATGATTAAAGGGCCTTTGTCTCTTATTTTGTTGGGCGCGGGACTCTATCTTACGGGTAGCGTTATTTGGGGAACTGTGGGATTAGTTATTGCTTGGGCATTTGTTCTATTTGCCTACGATATTCGCAGCGGTTTCTTACTTTTGGGAAGACGAGAAAATGGCAGATTTGCCTTGAATTACAAATCAAAAATCTGCAATCTGCAATCTAAAATCTCAAATCCTCTTTATCCGCGCTGGCATCTAAAAACTTTGAATAAATTGGTTTGGCTATCGCTACCTTTAGGTTTGGTAATGATGCTAATTGCCCTCAACGGGAACATTCCCCAATACTTTATCGAACACTATTGGGGCGAGGGAGAATTGGGGGTATTTGCGGCGATCGCTTACTTAATGGTGGCGGGAAACATGGTAGTAAATGCCCTGGGACAGTCTGCTAGTCCGCGTTTGGCGAAATACTATGCAGCCGGAAATCGCAGCGCTTTTCGGGCGCTTTTGGTCAAATTGGTGGGAATTGGGGCAATTTTGGGTGGGGCGGCGATTTTGGTGGCGCTAGTTGCAGGAAGGGAAATTTTGACTTTGTTATATCGCCCAGAATATGCCGAACAAAAAGATTTATTTGTTTGGTTGATGGTAGCTGCTGGACTTGGTTACATCTCCTCTTTTTTGGGTTATGGAATGACAGCGGCGCGGTATTTCCGGATTCAAATTCCTTTATTTGCTGCGGCGACAGTAACCGCTGCGATCGCTTGTCTTTGGTTAATCCCAATTATGGGATCGCTAGGGGCGGCGATCGCATTAATTTTAGCCGCAATTGTCCAAGCAATTTTTAGTTTGGGAGTTATCGTTTATGCACTGCATAAAATTCCTCCATCGCTGGAAGCGGAAAGTTAATTCGTGGCATTTTGCTTTGTTTTGTTTGGTCGTCACTTTTGTAGCGATCGCTAATTTTTCCACTATGAACGGCAGTGAAACCTTAGTTAATATCCCTGGTACTTATTCTGTCACCGTCAACAATCAACCTGTAGCGGTGCAAAAATACAATAATATCTTTTACGTTCAATTCCCCTTGGTGGATACAGCCAACATTGAAATTACCACCGACGAACCCGCTAACCAATACACCCTCAGTCCAAAAAGTTACAACATCCCATCAAATCGCAACGGCAACAAAATCTCTTTCTCCCTGAACGATCCGAGAAAGTTGATTTTGCATCAAGCCAATTCCTTAGATGAAAAACTATTTATTTTTGCCGAGCCTCCAGAAGAAAAACCACCCCAACTCAGCGATGCCAATGTCACCAATATCATCGATTACGGAGTTGATAATACAGGTCAAAATGAGGCAACGCCGCTAATCCAGAAAGCCATCGACGAAGTTTCTGCCAAACAAGGAATTCTTTATTTCCCACCCGGCGTCTACAAAATGCGGGAACTCAACCTCAAAAGCAACCTCACGCTGTATTTAGCACCTGGCTCTGTTTTGGAAGCAACTAAAGAGACAAATCCTTCCTACGGACGCGGTTTAATTAATATTGAAAATGCCAATAATGTAAAAATAATCGGGCGAGGAACTATCAACGGAAACGGGACTTACTGGCGTCCCAAAGGAGGATGGTACAGTTTAATTTTAATGAAAAATGCTAATAATATTAGCTTGCGGGATATTCTGATTCAAGACCCAGCAGTCGCCAATGTTTGGATGTCTTATTCTGAAAATGTCAATATCTATAATATCAAAATTTTAGCCTCTCCGCAACCGGAATTTCTCAATACAGATGGCTTTGATTTTTGGTCTTCTAGAAACATTACGATTGACAACGTATTGTATAAAGGCACCGATGACGCTACATCTATTGGCGGCGATAAGAATGGTGCGATTCAGAACAGTGAAAATATTAATATCAAAAACTCTGTCTTTTACGGCGGTAATGGCTTCAAAATTGGAGCATCGGCGAAGCAAGATTTTATCCGAAATATTACTTATGAAAATATCGATGTTGTATTTGCCAATGAAGTTTCAGGATTTTGGCCTGTAACCGGAGCCAATTTTGAGAATATCTACTTCAAGAATATTCGGGTTGAAGATATTCTAGATGCACCGCAAAAAGATAAAGCTGCCTTACTATGGAACTGGAACATTAGACCCGTTTCGTGGCAAGAAGGTTCGTCTTCCGATAAGTTGGGTTATATCAGAAACGTGTATGTTTATAACCTAAAAGTAGACGATCGCGGCGGGGCAAAGTCAGTTTTTCATGGCTACGATGCCCAGCGGAATATCAGCGTAAATTTTGCCAATTTTTATCTGGAGGGTAACCAAGTTTTAAATTCTAACGATGCCTATTTCGACGTGCAAAATCAATTCATCGATTTGAATTTTACCAACAGCAATCCGGCGATTGTCAACATCAACGTACCGGACTCCGATGCCTCCGAATCTGGAGATGCGGGACAGTTTCTCGTCACTCGCACGGGGGATACTTCGCAAGCATTAACGGTGAACTACATCATCAGAGGAACGGCTGAGAATGGGATAGATTACCAAACGATTCCCAACTCGATAACAATTCCCGCTGGTGCAAGTTCGGCATCGATTGGAATTCTGCCCAAATCCGACAGCATTAACGAAAGAACCGAGACAGTTTTCTTAGGTTTGGAGAACGTGCCAAACAGTATTAATTATATGCTTGGCCCGGACTTCCACGCCGTGGTGAATATTCGCGACTAGATAAGTCGAGCTGTAATCATGAATGAATTTAAAGATGGTGTCAGATTTCTCCTACGAGTTTTAACTCGCAATCCCTTCGTCAGAGAAGTTTTGTTAGCTCTGGCCCAATCTAAATTGTTACCTAAATTCCTCTGGCGGCGGTTACCCGTTGAAACAACGTTTCTTGTCTCGCTTCCCAATGGAAATTCTTTCAAATATTCAGCCATTGCTGACGATGCGATCGCCAGAGCAATTTTTTGGTGCGGCTGGGATGGTTGGGAGCCAGAAACGATGCAAGTTTTCTACAAATTGGCGCAAAAATCTAAGTTATTTTTAGACATTGGCGCAAATACAGGACTCTTCACCTTGGTGACATTAGCAGCAAATCCTCAAGCAAAAGTGATGGCATTTGAGCCGGTTCCCCAGGTTTATAAACGCCTGCTTTCCCACATCGAAATCAATGGGTGGTCAGACCGCTGTCAGACAAAAAACCTGGCAGTATCGAATACGGTGGGTGAAACAAAGTTGCATATTCCCTTTGAAGATGTGCCGCTATCAGCTAGCCTGAATCCCGAAGGGTTTAGAGGTTATGAAGGTTATTTGATTGATATTAATGTCACAAGAATTGACACGATTTGCTCTCCAAATGAACCGATTGACCTGATCAAAATTGATGCGGAAGGATTTGACGATAAAGTTTTGGAGGGGATGCTTCAAGTTTTATCAAACTCAGCCCCAAATATCATTGTGGAATGTAACTATGACGGCCCTTGTATAGCGGTTGAAACTATTTTAAAGAAATTTGGTTACCGCTTTTTTCACCTGCGTCCAGAAGAACCAGTAGCTATGAATAAAATTGTTCCAGATGAAAACAAGCTGTATCGCAACTATTTGTGTACTGTTCGGGACGATTGGGAGGAAGTCAAATGTTTACAGCCACAGGCAAAGACAATCAGCAGCAGACGTTAATCGCGAGGCGTCCAATTCGCATTCTTCATGTTGTTGGCGGTATGGTGCGAGGCGGGATCGAAACCTGGTTGATGCACATTTTGCGACACATCGACCGCGATCGCTTCCACATGGATTTCCTCGTCCATCGCACAGATCCCTGCGCTTACGACGACGAGATTCGCAGCCTCGGCAGTCGCATTATCCCCTGTACCCTCGATCGCTGGCGTCCGTGGGCTTATGCCGCCAATTTCAGCCGAATTATGCGCGAATATGGCCCCTATGATGTCGTTCACAGCCACGTGCATCACTTCAGCGGTTACGTTCTCCGCATCGCCAAGCAAGCAGGCGTGCCTTTGTGCATTGCCCACAGTCACAACGATACTTCGGCACAGGAAGCTAAAGCGGGATTGTATCGGCAGTTGTATCGCCGCTTAACGCAAAGTTGGATTTCCCGCTATGCAAACGTTGGTTTGGGATGCAGCAACTTTGCCGCGGCAGATTTATTTGGTTCCAAGTGGGAAAGCGATCGCCGCTGGCAAATTCTTTACTATGGCATCGATTTAACGCCTTTCCGGGAGGCGATCGATAAGCAGGCAATTCGTAGGGAATTAGGCATTCCTAGCGATGCATTTGTTATCGGTCACGTTGGCAGATTTGTCGAACAAAAGAATCATGAATTTCTCATAGAAATTGCCGCCGAAGTTGCCCAGCGAGAACCAAAAATGCACCTGTTGCTGCTGGGCGAGGGGGAATTGCGATCGCAAATCTCGCGAAAAGTTGAGCAGATCGGGTTAAGCGATCGCGTCACCTTCGCAGGAACCCGCCCCGATATCCCTCATTTAATGCGAGGCGCAATCGATGTTTTCCTCTTTCCATCCTTACACGAAGGGCTGGGTTTAGTGTTAGTTGAAGCACAAGCAGCCGGACTCCTCTGCATCATTTCAGATGTAGTGCCGCCCGAAGCAGATTTAGTCAAATCTTTGGTGCAGAGACTATCCCTATCACAGCCAGCTTCTGAGTGGGCTAAAGTGCTGTTAACTCACCGAGATGCAAAATTTAGCATTGCTCAATCCGATGCTTTGGCAGTTGTAGAAACCAGTCGGTTTAATATCAATGTATCTGTCAAAGATTTGGAAAATATTTTCCTGGAGGCGCTTGTATGACCCAGAAAATACTTCCCAACAAAACAGCCTATAAAGACAGCGCATTTATTTCTTTTTTCCTCTGCATTCTCATACTGGTGGCATTTTTCCAAACCTCAGACGAGTTCCTGCATTGGTTTGTCATCCCCGTTACCTTGTGCGGAATTTTGATCGGAATTGATGCCGTTGACTGGTTTCGCGGTCGTTTAAATATCTTCGATCCGATTGGCATTATTGGTTTATTGGGTTTGCATTTCTTTTTCCTAGCACCTCTATTACATGTCAGTTGGGACTTTTGGATGGATGGAGATATTACACCCCCGCCCGATTGGCGTCCTTGGGTGGGCGGCATGGCAATTCTGAATTTTTTAGGTATATGGGTTTATCGTTTTTCCAGAAATATTGCCGCCCAACCCACTGAAGAGCGATCGAAACAGATTGTTTGGAAACTCGATCGACGGCGGTTTATTCCCGTTCTTTGCTTTTCCCTCATGCTTTCCGCCGTCTTACAGCTAATGGTTTACCAGAAGTTTGGAGGCATAGGCGGCTACATTGATGCTGCGACAAGAGCAGCTAGAAGAGAAGGCGATGAATTCCAAGGCATGGGCATAGTTGTCCTGTTTTCAGAGAGTTTTCCGATTTTATCCATGATGGGGTTCGCCGCCTATGCCCAAAAAAACAAACGGCGACAAACTTGGATGGTATTGATAATAGTTTTGCTAATTTTTCTAGGTTTGCAAATGCTTTTTGGTGGGCTGCGGGGTAGCCGGAGCAATACGATTTGGGCTTTGTTTTGGGTTGCCGGAATCATTCATTTTTGGATTCGAGAGATTAACAAAAAACACATTGCGATCGCGCTAGTCTTTCTCGTCTTTTTTATGTACCTGTATGGCTTCTTTAAAACCGGAGGTTTGGACGCCATTAGTACCGCTTTAGAAGGACAAGAAGCCCGTGCCAGTTTGGAACAAAAATCCGGGCGATCTTGGCAAGGTTTAGTCTTACAAGACTTAGGCAGAAGCGATATTCAAGCTTTCTTACTTTACAGATTGAGTCAACCGGATAATGATTACCAATATGCCTGGGGTAGAACCTATTTATCAGCCCTAACCATACTGATACCCAGTGCAATTATGCCGAACAAACCACCCAGCAAGATCAAAGATGGCACAGAGGCTCAATTCGGTATGGGAAGTTACCATCCCGAACTTTGGGCTTCTTCAAAGGTTTATGGTCTGGCAGGGGAAACTATGCTCAATTTTGGGCCATTTTTAGTGCCGATTTCTTTTATATTTCTAGGATTTGTCGTCGGGCAAGTTAAACGTTTACTCTTGAGCTTAGAAAATTATGATATCCGCTTAATTTTGTTGCCCTTTTTGGTTAATTTCTGTTTTGTTGTCCTAGTCAGCGACCTGGATAACGATGTTTTTTTTATCATGAAAAATGGCGGTATGCCTTTTCTGGTTTTGTGGCTAAGCAGCAAAAAAGAGAGCGTTCAAAAGTCTGGGATAAATTGCCAAATTTATCCTCATAAGTCAGAGTTAGCCAAAATTGAACCGAGCAAAAAGTGAGGTGAATATGAACGTAACCGTTATCCTCGAACATCGCTTTATCCAAACTCCCGATCGGGCAGTGTGGACGCAGACTATGTTCCCATATTCATTTTGGCAACGCTATTTAGAAGTATTTGATGGCGTGAAAGTGGTGGCGCGCATTCTCCCAGTTACTGAGGCGCCGCCTGACTGGATACGGGCAGATGGCGAGGGGGTTTCTTTGATCGCGGTGCCTTATTACATTGGGCCAAAACAGTATCTTTTAAAGGCGTTTTCGGTCAAGCAAGCTGTTAGAAATGCTGTGAGTTTAAATGATGCGGTAATTTTGCGCGTGTCTTCCCAACTTGCTATCGAGATACAACCATTTTTGCAGCGAACTCGCCATCCCTACGCCGTGGAAGTCGTTGCCGATCCCTACGATGTGTTCGCACCCGGTGCGGTGAAGCATCCCTTAAGACCTTTGTTCCGTTGGTGGTTCCCTCGCCAGTTGCGGCGGATTTGTGCAGATGCCACTGCGGCGGCTTACGTCACCGAACGTGCTTTGCAACATCGCTATCCACCAGGAATCAATAGTTTTTCCACCCACTGTTCCGATGTTGAGTTGCCCGATTCAGCTTTTGTTTCTGTACCTCGCACTCCTCGGCAAGAATCGGGGTTGTTGACCCTAATCTATGTCGGGACAATGGATCAACTCTACAAGGCTCCTGACCTGCTGATCGATGCCGTCGCTACTGGCGCGAGCGAGGGACTGAACCTGAAGTTAATTATGGTCGGAGACGGTAAGCACCGATCGGAACTCGAAGCTAGAGCGGCAAAACTCGGTGTGGCAGAACGAGTCTGTTTCTTGGGTTGGTTGCCTGCTGGCGATGCCGTGCGCGCCCAGTTGGATGGAGCCGATCTGTTTGTCCTGCCATCCCATCAGGAAGGTTTGCCTAGAGCGATGGTCGAGGCAATGGCGAGGGCGCTTCCCTGCATTGGCTCCACGGTGGGGGGCATTCCCGAACTGCTCTCTGACGAAGATTTGGTGCCGCCCGGTGATGTTGCTGCCTTGGCGGGCAAAATTCGCGCAGTGGTGACCAACCCAGAGCGGATGGCGCGCATGTCAGCTAGGAACTTGCACAAAGCTAGGGGGTACTCGGATCGGGTGCTGCATCAGCGGCGAATTGAGTTCTACCGCTATGTCCGAGAAAAAACCGAGGCATGGCTCAAAACACAAAATACCGATCCACGCGGGGTGAAAAACCCACTTTCTGCATCCAGCTCGAGCGTCTAAACCTCCCCAAAAAAAAGTGAGGTGAATATGAATGTAACCGTTATCCTCGAACATCGCTTTGTCCAAACTCCTGATCGGGCAGTGTGGACGCAAACTATGTTCGCCTATTCATTTTGGCAACGCTATCTAGAAGTATTTGATGGCGTGAAAGTAGTAGCGCGAACTCTCCCAGTTGCTGAGCCGCCACCAGGCTGGATACGGGCAGATGGGGAGGGGATTTCGTTGATCCCCGTCCCTCATTACATTGGGCCAGAACAGTATCTTTTAAAGGCATTTTCTGTCAAGCAAGCTGTCAGAAATGCTGTGGCTTTCAACGATGCCGTAATTTTGCGCGTGGCTTCCCAACTTGCCAGCGATGTGTATCCCTTTTTACGGCGCACTCGCCATCCCTACGGTGTGGAAGTCGTCGCCGATCCCTACGATGCGTTCGCACCTGGTTCGATCAAGCATCCCTTAAGACCTTTGTTGCGCTGGTGGTTCCCCTGCCAGTTGCGGCGGATTTGTGCTGGCGCAATTGCGGCTGCTTACGTTACCGAACGTGCGTTGCAACAGCGCTATCCACCGGCAAAAGAAGCTTTTTCCACCCACTATTCGAGCGTTGAATTGCCCGTCGAGGCGTTTGTACCCGTTCCTCGTTCTCCCAAGTCGGAGATGCAGTCGTTGACTCTAATTACCGTCGGCACGATGGATCAACTTTACAAAGCGCCCGATGTGCTGCTTTATGCAGTTGCTGCTTGCGTGCGCGGGGGATTAGACCTGAAGTTAATTTTGCTGGGGGATGGAAAGTATCGAGGGGAACTCGAATCGCTCGCCGCCAAGCTGGATTTGGGAGAGCGGGTGCAGTTCCTGGGGGATGTAACTGCGGGGGAAGCTGTGCGTACTCAGTTGGATCGGGCGGATTTGTTCGTTTTGCCATCCCATCAAGAAGGATTGCCGCGAGCCGCGATCGAGGCGATGGCGCGATCGCTTCCTTGCATTGGCTCCACCGTCGGCGGCTTCCCCGAACTGCTACCGCCAGAAGATCTCGTGCCCCCCGGTAACGTACCCGCCCTCGCTAGCAAAATTCGCGAGGTCGTCACCGATCCAGCACGCATGGCGCGCATGTCGGCTCGTAATTGGGAAAATTCCAAACAGTACCGAGATGAGTTACTGCAAAAGCGACGCATCGCATTTTACCGATATCTCAAAGAAACTACTGAGGCATGGGTGAAACAAAAAACTACAAGTTGTACGACTTACGCCAAGAAACCGGGTTTCTATGAAAAATCGTCGTTTTGAAACTAGATATCGCAGTAAGAAACCCGGTTTCTAGGTTCGCTTTCTATGAATATGGCAGCAAGAAACCCAGTTTCTAGGCTCGTTATTTACCCCCAATTAGCATTACCAAATCGCATGTTTTATGAACAAACTCTTACTAATTAGTGCCGTACCGATTGCCCTGCGCGCCTTTTTGCTGCCCTTTGCCCATTATTTCCGTGCCCAGGGGTGGCGAGTGGATGCGATCGCCAACGGTGTTTCGACTTGTCCGGAATGTGTGGCGGCTTGCGATCGCGTCTGGGATGTAGAATTAGGTCGCAGTCCCCTAGATCCGAAAAATTTCCTGACTGCGCCCTCAAAAATCGGAGAAATTGTCGCGCAGCAGCAATACGATATCGTCCACGCGCACATGGCAGTCGCCGGTTTTGTCACTCGCTACGCCCTCAAAGATTTGAGAAAGCAAGGCAAACCCAAAATAATTTATACCGCTCACGGCTTTAACTTCTACAAAGGGGAAATGCCCCTGAAAAATGCCATCTTTTTGACCCTAGAAAAACTGGCAGGATTGTGGACTGATTATTTAGTCGTTATTAACCGCGAAGATGAAGCAGCGGCGAAACGCTACCAAATAGTTCCACCGGATCGAGTCCGCTACATGCCCGGAATTGGAGTAGATATTCAACGCTACAATCCCGATGCCATTTCTGCCTCTGAAGTGGAACAAGTGCGGCAAGAATTACAACTCGCAGCGACAACTTCTCTGTTTTTATGCATCGCCGAATTCACTCCCCGCAAGCGCCATCGAGATCTGCTAACAGCATTCGCTAAAGTTGCCAGAGATAACACTTGTTTGGCATTTGCTGGCGAGGGTGTTTTACAAGCAGAAATGCAGCAGTTATCCCACCAATTAGGCGTGCAAGATCGCGTTCGCTTTTTGGGTTTCCGCCGGGATATTCCCACTTTGAGCCGCGCTGCTGTTGCTACCATTTTGGTTTCCGAATCCGAAGGATTACCCAGAAGCATCATGGAATCTTTGTGCTTGGAAACTCCAGCCATTGGCACAGATATTAGAGGCATTCGGGAATTGCTAGATCCCGGCTGCGGTATTCTCGTTCCGGTGGGAAATGTAGAAGCAATTGCCAAAGCGATCGCCTGGATCTTAGACCATCCTGAAGACGCCAAAATGATGGGCAAGCGCGGACGCGAATTAATCGCAGATTACGACCTACGGCAGATTTTAAATCTGCACGAAACCTTGTATGCTGAAACGCTAGTTTCTGCACCATCGTTCGCGAGCAGCGAGTCATTAATAATGGGTAATAGGTAATAGGTAATGGGTAATAGGTAATTGTCACAATTTCACTAAATAACCCAAGTTGCTAGTCACAAATATTGTCGGTTTGATCCCCCCTAACCCCCCTTATGAAGGGGGGAACCGGATTCAAAGTCCCCCTTATAAAGGGGGATTTAGGGGGATCTAAAATGCTTGACCTCATAACTAGCAAGTTGAGTGAAATACCAATTACCAATAAACCTGTAAACTTTTGTCGCCGTTTGCCAAATTGGCACCCAAAATAAAGGGAATAAAGTTTTCATGTAGTTAGAGCAATTCTTGGTTTTATAACTAACCTTGAAAAGGGAAGGCATCACCCATGAATTTTGAAGTTTCTGTTGGCAATTTTTCCTCGAGATTGGCTCAATTTTGGACGGATGAAATGTGGAAATCCGCTGAAAAAGCTTATCTTGCTAGACGAAATAACGTGAGAATGCAACTGATGTTTAAGCGCTACTTAGATGTTGCGATCGCCAGCCTAGCACTCCTGCTTATCTGGCCTCTTTTGCTAGGAATTGCCTTAGCAGTTCGGCTGAGTTCCCCAGGCCCGATTTTATTCTGCCAAGAAAGATTAGGAAAGTTAGGCAAACCATTTACTATCTACAAATTCCGCACGATGGTCGATGGTGCGGTTCATATTGGTATAGGCTTAGGAACGTTCAAAGGCGATCCTCGCGTTACAAAAGTTGGCAAGTTTTTACGCGAATATCATCTCGACGAATTGCCACAGCTTCTCAACGTTCTTCGGGGCGACATGAGCTTAGTTGGCCCTCGACCGCTGTTAGTTTCCTCCCTAAACACCTATAACGATGTGCAAAAACGGCGGTTATTAATGCCGCCAGGAGTTACAGCTTGGGAAGCTGTTAATGGCGGTTTAGAAAACAGTTTAGAAGAACGGCTGAACTTAGACGTTTGGTATGTGGATCGCTGGAATTTTTGGTTAGATTGGGTGATTCTTTTCAAAACTATTCCAGTTGTCCTCCGCAAAGAAGGCGTCTACGCCAAATAAAGGGACTGGAAAGTTATTACCCATTACCAATTACCCATTACCCATTATGAAAATCGCAGTCATTCACCAACCCCAATATTTACCCTACCTGGGTTTCTTTCACAAGCTTAACCAAGGCGACGTTTTTGTAGTAATGGATAGCGTGCAATTTCAGCGGCGCGGTATCCAACACCGCAACAAAATCAAAACCAACAAAGGCGAACAATGGCTAACCGTACCTGTATTCCATTCCTCTGGAGAAGAAGAGCGAATCGACCAAGTGAAAATTGATTCAGAGCTTCCTTGGTCGCGCAAGCATTGGCAGACGCTTTTAACCAATTATTCCCCGGCTCCCTATTTTGAGAAATACGCCGGTAAACTCCAAGAATTACTAGGAAAAAAATGGCATCATCTCTGGGAACTTGACATGGCACTCATTCAATGGGTGATGGAAATATTGGAGATTGATAAGCCGATTGTTTACTTATCTTCTTTGGAAGTGGAAGGAAGTAAAAGCGAACTTTTGATCGATGCTTGTAAGGCGGTGGGAGCAGATACTTATTTATCTGGTTCCGGCGGCAAAAGATATATGGATATGTCAGCTTTTGAAGCGGCGGGTATTGGCATAATCTGGCAAGAGTTTAACTCTCCATCCTACGTTCAACTGTTTCCAGAACTGGGATTTTTGCCGAATCTGTCGATTCTCGATACTCTGTTTTGCTGTGGATTAGAAACGCGCAAATTCTTAGAGTTGAATTGAGCTAGCAAGAGGAAAGCTATGAAAGATAAGATACTCGTGATTGCACCGCATACAGATGATGAAGTTCTCGGCGTTGGGGGAACAATGGCGAGGCTGGCGGCTCTTGGTGCAGAAGTTTGTGTAGCAATTATGACCGAAGGCTATAGCGCCGAAGAAATTGAATGCGATCGCCAAGAAGCATTAGCAGCACATAAGCTACTCGGTGTCAAGCAAACTATATTTCTTCCCCTACCAGCCGCGAATCTAGACACCATTCCCCACCGGGATATCAATCGTCATCTGAACGAAGTTATCCAAAACATCCAGCCAGAAGTTCTTTATATTCCTTTCACTGGCGATCTTCACCTAGATCATCAAAGGGTTTTCTTATCAGCTTTAGTCGCAGCCAGACCAAATCGTCCTGGCGCGCCGCGAGCAATTTATGCTTACGAAACCCTTTCAGAGACTAACTGGAATGCTCCTTATTTAGCACCCAATTTTGTTCCGAATGTTTTTGTAGATATTTCCAATTATCTGGAAATGAAACTGCAAGCGATGCAACTCTATGCTTCGCAAATTAAACCTTTTCCTAACGAACGTTCGGAGGAATCTTTACGAGCTTTGGCAACGTTAAGAGGTAGTACTGTAAATTGTTTTGCCGCCGAGGCTTTTGTTCTTGTACGAGAAATCGTTTAAGCAGATATCCTTGAGGTTTAATATGACAATCGCCGAATTTATTTCTTCTCAAGATGAGAGATGGGAACGCCATTTAATGTTAACTCGGCACGATTTTTACCATCTTCCAGAATATGTTTCCTTAACTGCCAAGCATGAGAAAGGTACACCCGTCGCGTTTTATGCAGAAATAGGACAATCGGCATTTTTGGTGCCTTTGTTAATTCGGAAAATTCCGGCGAGTCTCGGTGCGCCTGATGATTGGTACGATGCTACAACGCCTTACGGATACCCAGCACCGCTGTTAATTCCGCCCGATAATCCATATTGTTTAGAGAAGTTTCTGGAGTCTTTTCGAGAAGTTGGAGCGAAATCCGGAATTATTACTGCTTTCTTCCGCCTGCATCCTTTGCTCAGCCTTCCTCTGGAAACATTAGCCAAGTACGGCACGCTGGTGCAACACGGTGAAACTGTTTATATCGATCTTTCTTTGTCAATTGAAGAGATTGAGGCGCAGAGAAGAAAAGATTGCAAAAAAGATATTCGCAAGCTGATGCGTGAGGGGTTTCAGGCAAAGATAAATGATTGGAATTTCTATGAAGAATTCGTCGCTATCTATCGTAAAACAATGCAGCGGCTGTCAGCCAGTGAGTTTTACATGTTTTCCGAAAGTTACTTTTCAGATTTACGAGCTAGTTTAGGCGATCGCTTAAATTTCTGTACCATTCTTTCCCCGTCAGGCGAAGTCGCCTCTGGCATATTATTTACTGCCATAAATGGCATCGTCCAAACTTATCTTTCCGGAACTTCTGACAAATATTTTCGCCACGCGCCATCAAAGTTAGAAATTGATGCCATCACCCGTTGGGCTAAAGAAAATGGCAATTCTGTCTTACATTTAGGCGGCGGATTGGGTGCCCGCTCCGACTCTTTGTTTTACTTTAAGAGTGGCTTCTCTAATCTCAGAGCCAATTTTCATACCTATCGAACGATCTTGGACGAGGAAAAATATACAAAGCTTATGCATATTTGCGAAAGTAATTACGGCAGTCCAGGCAATGATTGCGATTTTTTCCCTGCCTATCGCCATCCCTATTTCTATAAATCCGATTGAATAAACAGAAGGTGATTTTAATGCTAGCCCATCAAAAAATGTACCAAACCATAGAATTTGGCTGGGCTTACTTGTCAGATTTATCTCTCAGAGAGACTTACCTAATTGAGACATATTTAGACAAAACAGGAAAAACAGTTGATGCCGGTACAGGAGGCGGAAGAATTTTATTAAGTCTAAAAACTCTTGGCTTCAACGATCTTTATGGTTTTGATTTTGTGCCTGAATTTATTGAAGTTGCAAAACAGAGAGATGCTAGCCATAGTATTGTCTACGATGTTAAAGACGCAACTTGCTTAGATTATCAAGACAATTTTTTCGATCAGATACTCTATTTAGAACAGATTATCTGTTGTATCGAAGATGATTCAGCCAGATTTAATGCTTTAAAGCAGGCTCACCGTATTCTCAAAAAAGGGGGAATTGCGCTCTTTTCTTTCCTCAGTTTTGACGCCAGAATCAGAAGTCCTATGTACCTACCATGTCTAGTTTATTTAAGTCTTCTGAGGAAGTTATGCAAATCGCAACATTCTATTCAATATCTCCCCTGCCTCAAGCTTGGTCGCAAAGCAGGAAGTCATCGTCAGCCTGGAAGCGGTACATTTAACTGGCTGGCACTTCTCGATCGACCTCCCTATACCTATTGGTATAAACTTCAAGAAGCTTACCAAGTTTTAAGAGCTGCTAATTTTGAAGTAGTTGCGATTGGTTCTGATTACCAAATTAGTCAAAATAAAATGCATCTACTACCAGAGACATTAGTAAATCAACCCCTTCAAGGTATGCTTTACTTTGTTTGTAAGAAATAACAAATTATCAAGCCCCGAATTATCAAATAATTCGGGGCTTTAACGTTTACCTCTCAGATCGTGTCCTTAAGATTACCCATAATCATCAGCCGGGACACGGCACGATCAAAGTTATCTGTTTGTGCGAAATATCTCTGATGCGTCCCTACGCAACAACTCGGTGAGGTTTTTTTATTACGGGCAATTCAACGGACATGATATGATTCTATTTACTTAGGCTTTCCTTCAACTTTTTATCCACCAACTTTTCCAAAGCATCTGTATTATCTCTGATGTCAGAAAGTTGGTGCTTTGCTTCCTCCTTATCTAGAAAACCTGTAATTACTTCCCTCGAAAGTAAGTTTAACTCTGGATGATATCCGAGTCGTTTGTAAACAGAATGTTCTACCAATCCAGGCAGCACGCAATTAGTGCTGTTACCGTGAATTTTCACAGTTGACCACCCGATATCATCGAGCATTTGGTAAACAGCTTTTTCGGTCAATTGCAAAGCAAAAGGCAGGGATAACATCTGCAATTGCTTGCCCGATGCTTCATGTTTTACCCAGCGAACAGAACGCACTTGCGGTTCAATCCAATGCCACCAATTCCGCCCAAAAATGATGCGGTTGATGCCGTTGTCGATACAGTATTGCTGGATTTCCTTATGAAACATGTCCCCACATTTATAGCAAGGGTAACCGTTCTTAAAATTGTTGTCCATCATATCTTTGACATAGGGAGCCAAGTCAATATTCAGAACAACTAATTCCACACCCAACATGTCGCAAAGCTTTCGACCGTTATCAACTACTTGCTCGGGGATAAATCCGTTTTGAACTAAAACTGCGATCGCATTTAACCCAAATCGTTTTCGTGCTAGGTAAAGAGACACCGCACTATCTTTACCGCCAGAAAATCCCACTACTGCATCTATATTAGAACCTGGCTCTCTCGGTGTATTGAGAAAGGTTTCTACTTCGCTGTTGAGAACTTCAATTTTGAAATTCTTTTTGTAGGTCATGCACATGTTACATACGCCATCAGCACCGATATATATATTCGGGATGCGCGTATCAAATAAACATTCTTTGCATTCTACAGGTTTGACAAAGGGATTCTGCCCGGTATTGACCCAAGTCTTGATTTGATTCTGCAAATGTATCCTCCGCGCCCGTAAATTGTAATTCTCCCGGTTAGCGGAAACATTACACTTGTAGGGAGAGTAATCTGATCGCAGAAATTGAGGCAGGAAAGATTTAAAACTTTCCATGAATGCGCGTGTATCTGTCATGGCTCTCTCCTCTAAAGTATGAAGTTTATCTGGAAAGGTTTTTTCTGTTTTTTTCTTAAGGTCTCTGACTTGAGCTTCGCCTTTACTTCAGGGCAGGCATTTTTTCCTAGCAATTTGTTTCCAATAACAGAGAGACCTCTCTCTATCATAAAAAATCAATTCAATCTAAATTTGTTGCCAATTTGGCAGAATTTACAAAAAGTTACATAATTGATTTTATTTCAGGAAAATTACTGAGTTTTTTTGCTAAATTAATATTAGAAATTTACCATCAATCTAGGCAATTGACAAAACCGATTCTGCTTTCAACACCTCACATGGGCGATCGCGAACAAGCATTCGTCAAAGAAGCGTTTGACACCAACTGGATCGCCCCCGTTGGCCCCCATGTGGATGCGTTTGAGCGCGAATTCTGTAAAGTCGTCGGTGCAAGTCATGCGGCGGCTGTTAGTTCCGGCACAGCGGCTTTGCATTTAGCTTTGAGGTTAATTGGTGTTGAGACTGGAGATGAAGTTTTTTGCTCGACACTGACGTTTATTGCTACAGCAAGTCCGATTACTTATTTAGGGGGAAAACCAGTTTTTGTGGATAGCGATCGCACCACCTGGAATATCAACCCCAATTTGTTGCGAGAAGCACTGGATAAACGCGCCAAACTGGGTAAATTGCCCAAAGCAGTCGTTATCGTCCATCTATACGGTCAAAGCGCCGATATCGACCCAATTTTAGCCGCTTGCAACGCTTATGAAATTCCCCTAATTGAAGATGCTGCCGAATCTTTAGGCGCGACTTACAAAAACCGTTCCCCTGGAACTTTGGGAAAAATCGGCATTTACTCATTTAACGGCAATAAAATTATCACTACATCCGGCGGCGGCATGTTAGTTTCAGAAGAGGAAAGTTTAATGCAAAAAGCCAGATTTCTGGCGACTCAAGCACGCGATCGCGCCCCTCATTACCAGCATTCTGAAATTGGCTACAATTATCGTCTCAGCAACGTTTTAGCGGGAATTGGTCGCGGTCAATTGCAAGTTTTAGAAGAACGAGTACAAGCAAGAAGACGCAATTTTGCAGTTTATCAACAAGCTTTGGGAAACTTGCCGGGGATCGAATTTATGCCCGAAGCTGCCTATGGACGCGCCACCAGGTGGCTAACTTGTTTGACAATAGATCCTGATGCTTTTGGTGCCGATCGAGAACAAATTCGCCTAGCACTTTCCGAACAGCAAATAGAAGCGCGTCCAGTTTGGAAACCCTTGCACCTGCAACCTGTATTTGCCGAATGCGATCGCGTTGGGGGTGCGATCGCAGAAGATTTATTTAAGTATGGACTCTGCCTACCTTCTGGATCTAATTTAACGATGGAAGATCTAGACAGAGTAATCGCCGCTATTATGGCAATTTATCGGCAAAAATAGGAGCATGGGATCGTAATTTCAGCGCCCAGAAATAAATTTCTGGCTGAAAGCTAAAACCCGTTAAAACGGGTTATATCATCTGCGATACTATTGGACTCGTATGGTGATATAATGTCCGTTGAATTGCTCATAATAAAAAAACCTTACCCGGTCGTTGCGTAGGGACGCATCATAGATATCTCGGACAAACAGATAACTTTGATCTTGCCGTGTCCCGGTTGCTGATTATGGGTAATCAACCGGATATGATACAGCGATTCTCGCTGTTATGAGGTACAGCATTACTAATACTGAGCAAGATGGCGAAGTCATTAGTTCTATCTCCCTCAGCTCCCCCAGCTAGTAAGTATACCTCATAACAGCGCAACCCGCTGTATAAATGAATGGTGTTTTAGGGGCAGATTTTACCAACTAATTCGTTGAAAGAAACCGAGTTTATAGCCTCGTTAAACCTGCCCTGTCTTACCCATATCTTGCGCTTGAAACCCGCCATTTGTGAATAAAGATCTTAACCTGTTTTAACAGGTTTAAGCTTTAAGCTTGAATTTTAATTCAAGGCTTAATTCAAGGCTTAATTCAAGGATTCGCGTGCAAGATTTTTACTTCAATCTAACCCTAACCAACACCAACAGGAACTGATGATAATTTGGACACCAACCTAACGCCGAATTCCTGTTCAAACGGCATCTTTTTATAATCCAAATTCCACAGTTCTAACGCGCAGTTATCGTTAGCTTCCGCCGGTTTTAGGTGCAAGCGAAATTCTCTCAATTCTGGGCGATACTCGCATTTAACGCACTTCACTGCCCCAATTTGTCGCCGATCTAGCGCCACTGCCAACCGCAACAAAGCACTCAATTGACATACCATTTGCCGCTGTTCTTTGGTGGGCAAATTGCGGTAGGGATCGTGTTTTTTCTTGGGCGCACTTTTGCGGTGATAGCGAGCGATATTGGCAATCAATTCAATCTCGCATTCCGTATAGCCGAGTAACTCGCTGTGGCGAATTAAGTAATAAGAATGTTGGTGGTGCGCCGAGTGACTGACGTGGTGACCGCTGTTGTGTAAAATTGCCGCCGCCCACAATAGTTCTCGTTCTGCTGCACCCCAGTTGTGCAGGCGTCCTTGAGTTTGGTCGAATAAACTCATGGCAAATTCTGCCACTCGTTCGGAATGTTCCAAATTGACCTGATATTTTTGGGCAGTTTTCATCACGCTGCGCTGACGCACAGAACTTTGATAGCGCAATCTGTCTTCAATTAAACCGTGAGTTAGCATCCAGTCAACGATCGCACCTTCCCGCAGACTGCGTTCGCAAACTGCGATCGCTTCTATTCCCAACAAGGTCATCGCTTCCTGCAAAATCACCGCGCCAGTTAGAATAATTTCCGAACGGCGATCGGACATTCCAGGAATCGCGGCGCGTTCGGCATTATTCAATCTGCGGAAGCGATTCACCCACTCGCGCAAATCTTTCAAACTAAACTGATACCCATTTAAAGTTGAGGGAACGATCCCCAAATTTTCGCGAGCATTAATCGCGGCTATTGTTTCAATCGTACCCGCAGTTCCGACCAGGCGAGGAATTTCTCCCGGTTTTAAATGTGCTTGCAAATCTTCTACCGGACGTTCTAACATCCCGCGCACGTAAGCTTGCAAAAACTGATATTCAGCGTTGCTAATCGGATCGGTTTTGACTAATTCTGCGGTGAGTCGCACTGCGCCTATTTTGGTGCTGCTGAGACTTTGCGGTTCGTGACTATCACCTAAAATTAATTCCGTCGAACCGCCACCAATATCGATAATAATGTGGGGTTGGTTGTTAAATTCCATCCCCGACAGCACGCCTAAATAAATGCGTCGTGCTTCTTCTTGACCGGAAATTAAATCGACGTGCAATCCAACTTCCGCTTCTACCCGTTGTAAGAAGTCTCTTCCGTTGGGAGACTCGCGCACCGCACTGGTTGCGATCGCAATCACTTGTTCGCAGTTGAGGCTTTTTGCGACTTCGAGACAGCGACGCAACGCCGCGATCGCTCTTTGCATTGCTTCTTCTTTCAGGCATTTGGTGATCGGGTCGCGATCGCCCAATCTTACTGTATCTTTTTCCCGGTCAATAATCGTAAAAGCCGGTAACGAAGGAATAATCCGCACTACCACCATGTGAATCGAATTCGTACCGATGTCAATCGCCGCTATAATGCGATCTTGGGAGCCAGCACGAGCCGAAAGATTCACCAAGCTTTCTGAATTTGTGTTCACCATCTAAGTAGTCGCTAGTTGTTAGTTTGTCGGGGCGGGTTTTGCGGTAAAGAAGACATCCCTACCAGAACAAACTCGCCCGTAAATTAGTTAGCAGGACGCGGGTTGGTCGTCGTTAGTTATTTCTTCACCGTCTTCTCTCACGATTCAGGGCTTCTTCACCACTTGCGGTAAAATCGGCACCTTGCTACTTAGACGCATCCACGATGATTATCCCGACCCCAAACATAAAGATATCCTATTTAAAGCAAAAAAATGCAAATGCTAAGTTTATTTGATAGCGCTTACGCTTTGGCGACCTAGAAACCGGGTTTCTTGCTGGGATCTCTCGTTCCCAAACCAACTATTTTTCACAGAAACCCGGTTTCTTGGCGTTAGTCCTGTTGATTTCGCTGGAAATTTAACGGTATAAATTCCTATTAGAACGTCGAGAACTCAAATATGCTTACCCACCAAGAACGCCAAGACGAACCCACCTGGCTGGCAATTATTCGGCTGTTGAGGTGGGACAAACCTGCCGGACGCTTAATTTTAATGATACCGGCACTTTGGGCTGTATTTTTAGCTGGTCACGGAATGCCGCCAGCGCCGTTAGTAGGCGTGATTGTATTAGGTACGTTAGCGACAAGCGCGGCTGGTTGTGTCATCAACGACTTGTGGGATCGAGACATCGATCCGCAAGTGGAAAGGACGCGCACTCGTCCCCTCGCTTCTCGCGCTTTATCCGTCCGCACTGGCGCTGTCGTGGCGATTGTAGCGATGGGTTGCGCCGGAATTTTAGCCTTGTATCTCAATCCTCTCAGCTTTTGGCTCTGCGTGGCGGCAATTCCAGCGATCGTTTTTTACCCCACCGCGAAGCGCGTATTTCCCGTACCCCAATTGGTGCTTTCGATTGCTTGGGGATTTGCGGTATTAATTAGCTGGAGTGCTGCGATCGCTCGCCTAGAACCCGCCAGTTGGATACTTTGGGGCGCGGTAATCCTCTGGACATTAGGATTTGATACCGTATATGCCATGAGTGACAAAGAAGACGACCAACGCATCGGCATTAATTCTAGTGCCATATTCTTTGGCAAATATGCCGCCGAAGCAGTTGGTATCTTCTTTATCGGTACGATTGGTTTGCTAGCTTGGCTAGGCGTCCTCATGCAATTGCATTCGGGCTTTTGGCTAGCATTAGGAATCGCCACAATCGGCTGGATTTGGCATTATTCACGCCTGCGCCAAGAAGACTTACCCAAACCAGTTTACGGTCAAATCTTTCGTCAAAACGTGTGGATTGGGCTGATTTTATTAGCAGGCATGATTGTGGGATTTCTTTGGTAATAGGTAATAGGTAATAGGTAATTGGTAATTGGTAATCGAAGTTTATTACAATTACCAATTATACCAAATCCGGATTGTACCCCCTTTATTCTTACAGACCGCGCAGGCGGTCTTCGTTTGTATAGCCGCGACTTCAGTCGTTATTGGACTTTGGACAAAAGAAAGCTGATTCGCGAGATGATAACGCGAATTAGTAG
>CAYXCW010000092.1:0-28866 GCA_964463555.1 uncultured bacterium
TCTGGCTGCTGGTATGGATAAGTTTGCCCAGTCTTATATGACTGAAGCTCATTACGCCTATACGCGATGGGGAGCAAAAGCTAAGGTAGAGGATTTAGAAGTAAAATACCCGCATTTACTAAGCAAATCTTCGCCAGCAAGAAACATTACTTCCACCCACACCAATACTAGGAGTACGACGACTGGCTATCGGTTAGACGAAGCGTTGAACTTAGCCACTGTAATGAAAGCAACACAGGCTATTTCCGGCGAAATTGTGTTGGATAAATTACTCGCTGCGTTAATGAAAATTTTGATCGAAAATGCTGGGGCGCAATTGGGTTTTTTAATTTTGCCATCTCCATCAGAAAACGGTGGCGGCAACTGGGTAATTCAAGCTTCAGGTGCGGTGGATGAAGAGCAAGTGACTACGCTGCGATCGCTTAATATAAACTCTGTAGATGAATCCACCAATCTGCCCCTATTGTCCGACGCTATTGTTAACTACGTCATCCGCACTAAAGAGAATGTTGTTTTAAATGATGCCGTTCGTGCCGGACAATTTACCCAAGATACTTACATCAAAGCCAAACAACCTAAATCTATTCTCTGCATCCCACTGCTCAATCAAGGGCAACTGGGCGGTATTCTGTACCTAGAAAACAATCTTACAGCGGGTGCTTTTACCCCAGAGCGCGTCGAACTACTCAAACTCTTATCGGCTCAAGTAGCAATTTCGATTGAAAATGCACAACTATACACCAATTTACAGCGCTTCAACGAGAATTTAGAACAATTAGTCCAAAAACGAACATCAGAACTTTCTCAAGCCCTTGCAGACCTCCAAACTACGCAAAAGAAATTGGTAGAATCTGAGAAAATGGCATCGCTAGGAGGCTTGGTGGCTGGTGTGGCTCATGAAATTAATACGCCAGTTGGCATCGGCATTACTGCTGCTTCTTTGTTAGCGGAAAAAAGCACAGAGTTTTTCGATATATTTAAAAGCGGACAGATGAAGCGATCGCAACTCGAAAAGTTTCTCGATACCGCCATGCAAAGCAGTACTATGGTCTTGAGCAATCTTAACCGCGCTGCTGACTTAATCCAGAGTTTCAAACAAGTAGCGGTAGACCAGTCTACGGAAGAACAACGCACATTTAACCTCAAACAATATCTCTCCGAAATATTGATTCCCCTCAGACCAAAACTGAAACTGACTCATCATCGGGTCGAAGTTCGAGGAGATGAAGCGATCGCACTCCATACTTACCCAGGCGCATTATCTCAGATTATCACCAATTTAGTGATGAACTCGCTTACCCATGCCTACTCCCCCGAAGATGCCGGAAATTTAATTTTTGACTTTAAGCAAGTTGGTCAGCAAATTATCTTGGAATACTCGGATGATGGCAAAGGCATTCCCCAGGAGAACCTGAGCAAAATCTTTGACCCCTTCTTTACCACAAAACGAGGTCAAGGCGGTACTGGTTTGGGATTACATATTGTTTACAACCTGGTCACGCAAAAACTTAATGGTACGATTGGATGTGAAAGTCAAGTAAAAATAGGGACGAAGTTTACGATCGAGCTGCCTGTTAACAAGGAGCAAGGGGCGTAATAAAGAATTGTAGGCTTGGTTGAGCGCACGAGCAAAACCCAAGATCTAAAAAATTGTTGTTGGGTTTCCCTCATCTAAACAACCTACTGCTAACTTAGTTATAACAGTTGTGACGCCAGAGCCAAGTAACAAACAACGCATACCAATGCCAGATCCTGAAGAAAATCAACCCACGCAAGCTTGTAACGATGAATTAGTCTTTGCCGATGAAGATGATGAAGAATTAGTCTTTGCCGCTGAAGATGACGAAGAATTAGTCTTTGCCGCTGAAGATGACGCCAGCCCAGAACGCGCAGTTTTTTCGATTAACAACGACTTACCTCTAGCAGGTGGAAACACTTGGAAAATTCTCGTTGTGGACGATGAACCCGAAATACACAATATTACCAAACTCGTACTAAATGAATTTACCTTTGAGGGTAACCCCATCACTTTTATTAGCGCTTATTCTGGAGCAGAAGCCAAAGCGTTAATTGAAAAACACCCCGATACCGCGCTGATTTTGCTCGATGTTGTGATGGAAACCGAGGACGCGGGTTTAGAAACGGTGAAATATATCCGCGATGTCTTGCATAATTTATTAGTGCGGATTATTTTACGCACGGGCCAGCCAGGACAAGCCCCAGAAGATGTGGTAATTATTAATTATGATATTAACGATTATAAAACCAAAACAGAATTAACTACGCGCCAACTTTTTACCGCAGTTATAACTGCATTGAGAGCATTTCGCACGCTGACAAGGCTCGAGGAAAGCAGAAGAGAACTGGCAAAAATTGCTAAAGCTTCCGCCAGGTTTGTCCCGCGTCAATTTTTGCACTTTCTGCAAAAGGAGAGTATCGTTGATGCTAAACTCGGGGATTCGGTGCAAGCAGCAATGACGATTCTGTTTGCAGATATTCGCTCTTTTACCAGCTTGTCGGAGACGATGTCGCCTCAAGAAAATTTTGATTTTATTAATTCTTATTTGCGACAGGTTGGCCCCGTGATTCGCCAGCACAATGGGTTTATTGATAAATATATTGGCGATGGAATTATGGCACTGTTTCCGGAAACTCCGGATGATGCAGTGGCAGCAGCAATTGAGATGCAACATCAGGTAGCAATCTATAATCAATACCGCCAAAACACCGGCTACCAACCTATCGCCATCGGCATTGGCATCCACAGCGGCAATCTGATGCTGGGTATCGTTGGGGAAGAGGAACGGATGGACAGTACGGTAATTGCCGATGCGGTGAACCTAGCGTCGCGCTTGGAAACGCTAACCAAGGTTTACGGCTCTGGCATCATTATTAGTATTCAAACTTTATCGCAGCTAGATGACCCGCCAAAATATGCCTGTCGATTTCTCGACCGAGTTAAAGTTAAAGGTAAACAGTCTGCTGTAGCTGTGTTTGAAATTTATGAGGGCGATTTTACCTCGGTCAAAGAACTTAAAAACGAAACCAAACCCGACTTTGAACGAGGCGTTTGGCTTTTTTTTCAAGATAAGTTCGCCGCAGCAGAACAATACTTCGAGCGGGTTTTGCAAGTGAACGACACTGACTGTGCTGCCCGTTTTTACCTGGAACGCTGCCAGATGGCTGAAAAAATCGTACTACCAGTGACTTGCGAGGATTAGGAAGATTTCCGATTTCAGATTCAAGGATCGTAGATTTAAACTTAATCTACAATCTAACCCATATGTAGAGGGAGGATCTGCTGTGAAATCGAAACTACCTTCTCAACCAAAGCGCCATCGGGGTTATATCCTGACGCCAACGGGAGCGAAAAAACTGCAAAACCGCATTAGCGAGTTAGAGGATAAAACCGGAGTCAAGTACAGTCCGGCAAAAATTGCTGAAAAATCTCAATTGATTAGTATTTCAGGCTTACATCCGACAACGATCAGGAAAATATTGCGGGGACAAGGGGGAGATGAAAGTTCGCTGCGGCTGATTTTCCAGGTGTTGGAATTAGAATTAGAAAACCAAGATTACACCCAACCGGGAATTGAAAATATTGTTACGATCAATGCTACTCAAGATTGGGGTGAGGCGGTTGATGTTTCGGTTTTTTACGGTCGGCAGTTAGAATTAGAAAGTTTGTCCCAGTGGATTTTGTCAGAAAATTGCCGCTTAGTTGTGCTGTTGGGAATGGGTGGTATTGGTAAAACGGCACTGTCGGTGAAACTGGCGGAGAAAGTTCAAGATCTATTTGAGTTTTTGATTTGGCGATCGCTTAAAAATGCTCTTCCCCTGGAAGAACTCCTCCCAGACTTAATTCAATTGCTTTCTCAGCAGCAGGAAACATCTGTTAATTTACCCAAAACTATCAGCGGTCAAATCTCCCGACTGACTCATTATTTACGCCAACACCGCTGTTTGTTAGTCTTCGATAATATCGAAACCCTATTAAATCCAGGCAGCCCCGGCGGACGTTATCGGGAAGGATATGAAGGCTATGGGGAACTTTTCAGACGAGTGGCAGAAACCGTTCACCAAAGTTGTTTAATTTTAACTTCGCGAGAAAAACCTCAATGCATTTCTTCTCTCGAAGGCGAAAGCTTGCCGGTGCGTTGTTGGCAATTAAAGGGGTTACCCGATGTAGAAGGGGAAAAAATATTAAATACTAAAGGGCTTCGGGGTTCAGAACCAAATGTTCAGCAACTCGCACAACTGTATCAAGGAAATCCCTTAGCTTTAAAAATTGTCGCGACTTCGATTCAAGAGTTATTTGCTGGCAATATTGACGAATTTTTGGCTGAAGGGGTAGCAGTTTTTAATGGAATTCGCAGTTTATTAGAACAGCAGTTTGACCGCTTGGGGGCGCTAGAAAAGCAAATACTTTATTGGTTGGCGATTAATCGAGAACCTGTTTCGCTTGCCGAATTACGGGAAGATATTGTTCCTCGGGTTTCAGCCGGGAGAATTATGGAATCTTTGGAGTTTATTCGCTGGCGATCGCTGATCGAAATCATCTCAACCGACGCCGGACAATTGTTTACTTTGCAACCCGTGGTGATGGAGTATTTGTGCGATCGCTCGATCGAACAAGTCTGTGCAGAAGTCCGCGCCGCCAGCGAGTCGGGAAATTTTGACAGCCTCTATCTCCTCAAACACCATGCCTTAATCAAAGCCGCATCTTCTGAATCGGTATTAGCCTCTCAAATTAATTTGATTCTCCATCCCATCGCTGAAGGGTTATTAACCAGTTTTGGCAACCGGGAAAATTTAATAGCATTTCTCAATCAAATTTTAGCATATTTGCGGTTAAATTTGCTAGTAACACCAGGGTATATTGCTGGCAATATACTCAATTTACTGATCGATTTAAAAGTAGATTTGAGCGGGTATGACTTTTCTGGGCTGACAATTTGGCAAGCGTATTTACAAGGTGTTAACTTACGAGGAGTGAACTTAGCTGGAGCGAATTTAGCCAAATCGGTTTTTAGCGAAACTTTTAGCAATATTTATGGGATGGCGTTAAGTCCGGATGGGACTTATTTAGCCACAGGACACGCAGACGGGGAAGTACGCTTATGGCAAGTAGCAGATGGAAAGCTATTGTTTCGCGGTTTGGGACATAGCAGCACAGTTTGGTCTTTAAGCTTTAGTCCCGACGGAAAAATACTGGCTAGCGGCAGCTTCGATCGCACAATTCGATTGTGGCAGAATGCAGCGGGAAATATTGGGGAGATAGCGCCAACTTTATCACCGATTCGCAATACTTTATCGTTGATCGGGCACGGGAATTGGGTGTGGGCGATCGCCTACAGTCCGGATGGTAAAATATTGGCGAGTGGGAGTAGCGATCGCACGATCAAACTCTGGGATAGAAAAACGGGAAATTGCCGCAAAACTTTGCCAGGACATACCGATATTGTCCATACAGTTGCCTTTAGCCCGCTAACTTCCCCTTTAAAAAAGGCGAAGGGAAGGGAATCTCAAGGGGAAAGTATATTAGCCAGCGGTAGTGCCGATCAAACAATAAGAATATGGAATATAACCACAGGAGATTGCCGCCAAATTTTGACTGGACACCAAAGTCAAGTCTCTGCGGTTACCTTTAGTCCCGATGGACTTTCTTTAGCAAGCTGTGACGGACAACGTATTAAAATTTGGGATATTCAAACCGGAGAATGCCAGCAAACTTTCTCTAACGACCTCACCTTTGTTTGGTCGATTGCTTTTAGTCCGGATGGCGAAACCCTCGCTTGTGGCGATGGCAAAGTTATCAAACTTTGGCATATTAAAACAGGAGAATGCTATCAAATATTATCGGGATTTAGCAGTCAGGTATGGTCGGTGGTATTTAGCAGCAACGGAGAAATTATCGCAGCCAGCGATAAGCAAACATTAAAGTTATGGCAAATTGACCCAACAGGTGCTATTAATGCGCTGCAAACTATACAAGGATATGCTAATTCGGTTTGGTCGGTTGCAGTTAATCCAATCCCCTGGCAATTTACCTCTCTCCCAACCCCTCTCCTGCAAGAAGATCCTCCCCTACTTCCTTTTGCTAAGGGAGAACTGGCGGGCAATACACCCCCCCTGGCTAAGAGGGAGCAGGGGGGGATCGTTGCATCTGGCGGTGCAGATCAAACTATCAGTCTCTGGGATATTTCCACTCGTCGCTGTTTAGCGACTCTATCCCAACATCAAAAATCAATTCGCACTCTTGCCTTTAGTCCGATTCCCTCTCAGGGAATTTTAGCTAGCGGTAGCGAAGATAAAACCATCTGTCTTTGGCAGCCCAAAAAAATAGCAATTTCAGACAAAACTAGCAGAGAAAATTTAGCCCCTTTTCAACTTTTAGGACATACGGGTTGCGTTTGGTCGCTGGCGTTTAGTCCCGATGGCAAAATTTTAGCTAGCGGTAGTTCCGATCAAACTATTCGACTTTGGGATATCACTAACCGTCACTGTGTGCGAATTCTGTCGGGGCACGATAGTTGGGTGTTATCTGTTGCCGTTAGTCCGATTTCCCCTAACCCCCCCGATCGAGGGTGGATTTTAGCTAGTAGTAGTGCGGATCAAACGATTCGACTTTGGAATACCACCACGGGAGAATGCATCAAAACCTTATTTGGACATCAAGGATTAATTTGGTCAATTGCGTTTAGTTTAGATGGGAAAATCCTTGCCAGTGCCAGCGAAGATGGAACCGTTAAACTTTGGCAAATAGACAACTTAAATCTGACCTCTAAGCCCTCTGCTTGTATTTCCCTGGAAGGTCATCAAAGTTTAGTTTGGTCAGTTGCTTTTAGTCCAATCTCCCCTGGGCAGATATTAGCCAGCAGTAGCACTGACCAAACAATTCGACTTTGGGATGTGAGTGAAAGTAGGTGTATTAAAGTATTAGAAGGGCATAATAGCGCTGTGTGGTCGGTGGCGTTTACTCCCGATGGCAAAACTTTGATCAGTAGCAGTAACGATGAAACAATAAAGTTTTGGGATGTAGAAAGCGGCGTTTGTTTGGATACCATTAGACCGGAAAGAATTTATGAAGGCGCGAATATTACCGGCGTAACCGGATTGACTCCAGCACAGAAATTAACCTTGATCGCATTAGGAGCAATTGAAGAGCAATCAATTTAAAAGTGGGTTATCTCACATCTTGCACCTTGATTAAAAACCGGGTTTCTTGCAAATAGCTCAGCTTGAAAGTCTAGATTTATCGTCAAGAAACCCGGTTTTTGAAGGCTTGTTGATAATGGTGCAAGATCTGAGTTATGGAAAAGGATTTGCTAGGGAGCATGTCAAAGAGAGTGGGTTGGGGCTTTGGCACGAAAGAAACCCAACCTACACAGAAGAGCTAATTGCTGGCGGTGACATGCTCCTATTTGCTATCAGCCCTGTTGCTAAGCTCACATCTTGCAGCAAGCCCAGAAATAAATTTCTGGCTTAAAGCTAAAACCCGTTGAAACGGGTTAAAACGTTGATTTTAGTTAGCTTTAGCTAACTTAAGCTTTCAGCCGGAAATTTATTTCTGGGCTGTTTATCGGGTAGGTGCAAGATCTGAGTAAGTCAACTTTAACTTCCCTTAACTCCTGCTTAAAATCTCTATCTTCTCCCCAAAAGCCTTTTTTTTGGCAAATACTAAGAGCAATGAGAGCTAATTTCAACCGGCTCAGAAGCTCTCGCCTTTGCTTCTAGTGGCTCCAGCTATGACAGACAAAGTTGTAACCATTGATATCAAAACCTACGAATCGCTCCAGCAAGAATTGGCAATGCTGCGTCAACAGGTTGCGGAACAGAGTTGTTATCGGGAGAAGGCAGAGACTGCGCTCAAACAAAGCAAAGCGCAACTTCGCTTGTTTATGGAACATGCACCCGCAGCAGTAGCAATGTTTGACCGCAATATGCGTTACTTATTAGTCAGTCGTCGCTGGCAAGAGGATTATGGTTTGGGCGAGCAAAATCTTATTGGTCGTTCTCATTACGAAATTTTCCCCGAAATTCCCGACAGTTGGAGGGCGATTCACCAACGTTGTTTGATGGGTAATATCGAGCAATGCGATGAAGAAGTGTTTCTCCGCGCCAACGGGACAAAGGATTGGCTTAAGTGGGAAGTGCGTCCTTGGTATGATGAGCGGGGCGAAATCGGTGGCATTATTATGTTTACCGAGCTGATTACGCTACAAAAACAAGCTGAAGCATTTCTCTTAGAACTGAATGAAGAATTAGCAGCCAGAATTGCAGAACGTACAGCATAACTGTACCACAAAACTTGCGGACTGCAAGCGATTTTACATGCTGTTCCTGATTTACTATATCGCCTAGACAGCAATAGCACAATTCTTGAGTACAAGGCATGTAAACACAATTACATATCCAGAAGCAGGAGCGGCGTTTGTGATTGAAATTACCATTAAACAAGGCACAAGTTAAACTAATATTCTTTGGTAATTTACTTCGGTTATTGGTGATTCTTTAATCTTATGCCCCCGGAATAGGAGGTGAAATAGGCTAGATATTTTCGGATGAAAAAATTATATTTTTCTCTCAGTATGCTAAAATAATACTAATTGGCGTTCATTGTTCGTGGTGAGGATTTGAGGTCTTCAACCCTTCCCATGAGGGCTAAATTCCTAACTACGAACAGATGTGCGCGGACTTTTGCTAGCGCTGCTACTGTTTCCCTCTTGTTTTTCTAATTTCCCTTTTGCTTATCTTTTGCTTAAGTTCTTTTTAAAGTCGCTATCTTATCGCCTCAAAGCTCTTGGGCAAGGTAACACTGGAATTATCAAAACAGTATGCGGAAATTTTATTCGTATCACTGCAACTTACGTTTAGCTATGAATCAAAATCTGTTGTTTTATTCAGCAAATATTCTCATTGTTGACGACTTGCCAACGAACTTGCGCTTGCTAGATTCCGTGCTAACCCAACAAGGGTATAACGTTTTCAAAGCCATCAACGGTAAATTGGCATTGAGAGCGTCAACAACCGTCGATATTGATTTAATCTTGCTGGATATTCTGATGCCGGAATTGAATGGATATGAGGTTTGCCGTAGGTTGAAAGCGGAGGCAAAAACCGCCAAAATCCCAGTAATTTTTCTCAGCGCTCTCAATGAGGGATTTGACAGGTTAAAAGCCTTTGAAGTTGGGGGCATCGATTATATTAACAAGCCATTAGTTGTAGATGAACTTTTAATCAAAGTTCAGACTCAGCTATCATTAAGAGCGGCAGGGAAAGAAATTATGTTACTAGATCGACGAATTGAAGAATTAACGAAAAAACGGGAAGAGGGAATAGAATCTGTTAAAAATAACTTGGAAATTGTCCGTCACGATTTGCTGACGGGTTTACCGAATCGGGTGCTGTTTATGGAGGCGGTGGAATCAGCGCTACAAAGGTCTAGAATTGAGACTGACTATCGGTTTGCGGTGTTGTTTTTGGATTGCGATCGCTTCAAAGTCATCAACAATTCCCTGGGATATCTTCTCGGAGATGAACTGCTCAATTCTATGGCACGTCGCTTACAAGATAATTTGAGCGAACAAGACATGGTAGCGCGATTAGGCGACGATGAATTTGCGATTTTGTTGACCGATGCTCAAGATATCGCCAGCGCTGCTGAAGTCGCTGATAAAATATTAATCGCACTGAAAGAGCCTTTTAACCTGCAAGGACATCAAGTATTTATCAGTGCCAGTATTGGCATTAGTTTGGGCGGCAAAAATTATCAACAAACCGAGCATATCTTGAGAGATGCAGCGACGGCGATGGGGCGTGCCAAGGTATTAGGAAAGTCTCGCTATCAAACTTTTGATATTACGCTGCACCAGGAAGCGCTGCGGTTTTTACAGATAGAAAGCGAACTGCGCCAAGCGATCAAAGAAAACCAATTTAGAGTTTACTATCAACCGATTGTTTGCCTAAATACTGGTAAAATTGATGGGGTAGAAGCTTTGCTGCGCTGGCAGCATCCCACTAGGGGTTTTGTTGCTCCAGCCGAGTTTATTCCGATAGCCGAGGAAACAGGTTTGATTGCCCCGATTGGCAATTGGGTATTGCAGGAAGCTTGCCATCAACTGCGCCAGTGGCAAGCAGCAGGAATGGTAAAAGAATCATTCACGATCAGCGTCAATTTTTCTCCACAACAGTTTAGCCAACAAAACTTGATCGAACGCATCGACCAAATTCTGATGCAAGCTCAACTGAATCCCGAATGCTTAAAACTGGAAATTACTGAAAGTGCCATCGTGGAAAAGTCCCAAACGACGGTGAGTATTCTGCAACAATTAAGAAGCAGAAATATTCAGTTGAGTATTGATGACTTTGGCATCGGTTATTCTTCGCTGAGTTACTTGCATTCTCTACCCGTAAATGCGCTAAAGGTGGATAAGTTTTTTGTGCAAAACCTGAATGAGGCACCGATCAACACGGGAATTGTGCCTGCAATTATTCGGCTGGCTAAGACAATGGGGATGTATGCGATCGCTGAAGGGATTGAAACTATTGAACAATTAGAGCGGCTGCGAATGTTAGACTGCGACTGCGGTCAAGGATACTTATTTTCTCAACCTTTACCACCAGAGAAAGTCATAGAATTAATTGCCAGAGAACCTCAGTGGTGAAATGACAAGGGGGAAAAGGGGGATCGGCGTACTAATGTCTGGCATCAAGGGAGGTGGAACCTCCCGTAATACGTTCCCAGGTTGAACCTGGGAACGAGAATGAGAAGAGAAATCTAAAATCGAGCGAGTTCTTGGTACAAAATAAAGGGAAAGATGGCTCGCTCGCCCTATGCTAGTTAAACTCATCAAACGCAGACTCGTCGAGGTATTGGATAAAGTTCCGCTGCGAACTGTCCTGATCGTTCCCGTTGTCTTGCAAATTGTTGCCGCAGTGACAATTGTGGGGTATCTTTCCTTTACAAATGGGCAAAGAGCAGTGGAAGAACTTGCCAGTCAGTTGATGAACAAGGTGAGCGATCGCATTGAGCAGCAACTGAAACACTACTTGGAAAATCCCCAAGTTATCAATCAAATCAATGCCGAAGCGATCGCTAACGGACAGATAAACCTGCAAGATCCCAATAGCTTGACGCGCCAGTTTTGGCAGCAGCGGTTTTTGTTCGATCGCGTGTGCGGATCGGCAATTTTTTTTGGCAGTACGGATGGCGAATTTACTGGTTTGGGACTGCGAAAACGCCAAATCTGGCTAATTGGCAGGGCGGGGCAAGCTACCAACGGAAGATACTATAGCTATACGGTTGATGCTCTGGGAAAGGCGGCAAAGCTAACAGAAACTCTGGGAAATTACGACCCCAGAAATCGCCCTTGGTATCAAAGCGCGATGCGGGCAGGCGAGCCGGTTTGGAGTCGAGTTTACCCTGATTTTAGCCAAAAAAGCCCCAAAATTGCCCTCGCGCAGCCAGTATACGACTCGCAAAAGCGACTGCGGGGAGCGATTGGGGTAGATTGTTTGCTTTCTTCGGTGGGAGAGTTTCTCAGGCGGGTAGAATTAGGGCAGTCTGGAGAAACTTTTATTATCGAGCGAGAGGGAACGCTGATAGCTAGTTCATCGGATATATTGCCATTTGATCTGCAAAAATTGCGGCAATTGTATGCTAAAGAAAGTAATAATAATTTAATTCGTTCCACGGCAAATCACTTAGAAAAAACTTTGGGAGATTTGGCGGCAATTGAACGCCCTTCTCAATTCAGTTTTAAGCTGAATGGGGAACGTAAATTGGTGAAAGTAACGCCATTTTTCGAGAATTTTGGGTTAGATTGGTTAATTGTGGTGGTGGTTCCAGAATCAGATTTTATGGAACAAATCAACGCCAATACTCAAAAAACAATTTGGCTTTGTTTGGGGGCGTTGGGATTGGCGATTGCGATTGGCATTTTGACGGCGCGCTGGGTAACGCGACCGATTTTAAAGTTAAGCGCAGCGAGTGAAAAAATAGCCAGGGGCGAACTAAATCAGCAGGTGGATGTGGCAGGAAGTGCGGAATTAAACGTATTGGCAGATTCGTTTAATCGGATGAGTCAGGAAATTCAGCTATCTCGCGCCCAGCTGGAAGAATATGCGCGATCGCTTGAAAAAAAAGTGCGCGATCGCACCCAATCCCTCGAACAAGAAATTACCCAGCGCCAGCGCACCCAAGAACAACTAGCAAGCGCCTTAGACGCCGCCGAAGCCGCATCCCGCGCCAAAAGCGCCTTCGTCGCCAACATGAGTCACGAATTGCGATCGCCTTTAAATGCCATTCTCGGCTTTGCTAGACTTACAATTAGAAGTAAGGATCTAGCATTAAAACATCGGGAAAATCTTGCCATTATTATCCGCAGCGGCGAACACCTCCTCAACTTAATTAACGAGGTTTTAGATTTATCCAAAATTGAAGCAGGTCGCATGACTTTTAATCCCCAAAACCTCGACCTTTTTTCCCTCCTAGATGAGTTGGAATCTTTGTTTTGGATTAAAGCCGAAACCAAGCAGTTACAGCTAATTTTCCAAATCGATCCCCAAGTACCTCGCTACATCCAAACCGACCCTTTAAAACTCCGCCAAGTTTTAATTAACTTACTCAGCAATGCAATTAAATTTACTCATACAGGAAGCGTTACCTTAAAAGTGGTAATGGGTCATGAACCTGAAAATTACCAATTACCAATTCCCAATTCCCAATTACCAATTACCAATTGCCAATTAACTTTTTCAGTTGCAGACACCGGAGTTGGCATTCCTCCAGAAGAAATCGACAGCATTTTTGAAGCCTTTGTGCAAACTACAGCCGGACAACAAGCAGAAGGAACGGGTTTGGGATTGCCCATTGCTCGCAAATTCGTGCAGTTAATGGGGGGAGAAATGAGCGTTAAAAGTAAAGTCGGAAACGGCAGTAATTTTAATTTTTATATTTTGGCAATTTTAGTTGAAAATAGCGACATGCCAGCCGCTAATTCTGAAAATCGTGTTATTGGTTTAGCACCCAATCAGCCCAAGTATCGGATATTATTAGTAGATGACAAAGATTACAATCGTCAGTTGTTATTTCAACTCTTACAACCTCTGGGTTTTGAAGTTAAAGAAGCAAGTAATGGACGTGAAGCGGTAGAAATTTGCCAAACTTTTGATCCCCATTTAATTTGGATGGATATGCGGATGCCGGTGATGGACGGTTACGAAGCAACTAAACAAATTAAAGCTGGAATTAAAGGTAAAAATATAAAAATTATTGCCCTGACGGCGAGTACGGTTGAAGAAGAGCGAGCTATTATTATTGCTGCTGGATGCGACGACTTTTTGCGTAAACCTTGCGGCGAAATGGATATTTTTAACTTAATGAACAAACATATTGGAGTGTTATATATCTATGAAGATGAATCGGTCAAACCTGTCAATTTAGCAGATAATAGCGAGCAGCGTTTGACGGCTGAAGATTTAGCGGTTTTACCGGAAAGTTGGTTGAATTCTCTGTATCAGGCAGCGGCTTTAGCAGATTCTGAAGCTGCTTTACGATTAATTGAACAAATTCGCTCTCAACGCGCAACATTAGCTGCCGCTTTAGCTAAACTCGTCGATAATTTTGATTTTGAAACAATTGAGATATTAATAGAAGAATTGTCTAATAAATAATCGCTCATCCATCGCCATCCAAAAACAATGAACAACCAGTTTATTGCTACCGAAAAAGCCAATATTCTCATCGTTGATGACACCCTGGAAAATTTGCGCCTGCTTTCTAATATGCTGACCCAGGAAGGCTATAAAGTGCGAGGCGTACCTAAAGGTCAGAAAGCGATCGCAACGGCACAGTTAGCGCCTCCTGACTTAATTTTGCTCGATATTATGATGCCAGAAATGGACGGCTTTGAGGTTTGTAAACAGCTAAAAGCTTCCGAAAAAACCCGCGACATCCCGGTGATTTTCTTAAGTGCTTTGAACGAAACTTTAGATAAAATTAAAGCCTTTTCTATGGGGGGAGTGGATTATATCACAAAACCCTTTTATGTGGAAGAAGTTTTAGCGCGCGTCGAGAATCAATTGCGGTTGCGATCGCTGCAAAAACAACTGGTCAAACAAAATACTATTCTACAGAAAGAAATCCGCGAACGCCAGGTTTTAGAAAAAAGGTTACGGGATTCTGAAGCAGAGATGCGGGGTTTTTTTGAAGCGATGAGCGACATGGTTTTGTTTATTAACGGCGAGGATAAGAGCATTAAAATTGCGCCAACTAATCCGGATCGATTTTATCCGCCTGAAACCGATATACTCGGTCAAACAATCGAACTTTTTTCGAGCGAAAAAGCAGAAATTTTTAACAGTAAAGTCAAGCAAGCTTTAGAAATACAGCAACCGATTAATTTTGAATACAGCTTGGAGCTAGAAAACCGACAAATTTGGTTTATTGCCAGCATTGCGCCCACCTCAGAAAATACAGTAGTTTGGGTAGCGAGGGATATAAGCGATCGCGTATTAGCGGAAGCCGCGCAAAAACGGCGCGCGACAATGGATCGCTTACTGGGAGATATTTCGCGCGCTTTTCTCGACCAAGATATCGACACGGCGATTGATTTTACCTTGAGTAAAATTGGGGAATATACTGAGAGCGATCGCAGCTACATCACTCGCTTCTACGAGCAGCAAAGATACTTGAGTATGACTCACGAATGGTGTGCAAAAACAGCATTCCCGCAAACTGAATTAGTACAAGAAATTCCCGTGGAAACCTTCCCTTGGATGTACGAGCAATTACTGCTCGGTAAAACCGTCCTGATTGACGATGTTGATAATTTACCCATCCAAGCAGTTGCAGACAAAATAGCATTGAATCGCCTATCTACCCGATCCTTAATCAACATTCCCCTACTGCATCGCAACCAACTTGTAGGCTGTATTGGTTTAGTCACTGCCTATGCTGCCAAACAGTGGACAGAAGAAGAAATTAACCTGCTCAAACTGGTAGGAGAAATAGTTGCGATTGGTTTAGCTAGAAACGATGCAGAAGTAGAGCGACAACAAGCAGCCGAAGCCGCCTTTGCAGCGAGTCAAGCCAAAAGCGAATTCCTCGCCAACATGAGTCACGAACTTCGCACCCCCCTGACTGCAATTCTCGGACTTTCTGAAGCATTACTAGACGAAACTTTTGGCCCTTTGACTGCCAAACAACACCAAAAATTAGCCACTATAGAACAAAGTGGCAAACACTTGCTAGAACTGATTAACGATATCCTTGACCTTTCTAAAATTGAAGCGGGAAAGATGGAATTGCAACTTGCTCCCACAGATATTTCTGGGTTGTGCAATGCCAGTCTCGCTTTTGTCAGACAGCAAGCGCATCAAAAACGAATTCAATTAAGTTGTCAGGTTCCATCCCAAATCGGCAAAATCCAAATCGATGAGCGACGAATGCGACAAGTGCTGATTAATTTACTCAGCAATGCAGTTAAATTTACCCCAGAAGGCGGCGAGGTTTGGATCGAAGTTCAAGGAGATCGAGAGCAAGAAATCGTGCAATTTAGCGTCGTCGATACAGGTATCGGCATTGCACCGCAAGATATTAATAAACTCTTTCGACCTTTTGTACAGTTAGATAGTGCTTTAAACCGTCGCTATGCCGGTACGGGATTGGGACTGGCGTTAGTGCGACAGGTGGTAGAATTGCACGGGGGAAGCATATCTTTAGAAAGCGAATTGGCAAAGGGAAGTCGCTTCACCGCCTCCATACCTTGGCGTCAGAAATCAGAAGCGATCGCTGATTCAAAATCTTCTATTTCCTATCCCCAACACTTGAATCTAAACCAAGTTTTAATTATCGAAGATTCTGCACCTGCTGCGGAACAAGTTGCCCATTATTTATTAGAATTAGCGGTAAAAAATTACACTATCCATTCTCTGGGAACTGGAACGACTGAAGCCGCACTGCAATTAAACCCAGATGCGATCGTTTTAGATTTACAGCTGCCAGATCGTTCGGGATGGGATGTTTTAGCACAACTGAGAAGCGAACAGAGAACGCAGCATATCCCGATTTTGATTGTTTCCGTGGCGGATGAACCCGCACTAACAGGGGACTTGGGTGTGTGCGAGTATCTGGTCAAACCTTTTTCCCGCCATCAGTTTCAGCTGGCGTTACGCAAACTGATCGCCAAACGCGATGCCACTGGCAATCCGAAGCAAGTTTCGTCAACAACACCTTTAATTCTACTGGCAGAGGACAGCGAGACAACAATTTATACAATAGTTGAATATTTAGAACTAAAAGGTTATAGAATGGCAACCGCACTCAACGGCCTCCAAGCCGTTCAGATGACAAAGCAGTTAAAACCCGACCTGGTGCTAATGGACATCCAGATGCCGGACATGGACGGCTTAGAAGCAACCAGGCAGATCCGCGCCGATGGGGAAATTGCGGCAACTCCGATTATTGCCCTGACTTCCCTCGCCCTGCCGGGAGATCGGGAAAAATCCTTAGAAGCTGGGGCAAACGAGTATCTTACGAAACCAGTAAGTTTGCAAAAGCTCGCCCAAGCGATCGCTCAATTCGTAGCTGACTAATAACTAATACCAACAAATAACAAATAACTAATGGCTAACTCACAAAATCAAGCAGATCATAAAAAACTTCGCATTCTAATTATCGACGACGAAGAAAGTATATTTGAAGTAATTGAAGGATTGCTGCTGCGAGAAGGCTATGACTTAACATATGTATCCAGCGGCAAGGAAGCATTAAATCAAATCGAGGAAATTCAACCTGATGCGATCTTGTTAGATTTAATGATGCCAGAAATGGACGGATTGGAAACATGCCAGCAAATTAAAGCCAATCAGCGTTGGTGCCACATTCCTATTATTATGGTCACAGCTTTAAGTTCTAAAGAAGATTTAGCCCGCTCTTTAGAAGCAGGTGCAGATGATTTTTTGTCAAAACCTATTAACAGTATAGAACTGCGAGCGAGGGTGAGATCGATGTTACGAATTAAACTCCAGTACGATGCTTTAGCTGCTACTCAGCGACTGCGAACGCTGAATCTTTTTAATGCATTTTTGCAGTAATAAGGCAAGTTGCTAATTGCTAATTGCTAATTGCTAATTGAAGAACGCTGGCTTCATTACGCAAAGAAACCGGGTTTCTCTGAAAAATCGTCGCTGGGAAACTAATGATTGCAGCAAGAAACCCGGTTTCTAGGTTATTCGTTCATTACGCAAAGAAACCGGGTTTCTCTGAAAAATCGTCGCTGGGAAACTAATGATTGCAGCAAGAAACCCGGTTTCTAGGTTAGTCTTGCCTCAGCCCTGTAATTGCTAATCATGAGCTTAAGTAATAACTATTTTCCTTGCCATTAGCTATTAGCCATTAGCAATTTCTCCAGATTGAGCTAACGCTTCAGAACCTGCTACAATCTCCAGGATTTCTTCAGTAATTGCAGCTTGACGCAACTGTTGAAATTGAGCGTTAAATTCTGCCAATCTTTCTTCAATATTTTGCTCGGCTACTTGCATAGCCGCGAGGCGACTGGCATTTTCACTAGCTAAAGATTCGGCAAAAGCACGATAGAGAGAAATAAAGAAATATTGCCCGATTAATTGAGAAAATAACTGACTGAGATCCATCGTGAAAATAGGTAATGTGCGCGAGTTCCAAGGTTGTTCTTGCAAGTTAGATAACCACGTTCGATCGAGAGGTAATAAATGCAGCGTATGGGGCGAGTAGGATGTGTTAGAACGGGGTTGATTGTAAAACAAGATAATCCGATTAATTTGTTGTGTTTGACGCCAAGCTTCGATTTGCAGTAACAATTCTTGCACCATTGGCGTGATGCCAGCTAGCGAACTCGGCATATTAAACGAGGAGGCAATGGTAAATTTAGCATTCTCCAAAGGTGGGATAACCCTTGCCCCTACGGTTACTATTGTGCGGTTTGCTGATGCGATGGGTAATTGCTCGATTTGATTAATCGCATAGTGGGTAATTTGTTCGTTAAACTGACCGCACATTCCTTGATCGGAACCCAATATAATCGCAGCCAAACGGTTATTTATCGCCGGTTCTATTCCTACAAAATTATGCCCTTCTGAACCAGCATAACCCAGCACAATTTGTAACCCCATTTCAATCGTGCGGTTGTATTCCGCGAGCGATTCTACCGCCCTTTCGTACTGCCGAATGCTAGCAGCAGCGAGAACTTTCATTGTTTTTACCACCGATTGCAGTTCTTTGGCGGTGGTTATTTGGCGTTGCAGGGAATCAATTGCTGGCATATAGCTAGGGGCTAGGGACTTCTCACCACATCAATCCTAACTGCCTTGGCGGTTGCTATACATACACAATTCAACGATAAACCCAGAAACCGGGTTTCTGCGAAGATCTCTAGCTGCAAAGCCAAGATTTTTCCTAGAAACCCGGTTTCTTTGCGTCAGTCATCGATTACAAATTAGTGAGTCTTTGAGCAGAGCCACAATCTTTACAGTAGGGCAAATGTTTATAAGTAAGATTGTGGCAGTTTTGGCATTCAACATATTGATAATAACCGCAGTGGGGACAGTAGGTATCCTGTTGCCGAATCTTCTTAGCACACTTGATACAGCGAGATTTTTGCACTCTGTTCGCTGCCTGAATTTTAGGATTCAAGACAACTTTTTGACAAAACTTGATAATGCCAAAACCAACCAGCGGGATAAGCAAAATGTAAAAATAGCTGATGAGGAAAAGCAATCCTCCCAGCAAGGCGCTAATGATATCAAATAGCCATTGAAATATAGCGCCAATTTGCAAAAATTGAAAAACCTTAAGGATGAGCGGTATAAAAAATATCACCAGCAAATGCCAGCTAATTAGCGCAATCAGTCCATATCCCCTTCTTTGGGCGAATTTGTGAACTGATAAAGCGCCGAGAATCAGCGGCAGCAGAAACAGCGACTGAAAACCCAGTTGAATACTTGGATACCAAAATGATGCTTGCTTATAGCCTTTTTCAACTTGATTAAATTTATCGTCATTATTGAGAAAGGCGATAAAATTAGTCGTTTCTGGTTTGGCTAGCAGTTCCTGTTTCAGATTGGAAATTTCGGTTTTCAGTGTAGCAATTGTGGCGTTATTTCGATCTAATTCCTGTTTGGCTTTTTCTGCACCGACTTGATTGATAGATTGTTCGCGCGGTTGACCTGCGATCTTTTCCAATAGAGTCGAATCGTATTGGGCGCGAATATTTCGATTAACTTGTTCTAGCCTGCTGATTTCTGCTTGTTTCCGATCGATAGTTTTTATGGTTTGCTGATTTTGAGGATTTTTAATTTTGTCTTTATCAGCGGCATACTGCAAGCAGGTAGCAGAAAGCTGACCTAGACGCCCTTCTGCGTCTTGTTGATAGGTTTGCTGAAAAGTGGCTATATTGTTCGTGTCATAGGGGAGTGAAAGCTTGACAATTTCATAGTTTTTATTTTGAGTGGTTTGTTTTCGGTAATTGTCCCACTCGGAATAACATGGATAAGCTTGGTACGGACTGATATGCCACCTGCTAATGTCATCTAGTCCGGCAAAAACATTGATTAATATAAAAATATCAATCAGAATAATGACAATCAAACTCACTTGATTGACTGGTTCGTTTTTGATTGTCCTGGTATTCCTAAAGAACTGATTGAAAAGGCGGCGGATTCTGGCAAGCATGTTTTTATAATAGATGGTACTGGATTTAATTTATCCGATTTACTCATTTTACAGCCCCGAATGGGTCAGTTTAATGTTTGGCACAGGAGATGCGATCGCATGAAATTTTCCAGCCTATACTGGTTACTGAAACTTGGGGTTACTCCCTTCGCGGCTGGAGAATACCTATTTAACGAACCGCAGAGACACAGAGAACGCAGAGGTAAGAGAAATGAAGAGGTAGATGGTTTTATAGGGCTAAGGGAGTAATATTTACAATCGCATTCTTGGCTACATTCGCGATCGCTGTGAAATCTGCCTCGCTGAGTTTTTCGCCAGATTGGATTGATTGACAGACTTGGGGCAATTTTTCTGTCACTGCTTGGGCAACGGCTTTTTGGGCAGTGGCAATATTTTCAATCGCCAAATCATCAAATACTCCCGATGTTACTGCCAGCAACACGGCAATTTGTTCGGCTACTGGCATTGGTTCGTATTGATTTTGTTTCAAAACTTCCCGCACTCGCCGCCCCCTTTCTAGAGTTTTGCGAGTTGCTTCATCTAATCTAGTTCCAAAGCGAGAAAAGACTTCCAATTCTTCAAATTGCGAATAAGATAGTCGCAAATCTCCGGCAACGGCACGATAGGCGGGGAGTTGGGTTTTTCCCCCTACCCGCGATACGGATTTTCCCACATCAACCGCAGGGATGACGCCTTTTTGAAATAAGGTGGGAGACAGATAAATTTGCCCGTCGGTAATCGAGATTAAATTAGTCGGAATGTAGGCGGAAATATGCTGCGCTTCCGTATCGATCATCGGCAGTGCTGTTAGGGAGCCTCCACCTTTTTCGGCATTCAAATGAGTTGATCTTTCTAATAAGCGAGAATGGATATAAAAAATATCGCCTGGAAACGCTTCTCGACCGGGCGGACGGCGCAATAATAAGGATAATTCTCGATAGGCGCGGGCGTGGGCGGTGAGGTCGTCATAAACGATTAATACATCCCTTCCTTGTTCCATGAAATATTCTGCCATTGCCGTTGCTGCGTAGGGGGCAATAAATTGCAATCCCGGCGGTTCTTCTCCTGCTGCGACGACTATTAAAGAATAATCCATTGCACCGTATTTTTGTAAATCGGCAATTAGTTTAGCAACAGAAGAACTGCGCTGTCCGATGGCGCAGTAGACGCAGAGAACGTCTTTATCTTTTTGATTGATGATCGTATCGAGTGCGATCGCGCTTTTTCCAGACGCGCGATCGCCTAAGATTAATTCTCGCTGTCCCCGCCCAATTGGAATTAGCGCATCAACAACTTTTATACCAGTTTGCAATGGTACGGTTACCGGGGCGCGATCCATAATTCCAGGTGCTTCTCTTTCCGCCGCACGGCGTTGCGACACCCGCACCGAACCCTTATTATCTAAAGGTCGCCCTAAAGGATCTACGACTCTTCCCAGCAGCGTTTTTCCCACGGGTACATCTAATACTCTTCCAGTGCGGCGCACTTCGCAACCTGCTTTCAGATGTTCGCTTTTATCTAACAAAATAATGCCAACTTCATCGGGGTCGAGGTTAAAAACCATTCCCATTCCATTTCCCCGAAATTGCACCACTTCTTCCGATTTTACTCCCGGTAACCCGGCGACGCGGGCAATCCCTTGACCGATGAATTTAACAATGCCAATTTCCTGAGATTTTAAATCTGGTTTTTGGTTGGTTAGTACGCGATCAAACGTGGTGAATGTGTTGTCTAAAACTGTTTGTAAAACTTGGTTATCTTGACTCATATTCACGCCTTTGTTTTATGGTGCGATCTGGAGATGGTGCGTTTCACTTGCGTTAACGCACCCTACAAATTAAGCCGTTTCTTCTTCAAAAATAGCAGAAAGGCTTTCTTCTAATGTGTCTAAATAACTTTCCATGCTCCAAGCAAGTTTGTAACCCGATGCTCTTAATTCTATGCCACAGATTAAGTCGGGTTCAGTTGCAAATTCTAGGTTAATATGGCTGGGTATTTTATCCCGTACAGCTTGAATAATTTTTGGCTTTGTTTCGTCTTGAATTTCAAAGGAACTGCATACAACGATGGGATTTGAATTATGATTTAGGGATGCGATCGCGCACTCATTCAAGTTCTCAATCCGCTCAATAAAAACCTCAATCATCTGCTGTTCTAAATCCACATTTGCCAAGTCGATTAAAGCGCGACGAATTGCAGATTGAACTTGCACGCTAGCACGATGGCGCAACTCTAGCATAAATGCATCTTGCTGTCTTTTGATCCCTTCTTGCCAGCGGCGGGAAGTATTATCAACTTCTTCGCGGATGTTTTCTATTAAAGCTTTTCGCGTTTGTTCCACTTCCGCTTTTACCTCAGCAAATAGCGCTTCCCGTTGCGCTGCGAATTCCTGCTGCATTTGGCGATATTTTGCCGCTTCTGCTTGCGCTTCTTCGCGTTGTTTTTCTGCTGCTTGGATGCGATCGCTTATTTTTTGCTCCCGTCGATCCATTGCCCGGATAATCGGATTATACAAAAACCGCTGGAGTACGACGACCAAAATTAGGAAGTTAACAATTTGAGCAAAAAAGGTTAACCAGTTAATTTCCACATCATCCTCCTGCTTTGGTGATGACGTAATTCCAAAAAGGGTTAGCGAAGATTAAAATCAACGCCACGACAAAACAATATATCGCGATTGATTCGATAAAAGCTAACCCGACAAATAGAGTGCGAGTGATAGTATTCGCTTCGTCGGGTTGTTGCGCGATCGCACTTAAAGCTTGTGCGATCGCTCTTCCTTCTCCTAACGCCGGTGCAATCGAACCAATCGCAATTGTCAATCCCGAAGCTACGATTGAAATCATCCCTATCAACCCTACATTATCCATGCAAAACCTCCTCACGTTTAGATGTATTTGTTACCGTTTCCTGCTGTGCCTGGGTACCCGAAGCAATATAAACCATAGCAAGAATAGCAAAAATATAAGCCTGAATCAATCCCGTTAATAGCCCTAACGCCTGCATAATCACCGGAAAGAAAAGCGGGGCAATCGATAATAGAATACCCACGATCGTTGCTTCGCTCATCATGTTGCCAAACAACCGCACAGCTAACGACAACGTGCGCGATAATTCCCCAATAATATGAAACGGTAACATGATCGGACTCGGCTGAATATATTCTCTCAGATAAGCGAGCAAACCCTGCTTGCGGATGCCATAAAAAGGTACGGCAAAGAATACGCAAATCGCCAGTGCTGCCGTTGTAGATAGGGAACCAGTTGGTGGATGATAACCGGGAACTATTGCCAGACAATTGGAAACTGCGATAAAAATAAACAGCGTTCCCACAAAAGGTAAATATATAGTTGGGTTTTGCCCGCTAATTTCTCGGATTTGATTTTGCAACCCTTCCACTAAAACTTCCAGCAAATTTTGCCATCTAGAAAGATGGGTTTCTTCTGAAAGCTTGCGCGTCACCAACCAAGAACCAATTCCCAACAACGCCATTATCGCCCAGGTAAATAACAGCGTGGCATTTACGCCCCAAATTGTTATCTGATCGGTACTAATATGCATTTTCGCAACCCTGTTAGTTTGAAACCATTAATCCGATCCCCCCCTGCCCCCCCTTGCTAAGGGGGGGAACCCTGTTAGTTTGAAAGCATAAATCCGATCCCCCCCCTGCCCCCCCTTGCTAAGGGGGGGAACCCTGTTAGTTTGAAAGCATAAATCCGATCCCCCCCCTGCCCCCCCTTGCTAAGGGGGGGTGTCAAAAATCTAAAATTGATTTGGTTTTAAGCGTTGTACCAATAAATTCCTGATTCCAAAGAACGTCAGCAAGCAAGCTAATAAATGAATTGGTGCATATTGTACCTTTACCATCACTAGATAAAAGCCAAGGGCAACAAAACCTATACGCCCAAAAAAACTAACTATACTCAATAACACAGGATTTCTTGTATTCGGAAGTTTACTAACCGTTAACCACAGTCCGCCAAAATAAATCAACCCCATGCCAATTCCGAGCAACAATGCTAGAACAAAAGAAACCAGATTACTCATTTTTTGGCTCCTCTTTTGATTCTTGGTTTTGCATTTTCTCCATCTGCGCTTGTTCCCTACTCACCCAATGCCAAGCATTCAGACAACCCAACATTAAACCGCCAAACATTAACGTCAACGTCCAAGAAACACGACTGGGAAATTGCGTATCTATCCAAATTCCCAATGCTGTACCAAGCAAAGTGGGCGTTACAACAGACCAACCCACCAAACCCAACAAACCCAAACCAAACCAAATTATCTGGTTTTTGTCCCGTCTCGCTCTAATTATACGGCTTTCTTTTGCCGCTACTTTTCTAATAAAGCCCGCCCAAAGATCGCGATGATTTTTTTTCATAAGTTATTCGCTTTCCATAGCACCCGGCGGGGGGCGGGTTTAGATCAGCTGTCGCTGATGGCATTAATTGCTGGTAAAACCCGCCCCTACATGACTAACCACTAACAACAATCTAAAATTTAAAATCTCCTTTGCCTAGTTCGAGAAATTGCCGCACAATATTTACTTCTAGTTTAGCTAAAGCGGAGCGGGTAACCTTCTCGCGTTCGTTGAGGATGCGAAACTGTTTTTCAACTGTTTCTTGCAACAAACCGAGGTCAGAACTCTGCACGGCATGTCTGGTGGAAACCAGCACTTCTGCGGAGCTTTTGACTAAAATACCTTCATCAACCGCCAGAAAGTTTTCCTCACCCCGAATAGAAACAAAAATTAATATTCCCGGAACTAAAGCGGTGACAAAATCGATGTGACGGGGTAGGAGGCAAAAGCTACCATTTGCAGCTTCAGCAGTTATTTTACTCACCTCTTCTTCCAACAGGATTTTAGTCGGAAGTAAGACTTTAAGTTTCATGACTTTTTGGCTTCATCGATCTTGCCGATGGTGTAAAGTGCCTTTTCGGGGTAGTCGGAGAATTCGTCGTTGAGAATGCGATCGCATCCCTCCAGGGCATCCTCCAATTCCACCAATTTCCCCGCCAATCCGGTAAACTGTTCCGTCGAAAAAAACGGTTGAGTGAAAAACCTTTCCAACCGTCGCGCCCGATTGACAATCCGCCGATCTGTTTGCGACAGTTCTTCTAATCCCAACATGGCAATAATATCTTTCAATTCTTCGTAATTTGCCAGAGTTTGTCGCACTTGTTGAGCAATGCGATAGTGGCGCTCTCCTACAATGTGAGGCATCAACATCTTCGAGCCGGATTGTAACAAATCCACCGCCGGATAAAATCCCTCGCTAGCGCGTTTTCGGGACAATACAATCGAAGCTGACAAATGAGAAAATGTATGCACCGCCGCCGGATCGGTAAAATCATCCGCCGGGACGTAAACAGCTTGAATTGAAGTAATCGCCCCCGTCGCTGTATTGCAAATTCGTTCTTCTAATGCGGCTAATTCTGTTGCTAAAGTCGGTTGATAACCAACGCGCGAAGGAAGTTGTCCCATCAATCCAGAAACTTCCGCTCCCGCCTGAATAAATCGGAAAATATTATCAATTAACAGCAATACATCTTGCTTTTCATCGTCGCGGAAATACTCCGCCATCGTTAGCGCCGCATGTCCGATGCGAAACCTCGCGCCGGGGGGTTCGTTCATCTGTCCGAATACCATCACGGTATTATGCAATACACCCGCTGTCTGCATTTCTCGGTAGAGATCCTCGGCTTCGCGACAGCGTTCCCCGATGCCGCAGAAGATGCTCACGCCTTCGTGCTGACTCACCATATTGTGAATCATTTCGGTAATCAAGACGGTTTTGCCAACCCCTGCGCCGCCAAGGAGTCCAGCTTTTCCGCCTCGTTCTAGGGGTGCGAGGACATCAATTGCTTTAATTCCGGTTTTGAGAATTTCCGAACTCGTCGCCCGCTGCGCTAGGGAAACCGGAGGAGCGTGTATCGATCGCCACTCGCCTCCACGTAGGTTGGCCTCGCCGTCGATGGTGTCGCCGAAAATGTTAAACATCCTGCCTTTGAGGCGCTCTCCCACGGGGACTTGCAAAGGGTGTCCTGTATCGGCGACGAGGGTGCCGCGCGCTAATCCTGAAGTTGCTGTGAGAGCGATTCCGCGCACGACGTGGGAAGTGAGATGGGAAACGACTTCGATGGCGACCTTACCATTTTCCCCGGCTTGCAATTGGCTGTAAAGCTCTGGCAATTGGTGGGGGAAATAAGCATCGATGATGCTTCCTCGGACGGAAACTACTGTACCTTGATTTGAGTGGTTGAGCATGGGACACTTCGCACCGACAATTCAATATTCAGTAGGGGCACGGCGTTCAACAGTCTTCGTTTTTCTCAAACAGCTTCTTGTTCACTACAATCAATCGTTTATATATATCTTCGCTACAAATGCGATCGCCCTCCCAAGGCGTTCAAAATTCTTTGCTTTACTAACCTCTCTTCTCTTTCTCTGCTTCCTCTGCGTCTCTGCGGTTCAATTCCAGCAATTTGACGCTGGCGTAGATGGCGTTGATATAGGGAGTCGGGATTCCCGTCAACCTACCTAATTCTGCTACTGCGCCCACAATCGCATCAATTTCTGTGGGACGATTGGCTTCAATGTCTTGCAGCATTGAGGTTTTGTGCGCGCCTACTTTTTCGGCACCGTTGATTCTTTGCTCTAAAGTTATACCAAAATCAATTCCCAGTTTTTCTGCGATTGCTTGTGCTTCGCTCATCATTTCTCGTGCCAGTTCCCGTGTTAAATGATACTGGCAAATCTCTTCTAGCGTGGCGCGAGTTAGGGCGCTGATGGGATTGAATGCGACATTTCCCCATAGTTTTACCCAGATATCTGTGCGAATTTGATTCCGTATGGGGGCTTTAAAACCTGCTTGTTTTAATACCTGCGCTAATGTTTGGATGCGATCGCTTTTTGACCCGTCAATTTCCCCTAGTGTAAAGCGATCGCCTTCAATATGTTTGATTACACCAGGTTCGACAATTTCTGCCGCTGGATAGATGACGCATCCAATCGCGCGCTCTGCTTTGATGTTCGCTTCCACAATACCATCGGGATCGACTGAGCGAATGCTGGTGCCTTCATATTCGCCGCCGTGCTTGCGGAAATACCACCAAGGAATGCCATTTTGGGCGGTTACAACGATTGTTTCAGGATGGTAGAGCGCGGGGAGCGAGGGAGCGATCGCTGGTAAGCTCTGAGCCTTTACTGTCAAAATTACCACATCTTGCGCGCCAGCTTCCTCTAGACTATTCGTTGCTAGTTTTGGGATTGCTACCTGACTCGAACCATCTGCCATTATCAGTTTCAGTCCTTGGGAGCGAATTGCTTCCAGATGCGCGCCGCGGGCAATTAATGTTACCTCTGCACCTGAAGTTGCTAGTTTTGCTCCTAGATATCCACCAATCGCACCCGCACCAACAATGCAAATTTTCATGGGATTAGATTAAGTAATTTCGCCATACTCAAACGTTGCAATTTACCCGTGGCACCACGAGGTAGTTCGTCCAAAATGTGAATTTGTTTGGGGACTTTGAAATCTGCCAAAACATCGGCGCAATAAGCTTTGAGTTCGGTTTCAGTGGCAGCGTTTTTGAGGACAACTGCTGCATGGATATCCTCGCCCAGAGACTTATGGGGAACTGCAAATGCCAGCGCTTCGGCGACGGCGGGATGGCGCAACAGGATGTTATCTACTTCTAGGGGAGAAATCTTTTCGCCGCCACGGTTAATCAATTCTTTGATTCTGCCGGTGAGATGGAGATAGCCGTCTTCATCTAGTTTGCCTTGATCGCCGGTGCGAAACCAGCCGTTGACAAAGGCTTTGGCGTTGGCTTCGGGATTGTTTTCGTAACCGGCGATCGCATTGGCTCCTTTGATCGCTACTTCGCCTAAACTACCCTGGGGGAGCAAGTTGCCTTCTTCGTCCATAATTGTGACTTCGACGCCGAAACCGTAACCGACGCTGCCCGGTTTGCGTAAATTTGGCGGTAGGGGATTGGTGGTCATCATGTGAGCGGCTTCTGTCATGCTGTATGATTCCAGCACGGGAGCGTTTAGCGTGGCTTCGATTTGCTCGATGACGACGAGGGGGAGGGGGGCGCTGCTAGAGCGAATGAAACGGAAAGGATTCGCTTTGACTATCTCTTGATTGCGGCTCGCCCGTGCCAAAATCATCTGGTGCATTGTGGGTGCTGCCGAGTACCAAGTGGGTTTGAAGGTATCGACTAGCTGCCAAAATTCTAGGGCGTTAAAGCCGTTGGGACAAACTACAGTACCGCCAGATGCCAAGGTGGACAAGAGACATCCTACCAGTCCATGAATGTGGAACAAGGGCATGAGACAGAGGGTGGTATCCTCCCTGGTGAGGTTGTAGGCGCTGATGATGTTTTTGGCAGAGGCAATCAGATTGCGATGGCGCAGGGGTACGCGCTTCGGGCGACTGGTGGTGCCGCTGGTGTGGAGAATCATGGCGATGCTGTCGGCATCGGGTGGGGATGATTGAGTTGGTGGGTTGCGATCGCCCGCAATTAGTTCAAAACTTAGAGTGCCATCGGTTTCCACGTTGGCATAGATTAACTTCACCGTGGGAGTAATGGCAGACTTCGCTTCTGGAACAGTTCCCGGTAATACAATCAATGCTTGGGCTTGGGTGTCTTCGTAATAGAAGGCAAACTCTTCTTGTTTGTATTTGGGATTTAAGGGACATGCCGTGGCGCAGAGGGCAGATGCGAGGAAAGCGATCGCCATTGGAGTACCATTGGGCATAGCGATCGCAATTCGATCCCCCTGTCCTAAACCAAAGCTGTGGAGTTGAGACACTAACCGAGCAATATTCTCGCGCAGTTGCTTGTAGGATAGGGGCGGTTGCTCTGGAGCAACTAGCGCCGGATGAGAATCATCTGCAAACAGGTCAAGAATGTTCATTTGGAGTTTTTCCCAGCAGTTTTAGCATTGCTATAAAACCTTTTTAAATTTCAGATATTGAATTTTTCAACTCAATATCTGAAATTTACAACTTACGCAAAAAAACCGGCTTTCTAGGTTTAGGGGTTACCAAGTAGGCGCAAGACAAGTTCTCTCAGAATAATTTTTTCCCTTGTCCTCCTTGTCCTCCTTGTCCTCCTTGTCCTCCTTGTCCTCCTTGTCC
>CAYXCW010000093.1:0-8713 GCA_964463555.1 uncultured bacterium
TACATGTAACGTCTCTACAGCTAAAACCCGTTTCAACGGGTTAAAACCTTGATTTTAGTTAGCTTTAGCTCACTTAAGCTTTCAGCCCCAAATTTATTTGGCGGCTGTTTATCGGGTAGGTGCAAGATGTGAGTCTACAGATATTCGACTGGTGCAATCTAGCTGAGGATGAATGATGCGATCCTCACATCTTGCACCTTGGCTAAACCTTAGTTTCTTGCAAATAACTCAGCTTGAAAGCCTAGATTTTTGGTCAAGAAACCCGGTTTTTTCAGGCTTGTTGATAATGGTGCAAGATCTGAGGATCGCTACAGAATTTTCTCTCACTTAATCTACCTTTAGGGTGTAGCCATCCAGCCCTTTAAGCATAAATACTCTATACAGAGGGATAGTTGAGCGCTACTTTATGTAATAATTAACTTAAGTTGCTGCTTGTCTCAAACTTGGAGCTAATGGCTATTGTTAGGAAAAATGCTGTATAAGCAATTAGCAATTAGCAACTGGCGTTAATTGCACGATCAAAAATTGACTAGGAGTTTTAACAGGTCTGATGTTTGAGCGAGGATTGCAACAAATTTTTGAGCGTTTAGTTGCTAGCATTGAGCGCGATAGTTTAGTTCAGAAAACAACAAACTCTTTAAGAGAATTACTAGGAGTAGATCGGGTAGTTTTATATTATTTTTATCGCGAATGGGCGGGGCGCGTTACATTTGAGGCTTTAAGTGACAGCCAGTTTTCGATCTTTGGTTCGGCAGGCCCGGATGAGTGTTTTAATAGCGAATATGCCGCGCTTTACGAAGCAGGAAGATTTCGCGCCATTCCAGATATTGAAGCAGAACCAATTAATGATTGTCACCGAGATTTTCTCCGCGGTTTAGGGGTACGAGCAAATTTAGCAGTGCCGGTTTTGAATCAGAAAAGGCTGTGGGGTTTGCTGATTGCTCATCACTGCCAGGATACTCATTTTTGGTCGCAATCGGATATTGAAGCAATGCAAAAAGCAGCAGAAACTTTGGCAATGGCTCCAGCAATTCGTCATAGTTAACTGGGGAAAAAGGTATTTTTAAATTGCATTGATCGTTTTGGTGATGCCTGCAAGTTCTGCTACAACTGTGACTAATTCAGCGGGATCAATTGGTTTGGCAAGGTGCATTTGAAAACCCGCTGCAAGTGCCTGCTTTTGGTCTTGTTCTGTGGCGTAAGCAGTGAGAGCCAGAGCAGGTATTTTTTCCCCTCGCTGCTGTTCTAAATCTCGCACCTGGCGAATTAAACTATAGCCATCTTCCTCTGGCATCCCGATATCGCTCACCAGTACGTGGGGGCTGTAACTTTGGAGATACGCGATCGCCTCTCTGGCGCAACTAGCAGCGGTAACTTGAGCGCCAAACTGCTCTAACACCATCGCGATAAAGTCGCGGGTGTCGGTATTATCTTCTACAACCAGCACTTGCACGCGCTCGAGGGAAGGGAAATGTGCATATCCGTTACCATTATTTTCTGTGGGAAATTCTGTCTCTAACGGCTCAACTGCTAGGGGTAAATTCACCGTGAAGGTTGCGCCTTTACCTTCGCCTTCACTGTGGGCAGAAATTTGACCATTGTGCAATTGTACGAGGTGATGGACGATTGCCAGCCCTAACCCCAATCCGCCATGACATCGGGTGGTGGTACTGTCTGCTTGTCGGAAGTAGTCAAAGACGTGGGGGAGAAAGTCGGGAGCAATACCAACTCCGGTGTCTATGACTTGGATTTGGGCATAAGAAATTGCAGATTTCAGATTTGAGATTTCAGATTGATTTTGGGTGGTAATGGGTAATTGGTAATTGGTCATTGGCGGATCGTTTTGATTTACCCTCGTTCCCTGGCTCTGTCTGGGAACGCCATCACCCATTACCAATGACAATTTGATTTTAACTTGTCCTTCACAATCGGTAAATTTGATCGCATTGGAAAGCAGGTTCCAAATTATTTGCCGGATACGTTCTGGATCTCCATTAACTATTTGTGCAGATGGATCGAGTTCGGTTTCGATTTGAATTGCTTTCGCTTCAGCTTGGGGGTCTAATGAATCTATTACCGATTCAATTAATTGTATCAGGTAAACTCGATCGATCGATATCCGTAGTTTACCCTGGACTATTTTGGAAACATCTAGGATATCTTCAATCAATTGTGCTTGCGCTCTGGCGTTGCGCTCAATTGTTTGTAATGCTTTGACGGTGGTTACTTCATTAAACTTTTTCTCTTGCAACAGTTGCGACCAACCCAAAATCGAGTTGAGGGGGGTGCGGAGTTCGTGGGAAACAATTGCCAGAAATTCATCTTTCATGCGGTTGGCTTCTTCTGCTTGTTGTCTGGCTGCTTGTTCGCGGATGAGTTGCTCGCGGTTGGCTTCTGCTTGTTTGCGATCGCTGATATCTTCAATCGTACCGACGTGCCCGATTAATTGCTGGTGTTCTGATAGCATGGGGGAGGTACGCACGCGCACCCACCGCAGCGTGCCATCGCTTCTTTTGATCCGAAATTCATCAGAATATTCTATGCCTTGGTGCGTGCAACTTTTCCAAGTATTTAGCACGCGATCGCTCTCCTCGCTATGGATAAATTTCGCCCATCCCTCGCCGTCTTGCTCTTCAATTTTAAACCCGCAAATTCCCTCGCAGCTTGGGTTACTGTAAGTGCATCTTCCCTCAATATCCGTGAGAAAAATTCCCAACGGAGAGCAAACCGACACCAAACGAAATCTTTCTTCGCTTTGTCTTAGTTCGGCGTTCATTGTTGCTAGTTGGGCTGCCTGTCTTTTCACCTCCATTGTTTTTTTAAATAAATCAACAAAAACCGCTACCTTTGATGTTAAAATACCCGGATCGAACGGTTTAAGCATGTAGTCTACCGCGCCGATTTCGTAACCTTTGGCGACGAAGCTATTGCTAGTACTAAATGCGGTGAGAAAAATAATCGGAGTGTGACGCGATCGCTCTCGTTGTCGAATCAGCGCTGCCGTTTCAAACCCATCAATTCCCGGCATCTGTACGTCAAGCAATATGACGGCAAAATCTTGCTGTAATAAGCACCTTAACGCTTCCTCCCCCGAATGCGCTTTCACCAGATTTTGCCCCAGTTTGTTTAAAATGGCCTCTAGAGCAATTACATTTTCCGGGCGATCATCTACCAAAAGGATGTTGGCTTTTATGTCAGAGTTCATGTCGATTCAACCTACAAAAAAATATTTTCAGCAAAAATTTTATATTAAGCAATTTTACGATAAATTTTCTCTTGACTATCCAATTCCTCGTAACAATATTCATAAGGAGTCATCTTCAGGGTTTCCTGTCGTCCCAAACCTAAAATTCCAAAAATCCTCAAACTATCGTACAGCAGCTTGTGGACTCGCGCTTGTAAATCTTGGTTAAAGTAGATTAAAACATTGCGGCACAAAATAACGTTAAATTCATTAAAAGAAGCATCTGTAACCAGGTTATGCGCTGAAAAAATAATATTTTCTTTTAAAAATGAGCGAAAAATTGCATTATCGTAGGCGGCGATATAGTAATCGGAAAGCGATTGTTGCCCGCCGGATTCAAAGTAGTTTTGCGAATAATCGCGCATTGAATGCAGGGGATAAATGCCATTTTTGGCTTTGCGTAATGCAACTTCGTTGATATCAGTACCGTAGATGCGGCAGCGATGATAAAGGTTTTCTTCGTCAAGTAAAATTGCCAGTGAATAAACTTCTTCACCAGTAGAACATCCCGCGTGCCAGATGCGAATAAATGGGTAAGTTCGTAATAAAGGAATTACCGTTTTTCTAAAGGCCATATAAAAGCTAGGATCGCGGAACATAGAAGTCACATTAACTGAAAGTCCCAGCAGCAAGCGTTCCATACAGTCGGGTTGATGCAGAACTTTTTCCAAAAGTCCAGAGACGCTGTGGAGCTTTTCAGCTCGAATTATATTCCAAATGCGACGTTTGAGAGAAGGCATAGCGTAGTTGCGGAAATCAAAGCCATAATAGCGATAAATTCCTTCTAGTAATAGTTGAATTTCAATTTCTTCGAGTAAGGGCATAGAGGATTTGAGATTTGAGATTTGAGATTGCAGATTGGGAATTGGAGATTTTAGCGAGGAGAAGATGGGTAAGAAATGACCTTGCCCATCTCCCCTATCGATATAACCAAACTCGCAACAGAGAGAGCAATTGCTCGGTGTCAACGGGTTTGGTAATGTAATCGGAGGCACCAGCTTCGATACATTTTTCGCGATCGCCTTTCATTGCCTTAGCAGTTAAAGCAATGATCGGCAGCGAGCGAAATTGCTCGATCAGGCGGATGTGACGCATCGCCTCGTAACCATCCATTTCCGGCATCATTACATCCATTAAGACGAGATTGATATCCGGATTGTTTTGCAATGCGGTAATGCCATCTCTGCCGTTTTCCGCAAATGAAATCTGCATCCGCTGACTTTCTAGCAAACTCGTCAGTGCGAAAATATTCCGCAAGTCGTCATCGACGATCAGAATTTTTTTCCCAGCTAAAATCGGGTCATTTTGCTGGAGTTGTTCCAATATCTGACGTTTGGGTGCGGGTAAATTCGCTTGAACGCGATGCAAAAATAAAGCAGTTTCGTCTAAAAGGCGTTCGGGACTTCGCACATCTTTGACGATAATTGAATCGCTAATGCGACGCAATTCTGTTTCTTCTTGGGGCGATAATTCTTTGCCGGTGTAGACGATAATCGGTAAATAGCGCAGATTTGGATCTTGCTTAATTTGCTCGATCAAAGCTATACCGCTCATATCCGGTAATCCCAAGTCCAGCACCAAACAATCAAAGCGATTTTCTTTTAATGCAGCAAGTGCTTGGGAACCCGTACCAACTGCCGTACTTGCGACATCGGTATTGCCGATTAATTCCACTATACTACGGCGTTGAATTTCATCATCTTCTACTATTAGTAGATTTTTTACCGGACGATCGATAAATCCTTTAATATCGCTGAGGGCGTGGGTAAGGGTTTCGTGGGTGACGGGTTTTTGTAAATATGCGATCGCACCCAATTGCAAAGATCGCTGCTGTCCTTCTTCTACAGACATCATGTGAATGGGAATGTGACGGGTAGCGGGATCGCGTTTGAGACGATCGAGAATTGTCCAACCATCCATCACGGGTAAATTAATATCCAACATAATCGCTGTTGGTTTCAATTCTCGCGCCATTACCAATCCGCGATCGCCCCGCGATGCGACCAAACCTTTAAACCCTTGCTGGCGCGCCAAATCTAATAAAATGCGGGCAAAGTTGAGGTCATCTTCGACGATTAACAGAGTGCGATCGCCCGTTTCAATTGTTGCGCGATCGTCTTCTAATTCGGGCGGGTTTAAAGATATATTTGGCAATTCTTCAGGTTCATTTGTCAAACCCACGCCTGCATTTTCAACCGGGACAGGTTTAGTTAAATTCTCTGTTTTAGTTTCCTGTAGGGGCAGGTTTAACGAGATATTTCGCGCTCCCGCAGATCGATCGGTAAAACCCGCCCCGACAATTTTGCTCCTGGAGTCTCCTGCTCCTTTGTTTACTGGCACATAAGTCTGCGGCAGGTATAAAGTAAACGTACTACCTTTACCAGGTTCGGATTCTAGGCGAATTTCCCCGCCCAAAAGTTGAGCAATTTCGCGACTAATAGATAAACCCAAACCCGTACCGCCGTATTTGCGCGAAGTCGTACCATCTGCTTGTTGAAACGCTTCAAAAATAATCTGCTGTTTTTCCGGAGGAATGCCAATTCCGGTATCTTTCACCGCAAAAGCGATCGCTTTATCGGCACGGTTGAGGGTTTCCCTTGCCGCACTCCAACCGTTAGTTGCGGTACTAACTTCTAACTTGACAGAACCTTGTTCGGTAAATTTAAACGCATTGGCGAGCAAGTTTTTCAACACTTGTTGCAATCGCTTCGAGTCGGTATAAATTGCCGCTGGGAGTCGGTCATCAAACGCGACCATAAAGTTTAGCTTTTTGGTTTGAGCGACTTGTTGAAACGTGCGTTCGATGTGACTTTTGAGATCTGAAAATAAAGTCTGGTCAATTTCTACCGCCATCGTGCCAGACTCAATCTTTGCCAAATCTAGAATATCGTTAATCAGCGCCAGTAAATCGGTTCCAGCATGATAGATCGTGTGGGAGTATTCCACCTGTTTCGGCGTCAAATTGCCTTCGCTGTTATCAGATAGCAGTTTCGCCAGAATCAGCAAACTATTGAGCGGCGTCCGCAGTTCGTGGGACATGTTCGCCAAAAATTCCGACTTGTATTTAGAGGTTAAAGATAATTGCTCTGCTTTTTCCTCCAAAGATACTCGCGCTTGTTCGATCTCGCTGTTTTTCCGCTCGACTTCTCGGTTTTGTTGCTCTAGTAGTGCTGCTTTTTCTTGCAATTCTTCGTTAGTTTGCTGCAATTGTTCTTGCTGATTTTTCAGCAGCTCTTCGCTAGCTTTGAGCGATTTTGCTTGTTGTTCCAGTCGCTTGTTGGTATCGGTGAGTTCTTTTTGCTGACTTTGCAATTCTTCTGCCAAAGATTGGGACTGCTTCAGCAGTTCTTCGGTTCTCATGCTGGCAGCAATTGTATTCAGAACGATGGCGATACTTTCGGTTAGCTGATCTAAGAAGGTTAAGTGAATTTCGCTAAACCGCTGGAACGATGCCAGCTCGATAATTGCCGTTACTTGTCCTTCAAATAATACGGGCAAAACGACGACGTTTAAAGGTGTTGCTTCGCCGAGTCCCGAACTAATTTTTATATAGTCTTGGGGAACTTCAGTTAATAGAATCCGCTCTTTTTCTAAGGCGCACTGCCCCACCAATCCTTCGCCTAAATAGAAGCGGTTGGATAAATTTTTCCGTTCCCGATAGGCATAGGTACTGAGTAGTTTTAAGAATGCTGGATGGGTGTCCCCGTTTTCCATCATGTAAAACAGTCCGTGTTGGGCAGAAACCAAGGGCGTTAGTTCGGATAAAATCAACTTGGAAACGGTTTCTAAATCCCGTTGCCCTTGCAACATGCGGGTAAATTTCGCCAAGTTTGTTTTTAACCAATCTTGCTCGGTATTCTTCTGGGTGGTTTCCCGTAAATTGGCGATCATTTGGTTGATATTATCTTTCAAAATCGCCACTTCGCCTTGTGCTTCTACGGCAATAGACCGGGTTAAATCGCCTTTGGTTACCGCTGTGGCAACTTCAGCGATCGCGCGCACTTGGGTAGTTAAATTCGCCGCCAATTCATTGACGTTATCGGTTAAATCTCGCCAAGTTCCTGCCGCCCCTGGAACGCTTGCTTGTCCGCCTAATTTTCCTTCTATTCCTACTTCCCGCGCGACGGTTGTTACCTGATCCGCAAAGGTTGCCAATGTTTCGATCATTTCGTTAATTGTATCGGCTAAGGTAGCAATTTCTCCCTTTGCTTCTAACATTAACTTCCGCTTTAAATCCCCATTCGCAACTGCGGTAACAACTCTGGCAATACCGCGGACTTGGGCGGTGAGGTTGCTTGCCATTGAGTTGACATTATCGGTTAAATCTTTCCAAGTTCCGGCAACGCCAACTACATGTGCTTGACCGCCTAATTTGCCTTCGGTTCCTACCTCGCGGGCAACTCTAGTAACTTCAGATGCGAAAGAGGATAATTGATCGACCATTGTATTAATGGTGTTCTTTAAATCTAAGATTTCGCCTTTGACGTCTACGGTAATTTTCTTAGAAAGATTTCCCGTAGCGATCGCACTCGCGACTTCGGCAATGTTTCGCACCTGTCCTGTCAGATTCCCCGCCATTAAATTAACGTTGTCGGTTAAATCTTTCCAGGTTCCGCCCACGCCTTTAACGTATGCTTGTACCCCCAACTTCCCTTCGGTTCCGACTTCGCGGGCAACCCTGGTAACTTCCGACGCAAAAGAGTTTAACTGATCCACCATTGTATTAATAGTGTTCTTCAGTTCCAGAATTTCCCCTTTGACATCTACGGTGATTTTCTTCGATAAATCTCCATTGGCGACGGCGGTAGTAACTTCGGCGATGTTTCGCACTTGGGCAGTTAAACTGCCTGCCATAAAATTAACGCTGTCGGTTAAATCTTTCCAAGTTCCGGCAACTCCGGGGACGACTGCTTGCACGCCGAGTTTGCCTTCAGAACCAACTTCTCGCGCTACCCTGGTAACTTCAGACGCAAAAGAGTTAAGCTGATCCACCATTGTATTAACTGTATTCTTCAGTTCCAGGATTTCCCCTTTTACGTCTACAGATATTTTTTTAGATAAATCTCCATTCGCAACTGCTGTCGTAACTGCGGCAATATTGCGTACTTGATCGGTTAAACTTCCCGCCATGAAGTTAACGCTATCGGTTAAATCTTTCCAAGTTCCCGCCACGCCTCGCACATCTGCTTGCACGCCGAGTTTGCCTTCCGAACCAACTTCTCGCGCTACCCTGGTAACTTCACTAGCGAAGGAAGATAGCTGATCCACCATAATATTGATCGTGTTCTTCAGTTCGAGAATTTCCCCTTTAACTTGAACCGTAATTTTCTTAGACAGATCGCCGTTGGCAATAGCAGTAGCAACTTCGGCAATATTCCGCACCTGTCCTGTCAGATTCCCCGCCATTAAATTAACGTTGTCGGTTAAATCTTTCCAAGTTCCCGCCACGCCTTTCACTTCTGCTTGCAC
>CAYXCW010000093.1:8813-28794 GCA_964463555.1 uncultured bacterium
ACGCCTTTCACTTCTGCTTGCACGCCTAATTTACCTTCGGTTCCTACCTCCCGCGCCACTCTGGTAACTTCACTAGCAAACGAGTTTAACTGATCCACCATTGTATTGATGGTGTTCTTCAGTTCGAGAATTTCCCCTTTAACGTTTACAGTAATTTTCTTAGATAAATCTCCATTCGCCACCGCCGTTGTAACCTCGGCAATATTCCTGACTTGCGCGGTTAAACTATTTGCCATAAAGTTAACGCTGTCGGTTAAATCTTTCCAAGTTCCGGCAACGCCTTTCACTTCTGCTTGCACGCCTAATTTACCTTCGGTTCCTACCTCCCGCGCCACTCTGGTAACTTCACTAGCAAACGAGTTTAACTGATCCACCATTGTATTGATGGTGTTCTTCAGTTCGAGAATTTCCCCTTTAACGTTTACAGTAATTTTCTTAGATAAATCTCCATTCGCCACCGCCGTTGTAACCTCGGCAATATTCCTGACTTGCGCGGTTAAACTATTTGCCATAAAGTTAACGCTGTCGGTTAAATCTTTCCAAGTTCCGGCAACGCCTTTCACTTCTGCTTGCACGCCCAACTTGCCTTCGGTGCCAACTTCCCGCGCCACTTTAGTCACTTCCGAGGCAAAAGAGTTTAATTGATCCACCATCGTATTGATGGTATTTTTTAGTTCTAAGATTTCCCCTTTTACGTCTACAGTAATTTTCTTAGAAAGGTCGCCGTTAGCGATCGCCGTCGCTACCTCAGCAATTCCCCTTACCTGCCCGGTGAGATTCCCCGCCATCGAGTTTACCGAGTCGGTAAGATCTTTCCAAGTTCCTGCGACTCCCGGTACTTCCGCTTGTACCCCCAATTTGCCTTCAGTCCCCACCTCGCGCGCCACCCGCGTCACCTCCGAGGCGAAAGAGTTGAGTTGGGTAACCATAGTATTGACAACTTGCGCCGTTTGCAGAAATTCTCCTTGTAAAGGTCTACCTTGAATTTCCGTCGCGATCGCTTGCGACAAATCCCCATTCGCCACCGCCCGAATCACCCGCGCCGTCTCCGCCGTCGGTTGCACCAAGTCCGTAATTAATGTATTAACCGAATCAATGCTATCTTTCCAACACCCTCTAACATTCCCCAGCGAAGCGCGTTCGTGAATTTTACCTTCCTTCCCCACAACCGTGCTGATGCGTTCTAATTCCGCCGCCATTTGCTCGTTCATTTCGATAATATCGTTGAGCGCATCGGCGATTTTTCCCGCCATCCCAGTTTCGTCATAAGGCATTCTGACGGTAAAATTACCCTTTTTCACTTCTACTAAAGTTCTTAACAGTTGTTTACAATCCAGGCGATCCAGATCGCTTGTATCTCGCAGATGCGGTTTATTTTGCTGATTTTGGCGATTTTCATTATTCTTTTTTATAGGACGTTTTTGATTTATAGATTTATGCTGAGGGACAGATGAAGACATAACCGTATTTTCTGGGAAGTACGACAGTAATATGTTGTTACATTATCTACTGTCAACGGTAAGATAGGCATCCCATCCCAGGATAGAAACAAACTTGGAGCAATTCTTCCTTTAGATAGATGTCTGAAAAAGGGTGCTTTGATTAGAGGTGAGATATGAAAGGTTTAGAAATAGAAATTGAGAATTTAGTAGAGGCAGTGGTGAACGCAGCGATCGCAGCGCATCAAACGCAAAATATGGCAAATGCGATGAGGATTCGCGATCACTTAAACCTCCTGCCTGACGCGCTCAAAACCGATGTTTTAAACGGCGTAATTTTAAATTTGGTTCAAGTAGATCCACTATTATGCCGCTGGTTCATTATAGATATTTTCCTGCGAGATTCCCATCCAGAAGGAAAAGCCGATGTAGCAGAAAGAATTAATGTGTTAATTGCCGATTTGCTAGTAAGTAATGGGTAATGGGTAATAGGTAATGGGTAATGGGTAATTGGTAATTAATAGGTACGAAAGCTAACTTATTAGTCTAGATGGTTGGGGTTACCCTCGCTTAACTAACCTACCGCTCCATTACCGATTACCAATTACCAATTACCCATTACCAATTACCCATTACCAAATCGCCAAAATTCGCCGGATAGCATCAATTAATTTTTCCGGTTCAACGGGTTTGGGTAGGTGCAGTTGGAAACCTGCCTCATGGGCGCGTTTTTGGTCGTATTCACCAGCATAGGCGGTGAGAGCGATCGCTTTTACCATCCCCCCTTCTTCTGGTGCGAGAGATCTAATCTGCCGCATCAACATATAACCATCCACCTTTGCCATCCCAATATCGCTCACCAGCAAGTCTGGTTGAATTTGTGGCAAAAGTTTTAGCGCCTCATCTGCCGATGCTGCCAAACTCACTTCCGCGCCAGACTCCTTTAGCACAAAGGCGATATACTCGCGCATATCCTCATCGTCATCGACTGCCAAAACTCGCACGCCTTGCAATGGATGAGTTGCTGCAACAGTTGGCAGGTTGCTTGCTTCGTCTGTTGTTGCTGTTGCATCTTTGATTAAAGGCAGTCTGACGCTGAAGGTTGCGCCCATTCCTTCACCAGGACTTTCTGCCCAAACCGTACCGCCGTGTAATTCTACCAAGTAACGCACAATAGCCAGCCCCAATCCCAATCCGCCAAATTTTCGCGTTGTGCCGCTATCTGCTTGACGAAAGTAGTCAAACACGTAAGGGAGAAAGTCTGGTTTGATACCTTTTCCCGTATCGGTGATGGTAATTTGAGCGTAGTTGGTAATTGGTAATTGGTAATTGGTAATTGGTAATTGTTCGTCAGATGTTGATGCAATAGACTGAATGGGGGAAACGCTACAAGAGGTTAGTTGTTCTTGTGGGATGGGCATTCTGTTCGTCTCGCCCATATCAGGCGCGAGTTTTATGTTTTCATTACCAATTACCGATGACCTATTACCCATTACCACTAACAGTTTTACTTCAATTCTTCCGCCATCGGGTGTAAATTTAACTGCGTTAGATACGAGGTTCCACACGATTTGTTGCAGTCTGCCGCTATCTCCCAAAACTAATCCGACATTGGGGTTAAGTTCAGTTTGAATTTGAATTGACTTAGCTTCGGCGGAGAGGCGAACGGTTTCGATCGCGGCTTCAATCGTGTTTGCTAAGTTAACCGGGGTGATATTTAAAGTTAATTTGCCGCGTAAAATGCGGGAAACATCGAGCAAGTCTTCGATTAGTTGCGCTTGCAATTTAGCGTTGCGTTCGATGGTTTCTAAGGCGCTGGCTGTCTTGGTTTCGTCGAATTTGCGGCTTCGCAATAACTTAGACCATCCCATAATCGGATTGAGCGGAGTTCGCAATTCGTGGGATAATACCGCCAAAAATTCATCTTTAATCCGGTTGGCTTTCTCGGCTTCTTCCCTGGCGGTGCGTTCTCTTTCTAATAATTCGACTCTTTCGGCTTCGGCTGCTTTGCGTTCGGTAATATCGCTAAATGAAACTGCAACCCCATCCCCCAATTTTACGGTCATGTTGCGGAACCAACCTTTAATCCCTTCGGCTTCATAATAAATTTCAATATCGTGGGGGTTTCCGGTTTCGACGACTTGCACGTAGCGGTCAAACAATTCGCTGTTTTCTTTATTCCCCGGTAACACTTCCAATAGCCGCCGTCCGATTAATTCCTGAGCAGAATGTTGCAGAATTTCTTCTGCTTTGGGATTGACGTAATTCCAGGCAAAATCGATAATTTCTCCAACTTCGTTTCGGACGCTTTGCATTATGGTAAAGCCGTCGAGGGATAATTCTTGGGTGACGCGGAATCTTTCCTCGCTTTGTTTGAGTGCGGCTTCCGTGCGCTTGCGTTCGGTGATGTCTAAAAAGGCACTGACTGCGCCTCTAGGTTGTCCTTGTTCGTCGTATAAAGGCGAGGCGTACCCATATAAATTAAATTCTGTTCCGTCGTCGCGCACCACATCAATTTCGGCATCGCGCACTTCTGCACCATGAATCGTGGCGTATTGCAGGGGCAATTCTTCCCCCGGTAATTCTTCACCGTGATGGTAAACCTTAAACGGCGGTGGAGGTGCATTTTCTGGTGGGGTGCTGGAAGCATTCTGATCGGGGGAGATGCCTAAAATTTGAGCAAAAGCTGGGTTAATTTGGATGCGATCGCATTGCGGATTCGTAGCGATCGCAATCGATATCGGTATAACTTCAAACAGGGTTTGCAACTCGGATACGCGATGCTGCAAGTCTTGATTCAGTGTGGCAATAATTTCCTGATCTTGTTTAAGTCGGGTGATGTCTTCGGCGATACCAGCAGCACGCAGGATATTGCCAAATTCATCTTTAATCGGCACGGCGCGATCGCGTATCCATCGGATTGTGCCATCGGGACGGACAACGCGATACTCAATATCGTATCCGCCAACGAGCGCCCGTTCGTAAAAAACAGTGCGAACTCGTTCTCGATCGTCGGGATGAATCCCCTCGATCCATTCGGTAAAATTAGCATACAAACTTTCGCAGGAGCGCCCCCAAATTCTTTCGTAAGCGGGAGAAACATAAATTAGTTGCTCTTGTCTTGGATCGGAAATCCAAAACACATCTTGCAGGTTTTCTACCAATTGGCGAAATCTTTCTTCACTGTGACGCAGAGCTTGTTCAAATTGCTTGCGTTCGGTAATGTCGTAGAAGGTAGCGATCGCTGCTTCGATTTGTCGTTGCGCGTTGCAAATCGGTCGCGAATCAACTAGCAAGGTTTTGCAACTCCGATCGGGAAAAATAACTTCCATCTCTTCAGCGGTGATAATTTCTCCGGAAACAAGACTGCGCGCTAAAGGCGTTTCCTCTGCGGTGTAGCGCCGTCCATCCGGGCGAAAAACTGGGTGACTCGGCTGAAGGTAATCATCCACCCGTTCCAGATTTAAAGAAAATCCAGCTAAAATTTGCTGTGCTTGGGCGTTTGCGAGCAACATACCACCGCTAGGTGCTTCTACCACTATCAATCCCGCTGGCATTTGTTCGAGCGTCGCTTGCAACAGCTTTTGCTCTGACTTGAGTGCTTGCAGCAGGCGAAGGCGTTCTTGCTCGGCTTGTTTGTAGTCTGTCAGGTCGCGAGCGATACTCAGTACCGAATTTACCGACCCATCCGGGGAAAACTCAGGTACGAGCATAGAGTGATAGTAGCGCTTGCCTTTCGGGGTGGAAAACTCAAACTCGATCGTCTTTCCGCGTTCCGCATCAAAAACTTGCCGCAGGTTTTCTTCCCAAAAATCACAAAGTTGCTCTGGAAAGCCCAACTCCCGATGAGTCATACCCAAAAACGCTTCTGGCGGCATACCAGTTGCTTGCTCGACGGCGCGACAGACATACAAGTGACGCAAGTTTTGGTCAAAGCGAGCGATAATATCGGGCGAGTTTTCCACCAAAGCGGTTAATTCCTGCTTTTGCTGTTCCAGCGCCGCCTCTGCTTGCTTTTGGTCGTGAATATCGGTGCAAGTGCCAAACCAGTTAGCAATTTCACCCAGCCCGTTACGTAAGGGAACAGCCCGCGTCATGTGCCAGCGGTAACAGCCATTGCCTAGTCTGAGCCGGTATTGCATCTCAACTGCATCACCCGTTGCCAAACCAGCTTTCCAGCAGTGTAGGGTTTCTGACAAGTCATCTAGGTGAATCGCCCGTTGCCATTCCCATCCTTTGGATGTATCCGGAGTTAGTCCGGTGCAGTCGTACCAGCGCTGGTTAAAATACTCCACGAACCCATCGGCGCGGGCGAACCACACCAGTTGCGGCACGTTCTCCGCCAGGACGCGGTAACGTTCCTCGCTCGCTTTTAGCTTTTGCAAGTTAGTTTCAGCCCGCCGTTTGGCATCCTGCAACGCCGTGTTGAGGGAATTGATCAGCAGCGTTACCAATACAAAGACGCCCAAGTCAATCAAGTTCGCCAGGTTCGTGCTGGCAAAGGAACCAACTGGCGGCAGGAAGAAATAGGCGATCGCCAGGGTAGATAATAGAGTAGCGAGCAACCCCGCTCTCATACCGGCGTAATAGGTGCTGATGGCTACGGCTGCATAAAACAGAGCGTAGATCTTCGAGGAGATCAACGGCTCTAGCAGTAGAGTGAGTAACAGCGCGATCGCTACGCTCAAAGCAGCAACGCCGTAGTACCAAAGTTGATAACGCGGTATTTTGAGCATGAAAGTTGCCAAGGAATTTTCTTCCCCGTAAGTTACTAACTTTCTTTACCTTAGATAGGTGACATATCTTTCGCAATTTACCTTAAGGCGTATTTACCATATAGGAAAAGCGATTAGTGAGAATTGTTCTCTCTCATCTTACAGCTCTCGCCGATCTTCCCCCCATTTTTAAAGATGCTGTGAAGAGTCAGAAGGCCGCCTCTACCTTTTGGTTTTTTGGTCTAAAATGTTACTTGAATTGAACAAACGGGGAACGCAGCTACCTGGAATAAATTATTCAGCGAGAGGTCACCTACCAAGGCATGACCAAACACGTGTGAACCTTGACACTGGTATTTCAGGGATTTGGGGGAGCGATATCCACTCCCGCGCCTCGCTTTACCAATAAAAACAAAAACTACACGCCGCGATTCAACTATGAAATTTCGCCAGAATAGTTTGATATTCCAACTTGTCAGTTATTATTCAGTTTTATCGCTCTTAATACTCGGCCTTTTGGCGACAACTGTTTATGTACAAGCACAAAACGCCCTGGAACAATCTGTAGTCGATCGACTCACGGTAGCCACATCTTTAAAAGAATACCAGCTCGAAGATTGGATCAAAAACCAGCGTCAAGATATTCTTTGGCTCGCCCAAGTCCCAGAAATTCAGGAACAACTGGCGATTTTGTACGTAAAAAGCCAATTTGACCCCGAACGGGAGTTAGCTTACTCGCGGCTGAGAAAGACTATAACAGATATTAGTGCCGTGAAACCAAGCTTGCAAAATATTTTAATCGCAACTAACGGCAACATCGTAGTTTTTTCCTCAATTGATAAAAGTTTAGAAGGGAAATATTATCGATTAGAAGAACCGATAGTTTATTTTACCCGCGAGACAGCAGAAGCGGCGGCGCCGAAGTTTTATACATCGCCAGAGAGTGGAGAAGCGAAGATTACCTTTGCGACGGGGATATTTAACCAAGAGGGGCAACGTTTGGGAGCGATCGCCGTTAATTTAGACTTAAAAGATATCGAGAAATTAATTAGCGATCGCACAGGTTTAGGCAGAAGCGGCGAAACTTATCTAGTAGGAAAATTAGCCAATCGCAACGTTTTTATTTCAGGAAGACAGGCGGGAAGTAAAAAATTTGCTGAAGGAGTTCGCAGCTTTGGTATCGACAGCGCCGTTGCAGGTAATAGCAGTTTTGGACGCTATAAAAACTACGACAAAATTCCAGTTGTCGGCGTTTATCGCTGGCTGGAAAAACAGAACTTAGCCTTATTAGCCGAAATCGAACAAACAGAAGCCTTCGCGCCAGCCAGACAGCTAGCCAGTACAATTGTAGGAATTGGATTGCTTTTAGCTGGATTATTGCTAGTAGCAGTGTACTTGCTATCGCGGGAAATTACGCGACCAATTTTAGCCATGACTAAAACCGTCACCAAGGTAGCGGCTGGAGATTTGAGCCAAACAGTTAACATTAAAAGAAAAGACGAATTAGGAGTTTTAGCCAAAGCCTTTAACAGCATGGCAGCTCAACTACAAACCGCATTTGATAAATTAGAAAAAGCCAAAGCCGAACTGGAAGTTAGAGTAGAACAACGCACCGAGCAACTGCAAGAAGCACTAAAAATAGTCGATACTGCCAGCAAAGCCAAAAGCGAATTCCTCGCTAACATGAGCCACGAATTGCGTACACCCCTCAACGGCATTTTAGGTTATGCTCAAATTCTGCAACGCTCAAGAACTTTGAATGAAAAAGAGCAAAAAGGAGTAGGCATTATCTATCAATGCGGCTCTCACTTATTAACCTTAATTGAAGATATTCTTGACCTCTCCAAAATCGAAGCCAGGAAAATGGAAATGAATCCGGCAGAAATCCATTTTCCCTCTTTTCTGCAAAGCGTTGCCGAAATGTGCCGCATTCGAGCCGAACAAAAAGGTTTGACTTTTATTTATCAAAGCGATGGTCAAATTCCTATAGGCGTTTGCGTAGATGAAAAACGCCTGCGACAGGTATTAATTAACTTACTAGGAAACGCGATTAAATTCACCGAAAATGGCGGAGTAACATTCAAGGTTGAGGTAATTGGTAATGGGTCATTGGTAATTGGTAATGGGGAAGACAAAGAAGTAGAAATAATGACTGAACCATCTTCAATTACCAATCACCAATTACCAATTACCAAAATCCGCTTTCAAATCGAAGATACGGGTGTGGGGATGACTCCCGAACAATTAGAAAAAATATTTTTACCTTTCGAGCAAGTAGGAGACAGCAAAAAGCAATCCGAAGGAACTGGATTGGGCTTAGCAATTAGTCAAAAAATAGTATCTTTAATGAACAGCAACTTAGAAGTGGAAAGTCAGCCAGGAAAAGGGAGCATTTTTAGCTTTGAATTAAACTTGACTTTAGCATTAAACTGGGCAGAAACTTCGAGAGCGGCGCAACAAGGAACTATTATCGGGTTTGAAGGTGAAAAGCGGAAAATTTTAGTAGTCGATGATAGATGGGAAAATCGTTCGATTTTGGTGAATTTGCTCGAGCCGATTGGATTTGAATTAGTCGAAGCTAAAAACGGCGCTGAAGGTTTAGAAAAAGCCGCCGAGTTTCAACCAGATTTAATTATTACCGATTTGGTGATGCCGGTGATGGATGGATTCGAGATGCTGCGACAGTTGCGAAAGTTAGCGCAGTTGAAAGATGTGGTAGCGATCGCATCTTCAGCCAGCGTATTTGATGCGGATCAGCACAAGAGTTTAGACGCGGGAGCCGATGAATTTATACCCAAACCCTTGCAAGCCGAAAAATTGCTAGAAATGCTGCGATCGCACATGCAACTAACATGGGTTTACGAAGCGCGAGAACCCCTGAAAAAAATTGTTTCAGCACCTACTGTAACCGTTAGTTCAGAAGAGATCGTCCCCCCAAGCGCAGATATCTTAATGCAACTGTATGAGCTGGCTAAAAAAGGCGATCTGGATGAAATTGTAGAAGCTGCTACTCAGCTTAAACAAACCCAACCTGAATCAATACCGTTTGCCCAAAAGTTAATTGAATTATCCGACAGCTTTCAGGTAAAACAAATTCAAAATTTTATTAAAAACTTTATTGCCAGCTAATTAATTTGGTTAAAACAATGACAGAATTCATTTTAGTTGTAGATGACAACCCCACCAACTTATCAGTACTAACCCAAGCGCTAAAATCTGCGGGGTTCAAAGTGCGAGTAGCCGTGGATGGTGAAAGTGCAATTGAACAAGTAGAATACGACCAACCCGCACTAATTTTGTTAGACGTTCAAATGCCAGGAATTGATGGGTTTGAAACCTGTATTCAATTAAAATCTAACCCATCAACTTATGACATTCCGATCATATTTATGACAGCCCTCGCCGACAAAGAAAGCAAGCTTAAAGGGCTGTCGCTGGGAGCAGTAGATTATATCACCAAACCCTTTGAACAAGAGGAAGTATTAGCGAGAGTTAATGTGCATTTAAAACTGCGCTCCTTGACCAAAACCCTGGAAGAAAAAAATTCTCTCCTGTACCAGTTGAACGAGGGATTAGAACAACGAGTTGCCGAGCGAACGGCAGAACTAAAAAAAGCTCAAATTCAAATGATCCAGCAGGAAAAGCTTTCGAGTTTGGGGGAATTAGTCGCTGGGGTTGCACACGAAATTAATAATCCAATTAGCTTTATTTCTAGTAATATCGAACCGGCGAAACAATATGTGTCAGACATGACTAAAATATTGCAACTTTATCAAAAACATTACCCTCAACCCGTTCCCGAAATAGAAAAAGAATCAGATGCTGTTGACTTAGAATTTGCCCTAGAAGATCTGCCCAAAATACTCGATTCGATGAAGTTGGGTTCCGAACGCATTCAAAATATTTCTAACTCCTTGCGTAACTTCTCCCGCTCGGATATCACAACAAGAATCCCGGTAAATTTGCACGAAGGAATTGATAGCACTTTATTAATTTTGCGTCATCGCATGAAAGCCTGCGGCAACCAGCCGGAAATTAAAGTAATTAAGCAATATGGTAACCTCCCCCTTGTCACCTGCTATCCCGGACAAATGAATCAGGTATTTATGAATATTTTTGCCAATGCAATTGATGTATTGCAAGATAGTAATTGGTCATCGCATTCCCAGTCAGAGCCAGGGATGGCTAATGAAAAAGAAACTCCTGTTGACCAATTACCAATTACCAATTACCAATTACCAACTATTAAAATTTGCACTGAAGTTATAGCTAAAAACAATGCCATCATCCGGATTGCCGATAACGGTTCGGGCATGACAGAAGAAGTAAAACAGCGTATTTTCGAGCCGATGTTTACTACCAAAACCGTAGGCAAGGGAACGGGGTTAGGATTATCAATTTGTCGCCAAATTATCGAAGAAAAACATGGAGGCAACTTAAGCTGTATTTCAGCACCGGGCGAAGGAACGGAGTTTGTCATCGAAATACCGCTGGGCTAAATCTGCCCAAAGTAAGAGGCTGATATTAACCAAGTCTGAGATGGTAAAGTAAGGGCGTACTTTGACCAACCATCGGTGCAATATAGCGGATAAGGTATACCTTCGTTTGTGTAGCGGCACCCTTAAGGGTGCCGCTACACAAACGAAGCAATTTTGCTGTACCAAGACGAGCATAGCAATCCGCTGTAATCGACATTTTATTTAAATCCGCCCCAGTCAGTTGTTGGTTGTTTAATCATAATGACTAATTAATGAGCGAGTGGATTAGCGGTTTATTTCTAATATTAGTTGTAGTGTTCATCCTGTATTTGCGGGGAACTTTTCACCGCCAAGTTAAGTATAGGATGAAAGATATTCCTAGCTTTAATGACCCCCATTTTCCGCTGGCGATGATGGGGGTATCTGCTTCTGCGATCGCTAGCGGCAACGTGCAAAATTTTTGGTATGAAATTGATCGGATTTATGCTGCTAGGTTAGAGGCAATTCGCCGCGCCCGCCGAACAATTCATTTTGAAACATTTTTTATGACTCCGGGGCGTCGGGCGGATGAATTTGCCGATGCTTTGATTGAGCGATCGCAAGCTGGCGTCGAAGCTCTCGTAATCGTTGATAGTGTGGGTGCAAACTCGATACCTAAACCATATTGGCGGCGCTTGCGGGCGAGAGGCGTCAACGTCCGCTTTTTTCACCCTTTGAATTGGAAATACCCCCTAAATTTCAACAACCGCACCCACCGCAAGCTAATGTTAATTGACGGGAAAATTGCCTTTGTTGGCGGTATGGGAATATCAGATCGCTGGGATGGAATGCCAGCAATAGGCGATACCGCACCTTGGTTAGATTGCGAGGTTAGCTTCACTGGCCCAATTGTTGCTATTTTAGAAGGTATTTTCATGCAACATTGGCTTTATGTGGGTGGAGTTGCCAGCTTAAGCCAGGAAATTTTTCGTCTGAGTAAAGATGGCAGTACAACTATCATCGTCACGCCCAGCGATAACCCAACTGATAGTTCTCCAGTTTGTGCGTTATTCTACACGAATATCCGGGCAGCTAAAAAGCGAATTTGGCTCGCCAGTCCCTATTTTTTACCCGATAAAAATACTCGCTCCGCGCTGGTAAATGCTAAAAGAAATGGGATAGATGTGCGGATTTTAACCATTGGCCCTCATAATGACAAAAGCTTAGTTTATTATGCAGTGCGAGAGCGTTACCGAGATTTGCTGGCAGCGGGAATTGAAATCAACGAATATCAACCGAGTATGATGCACGCCAAGGTATTGTTAATTGACGATGCTTTTGTCAGTACTGGCAGCACCAACTTAGATCCGCGCAGTTTGTTTTTGAACGATGAATTGCACCTTTCTATGGTTGAACCTCAATTAGCCAAACCCGTTGAAGAGTTCTTTAACTGGGGGTGGAAAAAGAGCGATCGCATCTCGCTACAGCAGTGGAAAAAGCGACATTGGTGGCAGCGTTTGCTAGGTCAGATTGTCCTAATTTTTCGCTGGCAATTGTAAGATAAATTTGGAGTGGGGATGAGATGATGAAAATATTATCTGAGCCGCTGAGTGTAGAACATTTGAGGATGGCGATCGCTGACTTACCCGAAACATTAAAAGGCACGAAAATAATACAGATTAGCGATCTCCACTACGATGGTTTATTGCTATCTGATGAACTGTTAACCCAAGCAATTGCAGCCAGCAATCAAATTAACCCAGATTTAGTCATGCTAACGGGTGACTTCGTTACCCGCAATCCCAAACCAATTCATAAATTAGCGCGATGGCTCCAAAAATTGCAAAGTCGCGCTGGTATTTATGCCGTACTGGGAAACCACGATTTAGAATTTTCCCACTCGAAAGCAGAAATTACCGACGCTTTAACTAACATCGGCATTCAAGTACTTTGGAATCAGGTAGCTTATCCTTTAGGTAAAGGGTTAGCGATCGCCGGACTCCCCGATTTTTGGTCGCGGGAATTCAACCCAGCACCCGTGATGGAACAGATCGAGCCAAATATTCCTAGAATTGTCTTATCTCACAATCCAGATAGTGCAGAAATTCTGCAACAATGGCGAGTAGATTTACAACTTTCAGGCCATACCCACGGCGGTCAAATTGTTATCCCAGGAGTTGGATCGGTGCCAACTTGGATTTACAATTCCCGCGATAAAATACCCGAATTTCTCTGGCCTTGGATACCCTTTTTAAAGGGAAAGTGGCCTAAAGTTGTGCGCCATTGGGAATGGGCACAAGGATTGCATCAAGTAGGAAAGAATTATTTATATGTTAATCGCGGTTTGGGAACATTTCCGCCCGGACGCTGGAATTGTCCTCCAGAAGTTACGGTGATTACTTTAGTTTAATTAAATATGGTGGCAATAACTTACAAAACAAATTTGGACAATGTTGATTGGCATCAGATGAAATCAGAACTAAAGCTGCGTGTCACAATTAGTGTTTGGTGCGTGACGTTACAAGTTTCATTACTACATTCAAATATTCTTGCAGCGTCACGCACCCTACAGAAAAAATATGCCAGTTGCGTAGGGACGCATCAGAGATATCAGGGACACAGATAACGTTTATCGTGCTTTGTTCCGGCTGCTAATTATGGGTAATCGACCAGACATCATATAACTAATATAGTTTGGAGTTTTATTTCTTTACTCCAATTGGCAGATTTATTTAACAGCAGGCTGTAACCCTGGTAAGATGAAAAACCCCGGTGCTGGCGCTAATTTAAAAGCGTTATTTTCAATTAGAGCATCAAAACACTAGGGGCAAAACAATGGCAAAACTAAACCCAGTTCAGCTACAAAAGCACCTAAAAGGGGTTGACTATCCAGCTACAAAGCAAGACTTAATCGACCACGTCAAGCAAAAAGGTGCTGATGAAGAAGCCATCTCAGCATTAGACAAATTACCAGATCGGGAGTTTAAAAATCCGATTGAAGTAAGCCAAGCTATTGCCGATCTAAAATAGGAAAGCGTGCAGGTGTGCAGGTGGGTAGAGGTACAGAGGGGCAGAGGAGATTTTTAATCTATAGAGGATTGCTTTTCCAGTGCAGGAAAGCCTTAAAGCTTCGTTTGTATAGCGGCAGCATTAATGCTGCCGCTACACAAACAAAGGTGTACCTCATACGGCTGCAATTCGCTATATATTTTTCCCTGCTTCTCAATTCCTCTGCTCTCTTCCTCAACGCTTGAGAAACAAATAATAAAGCTGTCCGTTTCCGACAGTAACTCCCGCGCGATCGCCTGCGATTTGACCGCTACCTAAAAAATAATCTACCCGCCCCGCGCCTCGAATTGCGCCTCCCGTATCTTGGTCGAGTACGTAACGGCTAACGGTTCGCTGTTCCATCTGTCCTGTAGCATTAACGTAGGGAATTTGGGCGTGAATTAATGCTAAAGCACCGGGTGGCATTAAAGATTTATCCGTAGCAATTGAACGCTCTGCTGTGAGCGGAACTTTAATGCTTCCCGTCGCCGGATTACCGTGGTTTTCTTGGAAAAAAACAAAGCTGCGATCGCGCGGAATATAAATATCCAATTCCTCTGGATTTTGTTGGAAATATTGCAGAATTATCGGCAGCGTTACCCCTTGTTCTGGTAACTTTTGATCGTCGATTAACGAGCGTCCCAAACTGGTATAATTATAAGCAGTATTTCCCGCATAACCTACCGTTGTTTGAGTGCCATCGGTGAGTTGCAGTCGCGCCGAACCTTGAATTTGAATTTGATAAGGTTCCAATCGATCCTTAAACCAAAATAACTGCAATCCCTGCAACTTTCCTTGGTCGCCTTGCAAACCATCTTTTCCTTCTAATTGTTCGCGGGTAGGATGGGGTTTACGCCAAGATTTGAAATCGGGTGGTAATCGATAAATTGGATAGCGATATTCTGGCGTAGGAACGCGACTAGCAATATAAATTGGTTCAAAATAAGCGGTGAATAAAACATTACCAAATCCGTCTCTACCGATGGATTGGTAGATATCAAACTCGCGGTAAATTGCGGCTTGCAATTCTGCGGGCGATCGCGAGCCAATTACAAGTTGTTTAAATCGCCTCAAACTGCGAATTGCGCGATCGCGCGTAATTCCAGCCACGCGGTAGCGGCGATAAGCGGCGGCGGCTGCCTCAGTTTGCAAGTAGCGCAAACTTTGATTAATTGATTGAATCAGCGCTTCTTTATCCCCAGTTTTACCATTTTGTTCCCACAATTGTTCGTCAAAACCCCAGCGCCTAGACTGACAGCAAACTGTAAAAGCTGACTTTTTTACGGGTAACAAGGGCGTCCAATTCGGTGCGGGTAGCTCGAAAATAGGTACGTCAGATTGAGGAATGGCAGCGAAAGCATTCACCAAGTTTTGCGCTATCGGTAAGGCATCTAGCTGCGTCGGCGTGTATCCATTGAGAGCGACTAACAACGCTCCTAAGCTGAGGGTGATAATAGCAAGTTTCCTTCTCATAACATTGAGTATCTCTGCCTGAAGGTCGATGATTTTAGTTTAATACTTGCTCGCAGAAACCGGGATTCTTTAACAAACCCGGTTTCTTTCACAAATCCGTCTTTGGATGCAGGATAGAAGAGCGATCGCAACGCTAACACTAGATCAGAATGTCAAATACGTAAGCAGAAATGACAATTGCAAAAGAGCGCAACCAACAGCTTGAGAAACTGCGCGAATTGGTGAAAGGCATCGATTTTTGTATGCTGACAAGTGTTGATGAAGACGGCAGTTTGCACAGCCGCCCCATGTCAACCAATGGAGAAATTGAAGACAATGGTGATGTCTGGTTTTTTACTTATGCCAGTACGCACAAAGTCTGGGAAATTGAGCGCCATCATCAAGTAAACCTGAGTTTTGCCGATCCGAGTAAACAGCGCTACGTTTCCATGTCAGGGAATGCCGAATTAGTGCGCGATCGCCAAAAAATGCAGCAGTTGTGGAAACCCCAACTTCAAGCTTGGTTTCCCAAAGAATTAGAGGAACCGGATATTGCTTTAATTAAAGTTAATATCACTAAAGCTGAGTATTGGGATTCGCCATCGAGTTGGGTAGCGCATACAGTTGGTTTACTCAAAGCTATGGCTACCGGCGAAAAAGCTAGTATGGGCGAAAACGAACAAATTAATCTTGACTTGAAATAAATTTCAGGCTGAAAGCTATAACCTGTTTTAAAAGGTTATGAAAGTTTTAAAATTGGAGTTGAAAAAATGCGGATTTTCTTTTGGGTGACTTTATCTTTTTTGGTTGTAGGCGCAATTTCGCTGCTGTTACAACCTGCAATTGACTTCCACGGAGTCGGGTTATAATTGAGAATAACCTTGTTGGACAGAGTGAGAGAGCAACTTATGTCTGGCGCTTTGAAAGGATTATTATCTAACTATTCAACCATTTCAAAGACTCTTGTAGACAAGACTAGGGAAAGGGAAAAAGCGCTGAGATTGGCAGATTATACCTGTTACTCGCGTTTTTTTCTGCACCCTACTCCCACGGATAAAGTTATTTTATTTTTCCACGGGTTCACCGCGGTTCCCCAGCAATTTGTGCCGATTGGGGAAGCTTTTTTTCAGGCGGGTTATAATGTGTTAATTCCGCGTTTACCCGGTCATGGGCTTGCAGGTAATTGGGATAAAAAAAATCCGCCTCCCCTGCCACAAAATCGGGTAACTTATCAGGAATTCGGTCTGGAGTGGCTAGATCGGGCGCGGTTTTTCGGAGAAAAAATCGTTGTGGGCGGGTTATCGGGTGGCAGCACTTTAGCCGCTTGGTTGACGCTAGAATGCCCTGATAAAATTGACAGTGGTTTGATATTTGCTCCTTACTTAAGCAACACTAACAAGTTAGTAGATTTAGTAGTGAGATTATTTAATTTTTACTTTGAGTGGAAAACGCCGCCAGGAGCGGTAAATTATGGTTATGAAGGCTTTTACATGCCAGCATTACGCTTGTTTTTAGACATGGGAGATGAGGTACTCGCACGCGCCAAATCTATCCCTGCGGCGCCGATGTTAATTGTATCGAGCGAATGCGATCGCGCTGTCGGCAGACGCGAACCTCAAAAGTTATTCAAAGTAGCAGTAAAACTGCAACCAAAATGTCGGTATATCAACTTTGAAAAGGCATTAAATATACCTCACAACATGATGACTAAAGAGGAAGGAAACGAATCCCAAGATTTAGTGATTTCTCTGGCATTAGACTATGTTGCTAATTGCTAATTGCTAATCGGTAATTGGTAATTGGTAGGATTTTTGATTACCGATTACCCATTACCAGAAAGACGATGTTATCGCTGATGTATTCATAAAGAAAGTAAGGCGACGGTGATATTATCGTGTCCGCCTTTGCTGATGGCAAAATCAACTAAACTACGGGAGATTTCAACCGCATCTTTATCCGATTTCTTCTTCACAAGATGCGCCATTTGTAAAGGATCGGGGGCATAATGCCACATACCATCAGTACACAGCAACAAATATCCAGAACCAGGGATATCGAAATTCACAATCGATGGATGCCAATGGTCGCCTATATCCACGCCTAACCACCGAGTAATTGCATGAGCTTGGGGATATTTCCTCGCTTCAATTTCGCTCATCTTTCCGGAACAAACGATATCGTTAAGCCAAGAATCATCCTTGGTTAATTTCTTAGAACCTTGGGGAGAGATCCAATAGGCGCGGCTGTCACCTAACCAACCAATTGTAGCCATTTTGTCAACAACAACAGCGGCAACAATTGTGGTGGAAGGAGGATCTGTATCTCCACCATTTGTATAGGGAATATCGCGGACAGATAGCAACGCTTCGCCAACGGCTATTTTCATCGCTTCTTCCGGTTTTACAGCGCCTTTTTGAATCGCAGCAGATAGGGCGAACGATGCTTTATTCGCGGCGAATTTAGCGGCTAATTCAGGTTTCTGGGAACTAGAAACACCATCACAAACAACGAGAACGTAAGCGTTTTTTCCCTCTACTTTGCTACAAGCGAGGTAGTCTTCGTTGTGCTGGTGTCTAAGTCCTCGGTCGCTGATTCCTGCTAGGTTAGATTGTATGGCAATTTCTATGCGATCGCATGTCTGCATTTCCTTTCTAAAACCGCAATTAGAACAGTATCCTTTTGCATCAATTGCTTCGACACCCGCACCGCATTTCTCACAGCCATCGCCTGCATTTGGAACAGTTACAGCTAGGGGCGTACCGCATTGTTCGCAGAAGCGATCGCCTATCATTACTTTATTCCCGCAATTGGGACATTGTAATTTGGTAATTTGTAATTGGTAATTAGTCATGGTGGTAAGTTTAATTAGAAACTAAATTAATCAGAATTCCCAACAGTTTATCTACTGGGTAATTGCATATTTTTCCAAATCTATATTAACTGTTTTTTGCTCTAACTTCAGAAATATCCAAAGTTTTCCGCTACTGAAAACTCCATAAACTATCGCAATATTATTGCCACTGATTTCATTGAATTTTTGCGCGGCAACCATTTCGGCTTTTAGTTCAGCTATTACGCAGACATCGCAATAGCCATCTTCAATAGTGCCAGTGCAGCCTTTTCTCTTACACCTTTCGTCGTCCATTTGAGCTGTCCTTAATAAATTTTTATCTAAATTCGAGAAATAAACCGACGCTCTCAATCATAGATAATCTATTGCTGAACTTGTTTAAACACTTGTAACACTTGCCATAACATAAGTTATGCTCTCGCCGTCATCGAGACATAGTATTGCCTAGTAATACCACAACGCGATCGCTCGCCATTCCAGAAAAATACCAGAGAACTTTAAATTGTATATTCAGATAGATAATAATTGAGGACTGGAAAAAACATTCATATTATCGGCATTGTATCCAGTCGGGGCTACTTTAACGTGATATCTCGTGGTGCCGTCGCTCGGTGAAACCCGCCCCTACAACATCAAAAATTGTACGCAACCAAAGCTTCTGGACAAGATATCAGTCCATTTTAATGGACTATTGCTATGAGCAACGGAAATTGATTTCCGGGCGGTTTTTCGGGTAAGTGAAAGATGCGTTATATCATGTCCGCTAGCAACGGTAGTGCAAGTATTTTTAATACTGTAGGGGCGGGTTTTACGAGAGATTTTTGCTAACAGCGCAAAGAATAAATAAACCCGCCCCGGTTTGGGCTACCGATGCAACCGGACATGATATTACAGAGAAATTTCAAGGATAATTTAGCCAAAATGGTCAGGAATACGCAAAGAAACCGGGTTTCTAAGATAAGTGTAAGGTGGGCAACAATGCTGCCCACCTTACTGTTGGTGATAAGGCTTTCGGTTTAGTTCTTGGTCATAATGGGTGACCAACTCAGCGGCTTTTTCTAATGGAGTTGGTCGAGCATATAACAGCCGCTTGGCATCTTCAGCTAGCTGGGAAAGAGTAGCATTTTCTGCCATTCCCCGCGCTAGGGCTTTAGCTTGGAGGGCGTCGAGTCTGCCGCGTAATTCTGCTCTTAATTCTAAAGGAGCTTGATTGACTGCGTAGGCTCTTTCCTCTGTTGCTATATATATCTTCGCCTTTGCAATCCCATTTTCCAGACCAATTTGAATCGGATTTATTAAATTTTGTTTAAACTTGGTTTCCAATCTGGTCAGCCATTGGCTCAAAGCCTCTATCTGCAAGGGATCTAAAGGTGCTTGCCAGGTCAATTTTCTGCTTCCAGTCGGCTAATAATTGATCTATCTGTTCAACAGTCACAGCCGTTGCCTTTTTGCCTACTATCTGTAAATTCGAGGGTAGCCAATGTTATTACCGAAACAGGCAGCAGCGATTATCATATGGCTATGAAAACTATACTGCGATCGCATTTAATCCTACTCACCCTCCTACTAGCTGGAATTAGCATCACAGAAACTGCTATGGCGACACCAGCTAACCACCCCGCCACCAAACAAGCGAGGCGCTGCACGCCCAGGACTTGCACGCCTTACAGAGCCAACTTTGAACGCGCGATCGCCGATGGTATAATCAGACGTCCCGAGCGAGTTCCAGGAGTCGAGCAAGCGATCGCACTAGCAGATCGTGCCATGACGCGGGGCGATCGCAACGAAGCCGCCCGCCGTCTCGCCCAAGCCCTAGTCATACTTTCCGAAGAACAAGGAACCGAAAGCGCGATCGCCTACGAGCGTACCCTAGAAGCCGACATGAAAGCAAAAAAAGGCCAGTCCCTCAGAACCGCCTTACCCTTATTTGGACGCATTTTTCCCCAAAATCGCAGCCCATTTAGGTAGTTGATAGTTGATAGTTGATAGTTGATAGTTGATAGTTGATAGTTGATAGTT
>CAYXCW010000094.1:0-28446 GCA_964463555.1 uncultured bacterium
AGTGGACAGTGGACAGTGGATAGTGGACAGTGGACAGTGGACAGTGGACAGTGGATAGTGGGCTAATAAGGCATTTTTGCTGGTAAAAAGCGTCATCTGTGTCTATCAATAAATAGAACCAGCCATTTTTAGTCACATTAAAATCTCCTTTTGGGATAGGTAAGTTGCTAGGGAAAAAACTCAAACTATTTTTTTACTTTAGGGGATAAAACAAATAAAAGTTATGCTTTAGATCTAGTGCGTGAAATCGCACAAACTTTTAGAACCTCTGGAGCTTTAGCCATAAATAATGTGATTCTAAAGCAGTAGCTTAGAGGTATTCGGTGTCTAAAATAGCTGAAAAGGGTGATATTTAAACCTATGGCAAACCCTCACCAACTTGGTAAAAAGCATATTAAAGCAAAGCGCAACTGGAAGCAATTATTCTGGGCACCATCTTTCGCTTTGCCGGTTTATTTTTTGCTGACTCTGTTGTTAGTGACAGCACTGGTGCCAGCCCTAGCAGGGGAATGGGTGAACCAAGGAGAAAAATTTTTAGCTGCAACAAGCTTCGAGCAAACTAATAGCCAAGTACAGCAGCCTTTAGGGGCGTCCCAGTTGCTGCAACAGGGAAAATCTCGCTACGACGCCGGACAGTTTCGAGAAGCCGCCAGACTATGGGAACAAGCAGCGCAAGATTATAGCTTACGCAAAGAAACCCTCAATCACGCACAAAGCCTGAACTATCTGGCGTCGGCTTATCACCAGTTGGGCGAATGGCAGCAGGCAGAGAAAGCGATCGCGCAAAGTATCAATTTGTTGCAAGGACTTGACAAACTGGAGACAAGGGGTAAATTGCTCTTGGCGCAAGCACTGAACGCGCGAGGACTGCAACAACTGGCAAAGGGAGAAACAGAAGCGGCGCTAGAGACTTGGAAAGAAGCCGAAGCAGCCTACGCGCGTGCCGAAGATGACAGCGGAAAACTGGGCAGCAGAATGAATCAAGCTCTGGCTTTGCAAGCTTTGGGACAATATCGGCGAGCGATCGCTGTGTTAGAGGAAGTCAACGCACAGATGCAAGCGCAACCCGATAGCCTGCTCAAAGCTGATAGTTTGAGAAGTTTGGGGATGATGTTGCAAACGATTGGCGACTTCAGAAGAGCCAAGGCAATCTTAGAAAAAAGTTGGGAAATTAGCGATAAATTAAATTCCCCAGGCGATACGAGCGTGACGCTGTTTAGTATCGGGAATATTGCCAGAGTTTTGCAAAAAAATGATGTGGCAAGATCCTATTATGAAAAAGCTGTGGAATTGGCAACTGATGACCTGACAAAAGTGCAGGCGCAAGTAAATCTATTAAGCCTTTTGGTAGCCAATCAACAAACGGCGGCAGCGGTGGCTCTGATGCCGCAAATACAGGCAAGATTAGCTAATTTATCTCCTAGTCGAGACTCAATTTATGCGCGAGTAAATTTTGTCGAAACCTTGCTCAGAATGGCAGACGAGCAAAGAAATTTGGGCGCATTACCCATGAGCCAAAAAGAGCTGGCTCAGATTTTGGCAACGGGGGTGAAGCAGGCAAAAGAATTAGGCGATCGCAGAGCCGAAGCGTATGCTTTAACTAAAGTTGGAAAGCTGTACGAACAAAATCGCCAGTGGCAAGATGCCGAAGTTGTAAGCGAGCAAGCGCTGCAAATTGTACAAGGGATTGAAGCCGATGATATTGTAGCGCGTGCGGCTTGGCAATTGGGTCGAGTTTTGAAACAAAAGGGCGAAATAAAGCAAGCGATCGCAGCCTATGATAAAGCATTTGAAAGCCTGCAATCTTTACGCAACGACTTAGTCGCAATTAATCGAGAAATCCAGTTTGAATTTCGAGAAAGCGTAGAACCAATTTATCGCGAATTCGCCAGTCTGCTCTTAAACGAAGGCACACCCCCCCTTGGCAAGGGGGGGCAGGGGGGGATCGAACAAGCTAACCTTGCCAAAGCTCGTAAAGTTCTCGAAGCATTACAACTAGCAGAATTAGATAATTTCTTTGGCGATGCTTGTATCAAAACCAAGCCAGTGGAAATCGATCAAATCGATCAACAAGCAGCGGTAATCTATCCGATTATTTTAAGCGATCGCTTAGAAGTAATTCTTTCAATTCCCAACCAACCCCTACGCCATTACGCCACCCGATTGCCTCGCCAGCAAATAGAAACAACTCTGGAAAACTTCTACTCAGCCATTTTCCCAGCTTATTCCCGCAACCAGCGCCAGCAAATATCTAAACAAGTTTATGACTGGTTGATTCAACCGGCTGTAGCAGATTTAACCAGCAACAATATTAAAACTTTAGTATTTGTTCCCGATGGTTTGTTCCGCAACATACCAATGGCGGCACTTTACGATGGGAAAGAGTATCTAATAGAAAAATACAGCGTTGCGATCAGTCCAGGGTTGCAATTATTTCCCGAACCACTCGAATCCAAACAATTTACCGTATTAGCAGCCGCCTTAACCGAAGCTCGTCAAGGATTTATTGCCTTACCTGCTGTAGCCAGAGAAATTCAACAAATTAGTGCGAAAGTTGAAGCCCAAGTTTTGCTCAATCAACAATTTACTCGCGCCAGCTTCCAAACAGCCATCGAAGGTAAATCTTTTCCCGTGTTGCACTTGGCAACTCACGGTCAATTTAGTTCCAATCCAGATGAAACATTTCTACTCACTTGGGAGGACACCATCGGCATCAAAGATTTAGATGTTTTGTTTGAAAATAGTAGGTTGGGTGTTGCCAATCCAATTGAATTACTCGTGATGAGTGCTTGTCAAACCGCAGCGGGCGATCGCCGTGCTACTTTAGGATTGGCAGGATTTGCCCTCCGCTCTGGCGCCCGCAGTACTATCGCCAGTTTGTGGTCGGTTAATGATGAATCAACATCGGAAATGATGACAGAATTTTATCGCCAGCTCACCCGGAAAGACATTAAACTCTCTAAAGCAGAAGCACTGCGCCAAGCTCAACTTGCTACTATGAAAAATCCCTTATACAATCAGCCATATTTTTGGGGATCTTTTGTGTTAATTGGCAATTGGTTATAGGCATTTTTGGAGTAAATTTTAGTCAGGGTTTGAAATTATCGAGGTGCAACGTGAGCCAAGCTACATTCTACCTTTCCCGCAGCTTATTATCACCCGCCCTGACGGCGGGATTAATATTGACAACCGGACTAGATAATTCAATCGCAGCCGTGGAATTTAAGTCCCCAGGAGATGCAGCACCGAGAAACAGCGTGGGGGCAGGTGTGCGAGGCAACGTACAATTTGCCACCCCAGGCGATCGCACGCCTACTAACAGCACCGGCGCTGGCAGTAGAGGCGGCGTGCAATTTAGGGCACCAGGCGATCGCACGCCTGCTAACAGCACCGGCGCTGGCAGTAGAGGCGATGTGCAATTCAGTCCCCCAGGCGATCGCGCGCCTTCTAACAGCGGCGGCGCTGGCAGTAGAGGCGATGTGCAATTCCGCACACCAGGCGATCGCACGCCTTCTAACAGCGTTGGGGGTGGGAGTAGAGACGACTTGCAATTCAGTACCCCAGGCGATCGCGCGCCCAGAGACACCAACAGCGGCGGCTCGCGCAGCGATACTCCCCCACCAATGACAGCCGTAATTCCACCGACAAAAGTGGGGCGCACAGTGTCAGCACGTCCGACATTTTTTGTTTACCTGCCGCCTACACTTTCGAGAGTGGCGTTTTTCAGCTTGCAAGACGAACAAGGAAACCCCCACTATCAAACGCGGCTGTCAATTTCTGGCATTGGCGGCATTGTCAGCGTTACCCTGCCAGAAGATGCACCCGGATTAGAAATGGAAAAAAATTATATGTGGGTGTTTGCGCCAATTCAACCCGATGGGATTTTACGACCCGATAATTATCTTGTCACTGGATGGGTAAAGCGAGTTGCAGGTGAGAATAACCAGGCTTTATCCTCTCCCATAGAACAGGCGACCGCATTAGCTAGAGCGGGGATTTGGTACGATACGCTGAGGGTTTTAGCAGCAGCTAAAATTTTAGAGCCTAATAATACCACGATTGCCAAAGAATGGCAAGAGTTGTTAGAGCAAGTGGGATTGAATGCGATCGCCACTCAGCCACTGGTAGAACAGTTGTAATCTAATAGTTGCCGATCGGGTAATGGATCGTGGGTAATAGGTAATAGGAAATTAAGTAGCTAGGCGTAAATAAACCGAACAGCCCCAAAATATAGTGAGAACCAGTTTCTTAATAAAGACACCGAGTTTCTCAGGGGTTTCTCAGGACAGCCAGATAGCGTTTAATTATGTCCACTTGCTTACCCATTACCAGTTAATCGATCCGATGCCGCACAAAATCCAGACAATAATTAAACAATGGCGAGGAGCATTGATCGTTGCTCCTACAGTAGCAGGCTTAGTCATTGCTGGCAGTATGGCTGGCATCTTTAACTTACTCGAATGGTCGCTGCGGGATCAATTTTTTCGCCTGCGTCCAGCCGAACCCGTTGACAACCGCATTGTCATTGTCACGATTGACGAGCCAGATATTACATATGTCAAAACTTGGCCTATGTCAGACCAAATTATGGCTCAGTTAATCCGCAATATCAAAGCCCAGCAACCGAGAGCGATTGGGATTGATATTTATCGAGATTTGCCAGTCGAACCGGGGTATCAGGAATTAGTCGAAATCTTTAAGAATACGCCAAACATCATCGGGATTGAAAAAGTTGGCGGAGTCGCGATCGCTCCCCCACCCGCGTTAGCAAAGTTGGGTCAAGTGGGAGCCAACGATATTGTATTGGATGCTGATGGCAAGCTGCGCCGGGGCTTGGTAATCCTGGGCAAATCTGACGACACCATGTTAGAAGGATTCGGCGTCAGATTGGCGCGAATGTATTTGGAGAAAGAAGGCATCAAACTGCGAGTAATAGATGAAAAAAACAACATTTATGGGTTAGGTAGAGCCGCATTTGTTCCCCTCACAGGCAACGAAGGAGAATACAAGCAATCCGATACGGGCGGATATCAAATTTTAATCAACTATCGAGGCGGACTCAATAGCTTTCTTCATATCTCGATGACCGATGTTTTAGAGAACCGCATTCCCCAGGATATGATGCGCGATCGCATCGTCATGTTAGGCGCAAAAGCACCCAGTCTCAACGACAACCATCAAACCCCTTACAGCAGCACTCTCACAGCAGCTAAGCAATTAACACCCGGTGTCGTCATTCATGCCAACCTCACCAGCCAAATTTTAAGCGCAGCACTAGATGGTCGCCCGATGCTGCAAGCTTCAATAAAGCCCCTAAATTGGCTGCTAATTATCTTTTGGTCTGGAACGAGTGCCACGCTTGGTTATCTCTCCGTGCGTCGGCGATACTTGTCAGCTAGTGGAATTTTAATCTCGGTAGGGATAATCATCACCAGCGGCTATATTGCCTTTTTATCCGGTTGGTTAATCCCTGTTTTTACACCTCTAGTTGCAGTCGCGGCTTCTGCGGTTATCGGTATCGGCGCGACGCTGTGGAACAACCTCAAACTCTCGTACCGGCAGCTAGAAGAATACGCCCAAACCCTAGAATCCAAAAATCAAGAACTGCAACAACTAGACAAACTCAAAGATGAATTTTTAGCCAATACTTCTCACGAACTGCGAACCCCTCTCAACGGCATTATTGGCATTGCTGAATCGATGTTGGAGGGAGTTACAGGCCCTTTAACAGAACTTCAGCAACGCAACCTGTCAATGGTTTCCCAAAGCGGACATCGCCTTTCTAACCTGGTCAACGATATCCTCGATTTCTCCAAATTGCGGTACAAAAACTTACAACTGCAACTCAAACCCGTCAATATCGGCAAAATTGTGGAACTCGTCTTAACCCTCAGTCAAGTTCTAGTCGAACGCAAAGATATTCAGCTGATAAATACAATTTCTCCGGACTTTCCCCCCGCCTATGTTGATGAAGACCGCCTGCAACAAATTCTACTCAACATTATCGGCAATGCGATCAAATTCACTGAATCTGGCAGGGTGATTATTTCCGCCGAATTGCTCATAGGTAATGGGTCAGAATTAAACCAATTACCAAAACAAATTGCCATTACCATCTCGGATACAGGCATTGGCATCCCCGCCGAGGTGCAAAGCCGCATTTTTGAATCCTTTGAACAAGGGGACGGTTCTACCGCTCGCAAGTATGGCGGTACGGGATTGGGACTGAGCATCACCAAACAGTTAGTCGAACTACACGGCGGCAAAATTTGGGTCGAATCAGAAGTCGGTGTAGGGTCGCGCTTTACCTTTACCCTTCCTACTTCTGACAAACCTGTAGAAAATATTCCCACCGCGCCCACCATCAGTAGCATTCGCCGCCCCGTTAGCGAAGCGACTCTTTCATCAGCAAACCAGGCAGAAACAGCACCGACAAATAATAGCGTTGCTGAATCAGATTTTCACATTTTAATTGTCGATGATGAACCGATTAACCTACAAGTTTTGCAAAATCACCTTTCCGCCAACCATTATAAAATCACCCAAGCACTGAATGGCAAAGAAGCTTTAGCTGCAATTGCGGGCGACCAACCTGTTGACTTGATATTGCTCGATGTGATGATGCCCAATATGTCGGGCTATGAAGTCTGCGCTAAAGTGCGGGAAAAATACCCCGCCCAAGAGTTGCCTATCGTCATGTTGACTGCCAAAAATCAAGTTGCGGATTTAGTCACGGGCTTCCAATATGGAGCCAATGACTATATTACTAAACCCTTTGCTAAAGATGAATTGTTGACGCGGGTTAAAACTCACCTGAAATTATCCAAAATTACCAATGCTTACGGACGCTTTGTTCCCCATGAATATCTGCATTTTCTCAGCCGAGAGAGCATTATCGATGTCAAGTTAGGCGACCAAGTCAGCAAAGAAATGGGAATCATGTTTAGCGATATTCGCTCTTTCACCACCCTCAGCGAAACCATGACTCCCCAAGAAATCTTTAACTTTGTCAATGCTTATCTGCAACGAGTCAGTCCCGAAATTGAAAAGCATCATGGCTTGGTGGTCAAATACATGGGCGATGGCATGATGGCTGTATTTCCCAATGGTGCAGATGATGCGGTTGCAGCCGGAATTGCCAAAATTACCAAAGTTAGAGAATACAATCAACATCGTCAACAAGACAACCATAAACCGATTCAAATCGGCATCGGCCTTCATTTGGGTTATATCATGGTGGGAATTATTGGCGTTAACAATCGAATGCAAAGCGATGCGCTTTCCGATACCATTAACCTCACCGCTCGTTTGGAAGGCTTGACCAAGTTTTATGGAGTTTCTTTGTTGATTTCTGGTCAAGTCCTAGAGAAGCTGAGCGACGCAAAGCGATATCAATTACGCTTTCTAGACCATGCGATTGTTAAAGGCAAAAATGAACCAATTGATATTTATGAAGTGTTGGATGCAGAAGTTGAAGAGGTGCGAGAGTTAAAATTAAAAACTCACTTGGACTTTGAGCGAGGTTTGGATTATTATCGTCAGGGTAAACTTGAGAAAGCCAAAGAATATTTTGAACGAGTGTTAGCGATCAATTATCAAGATCAAACGGCGGCGTTATACCTGGAACGAATTGAGCAATTATTCGAGCAAGGCATACCCGATAATTGGGATGGAATTTGGCGTTTTACTCAGAAGTAACCAAGATAATTTGATCGTCAGGGCATCTACTTTCTAGCGTTAAGGGCAGCGCCCATAGGAAAAACCAGTATCTAAATCCAGAAAAGTCGGAAAAGTCGGAAAAGTCGGAAAGGTCGGAAAGGTCGGAAAAGTCGGAAAAGTCGGAAAATTAGCAAAAAAGCAGCTTTAGGTAAATTAATAAAATGAGGGATTAGTAAAAAAGTTAAGTAAAGTAAGACAACTCAGATCTTGCACCACTATCAACAAGCCTTCAAAAACCGGGTTTCTTGACGAAAAATCTAGGGTTCCAAGCTGAGCTATTTGCAAGAAACTAAGGTTTAGCCAAGGTGCAAGATGTGAGACAATAAACATATTTTTGTGTGCCCTTGTATTGACTGAAAACAACTATATAGTCATAATTAGTCGCAACAGAATCTTATATCCTCAATTAGTCAAATGCCTAAAGTAGTCTCAATACACTCTTATCGGGGTGGTACTGGTAAATCCAACTTTACCGCAAACCTTGCTACCACCGTCGCGCTACAAGGTAATCGAGTCGGTGTAGTGGACACGGATATTCAGTCCCCTGGTATTCATAACCTTTTCGGTTTAGAACCGGAAACCACGAACAAAACCCTGAACAACTATCTCTGGGGACAAGTACCCATCGAAGATACAGCCTACGATGTGAGTGCCAATATAGGTTTAAACGGCAACGGCAGTTTGTTTTTGGTTCCCTCCAGCGTCAAAGCAGATGACATTTCCCGGATTTTGAGCGAGGGATACGATGTGAAGTTGCTCAATGATGGGTTTCGCAAATTAGTTAAAGGTTTGCAACTCGACTACCTGTTTATCGATACTCACCCCGGTTTGTCCAAAGAAACTTTTCTGACGATTGCGATTTCCCACGTTTTAATTTTAATTCTCCGACCTGACAAACAAGACTACCAAGGTACGGCAGTAACTATTGATGTGGCACGGCAGTTAAAAGTTCGCAAAATGCTGTTAGCAGTTAACAAAGCCTTAAAAATTATGAATTTTGAGGCGCTGAAGCAAAAAATAGAAGCTACTTACGATGCAAATGTCGCGGGAATATTTCCGTTATCGGAAGATTTGGTGCAATTGGCAAGCAACGGGGTGTTTTGCGTGCAATTCCCCGACCATTACATCAGCAATGAATTTAAAAAAGTCGCGCAGCAGATTATGGAATAAACCAAAATCCAAAAGCGATCGCACAATTTAATGGTAAATTTTTCCAAATAAATATGGCAGAAAAACACGATCTAAGATCGCTAGCAAGTTCAATTCAGGCAGTTGCGGCGCCGTTTCGTTCCTATTTGAGTGACTTGCACGAAAAATATCGATATTTGAACGATGGTACGGTGGCTGATTACATTCCCGAATTGGCACTGGCAAAACCGGAATGGTTTGGTATTTGCGTAGTGACAATGGATGGTCAGGTGTTTGAGGTTGGGGATTGCGACCAATATTTTACAATTCAGTCAATTTGCAAACCGTTTGTTTATGGTTTGGCGCTGGAAGACAACGGGCGGGAATACGTTAATAGTAAAGTCAGTGTCGAGCCAACGGGAGAAGGATTTAACTCGATTGTGTTGGACGAACAAACCAATCGTCCCTACAATCCAATGGTAAATGCCGGAGCGATCGCTACCACAGACTTAATCAAAGGTAACGGCGCCACCGAACGACTCAAGCGGATGTTAGAGATGTTCCGTCGCTATACCGGGAGAACGCCAGATATTAACGTGCCGGTGTTTTTGTCCGAGAGAGCAACCGGGAATCGCAATCGAGCGATCGCATACCTCATGCTCAATTTTGGCATGGTAACCGACCGGATTGAAGAAACCCTCGACCTCTATTTTCAACAATGTTCCATCATGGTTAACGCACATGACTTGGCAATGATGGCAGCTACCCTTGCTAACGGCGGGATTAATCCGATTACCGGAGAACGCGCCATTGACGAACGTTACGTACAAGATGTGATTAGCGTCATGCTCACATGCGGCATGTACAACTATTCTGGCGAGTGGGTGTACCGGGTAGGAATGCCAGCAAAAAGTGGGGTTGGCGGCGGAATTACTGCCGTAGTTCCCGCAAAATTGGGAATTGGGACTTTTTCGCCGCCCTTAGATGCCAAAGGAAACAGTGTCAGGGGAATCAAAGTTTTTGAAGATCTCGCCAGAGATTTTGGCTTGCATCTATTTAATGTGGCGAAACCAGAACGAGATTTAAAAGACTGGCTCGAAGGAGGCGATGCGGTCGATAATTGGTAAATCGCTCAAGATTGTTCCTGACCCAAATCGTCACTCACTTTGATTGTTAGGGATATCATTATTAGGGATACAGAGTATCCCTAATTAGTTATTTAGCTTTTGCACAGAGTATTATCTGTATCATCTTCAGCAGGTGCATAGATATTTTTTAATACTGTAAGGGCATTACCCCCATTATCTACCCCAGGTTTTAGGTTCAATATATGCCTCAGATAAATAACCTTGCATATTCCCACCATCTTGCTGTTACAATACCGATGCGACTGGAGAATATATTACAAGTTTGAGGAGCAATCAAATGACTGGAAACTACTACTTAGAGCGACTGCGAAACGAAACTTTTCAAGCCATAGATGGTTACGAACCAACAGCTAATAAAGTTTTCTACGAAACTTTGCAACATCATTTTCCCGGCGCATTGCCCATGAAAGATTACATGAAACAAACCTATATATCTTTAGACAAATATGGGTTTGAGGACGAAAACACAATGGGAATGCTGGCAATTTGTCGAGATGAAATTGCAGATGCTTTAATGCATGAAGTGGTTAAATATTGGGGCAAAACATTTAATTGTTGTAGCTTAGCTGGTTTTGTGATGATGGGAAAAACCGGGTTAGCCGCAGCAACAGACCATACCCCGATTTTTGACGGCTTGCGACGCTTTACTTTTTATGCCATGCCCCATATCGCGATTTCCAAAACTGGAGAAATTGGCAAACTTTACCGAGAAGGTATCCAAAAAGCTTCTCATGCTTGCGGTGCGTTAGAAGCAATTGTTAAGGAGCTAGATTCGGGATTTCTGAATTTAGCAACCGATATGCAAGATATCGAACAATCGATTATCAGGCAGAAGATTTTATCGAGTATTAAATATGGCGACAGACCCGATTTAGTAGAGGTGACTAAGTTGGCTTGTAGGCTGATTTCCAACGATGTAGAAAAGCTGTTGCGAACTTTGGATGCTTCGATATTCAAGTATGCAGTGATGACGGGGGTTCAAATTCACGGCCCAATGGACACTCATTGGATTTATCCCCAGGATTTTTATGTGGTGAGTGCTGATTTCGCTAACGGAAAAGAAGAAATTGAAGCGTTTCAGGCAGAAAAGCATTTAATCTAGGGCTGAAAAATACCTGGTTTGTCGGTAAAAATATCCGAAAACCAGGGTTTTCTATTGATAAACTGAATAGATTTTCAATGATTTAACTCAAGTTGCTAGTTATGAGGTCAAGCATTTTAGATCCCCCTAAATCCCCCTTAAGAAGGGGGACTAAGAATCCGGTGCTAACCCCCCTTAAGAAGGGGGACTAAGAATCCGGTGCTAACCCCCCTTCTTAAGGGGGGTTAGGGGGGATCAAATCAACCATATTTGTAACTAGCAACTTGCGTTATTTAGCTCTCGAATTATTCTAGATTTTCAATCAAGGAAATAACTGTAGATATGGTACAAATATTTGGAGATTTTATTGACAATCTTCCGATTTGTGAAGATTATTTGGATATCGGGTTTTCAGCAGGTTCTCATCCGATTAAAAAGCGGTGGAAAACGAATCGATTATCCGCGCACTTTGTGGCTGATTATTTAGCAGTTTTTCTGCCAGTTAACGATGAAGATCCAAACAACGAAAGGAGAAACGAACAGTGTAAAGGGGCAGTAGCTTACATCGCGAATGAGTTATTAGAAAATTCGATGAAGTTTCATATCCCAACTGGCAAGTCACCTGTGAGGTTTGGCATTCACTTTATGGAAGATCCAGAACTGAAAATTATCTTGTTTGCTAGTAATGCGATCGCACCGCAAAGCAAGGATAAATATCAGGCATTTATTCAGGAGTTAATCGCCTCCGATCCGCAGGAATTGTATATCGCGCAACTAGAGCGCAACGCCGAAGAGGAAGACAATCAAACTTCGGGATTGGGTTTGCTGACAATGGTGAATGATTACGGTGCCAAAATTGGCTGGAAATTTGAGCAGATCTCGGATCGTCCGGATGCGATCGCAGTCACAACAATGGTTCAGCTTAGCTTATAATTGAGCGCAAGTTCGCAATTAGTTCGGTCAGGAGAGTAAAAACAATGGCGATGCAAGAAATTAAAGGCGAAGACTACAGCGTGCAATACGATCCAGACTCGGTGACTTTCTATTTTCAAGGCGAACTCAGTTTGAGCGGCCCCCCAGAGTATGCACCAATTGCCCAGTTATTAGAAGATGTTCTCAATCAAGCACCATCCAGGATCGGCCTCAACTTAAAAAAATTGGAATTTCTCAACAGTTCTGGGATTAGTATGCTATCTAAGTTTGCGATCGCCGTTCGGAAAAAGAAAACAACTGAAGTTATAGTCATAGGGTCGCCAGACATTGCTTGGCAAGCAAAATCCCTTGCCAATTTGCAAAAGCTGCTACCAACTTTGCAACTACAATTGGAGTAAAGCCAGGTTAAATTTCCTGCATGACTGAACTATCCAAAGAGGAATTACTGGCACAAATTGCAGATCTGAGTCGGCAACTAGCAGAAGTCAATGAAGAAAAAGCCGACTTAGAAATTATGCTGGAAAGCATTACCGAACATTCCACCGATCTGGAAAACCAAATCCGTCAGAACAATAAACAGTTGCAAAGCTACATCCAACAGGTGGAAAAACTGACAGATGCTGCTGTGGCGGTGGAAAACAACAGCTTTGAACCAGAGAATCTGGCTCAAGTTACTGCACGTGAGGATGAACTCGGTAATCTGGCAAAGGTATTTACTCAGATGGTGCAAACCATCAAAACGCGCGAACAAGAATTAGAAGAACTTTTAAAAGCCTTTGGACGCTTTGTTCCCCATGAGTTTCTCAAATTCCTGCAAAAGCAGAGCATTCTTGATATTAAATTAGGAGATCACGTCAGCAAAGAAATGGCGGTGATGTTTTCTGATATTCGTTCCTTCACCGCCTTTTCCGAACGCATGACACCCCAGGAAACGTTCGACTTCATCAACGCTTATCTGCGTTATGTTTCGCCGGAAATTCGCGGTCATAATGGGTTTGTAGTCAAATTCATGGCTGATGGGATGATGGCGGTTTTTCCTGATAGCGCCGATGATGCAATTGCTGGTGGAATTGCCTTCTTCAAAAAGGTAAAAGCATTCAATCAAGAACGAGAAGAGCGAGGCTATTCACCTATTGAGGTAGGTATGGGAATTCATGTAGGCCATATGATGGTGGGAGTAGTGGGAGAACAAGATCGTCTGCAAGGCGATACCCTCTCCGATACAGTTAACCTCACCTCCCGCTTGGAGGGATTGACCAAATACTACGGGGTGTCAATGGTGATTTCTGGTGACGTGCTAGAAAGATTGAGCCATCGGGAACAATATAAAGTTCGATTTATCGATCGGACAATCGTCAAAGGAAGAAGCGAACCGATTACCGCCTACGAAGTTTTGGATGTAGAAACCGAGTTGATGCAAAATTTAAAACTGCAAACATTACCGGATTTTGCAGCAGGATTTCAACATTACTGCAATGGCGATCTCAAAACAGCTCAAGCCTGTTTTAACCAGGTGTTGAGCGCCAATCCGCTGGATAAAACTGCAAAACTCTATCTGCAACGAATTACACAGCTAGCAAACCAAGGTATCCCTGAAAATTGGCGCGGTATCTGGGTATTTACAGAAAAATGAGGGTGTATAAACAAAAATGACTGAACTATCTAGAGAGGAATTACTGGCGCAAATAGAAACTCTAAGTCGGCAACTAGCAGAAATTAATGAAGAAAAAACCGATTTAGAAATCATGGTTGAAAATGTTACCGAACATGCTACCTATCTGGAAAATCGCATCTCTGAGAAGAATGAACAGATGGAAAGCTACATCCAGCAGGTGAAACAACTAACAGATGCTGCGGCTGCCGTGGAAAACAACAGTTTTGAACCAATAAAGTTAAAACAAGTCGCTGCCAGAAACGACGAACTCGGTCATCTGGCACGAGTATTTACTCAGATGGTGCAAACCATCAAAACTCGCGAGCAAGAACTGGCTACGGCAAAAGACCAATTGGAAGCGGTTTTAAATGCCGTGCCTGGGGCTATTTCTTGGATTAATGCGGATGGCTTATACCTGGGAGTGAATCGCTATCTTGCCGAAAATTGCCAACTGTCTCCAGATGATTTTATTGGTAAAGAAGTCGGCTTTCAGGCACAAAACTCTGCTTTTGCCAATTTTATCCGCCAGTTTTTAGCAAGTACCCAAGAATATGATTCTCAAGTTGTTGAAACTAGGGTTAATGATACGGTGCGGTATTACTTAATGGCGGCACAAAAATATCAGCAAGGTAGCGCAACTGTATCTGTGGGAATTGATGTAACGCAACGCCAACTAGCGGAAGAAGCTTTACAAATTGCTGAAGAAAAGTATCGCAGTATCTTTGAAAACGCGCTGGAAGGGATTTTTCAATCTAGCCCAGATGGGCGTTACATTAGCGTTAATCCAGCAATGGCTCGCATTTACGGTTATGAATCTCCTGAACAAATGATGGCAGAGGTGACAGAAATTTCTACTCAAATTTATGTCGATCCCGATCAGAGAGAAGAGTTCCAAAACTTGATGGCAGAATATGACGAAGTCAAGCATTCGGTATCTCAAGTTTATCGCCAAGACGGCAGCATCATATGGGTGAAAGAAAATACTAGAGCAGTACGCGATCGCTATGGTAATGTCATCTATTACGAAGGCATTATCGAAGATGTCACCCAGCGCAAGCAAGAAGAAGAAGCCCTCAAACGTCAACTGCAAGAACTTCGCATCGAAATCGACCAACAAAAGCGCGCCCGCGAAGTCGCAGAAATTACCCAAGCCGATTACTTTCAAGACTTACAAGCAGAAGTGGCAAATATAGATCTAGATGCGTTTTGGGAAGATTAAATTTTGAGATTTTAGCAACTGCTGCTAATGCTTAGGATGCCTCTTGTTTGTGTAGCGGCAGCATTAATGCTGCCGCTACACAAACAAAGCCTTAAGGGCTGTATTGCTTCTAACAATAGGATTGCAAACCAGAAAAATTAATTTTTCCTTTCCGCTTAAAAGGGGAGGCTAATCACCCATTTTTTTGGTAGAATCCGCCCTCTACTATCAACAATCTTCGGAACTGACATGATATTATACAAAAGAAGCCGGTTTTAGGAAAAATTGTGATTTGAGACGATCAAACCTAAATAAGAAACCTGATTTCTAATATCATGTCCGGTGGCATCGGTAGCCTCAGCCGGGGCGGGTTTATTTAACTTTGGCGCTGCTAACAAATATCTCTCGTAAAACCCGCCCCTACTATACACTACCATTGATACCAGACTCGATATAACTCACGGCTGCCAACAAACTCAACACTTACCTGTCAACTGTCAACTGCCGATCTACCTATCTAAAATCTAAACTCGAATGAATCATCAACTCGAATCTCGACCGAATTTGAACTTAGACAAAAACGAAACCGGAGTGGCGCTGATATGTCTAATTGCTGCCTTAGTTTCCATCTCTTTGGCAGCCATATTTATCAAATGGAGCGAACAAGAAATTAGTCCCTATTCTACCGCGTTTAATCGGTTTTGGATTACCACAATTGTGATGCTGTTGTGGCAGAAATTTAGCGGAACGCGCGAAGCAGAAATGGAACAACAACCCGAACCTAATTCAATTTATACAGGTTGGGTGTTGTTGCAGTTGTTGGGAGTGGGGGTTTTTTTAGCGGCTGACTTGATGCTTTGGGCATGGTCTTTAACTCAAACCAGCGTTGCTAATGCAACGGTGCTGGCAAACTTTACACCGCTGTTTACCAGCTTGGGAGGATGGTTGCTTTGGGGTAAGCGATTCGATCGCAAATTTGTGATTGGTATGGGGATTGCCATTTGCGGGTCGATTGCTTTAGGAATTAATGACCTGCAACTAAGTCCTGACAAGCTGACTGGCGATCTTTGCGCCTTACTAGCGGCGCTATGTTTTGGGATTTATTTACTGCTTTTAGAACAACTGCAAACCCGGTTAAATGCGATCGCTATCATGTTGGGCTGTTCGGCGATCGCTACCGTGTTAACCTTACCCTTTGTCCTGATCGCTGGCGAGCGACTTTTCCCCTATAGTTGGCAAGGTTGGATGGCGGTGATTTGCCTTGCGATTATTTGCCAAATTGTGGGTCAAGGACTTTTAGTTTATAGTCTCAATCGTTTATCATCGGGATTTGTCGCCCTGTTTCTGATGCTCGATCCAGTGTTAGCAGCTATCGGTGCTTGGGTGTTTTTTTCCGAAGGATTAACCTTGATGAACTTGCTAGCATTTGCCGTAATTTTGGTGGGCATCTATTTGGCACTAACGGGGGATTCTGCTGTTAAGGAACACATACCATTACCACAAGCTTGAGCAATTGGCTAATGGCTAATGGTTAATTGCTAATTGCTCATGGTTAAGGGGAATGTGGCTTACTATAAACCAATAAATTAAGTAAGTGTAATTCCCTTTTATATCATGTCCGTTAGCAAAGGCTGCTGATAACTCAGGACTTTTATGACAAAAAGTGAGGATAGTAATTTAAACCACGCGATCGCCAACCTTTCGTTTCCGATTGCCAATTTCTTCCAAGAGTTTGATACTAAAACATTGCCGATCGGTGTGGCAGCCGGAATCCTGAGCGGCATCATTGGGGTATTATTTGATACTTCTTTGGCGGCGTTTGTCTTTTCTGGTGACCTGGAAAGCCACCTGGCACGGGGAATTGGGATTGTTTTATCGAGCGCGATCGCACTTCGCCTAGTAACTTCTTTGACCAGTTCCTTCCGTACAATTACCGCCGATATCGACACGTTACCAGTAGCAGTTTTAGCGGGAATTGCGGCGGCAATTAACAGCAGTTTATCCGATCGTGCGGATGCAGAAACAATTTTTGTCACCATACTTGCCACATTTGCTCTCACTGCTTGGTTAACGGGAGCATTTCTTTTGGCGTTGGGACAGTTCAAAGTGGGGGAATTGGTGCGGTTTATTCCCTATCCAGCGATCGCGGGATTTTTAGCCGGTACTGGTTGGTTATTATTTCGCGGTTCTCTGGAAATTATGACCGATATTAAGCTGAATTTATCCAACCTCGGGCTGTTATTTCAAACAGAAATATTGCTGCGATGGTTACCAGGATTGATTTTTGCTGCCGTGCTAGTTTTAATATCGCGTCGGTACAATCATTGGTCGATCGTACCCACAGCAATTATCGCCGCAATTGGATTGTTTTATCTATTTTTATGGACAAGTCATACTTCTTTTGAGGATGCGATCGCTAAAGGTTGGTTGCTAGCACCTTTTACCGCTGAAACTCTTTGGCAACCTTTCAACCCAGCCAAATTAATCGAAGTAGATTGGTCGGTGATTTCCACTCAAATTATTGGCGATATATTAACGATTGCCGCTATCAGTCCGATTGCGATTTTACTCAATGCTAGCGCCTTGGAATTAGCGGCTGAATGCGATATAGATTTTAATCAAGAATTAAAAGCGGCTGGCATGGCTAATTTAGCCGTAGGAGTGGGTGGCGGTTTGGTTGGTTACCAAACATTGAGCGATTCATTATTAGTTTATCGCTTGGGTGCTAGCAGTCGCCTTGTAGGTTTAATCTCAGCTGGTGTGTTTGCGATCGCATTATATTTCGGTGCTGCTACTTTATCTCTATTTCCCAAACCAATTTTAGGCGGCTTGCTGTTATTTTTCGGTTTATCTTTGCTGCTTGAATCCCTTTGGGACGCTGGGCATAAACTGCCCAAAGCTGAATATTTTATTGTCTTATTAATTTTAGTCGTTGTCGGTGCGGTTGGCTTTCTCCAAGGCGTGGGAGTCGGTTTAGTGGCAGAAATTACTCTATTTGTCGTCAACTATAGCCGCATTGATGTAGCCAAACGGGTAGATTCTGGCGTTAACTACCGCAGTCGCGTTCACAGATCTCCAAACCAAGCACAAATACTGCGACAAAAAGGCGACCAAACTTACATTGTCGAACTGCAAGGGTTAATCTTTTTTGGCACGGCGAACAAGTTGCTCAATTTAATTCGAGAACGACTCGATCTGGCTAACGAAAACTTGAGTTTTGTCATCCTCGATTTTCACGATGTCACGGGACTCGACTCCTCGGCGGTTTTGAGCTTTGCCAAACTCAAACAAATTGCTAAAAAGCAGTCATTGCAGTTAGTTTTGACCGATTTACCGCCCACTGCTGCTAATCAATTCCAGCAGGGAGGTGTGCTAGAAACTCCCGATCCCGTGTTTCACGTTTTCCCCGATTTAGATCGAGGATTAGAGTGGTGCGAGAGTCAAATTTTAGCAGTTAGTCAATTGCGCCATCCGCGTTTTTTACCTTTAGTTATGCAGCTTTGCAGCAGTTTGCTAGCGCCGGAACAAGCAAATAAACTAATGCAATATTTGGAATTAATGCATTTGTCTGAAGGTGAATATCTGTTTCGTCAAGGCGATCCTTCTGAAGGACTTTATTTCATAGAATCCGGTCAGCTTAGCGTTGTCGTCGTCCTCTCTGATGGTGAAACAAAACGATTGCGAACTTACACTAGCGGCGCAATTGTTGGCGAAATGGGTTTGTATGGTAACGCACCTCGTTTTGCCTCAGTAGTTAGCGATCGCAACAGTCGTCTTTACCATCTTTCTAGCCAAGCTTTTGCTCGCATCGAAACCGAAGAACCACTACTAGCAGCCACATTTCACAAATTTATTGTTAACTTGCTCGCCGAACGTTTGAGAAACTGCTCTATAGAATTACAAAACTTTTTAAATTAACCAGCTTGCATCTGAATTACTAATCTCTCTTCTCTTCCTCTGCGTCCTCTGCGCCTCTGCGGTTTATTAATCCAGCCACAAACAGAAACGAGATAAATTCTCTCTTCGCAGATCGGGTATCATCTGGACAAAAAGAGATCGATCTTTTATTGGCGTGAGGGAAAAAAATTGAGCGTGAAAATCGAATGGTTCCAGCAACAATTGCAACCGAAGACTCTTCTACCCAGCGTCACATCTGGCCTAGTCGCCGGGATTTTTGCTGTGATTTACAGTGTCTCTTTTGCTACCCTAATTTTTTCAGGAACGCTCTCCGAATATTTACCAATCGGGTTGGGATTGACCTTGTTTACCTCGACGGTAGTTAGCGCCATCGTAGCTTTATTTAGTGCCAATCCTACTGCGATCGCAGGCCCGCAAGAGACTACCGCAGCTATTTTGGGTTTGGTTGTTAGCGCCATTGCTGCCACCATGTCTGGGACGAACTCCACAGAAGAAATTTTGCTGACAGCGATCGCAGCCATTATATTTAATTCCACCGTCACCGGGATTTTCTGCTTAATTTTGGGTCGCTTTGGCATTGGCGAACTAATTCGATTTGTTCCTTATCCAGTCGTCGGCGGATTCTTAGCCGGATCGGGTTGGTTGTTAGTAAAAGGGGGTTTTCGGATTGTCACGGGTTTATCATTAGAATTCTCCACTTTGCCAAAACTTGCCCAGTCAGACCAACTAATTAATTGGATACCGGCAGTAATATTTGCGGTGCTGCTATTTTTCATTTTGAAGCGCTATAGTCATTTTCTAATCGTGCCGGGAATGGTAGTAGCTGGGATTGCTACTTTTTATTTAGTATTGCTTTTTACTGGCACATCTGTTGCCGCAGCTAGTCAAAAAGGGCTACTGCTAGGCCCTTTTCCAGACGCAGGAATGTGGCAAGCATCAACATTTACTTTAGCAGCGATCGCAGGCGCAAATTGGCAAACAATTTTGGGATTAATTGGCAATTTCGCCACGCTTTGGTTCATTCAAGCGATTTCAATTCTGCTTAATATCAGCGGGATTGAAGTTGTTAGCCAACGAGATATCGATCTCGATCGCGAACTCAAAACAGCAGGAATAGCCACTTTATTATCTGCCGTTGGCGGTGGGATCGGCGGCTTTCACCATCTGAGTCAGTCAGGTTTGGTTTACAGATTGGGGGCAAGAAGTCGTTTAGCAGGGTTGTTGGTTGCCTTAATTTGTGCAACGATGCTGTTATTAGGAGCATCAATTTTATCCTTCTGTCCTAAACAAGTTATTGGTGGATTGCTCATATTTAACGGCTTATCCGCCCTCTTCACCTGGGTTTACTCGGCCTGGTTTAAATTTCCGCTATTTGATTACTGTCTCATCCTGCTAATTATATTTTTCATGACCGCATTTGGCTTTCTTCAAGGTGTGGTTGTGGGGATGGTGGCTGCGGTGATTCTGTTTGCGATTAACACCAGTCAAATTGCTGTCACCAAGCATACATTCAGCGGAGCAAACCGTCACAGCCACGTGCGAAGACCGCCAAACGAAGAACGCCTGCTGCGTCAAAAAGGAGAGCAAATTCATATTCTAGAACTGCAAGGATTAATCTTTTTTGGTACAGCCCGAAAATTACTCGATCGGATTCGCGAACGGTTAGAAAATCCAGATTTGCCTACAGTGCGTTTTCTCGTACTCGACTTTCGTCGGGTGAGTGGATTGGACTCTTCAGGGGTGATGAGTTTTTCTAAGATTAAACAGATTGCTAAACAAAAGCAAATCTGTTTGTTGTTTACCAACCTTTCATCCCAAGATATCGAGCAACTTCAGCAAGGGGGTTGCTTAGAACTTAAAGAACCCTTCTGCCAATTATTTCCCGATTTAGATCGAGGTTTGGAATGGTGTGAAAACCAAATTTTAGAATCAGCTAAATTGCGCCGTCGCCGCTTTTTGCCTTTAGCACTGCAACTGAAAATCTTGCTTCCCGATCTTGACAATGGCTCCCAGTTGATGAAGTATTTGGAACAGGTTCAAATCAAACAAGGTGAATTTTTACTGCATCAAGGAGATCCTGCCGATGGTTTTTATTTCCTGGAATCGGGTCAAGTCAGCGTTGTTCTAGAATTGCCAAATAATCAAACTGAACGACTAGCGACCTATGACAGCGGCACTATCCTCGGTGAAATGGGTCTTTACCGCAAAGAACCCCGCACCGCTTCGGTGATAGCTGACCAGAACAGTCGTCTTTATTATCTCTCCGCTGAAGCCTTTGAGCGGATGGAAAATGAGGAGCCAAAGTTAGCAGTAACGATTCATAAATTTATTGTCAACTTGTTGGCAGAACGGCTCAAACAGCGCTCGGAAGAACTGCAAAATGTTCTGAAGTAGAATGCTAATTGCTAATTGCTAATTGCCATCTCGCTCTCGTTTTTCCAGCAGCTGCCTGATAGTGGCTAATTCCTGCCTAAGACTTTCCAATTCACTTTCTTGGTGTTGGGCTTCGGGTGTGAGAAAACATGCGGCTACCAATCCTGAGAATGTAGCGAACAAACCTATACCTATTATCATCAACATGACTGCTATAATTCGCCCTTCGATGGTCACTGGGTATCGGTCACCGTAACCGACGGTTGTGATAGTTACAACAGCCCACCAGAGGGCATCTTCCGCAGTGATGATGTTGCTATTATTGGCACCTTTTTCAAATTGAATTATCGCCACACTTGAGAATACGATCGCGACAATAGATATTAAAGCTGTGGCTAGGAAAGTTCCTTGCGATCGCCAATCCAAAATAAAAGATATCACCAGTTTTGTAGCCCGCACGCCCCGCAAGACGCGGAAGATACGCACCACGCGAGACAAACTACCCCAACGCAGTGCTTCTACGGTAGGGATACTCGATGCCAGATCTATCCAGCCCCAAGTGTACATATATCGCCATTTGTTGGGAGCGCGATACAAATTGATCGCAAAGTCAACAAAAAATAATCCACAAACTGCATTGTCAGCGTACTTCAAGATTTGGTGGGTAGATGGATCGAGCAAGAAGAAAGATTCAAAAGCCAATGTCCCCAAGGCATAAAAACACAATGCCAGCATGAAAACTTGATATGGTTGCGACCGAACATCTTTTGAATTAGACCCAGGTAACATGTTTGATTCCTCTGTTCGCTCCAGACATTCAAGCTTTACTATATCCATCCCTTTGTCAATGCGATCGCTTCCTACTTTTTTTTCATAAACTATAATCTTTTCTTTCAATTTAGATTGTGACATGTTACGCAACTTCTGATAAATTATTCAAATATACTGACCGATCTACTTAAGGTAAAACGCTTAACTTACAAGGAAAAGCCATGACAAAAATTATTTCAATTCACTCCTATCGAGGTGGGACGGGAAAATCTAACACCACCGCTAATTTAGCCGCCACTGCTGCTTTACTGGGCAAGCGAGTTGCCTTAGTCGATACCGACATTCAATCACCGGGTATCAACGTCCTTTTTGGCTTAAAAGACCACCAAATCAAACGTACCCTCAACGATTATCTCTGGGGACGCTGCGAAATCAAAGATGCCGCCTATGATGTGAGCCACGTGCTGGAAGGTGCAGCGGGAAAAGAAAGCGGCAGCATTTATCTCATTCCCTCCAGCATGAAAAGCGACGACATTGCCAAAGTTCTGAGTGAAGGCTACGATGTAGAATTACTTCAAGAAGGGTTATACCAACTGAATGAACTGTTAAACTTAGACTATCTCTTCATCGATACGCACCCTGGAATTAACGAAGAAACCCTACTTTCAGTCGGCATTTCTGATACCTTAATTATTATCCTCCGCCCCGACCAACAAGATTATTTAGGAACGGCAGTAGTAATTGAAGTGGCAGAAAATTTAGAAGTGCCGCAAATGTTGTTAGTAGTGAATAAAGTTTTGCCAGAATTTGACCTCATAGCCTTGCGGCAAAAAATAGAAGCAACCTATAACAAACCCGTTGCCGGAATCATGCCGCTTTCTACGGAAATGATTCGTTTAGGCAGTCAAGGATTGTTTTCCTTGCAGCATCCACACCACGAGTTAACCGCTCAATATAAACAGATTGTTTCTCATATTTAAAAGCAATTAATTTAAAACTAAAATACTGATAATTTGGATAGTTAGTAGGTTGAGTTTCGTTCCTCAACCCAACCTACAACTACAACTCAAGCGGGAAAAATTTTGAACCAGATGACAATAGTAACGACAATATGCGATCGCATCACCACCCAATCAACCATGCTTGATAGCACGATCGTGTTTTTTCGTCAAGGTAAATAATACAGGACTTACGCAAAGAAACCGGGTTTCTATGAGAAATCGTCGCGCAAGAAACTAAAGATCCACGCAGAAACCCGGTTTCTAGGATCGTCGTGCGTAAGTCCTGTAATATAAATCTGAGTTTTTCAATTAGCCAGCCAAGGTTATAGTTAAACTTCGGTATTTTTACGGTGATAATTATGTTAAACTAATCAAACATTCAGCACCAGTTCTGATGACTTGTTGAGCGGCAAAGCCTATGGTGATAACGAAAACTAAATCTAACTGTTACTTATATGGCGCTTAATTTCGCAAGTCTTTATTTGCTACCACCCCAGGATTTACTCAGCAATTACCAATTAAGTCAGCCCGTAGCGATGCAGTTGCATCAGGTATTAACGCAATTTGAACAGGCTTTATCTTTAGAGGAATCTTTGCAAGTGGTTACTATCAAGAAAGCCTTGCAGCAACTCACCCCAGTGGAAGTTATTGTACTGGAGGAGGAATTTTTGACTGGTACTAACCTGAAGTGCCAGCAAATTCAAGAGTTTGACCGCTATATGGAAGTTCAACATGTTAAATCCGAAGCACCTGCTAAATTAGTAGTTGCCAGCCTGTTGAGAGCTTATTTAGGTTTTTTAGAGATCGGTACAAGTTTACCTTTTAACCCTAATAAAGCCTCTGTTAAATCGGGATTTAAAAATTATGGGTTTCTGTTAAAAAGAGCGCTTGGATTAGATGAGTATAACTGGAATCTTAAGAGCAATTTAGGCCAGGAATTAACCGCCAATTGTAACAATTTTAAGAACGAACCAAACTTTAGTATTTCTCCGCTTCAGATCTGGAAAAAAGGACATTGGGTATTTTTAGTATTTAGCCAAGCGTTAATTTTGAGTTTAATTCGCTTGGTTGATGCCATTGGTAACGAGCAAATTGACCAAGCAAAAGTTGAGTTAGAAACGGCTGCTCAACTTATGTACGCATCGGGAGCAGCCATGAAACTAACTGGGAACTTCACTAGAGATCAATATGAAAGTGAAATTCGCCCTACTATGATTACTGGCAATCCCCAATCGTTAGTAAAATCAGAGAATTTAAGTGGCTTAATGATGTGGGATCACAATTATCTAATTAATGTCATTTGCAAGCAGAAGCTATTGCCAATTATGAAAGATATGCCTCACAGCCTCGCAGCCGAACACGAAAAATTTGTCCGAGCTTATCAAGGCGGCATATCTGATGGTCACAAGAGTATTTGTGCAGAATTTGGAGGTGGTGAAATAGGGTCTTTGATCGCCGGTTCTGAAAGTAGCGGCGCTATCAAAGAGTTGAAAAAATTTGAAAAGGGTCGAGCTAAAATAATCGACCCCCAGCGTCGAGTAGCGGGTGAGTGCCCAGTAACTCAAACTCTGAGGGCAAAGGCTTCCCTGGAAATGATTCAATCTTGGAAGAAAAGAAAGAAAACTCAGCACGATACCAATTGTGAAGCCTGAATCTTATCCATAATTTACCAGTCAAAAATAAGGATGCAAATACATGACATTAGAAAAAGAAAGCTTGGGATTGCTTCAAGAAGTACTAGCACGACTAGAAGCAGGTTTTGCTAGTCTGCCAAAATGCGATCGCACTCCCAACCTAGACGCTATGAGAACCGTGCTGTTGGAAGTTGCAGAGCGGATGCAGGATAATTATCCCTATCACCATCCCCTCTACGCTGGGCAAATGCTCAAACCGCCTACAGAAATTGCCCGTCTTGCTTATACTTTATCCCTGTGGATCAATCCCAACAATCACGCCCTGGATGGCGGGCGGGCAAGTTCGGCAATGGAGAAAGAAGCGGTGGCAGAAATTGCCAAAATGTTCGGTTGGAAAACCCATTTAGGACATCTAACTAGCGGCGGCACAATGGCAAATTTAGAGGGCTTATGGGTAGCAGGAAATTTACAACCAAACAAAAAAGTTGTTGCCTCTAATCAGGCACACTACACCCATGAAAGAATTTGTGGCGTGCTTCGCATTCCTTTTCAATCTGTTCCCTGCGATAGTCACGCCCGAATGGATGTAACAGCCTTGAAAAAACTGCTACAAGAAGGCGATATTGGTACGGTTGTTGTAACAATGGGGACGACGGGAATGGGTGCTGTAGATTCCCTACCAGAAATTCTCGCTCTTCAGGCTGAATATGGGTTCAGAATTCATGCAGATACCGCCTACGGTGGTTACTTTATCTTGGCAGATAATCTTGATAGCGAAACCAGAGCCGCTTTTGATTGTCTCAAACAAGTTGATTCGATTGTTATCGATCCGCATAAACATGGACTTCAACCTTATGGCTGTGGTTGCATTCTGTTTAAAGATCCTTCTGTTGGGAAGTTTTATAAACATGATTCGCCCTACACTTACTTTAGCTCTGAGGAGTTTCATTTAGGTGAAATTAGCCTCGAATGTTCCAGACCTGGTTCATCTGCGGTAGCATTGTGGGCAACTCAACGTTTACTACCTTTAATTCCAGGTGGTGAGTTTGCTGCTTATTTGAGTAAATCGCGAACCGCAGCACTAACTTTGTTTGAGAAACTGCAAAGCGATCCGCGATTTATAGTGCCTTTTCAGCCGCAATTAGACATTGTGGTTTGGGCTGTAAAATCTCCCAGTGCGAGTGAATCTTCACGATTGGCTAAGGAGATTTTTGCAGTGGCAGCACAGGAAAATCTCCACCTAGCTCTAGTTAATGTATCGAAAAAACTATTTTTAGAGACTGGGGCAGAAATCGATTGGGATCTAGACTCGATTACCTGTGTGCGTTCTTGTTTGATGAAACCCGAACATCTCGATTGGCTAGACGTGATTTGGCAGACGCTTGATTTAGTAACAACAAAGGTACTGAAAGAGGCAGTTTACAGTTGACAGTTGACAGTTTACAGTTACGGAAAGACACCGGGTTTCGCCTCAAAAAAAGAAACCCGGTTTCTCAGATAGAATTGCGAAGGGACACGAAGGAAGAAGAAGGAAGAAATACATAATCTTCTACCGGGATGGGAGTAATACTGCGCGCTTGACAAACGAAGGTGTAGCTCATCCGACTGCAATCCTCTGTAAGGGAAAACGCTGTAACTCATGCAATTGCAATCCGCTGTAATTTTTACCGAATCTATGCAATTTATCGCTCAAAACAACGAAATTTTGTTCCAAACGCTTCAGCATCGAGATATCGCAGCAACTGCTAGTTGTATTTCCCAGGTTTTTTCTAGTTTTGAACCTCTCGCCAAAGCTCTAAAAATTTCCTTCAATGAGTTGTATCGCTTGGCTTTACCTGTGTGCGAAAAAGCAGCCGATGAAGAAATTTCGATAATTGCTAAAAATCGAAACACGCAAGAGGTAGTGGGTTTCATTATTTCTGAAGATTTTATGACAATTCATCCTGACCCCCCGCCGGGTATTGATAATAAGTTTGAAACAGTTTTTTCTTTGCTGTCAGAACTAGAAGAAAATTATCGAAGCAGTTATCCGGTTAAAGCTGGACAGGTGCTGCATATTTTTATGCTTGGAGTCCAGGAGCAATACACTAAGAGACGTATAGGCACAACCTTAGTAAAAGAGAACTTGAACTTAGCTAAACACCATAACTTTGAAATTGCTATTGCTGAGGCGACCGGCGTTGGTTCTCAGCAGATATTTCGCAACCTTGGGTTTACTGAAGAGTTTTCTATTGAATACAAGTCATACAAGTTCAATGGGGAAAACATTTTTAGTTCTATTCAACATCCTCCTAATTGCCTATTAATGTCATCTAGAATTTAAAGATTTTTTCTTCAGGTAAATATGTGTAAATAAAGTTGACAAAACTGTCTGTTTATGTATTTTTTGAATTAGTAATCAAAAAGATTGTCCGCCTAGAACTAAATCAACAGGAGTGTATCAAATGCGAGCCACCGTATACTATGCACCGGGCGACGTTCGGGTTGAGAGCGTTCCCGATCCGGCGATCGAGCAATCTACTGATGCGATTGTCCGCATCACTCATGCGTGTATTTGCGGTTCTGACCTCTGGTTTTATCGAGGTTTGGAAAATTGGCAACCGGGTTGGCGAACTGGTCATGAGTGGATGGGGATTGTGGAAGCGGTGGGTAAGGACGTGCGATCGCTCAAAAAAGGCGATCGCGTCCTGGCTCCCTTTGCCTTTTCTGATGGTTCCTGCGAGTTCTGCGGTAAAGGATTGCAAACCTCTTGCGTTCAAGGCGGCTTTTGGGGTGGAAGAAACAACGGCGGGCAGGCAGAAGCCGTGCGGGCGCCATTCGCTGACGGCACTCTGGTTAAGATTCCCCCAGCGGTGGAGAATGATGACGCCCTGCTCACCGCGATTCTGCCGCTCACAGACGTGATGTCAACTGGTCACCATGCTGCGGTTGCTGCTGGAGTGCGCCAAGGAAGTACCGTAGCGGTTGTGGGTGATGGTGCGGTGGGATTGTGCGGCGTACTGGCGGCGAAACGCTTGGGAGCAGATCGGATTATTATGCTAGGTCGTCACGAACGACGCCTGCAAATAGCGCGACAATTTGGCGCTACCGATGCGGTTACCAGTCGGGGCGACGAGGCGATTAATGCTGTGCTGGAAATGACCCAAGGTGGCGCAGAATCTGTACTCGAATGCGTGGGTAGCTCTTCATCAATGGCGAGTGCGATCGCTATTGCCCGTCCAGGAGGCGCGATTGGATTTGTGGGAGTGCCTCACGGTAGCGAAACGATTAATCTCCCCCGTTTGTTTATGTCCAATATTGCGTTACGGGGAGGCGTTGCACCCGCGCGTGCCTATATTCCCGAATTGCTGGCTGATGTAGTGGCTGGTAAAATTGACCCCTCACCCGTTCTCGATCTGACTGTCGAACTCGATGGCGTGCCCGGGGGATATGCCGCGATGGATAGCCGAGAAGCGATCAAAGTTATGGTGCGACCTTAAAATGGGTGACATGGGGCATTTTATGCCTAACGACTGAAGTCGCGGCTACACAAACAAAGACCGCCTGCGCGGTCTATAAGAATATAATTATCTACTTGTTCCTTCGTTTATTGGGGTAGATAGTGCGTTCAATAATAAATAACGCAAGTTGCTAGTTACAAATATTGTCGGTTCGATCCCCCCTAACCCCCCTTCGCAAGGGGGGCTAGCAGCAGATTCAAAGTCCCCCTTTTGAAGGGGGATTTAGGGGGATCGAGAACCCTTGACCTCATAACTAGCAACTTGAGTTAATTAAAACTCAGAGCTTCCTTGGTATCCCCGCGGAGCGAGCGTCAGTCCTAACTATGGGTATTCAAACCCACATTCCGCACCCTCAACTGTCACATTGAATAGAATGAGAATCACTCTC
>CAYXCW010000095.1:0-11627 GCA_964463555.1 uncultured bacterium
AACTATCAACTATCAACTATCAACTATCAACTATCAACTATCAACTGTCTCATGCCTAAAATTGTCGATCGCGATCTGTACCGCAAAGAATTGCTTGCTAAGTGCTTCGATCTGTTTGCCTCTAAGGGTTATGCATCGATTACCATGCGGGAGATTGCTCAAAAACTGGGTGTTTCAACCGGAACTTTATATCACTATTTTCCTAATAAAGAAGCAATGTTTGTGCAATTGGTTGAGGAGAGATACCGACAGACGATTGCTAGTATTGCTCCTGATATAGAAAAGGCTCAAACCCTGGCAGAAAGAATTGACGTTGTATTTAATTTCGTTGGTAAAAATGAGAACTACTTTCTCAAACAGCTTTTGCTAGATATTGAGTTTTACCAGCAGCAAGGGCGGGAAAAATTGCAACAGAACAAAGCACTGCAACAACTGACAGAAGTAGCGCTTACAGAAGTTGCCAAGCTTTTAGGCATTGAAGATCCTAAGTTAGTCATCTATATTTCGGCTCTAATTGATGGGTTGATTCTGGCGCGATTATACAACGATGAAATAGTATCTTGGTCAGAGCAGGGGGCAATGTTAGGAAAAATGATAACTGCTTATTTGGAGCAATAGAAATACTATGGAAATAAAACTTAAGTTGCCTTCAAAACCTTTAAATAAACAGATCGTTGGATTGATTGTCATTGCTACTGCTGTATCGGGAGCGATCGCATATTACGGCATCTCCCAATTTGGCGGCAGAGTGGAAAAAACTACCGCCTCTCAAACGGTAGAAACCCCTGCTCCAGTACTAAAAGTAACAGCTTTGGGGCGACTCGAGCCGGAAGCAGAAATAATTCGCTTGTCGGCACCTTTGGCGCTAGATGGCGATCGCGTGGCGCAATTGCTGGTGAAACAGGGGGATAGAGTGGAGAAAGGGCAAGTAATCGCCATTTTAGACTCGCGCGATCGCTTGCAAGATGCCTTGTTGCAGGCGCAAAAACAGCATCAAGTTGCAATTGCTAAACTTGCCCAAGTGAAAGCAGGTGCAAAAGCTGGAGAAATTGCCGCACAAAAAGCCACAATTGAGCGCTTACAAGCACAGTTACAAGGAGATAAAATCGCACAGCAAGAAACAATTGCCCGCATCGAGGCACAATGGCAAGGAGATAGAAACGCACAACAAGAAACCATTGCCCGCATCGAAGCACAATGGCAAGGAGAGCAAAAGGCGCAAATTGAAGCGATCGCTAGAATTCAAGCACAATGGCAAGGAGATAAAAACGCACAACAAGCAACAATTAAGAAACTCGAGGCAGAATTAAATAATGCGATTTCTGAATATCAACGCTATCAACAGCTACACAAACAAGGGGCGATTTCTCATTCGGCATTTGATAGCAAACGCTTGAGTGTAGAAACAGCAAAACAGCAACTCAGCGAAGCCAAAGCAGTAGGCGATCGCATCAATACAACAGCTAGCAAACAATTAAGCGAAGCCAAAGCAATTCTCGACCGGATTAATACCACTGGCAGCAAACAATTAAGCGAAGCTCAAGCAATTCTCACCCGCATTAATACCACAGGTAGCAAACAATTAAGCGAAGCCAAAGTTACACTTAACCGCATCAATGCCACAGGTAGAGAACAAGTGAGAGAAGCTGCTGCAACGCTCAACAGTATTGCAGAAGTTCGCCCCACCGATATCCAGGCGGCGCAAGCGGAAATTGAGAATGCGATCGCTGCCACCCGTCGCGCTCAAACCGACTTAAATCAAGCTTATATAAAAGCACCAATTGCCGGACAAATACTCAAAATTAACACAAGAAATGGCGAGAAAATTAGCGATAACGGCATCGCCGATTTAGCACAAACCGACCAAATGGTAGCCGTAGCAGAAATTTATCAAACCGATATAGGTAAAATCAAAATGGGACAGCCAGCAGTTATTACAGGTCAAGCATTTGCCGGAGAATTGCGGGGAAATGTTTCCGAAATTGGCTTGCAAGTTAACCGGCAAAATGTTTTCAGCAACCAACCAGGAGAAAATTTAGATCGGCGAGTTATTGAAGTAAAAATTCGCCTCAATCCCGAAGACAGCAAGCGCGTTGCCGGATTGAGCAACTTGCAAGTACAAACAGCAATTGAATTGTAAATTCTTACTTGGTTTATTTATAACGAATGTCTGATATCAGGAGGAACCATGCTAATTGCTAATTGCTAATTGCTAATTGCTAATTTAATATTTTTGATGGCATTAGCCATTAGTCATTATGCATGAAATAACCAGCAACTTGATTCAGTTAGCAATCAAATGATGAGTGAAACCTTCTCTTTCTTCTCTTTCTCTGCGTCCTCTGTGCCTCTGTGGTTCGTTAAAAAACAGGGTTTGAGAAATCAGCTATCATTCCTATATGCGCTTAACCAATACTTTCAACAGTTGGAGGTAAACCAAGGTGATACATGCTACAAATGACGCGGTACGGTTAGAGCGATCGCAAACCGAAAAAGCCACCGAAATCCTCACCAATGCATTCTACAACGATCCGATGTTTGGCTACATAATACCCGAAACAGAACCAGCCAAATATAACGCCCTCAAGTGGTTTTGTCGCATGACATTAGACGTCAGCCAACCTTATAACCAGATTTATACCACCCCAGACGAACTCAAAGGCATCGCCGCCTGGTTGCCGCCCGGAAATGCATCTATCAGTATGCTGCAACTATTGCAAGCAGGTTTATATGCCTTGCCTTTCAAATTAGGGTGGAAAAAAAGTGGGCGATTTATGTCGCTATTTTCCCTGATCGAAGAACGCCATCATCAGGAAATGCCGCATCCCCATTGGTATTTATTTATGCTAGGCGTCGCACCAGGCTATCAAAATCAAGGAGTTGGCAGTAAATTACTACAACCCATTCTCAAACAAGCAGATAGCGACGGTTTACCCTGCTACCTTCAAACTTCCACAGAAAGCGCCATCCGTTTCTACAAAAGAAATGGTTTTGAAATCTTGTGGAAAGGTGAATTACCAGGGGATAACGCCTGCATTTGGACAATGAAGCGAGAACCTGTTTAGTTGGTAATTGGTAATTGGTAATTGGTAATGGCTAATGGCTAATATAACATTGTTTATGGCATTAACCATTAGCCATTAGGAGTCATAACGATAACTGAATGCAAAAAAAAGAGTTAAATTATGTTTGGTAAAACTCCGCTAGCATGGCTCCAGTTAATCAAAAGTAAATCTCGCCTCGCCGTAGCATTGGCTGGTATTGGATTTGCCGATATGCTGATGTTTGTGCAATTGGGAATGCTCGATGCGCTCTTGACTGGAGCTACTCAAGCTCATCAAAATCTTCAGGCAGATTTAGTATTAACAAATCCCCAATTTCAAACCTTGTTCAATATTAAAAGCTTTCCCAGAGAACGATTGCAGCAGACTTTGGCTTATGATGGGGTAAAATCTGTGCGATCGCTCTACGTCAACCTTGCCCAGTGGCGCAACCCGGAAACTCGCTTAGAACGGGGTATTTTAGTCTGGGGAATTGACCCTGCTAACTCGCCGTTTAACTTTCCAGAAGTGAATCAAAACCTGGACGGGATAAAATTATTGGATCGGGCATTATTTGACCGAGCTTCTAGACCGGAATATGGCCCGATTCCTGCTTTATTTGAACGGCAAGGAACGGTGGAAGCGCAGGTAAATAAGCAAAATATTCAAACGATTGGATTGTTTACTTTGGGCGCTTCTTTTGGGGCGGATGGCAATATTATTACCAGCGATTCTACCTTTCTTAAATTATTTCCCGACCGTCAGGCAAATCAAATTGATGTAGGATTAATTAACCTGAAACCTGGAACTGACGTGCAAAAAATCCAACAGCAACTAAAAGCAAGTTTGCCGAATGATGTCAAAGTTCTCACACCTACAGAGTTTGCTAAAATTGAAATAGATTACTGGCAAAGTCAAGGGGTTGGCTTTATTTTTGGTATGGGCGTCGTGGTAGGATTTATCGTCGGTACGGTGATTGTTTACCAAATTCTTTATACCGATGTAGCGGATCACTTGCCAGAATATGCCACTCTGAAAGCAATGGGTTATACAGATGGCTATTTGTTGGGTGCTTTGATGCAAGAAGCGCTAATTTTAGCCGTATTGGGTTATATTCCTGGTTTCTTGCTGTCTTTGGGATTGTATCAGCTTACCTATGCCGCTACTTTGTTACCCGTGGCGATGAAAATTGATCGCGCTTTATTGGTGATGCTGCTGACAATTTTTATGTGCGGTGTTTCTGGTGCGATCGCTACCCGCAAACTGCGCTCTGCTGACCCCGCTGACGTATTTTAATATTCCCGGTCATCTGTCATAATTTTTTCACCCAATTTTTACTTTTTTCTACAAAACTTATTATTCTGAAATAAAAGTTTTTTTAATTAAAAATTTAGGGGTGTAATTGTAAAATTAACTGGTATTTTTATAACAATAGGTTAAATAGGGGTTAAAGTCGAACTAAAGACAAGGTAACGTACCGAGATAAGGCGATCCAAACCAAGTAGGCTCAACGGCAAACACTTTGAGAATCGCATTGACTCTACGGATTTTGCTCGGAGCGAAAAACCTCGATCAAAATCAATCTACACAATAAATCGAGAGCCTACGGTATATCGGGACACCTTTTGTCAACGCTGCAATAGACGGCTGTTACTGGGAGATAAATTCCCGCAGCCGAATGGAGGTATTATGAGCGAAAAAGTGGTTTCTGGTGCGCGTAACGTAGCTATAGTTGGCCCATATTTGGGCGGTAAAACTACGGTGTTGGAAAGTTTGTTATCTGTGACGGGCGCTATTTCCCGCAAAGGAGCCGTGAAGGATGGTAACACGGTGGGAGATAGCGCACAAGAAGCACGCGATCGCAAAATGAGCGTGGAAGTATCCGCCGCCTGCACAGAATACGGTGGCGTGCGGTTCACGTTCGTCGATTGTCCCGGTTCGGTAGAATTTGCTCAAGAAACGTATAACGCCCTTGTCGGGGTGGATGCAGCGATAGTAGTATGCGAACCTGTGTGCGATCGCGTCCTCACCCTCGCACCTTTGTTTAAATTCCTCGACGACTGGGAAATTCCCCACCTGGTATTTATCAACAAAATGGACAGGGCGAATAACAATTTCATGGACGTATTGCACGCCCTGAAATCTGTTTCTTCTCGCCCATTAGTTCCGCATCAATATCCCATCGGACAGGGAGAAGATTTAGCGGGATTTATCGATTTAGTCAGCGAACAAGCTTATCACTATCATCCAGGTGCCGCCGCCGATCCCGTACCGTTCCCCGAAGAATTGAAGGAACAAGAACAGGAAGCGCGGACGGAAATGTTGGAAGAATTAGCCAACTTTGACGACCACCTGTTGGAAGAACTCCTAGAAGAAATTAATCCGCCTCAAGAAGAGATTCTGCGCGACTTAAAAATGGAATTAGGCGCAGATTTAATCGTCCCAGTATTCTTTGGCGTTGCTGAAAAAGATTTTGGCATCCGCCCGCTGTTAGAAGCACTATTGAGAGAAGCACCCGAACCAGAAACCACAGCCGAAAAACGGGGAATTAACCTCAAAAACGATACCTCCGTCGCTCAAGTTCTCAAAACTTATTTCACCCCCCAAGGCGGCAAACTTTCCCTCGTGCGAGTTTGGCAAGGTACCTTAACCGATGGCAGCGTCCTTAACGGCGTGCGTGCCGGTGGTTTATATCGCCTGATGGGACAACAACAAAATCCCGTGCAACAAGCCCAAGCGGGTGAAATTGTGGCGATAGGACGCATGGAAGGAATCAAAACCGGCGATACTTTAGCCACGAATCAAGCCAAAGAATTGCCCAAAGCCGAACCACTAATACCCGTTTACGCTTTAGCAATTACCGCAGAAAAGCGCAACGATGAAGTGAAAATTAGCGGCGCTTTAGCCAAGTTAATTGAAGAAGATCCCTCTTTAGCTTGGGAACAACACGGCGACACCCGCGAAGTCATTTTGTGGGGACAAGGCGAAATACATTTACAAGTAGCCTTAGATCGACTGCGGCGCAAATATAACCTGCCAATGAGTACCCACTTGCCGCAAGTTGCCTACAAAGAAACCATTCGCAAACCCGCCAAATCAATTCACGGACGCTACAAGCACCAAAGCGGCGGACACGGACAGTTTGGCGATGTTTATTTGGATATTCAACCTTTATCCCGTGGAGAAGGTTTCAATTTCAAAGAAACAATAGTCGGCGGAGTGGTGCCACGGCAATATATTCCTGGCGTGGAAGTCGGCGTGCGGGAATTTTTGGCACATGGGCCATTAGGTTTCCCCGTCGTAGATGTGGCGGTGACGCTGACTAATGGTTCGTATCATACGGTGGATAGTTCGGAACAAGCATTTAAACAAGCAGCGCGTTTGGCGATGCAAGAAGGGTTACCAAAATGCGAACCCACGCTGTTAGAACCGATTACCTCTGTTGAAGTTACCAGTCCGCAGGAATATACCTCCAAAGTGATGCAATTACTGACAGGACGGCGCGGGCAAATCTTAGGTTATGAAGGTCGTTCTGACTGGAAAGGTTGGGACAAGATTTCTGCCTATTTGCCGCAAGCCGAAATGCAAGGATTTATTGTGGAATTGCGGAGTTTGACAATGGGCGTTGGTTCCTTTAATTGGAAGTTCGACCATTTGCAAGAAGTGCCGGATAAAGTAGCTGAAAAAGTGCTAACAACACCTAGCAACGGTAACAGCAAGAGCAACGGCAACGGCAAATAACCCCGCACCTCGTTACCAGGCTCTTGCCTGGTAACGCACTCGCTGAGGCTCCTGCCTCATATCATGTCCCGTCGATTACCCATAATTAGAAGCCGGGACACGGCAAGATTAATGTTATCTGTTTATCCGCGATATCTCTGATGCCGTGTCCCTACATGGTGTAATTTGTGCGATCGCACGCCCCACAATCTTGAATGCGATCGCAAATGTCCCCAATCTCCCTCAAACAACCGATCAAGATTTCGTCAGCCATTGACTAACATATTTGAGGAGTTGAGCGATCGCTTTCTGCTGAGCAAGCAACAACTCTTTGAGTAGCCGCATTTGTTCGGTGTTGGGCGGTCTATGAACCAAATCATCAACGAAATCTAGCAACCCAGAAGTGCGATCGCGAGACAGTGCTTCTTCTGTTGCTAGTACTTCTTGGCGGCGTTTCATTTCCCTCAGCCGATTATTTGATTGTTTAATCTTGTCCAGAGTTTCCTGATTCATCTTGTTTCTCGCGTTCTCTCTTGTCCTTCTCTAAATCTTCAACCTTTTTCTTCAGTCTATCAACTTCTTCCCTCAATTCTAAAATGGCATCGGTTGCCATTTCGCTAAAATCCGCCATTTCTTTGAGTGCTTCCGACACTGGATCTGGCTCTGGAGTGTTGCCATTTTTTCCAGACATATCAGTCCCCTACTGTTGGTAAGTTCAACTCTAGCCTTTTTAGAAACTGCCAAAACAGCTTTGTTATCTGTGATTCAGACAGGTTGGTCATTTCTGAGCTTCCCGAACTGCATTTCCAGGCTAGAGCCTGGAAATGATTTTAAACAATCTTACCGTCCAGATTTCCGAGCCGATGAATCGCTGGAATGTTGCTTGCGGTAACGAATGAGGATGGTCATCACTAAGTCGGTTTTGGCTAATGGCGTCAAGGGACTCCATTCATCAACTTGGGCAAATCCCATTGCGAAAAAATTCTTGATTTCTTCGTTTACTCCCTCGCGCGTACCGATTATCAGAAATCGGATCGGCTCCCGTTCTGGCATTTCTGATTCGGAAGAAGGACGCGCAGATCCGATAGAGTCTGACAAAAACTCTTGTGCCATGATATTTTCTCCTATTTTTTGGATTGGAAACCAAAAAATCTAGCCACCCCGCAGGCAGCGCAAAGCAGGGTGGCTACGGAGAATGTTAAAATTCTCTGTTAGCCTCCACACTGGTCGCACAGTTTGGGGGTCAAGCTGTCCATTGCTGTTGCAAGCGGCATTGGGCAGCGTACTAGATTTTTGGGCGGACACGGGTTGCTGTCGTTGAACTCAAACAACCTTAAACAGAGAGATTAGATCGATTGGGGACAACTGTCAAGAAAATCGTTGATTTCGTTACGAAAGTTTAGGTTGTGGCTGAGCGCTCGAATTGCAACCAGTTTGAGCAATACAACATGATTGCCGGGACACGGCAGTCAAAAAATTTTCGCTGACGACAAAAGTTACTTTAGCCTTAGTCCCTACATGGTGTGATTTGGCTGAAGAAGTAATGCGATGCAACCCTACTGATTCGGTGGCTGTAATTGGGATTGGATAAACCCATAGCCCCGATCAAATCGAGATATCATCCTACAATTAAATTGGTTTAGCTCGTTAACAATATCAGTGCTTTCAAAATCTTTTGAGTTCCGGTTGAGAAAACACGCAATAGCAGGTCGATTCTGACGAAGGTGAGTAATAACGGATGCATAAACCAGAGCATCTTGTGGTTTTAAATTGTATGATTGTTCATAGGTTGCTGCAAGAGTAAGGATATCAGCAGTCAGTGCGACGATTTCCACACTATTTAAAAACCGCTCTCGATACTCGACAAAGCGTTTTGTTTCGTCTTGAGTGCTTTGAAGCAACAAACTAGCAAGATCTTCAATGCTATTAATGCGATTGGTGTAAGATGCTGTGCGTGCAAGCTGTTGCAGTTCGGTATTGAGTACTTGTTGGATATCTCTACGAGTCTTTGCTTGACGAGTTAATTTTTCATGAGGTTCAGCTAGACTATATGCAGGTATTACAAGCTTTGCTTGCCCAGTTTCGCAAAGTTGCAAAATTTGCTCGCAAGCCAAAAACTGCTCTTGCTGAAAAACAAGTTCCAAGACAAAGTTAGTTTCAACGTAAACTTTCAAGCAACCGCCTCGTATTTTAAACTACCTCCAGCTATCGCAGCATAAAGACCTGAGTCAATCAGCCATTGTAGAGACTCATCTGTTTGTTCGGGAAGCTTCTCTGAGTAAATAAATTTTGATAACCAGGTTCCAAAAATTATTTCTAGGCTCTCAAAAGCTATATTTTGATCGGCAGGTATTCCAGCTTTTTCAAGATAATACCCAACGATAGGGCGCGCATCAATAACATAATTTGGTTCGCTTTGATCGTTGCCCTCATCGCTTTCAGTCCACAGATAAAACCGATCGGGAAAAACCATTAGGAAATAAGGGGCGGTTGGATAGATGCCGTGGGCAAGAATATTGCGTCGCAATTGTACCGCCCATTCTACAGAAGCATTAAGTTTAGTCTTAAGTAGAACGGCTAGCACTCTTTGACCGTCGCGATTGTAAACTTCTACATCCCAGCTATATCCCGATTGAACAGACATAATAAAAGACTTGTATATATAACTCTGATTGACTATTATAATGCAGAATCATATCTGCTCGGAGAGGAAATGCAAAGGAGAGAAGACAAAAGGTTTAAATTTTTCCTTCTGCATCCTCTACAATAGTCATGCTCGATCTGAGTGTTGATGTTTGTTATGAATTACTTTCGCGCTGCTATTGATGAGATGACTGGTTATACTCCCGGCGAACAACCTAAACCGGGAACTCCGATTATTAAACTCAATACTAACGAAAATCCTTATCCACCTTCGCCAGATGCGATCGCAGTTCTCCGCAATCTAGACAGTGAATGGTTGCGGCGCTATCCCGATCCGTTTGCAAAGTCGTTTTGCAGCGCCGTCAGCGATGCGCTAGGTGTCCCCGCAGATTGGATGATCGTTGGTAATGGCAGCGATGAATTACTCAACGTCATTGTGCGTTCGACGGCTGAGGGGAGCGATCGCACAGTCGTTTATCCGATGCCAAGTTACGTTTTATACCGCACATTAGCGGCGATGCAACCTGCTAAAACTGTTGAAATTCCCTATCCCTCGGATTATTCCCTGCCGATTGATGCTTTGGTGAAAGCGAATGGGGCTGTAACATTTATTGCTTCGCCGAATAGTCCATCGGGGCATTTAGTGCCGTTGGAGGACTTGCGATCGCTTGCTGGGCAAGTTGCGGGTATTGTGGTCATTGATGAAGCTTATGTAGACTTTGCCGAATATTCAGCCTTACCTTTAGTGCAAGAATTTGAAAATGTCATAATTTTAAGAACGCTATCCAAAGGATATTCTTTAGCCGGATTGCGGATGGGATTTGGGGTAGCAAATCCTAAGTTATTGGCGGGATTATTTAAGGTGAAAGATAGTTATAATATTGATGCGATCGCCACCGCAGTCGGAACCGCCGCCATGCGCGACCAAGCTTATAAAAATGCCTGTGCCGAAAAGGTAAAAGCATCGCGGACAAAACTGACAATCGAACTGAAAAATCTAGGTTTTACAGTCCTCGATTCTCAGGGAAACTTTGTCTTAGCAACGCCAACGGGAGCAAATGCAGAACAACTATATCTTGGTTTAAAAAATCAGGGAATTTTAGTGCGTTATTTCAAACAACCAGGATTAGAAGATAAACTGCGAATCACAGTTGGAACGGACGAACAGAATCAAATATTAATTGAAGCATTGATTGCTTTGATTGGTTAAAGTGTCACTAACAGATAAACTCGAATGCTAAAATACAAAGCAAACGGTGCGAGATCCCGCGATGAGCATTACCCTGACGCCAGAGCAAGAACAATTCATCCAAGCCAAACTTCTAACAGGTAAATACCGTAACGCACAAGAAGTGCTGGAAATTGCACTACGGCTGCTCGATGAATATGAACAATCTGACATTGAATGGATTAACACCGTGCGCGCAAAAGTAGACGCTGCCATTGCCGCATCAGAAAACACCCCACCCATTGACGGAGAAACTTTCGTCAATCAAATCCTTGCTCGCTTCCAGCAGGCACGCGAGGGGCAAGAATGAATCGCTACTCGATCAATATTCTCGCTACCCAAGATCTCAACGAAATTGCTGACTACTTCACCGCCAACAGTATCGAAGCCGGAGAGCGTTTTTTCCGGGAATTCGATCGTCGCTCTAAGCAACTGGTCAATTTTCCTAACTCCGGCAGAAGCTACGCAGAAATTCGCCCCGGCCTGCGAGGTCTACCACTCGATGGATATGTGATTTTTTACAGAGTATTGGACGAAGGAATTGAAATTCTCCGAGTAGTCAGCGGTCGCCGAGATTTGCCATCTCTATTTGAAGACCAAAACCCAACCTAGCGAACATGAAAAAAGTAAGTTGGGTAAAGCCACAGCGAAACCGAACTTACTAACTAACTGCCAATAACTGCGGCTCCTAATTTAGGAACCAAATTGCTCTCCCAAGATACGCATAGCCAAATCTATTGCCATGTTTAACGCATGGATTATGGCTGCCTTACCAATATCCGACCAAAAATCTTTCCACCATTATCAAGCACCTTGATCTGACTCTCTTTCTAGTTTGCGTTTCCATTCCTCCAACTCTCTCACCCGATCAAGCAGAGTGAGGTAGTCACCCCAAGTGTCAATTTCTTTACCTTCTAATCGAATAATGCGCCGTTCGTGACCTGCAACTATGTCCCGCAGGCTGTTAATAGACGCACGCATGTCACCAGTGGATG
>CAYXCW010000095.1:11727-28328 GCA_964463555.1 uncultured bacterium
CGCGTAGCTCGCTAACAGACTCGCGCAACTCGCCGATAGATTCGCGCGTATCAGCCATTGATGCGCGTAGCTCGCTAACAGACTCGCGCAACTCGCCGATAGATTCGCGCGTATCAGCGGTTGATGCGCGTAGCTCGCTAACAGACTCGCGCAACTCGCCAATCGCTTTAGCGTTAGCAGCAACTAACTGCTTAAGTTCTTCATCAGTCATAGACTCAACTGCTGCTCAACTGATATTTCTGCTACCAGTATAGTACTTGACAAATTAAGTTGAAGATAAAGAAGACAAAAGCAGGTTCTTAAACAGATGCGATCGCAAAAGTTGCCCCTGGCGGGGCAACTTTAATTTAGCTTTTAGGTAAGCGATCGCAATACTCACATCTTGCACCTAAGAGATAAACAGCCCCCAAATAAATTTCACATCTGAAAGCTTAAGTTAGCTAAAGCTAACTTAAATCAACGTTTTAACCCGTTTTAACGGGTTTTAGCTGTAGAGACGTTACATGTAACGTCTCTACAGTCAGAAATTTATTTCTGTTGGCTCTGGTGCAAGATGTGAGAATACCCACTAATAACCCAAATTTTTCGACATATCTTGACGTACCGGAATCTCAATTACAAACTCCGTTCCGTCACCAGGTGCCGAGTTACAATACAGTTTACCCCCATGTTTATCAGCCACAATTTGGTGACTAATAGAAAGAGCTAATCCATTGCCTTTCCCCCCAGATTTGGTGACGAACAACGGATCGAATAGATGAGAGCGTACATCCTCGGTCATGCCGGGGCCATTATCTGCGATGTAAATCCCTACCCAGTCTTTATTGATTACTAAAGTTGAGATGCGAATTAAGCTTTGATTCGCTTTGATATCTTCTAGCGATCGCCGCTTTTTGTATTCCTCTAAGGTATTGATGGCATGAGACAACAGATTCATAAACACTTGATTCAATTGCCCTGGATAGCACTCAACAAGCGGCAATTTACCATAATCTTTGACGACTTGAATGCCGGTACTTTCCAGTGAAGGTTTCAAGCGGTTTTGCAACAGCATTAATGTACTGTCAATTCCCTCATGAATGTTGACTGCCTTGACTTCTGCTTCATCTACCCGCGAGAAGTTACGTAACGAGGTGACGATTTCCCGAATCCGATCCGTTCCCACCTGCATTGATTGCAACAAACGGGGCAGATCTTCAAACAAGAAACCCAGGTCTGTTTTCCTCAGAAATGCTTGAATTTCTGGCGCAGGATCTTGATAGTATTGTCGGTAAAGGCGCAAGCATTTGAGTAAATCTTGAGTATATTCATGGGCATTTTCTAAGTTGCCGTAAATAAAGTTAACCGGATTACTAATTTCATGTGCCAAACCGGCAACCAGTTGACCCAAACTTGCCATTTTCTCAGACTGAACGATCTGAAACTGAGCTTTTTGCAAGTCGTTTAAAGTGTGGGCTAACTGTTCGGTTTGTTCCCGCGTTTGACTCAACAAATTGGCTTGCCTGAGTGCAACGCTGAGTTGCGTCGCCACTTGAGTCACGAATTCTAGTTGTGCGTCTTCCCAATTGCGCGGATGGCTGCATTGATGAACGCACAAAAGTCCCCACAAGCGATCGCCTTCCATCAGCGGCACGACGATCTGCGCCTGGATTTGGAAACGCTCTAGCGATTTTTGATAGCATTCCTGGAACCCAGCTTTTTTAATATTAGAGGTAGCTTGCAGGCGTCCTTGAGCATATTTAGGAGCGTAATCTTCCCCAAAGCAATGATCTTCAAGCTTACAGCCTAACGCCGGTTCAAACTCTGGCAGTACATCTTCGGCAATAAATTCACCGCTGCAAAAGTTCGTATTCCTGTCAAAGCGGAAAACGCCAACTCGGTCAGCTTTGAGACTTCGCCGCACTTCCTGTGCAGTGGTTTTGAAAATTGTTTCCAAATCAAGGGATTCGCGAATTTTTGCCACCACATCAAACAGAATTTGCCGCTGTTCTGCGGATTGATGCATCGCTTCTGCGCGCGTTTCGGTATTAGAAAGTAATTCCGAACTTTGAATTGCTACTCCTAATTGACTCGCAACTTGGCCTAAAAATTCGACTTCGACGTTATCCCATTGACGCGGGCCGGAATGTTGGTAAGCTGCTAGCAGTCCCCACAAATTGCGCCCGACAAAAATTGGGGTTAAGGCATAGGCACGGATCTTAAATTGCTCCAAAATATCCAAGTGACAGCGCGTATGTCCGGCTTTGTAGATATCAGGAACTGCAAAGTTCTCGTTGTTGCGATAGCGACCGCCTTTGGTTTCTTGTAAGTGGGTATCTTCCCAAACTAAGTTTTTACCAAAGGGATTGGTTACCATCCAGTCAACGTCAGGGATACCATAGTGGCTGATAAATTCGCCACTCCAGTCTTTGTTAAAGCGATAGACAGCAACTCGTTCGACTTTCAACAGCTTGCAGACTTCTTGGCAAGTGGTTTGTAGGATTAAATTAGTATCTAAAGACGAGCGAATCTTGCCGACAACTTCGGTGAGTGTACGCTGTCTGGCGATCGCATCGCTAAATGCGATCGCTTGTTGTTTCGATTGTTCCAACAGTTCCGCCTGTTGAATCGCCACCCCAAGTTGTCCGCCAACTTGAGAGAGAAATTCTACTTCGTAATCCAGCCACTGACGCGGCCCTGAATGGTGATAAGCTGCTAAAAGTCCCCACAACTTTTGTCCGGTAAAAATCGGCACCAGAGCATAAGCGCGGATCTTAAATTGCTCTAAAATATCCAGGTGGCAGCGCGTATGACCCATCTTGTAAACGTCCGTCACCGCAAATGTTTCGTTGTTACGATATCTACCGCCTTTGGTTTCTTGTAGGTGTGTATCTTCCCAAACTAAATTGCGTCCAAACGGAGTCACGCTTTGCCATTGCACATCAACCATGCCATAGTGGCTAATAAACTCGCCGCTCCAGTCTTCATTAAAGCGGTAAATTGCCGCTCTTTCTAGTTTCAGCAGCTTGCAAAGTTCTCTACAAGTCGTATCGAAAATCAGTTTTGTATCGAGGGATGAGCGAATATTACCCACCACTTCGGTTAAGGCGCGCTGTCGTGCAACGGCATCTTGCAGCTCGACATTTCGCTGTTTCGCTTCTTCGAGAATTTCTGCTTGTTGCATTGCCACGCCGATGTGGATCGCCGCCTGGAACAGAAATTCGATTTCATCAGTGTACCAGGGACGCGGTGCGGAATGCTGGTAACCGGCAAGTAACCCCCACAAGTTATTGCCAACAAAAATCGGCGCGATCGCATACGCCCGAATGTTAAACTGTTCCAGCACCTCTATATGACAGCGCGTATGACCCGCTTTGTAAATATCCGCGACGGCAAACGGCTCGTTTCTGCGATACCTTCCCCCTTGGGTTTCTTGCAAATGACTATCTGCCCAAACTAAATTTTGTCCAAACGCACTCAAGGTATCCCAAGGCGGAATCGCAAAGCCAAAGCGATTGATAAAGCTGCCTGAAAAGTCTTCGTTAAAGCGATAAATCGCCACGCGCTCGATCCCAAGCAGCCGACAAATATCTTGGCAGGTGGTAGAACACAGCGCTTCTAATTCCACCGATGCACGAATTTTACCGATAATCCTGGTTAAGAGCTTTTGATATTGAACTGTGCGCTGTAGTTGCTCTTGACAGGTTTGGGGGTCGAGATTGTAAAGATTCGCTGACATGGAACCACAGGAAATTGCGAGATGTTATTGCTTACTTTAGGATTCCCACAAGGTTTCGTCTACGAACAATGCGTTCAAATTATCCTTTAAATGTAATAAAAATTACAATCAACCGCTTATGGAAGATACACAAACTTGGTATATTGTCAAGCGTCCAGAGGGACATTGTGAAATTCTGCCGGGGGCGCAAGTAGAAGAAAAAGAAGACCCCAGCGTTCTACAATGCTGGGGGCCGATTGGTTCTCAAACTGATGCGATCGCGCGACGCATCGGACTCATCCGTTCAGGAAAGTGCAAACCGCAATAAAGAATTGCAGATTGCAGATTTAAGATTTGAGATTTAAAATCTGCAATCTGCAATCTTAAATCTGAAATTCACCTCAATCTGCAATCTGCAATCTTAAATCTGAAATTCACCTCAATCTGCAATCTCAAATCTGAAATTTCAAATCGACCTCAATCTGCAATCTCAAATCTGAAATCTGAAATTACCTTGATGCTGCGGAATTACCGCCACCGCTGTTGCGTCGAGCGATTTGTTGCTGCAACACTTCAATCCCTTTAGCGTATTGGGGATCTTTCGCAGTGCCGATTTCGTCGCGGTTGCGGCTCAATTCTTGCCGTTGAGCATCCGAGAGTTCGATTACCACATCGGGTGCAATTCCGGCGTGGTTGATATCGCGACCGCTCGGGGTAAAGTACTTAGCAATTGTGACAGCGAGTCCGGAACCGTCACCCAATCCGCGCACCGATTGAACCAAACCTTTACCAAAAGTTTTGGTTCCCACTAAGACGGCGCGCTTGTTATCTTGCAGCGCGCCGGATAGAATTTCGCTAGCACTAGCGGAACCGCCGTCTACTAGGACAACGAGGGGTTTATCGGTGAGTTGACGGTTGTTAGCTTTTTGGCGATCGCTCACACCTTGCCGATCCACCGTCGAGACAATGCCCCCATCTTTAAGCCACATGCGGGCAATATCCACACTCGCATACAGCAGACCGCCTGGATTAGACCGCAAATCCAGAACGTATCCGGTAACGCCCTGCTTTTCTAAATCCTGAATCGCCGCCCGCATTTCTGCTGCCGCATTGGCACTAAACTGGTTCAGGCGAATGTAACCCGTCTTTTGCCCTGGAATATCTTGCTTCACCGAGAAGCGTACCGGGTGGATTTCGATTCTTTCCCGTTTCAGCTTAAATACCTTTTCCGCACTGCCGCGCTTAATCGTCAGGGTCACTTCCGTACCCGCTTGACCCCGGATTAAACCTACAGCATCGTTGACATCCATCCCTTCGGTAGGCTTGCCATCGATCTTAGTAATCACATCCTTGGCAAGAACCCCCGCCTTAGCCGCTGGCGTCCCTTCAATTGGGGCGATCACGACTAGCTTTTTGGTTTCTTCATCTAATGCCAGTTGAATCCCCACTCCCGTCAGTTCCCCGGAGGTTTCCACTTGCATGTTCTTGAACTCTTCCGGGTCCATGAACCGAGTGTAGGGATCGTTCAGCTTCTCCAGCATTTCCCGAACTGCCTTATAAGCCTCCTGCTTATTGGCATAATTCCGGCTCAGATATTCTTGGCGAATTGCCTTCCAATCAACCTGGTTGAACGTGCCATCAACATAGTTGCGGTCTACGATCTGCCATACTTCATCGATCAGTTCTTTCGGACTGTCCTGGAAGAAAGCTTGACTTTGAGACAAGTGAATACCCGCGCCGGTTACGGCGACAGTAGATAGTACTGCTGCTGTCGCGCCTAATACAAGCCCGCGTTTTGTTATTTCCATCATGAATACTGAGCCGGAGGAGAATAATAGAAGTCTGAGTAAGCCCAATGTAGCATAGGCTTTTAACTGAAGGACGCAGCACATATTACTAATGCTGCTCTTTCAATTTTAGTGGGGATTAGGGGTTAGGGAGTAGGTGCTAGGGAATTTCTCCACATCACTTTTTGTTTCTGCGTTCAAATCAAGCCAGTTGCTCCTAGAAACCGGGTTTCTGTGTGGATCTTTAGTTTGAAAGCGAAGACTTTTCATAGAAACCCGGTTTCTTTGCGTAAGTCATGGATTTTCTACCCCTAGCCCCTAATCCCTAACCCCTAGCCCCTTCCAGATTATGGATCTACCCAGCGTCCGTCAGCTTTAATTAAATTAATTAACTCTTCGACGCCTTTATCCTCTGGAACTTTTTTGATTTCTTCCCGACCGCGATAGAGAGAAATAAATCCTGGTTGTTTGCCGACGTAACCATAATCTGCATCCGCCATTTCGCCTGGGCCATTGACAATACAACCCATTACTGCTATATCCAAACCAGTTAAATGTTTGGTAGCTTCGCGAACTTTGTGCAGCACTTCTTCCAGGTTAAACAAGGTGCGACCGCAAGAAGGACAAGCGACGTATTCCACCATTGTTTTCCGCAGTCCCAAAGCTTGCAGAATGCTGTAGCAAACGGGGATTTCTTTTTCCGGTGCTTCGGTTAAAGATACGCGAATCGTATCGCCGATACCTTCAGCCAGTAAGGTGCCAATTCCGGCAGTAGATTTAATTCTGCCGTACTCGCCATCCCCCGCTTCGGTTACACCCAAATGCAGGGGATAATCCATACCTAGCTCATCCATTCGCTGGGCCATTAAGCGATAGGCAGCTACCATCACGGGGACGCGAGAAGCTTTGAGCGAAATGACTAAGTTTTTATAGTCAAGGGATTCGCAAATCCGGAGAAATTCGATCGCAGATTGCACCATCCCTTCTGGAGTATCGCCGTAGGTAAACAGCATTCTTTCTGCTAAAGAACCGTGATTTACCCCGATTCGCATCGCCTTTCCTTGTTCTTTTAAGGAAAGTACCAAAGGTTTCAGAGTTTCGCGGATTTTTTCCCCAATTTCGTCGAATTCGGCTTGGGTATATTCGGTGCGAGTTGGTTTGGGTTTTTCAAATACGTATAACCCAGGATTAATTCGCACCTTATCTACGTGTTGGGCAACTTCCAAAGCGATTTTCATCCCATTGTGATGCACGTCGGCAACCAGGGGGACATCTTGGTAAGTTTGAATCAGTTTTTGCTTAATTTCCCCTACAGCTTGGGCGTGGGCGATGCTGGGGACGGTAACGCGGACAATTTCGCAGCCAATCTCGTGCAGGCGACGAATTGCTGCAACAGAACCATCGATATCGAGAGTATCTTCGTTAATCATCGACTGCACCACCACGGGGTAACCGCCGCCGATGGTGATATTCGCCACCTTGACGGGACGGGTTTTGCGCCGCTGGATATTGCCGTCGGTGGACATTTGGCTGTAAGCAGCTTTGGACGTGGTTGGATTGGGAAGAGTTTGCATGATAACGTTTTCTTTACTTTTTCGGTTCCTCTCTCTGTTTTAAAAGCGTGCCACAGAAGTGGGCAATTTTGGCTGATGGCGAAAAAGAAGTAGGTGTGCAGGTGTGCGGGTGTGCAGGTGAGAGAGGAAATTAAGGAATAAATATGGTGTAGGGGCGAAGCATTTGCGCGAGGAATTTTCCAGTCAACGCAGGGTGTTTATTCGCAAATGCTTCGCCCTTCCCGGATTTTTGCCAGAAGTTTAACAGGGTAGGTTGGGTTTCGTCCCTCAACCCAACCCCATAGCGAGAAACTCGGTTGGTTATATTTGTGGCACAATTGCCCAGAAATAAATTTCTGGCTGAAAGCTAAAACCCGTTAAAACGGGTTAGGAGTTGGAGGTGAGAAATCGGGTTTCTCAGGGGTAGCAGTAGCAGTAGGTTGGGTTTCGTGCCTCAACCCAACAGCGAGAAATAGGTTCGTAGTAAGCGCTTCAGCGCTGAAGCGCTTACTACGAACCTGAGATTTTAGCCTTGCTCTGCTACTGCAATTGCTGTGCCAAAATTGATACAAGGTGTTTTTAAGACTTACTGGCAATGGAGTGGCGAAGAGGAGAACGGTTGCAGGATGGTAAATATACCATTCGAGATGTCCTGGGTAAGGGCGGTTTTGGCATTACCTATCGGGTGCGAGATTTAGAGGGGCGACAATTCGTTATTAAAACCCTCAACAAAGAGGCACAAGCTAGCCAGGATTTTGCTAAGTTGCAGCAAGATTTTATGAATGAGGCGCTGCGAATGGCGCAGTTTAAACATCCTCATATTGTGAAAGTTTATAAGTTGCTGCAAGAATCTGTTCAGGAAAATAATGTTCGGAATCGCTTGTTTAATTTTGGTTCGCCGCCTGCGAGTTTTTTCCTCTGTTGCATTTTGATGGAATATATTGAGGGTACAGATTTACAAAATTATGTTGCAAACCGGCGTGGTTTACCAGAAGCAGAAGCTTTGCGCTACATTCAACAAGTTGGAGATGCTTTGACGGCAATGCATCGAGAAGAGTTGCTGCATCGAGATGTGAAACCTAGCAATATCATTTTACGCGCTAGTAATGCCGAAGCGGTGTTGATTGATTTTGGACTGGCGCGGAATTTCGGTTTAGATCGTTCCCCTCATAGTATCAAAGGAACGCCTTGCTATTCTGCTTTTGAACAATTCGATCCAAATGTTGCTGAACCTGGAGAGTATACTGATGTTTATGCTTTGGCTGCGACTCTGTATTCTTTGGTTACAGGTACGCTGCCAACTTCTGCTATGGCTAGGGCAATTAATGCACCTTTGAAGCCACCGAAACAGATTGTACCGAATCTGAGTGACCGGGTACATAATGCAATTATCAAGGGGATGGAATTATTGCCCCAAAATCGTCCGCAGTCGGTGCAGGATTGGTTGAAATTACTTGCGTCTCGTCCTTCCTCCGTTTCTGCACCCGCACCTCAGCCGGATAATTTGCGTTCAGCAGTGGGAATGGATTATAAAAAGTTGCGGGATTTATTAGCAGCAGGAAAATGGAAAGAAGCGGATCAAGAAACTGCAAATGTGATGATAAAAGTGGCGGGTCGAGAAGAAGAGGGTTGGCTTGATAAGGACAGCATCGAAAAGTTCCCCTGTGAGGATTTACGCACGATTGACCAACTGTGGGTAAAATATAGCAATGGGCGCTTCGGCTTTAGCGTGCAGAAGCGTATTTGGCTAGAAGTCGGCGGCAAGCTGGGTGAGTACGATCAAAAAGTCTGGGAAAGTTTTGGCGATCGCGTAGGCTGGAGAGAGAAAAACGACTGGATATGGTACGACGACATAACCTTCTCTGTCAATGCCCCTGGGGGGCATCTCCCGGTTTCATTTGTTGGGTTTGTGGGCATTGTGGGCGTGTGGCGAGGGTGCGGGGGGTTGGTTCGGTTGGGGCTGCGGTCTCTTCTCTCGCGCAGAGACTTGTAAACTGTAACATATAAGCGTCACAGCTTTTGGTAAAGATTTGCAAACAGAAGACTTTCCCACGTAGAATCTACATTTCAGCTTTCCGTTACCTGGCACTGGCGAGAAAACTGGAGCAAAGCGACTTCCGGGTTATAGGAGTTAGCCCAGACAATTTTGGATTGTGGATGCAAAGATTTTGGATTGGGTTTGAGGATTTCCTGGTAAGGTTTTAATAGATGCAACTGGGAGCAAAATGATTTTGTCAGTTGTTAAAAAATTCTCGCTCAGCTTCAAAGCCCGCCCGGAAATCAATTTCCGGGCTAATAGCGAAAGTCCATTAAAATGGACTGAAATTATGATGTATTCAGTCCACTTAAGTGGACTTCAGCTATTAGCCAGGGGTTTAAACCCCTGGCGGGTGAGATGATTGAGAGAAGAGTCAAAAAAAGGTAAAGAATAATGCGCTATGCAATTTTAATTGAAAAGGCAACAAGCAATTATTCTGCTTTCGTTCCAGATTTACCCGGATGCGTGGCAACTCTTGCAACTCTGGAAGAGATAGAGGAGGAAATTGAGGAAGCGATCGCTTTTAATTACAAGGGTTACACAATCAAGGTTATCGGGTAGGGACACGGCAACCGAAATATCTCGGATTATCTAACAACATTGTTGATGCCGTGTCCCTACAGCGGTGATATGCTGGCTGCACGCTACGCGATACGGCTGACGTCACACTTCGTGACCGTAGACCTTAATCTGTTGCGATCGCATACAATAAACTTATCCCAATTTTGGATTGTCAAGCATGATAGCACTCAAAGAGCAGATCGCTCACGAATTAGACCAACTCAATGATGAACAACTCAGACAATTGGCAAATTTTATTGCGTTTATGAAATATCAAGCTAGATGCGATCTCTTGCAAGAAAAGAAAAATAAACTAGCAGAAATGTTTGGTGAATTTGCGTCTGAAGATCGAGTAATGGCTGAAGAAGGTATGGCAGAATATGCAGAACTGTTGAGGAAAGAAGATTGACGACAATAACAGTTAGGCGGGGTGAAGTATGGATTGCTGACTTAAATCCCACACAAGGTTCTGAACAAGCTGGAATTAGACCAGTCATTGTTTTCCAAAACGATTTGATTGGTCAATTTACGACAACAGTCCTTGCTATTCCACTGACAACTAATCTTCGACGTGCTTCTCTTCCAGCTTGTTTGTTGATTCCAAGTGGTGAAGGTGGGTTAAATCAAGATTGAGTTGCCTTGTGTTATCAAATGCGCGTTCTCGATAAAATACGATTTCAGAAAAAAGTAGGTGAACTCTTACCAGAAACGCTCGCTAACTTGGAAGCAATCGTTTTATTGACTTTAGGCTACTGAGCGATCTAGTCTGGCGATCGCACACCTTAACCTCGCGCGATCGCCTACAATAAAATTACCACAACAAGGCTTATACATTTGGAGTATCAAAAATGACAGCCTTAAAAGAATCAATCCTTCAGGAATTAAAAAAACTCAACGAGGAACAACTTCAAAAAGTGGCAGATTATATTGCCTTCCTTAAATTTCAGGCTGCAATTGCTAACTCACAAGAAAAGCGAAGTCAATCGGCAGTAGCATCTCCAGGATGGAAACTCCGACGCATCCCTGAAAATTACCGAAAACCTTCAATCTCCCCCGAAGAGAAAGCGAAACAAGAAGCTGAGAAACAAGAGCGTTATCAGCAGGGACGTTCCATTTTTGAACGAGTCCGACCTGAACTTATTAACGACCACTACAACTGGTATATTAATATCAATCTAGAAAACGGCGAATATTTTATAGAACAAGACTATATGGTGATGTTTCAGAAGTTATGTAAAAACCCGCAACCAACAAAGACAGTTACTTTTCGCTTAAATGAAACAGGAAACTGCGGCACAATATGATTGAAGGACAGTTTGATGAGGAGGGAAAGCTACTGTTTGAAATTAATTTAGTAACGATTGATGGAGAAACTCTCCCTGTTGAGGTAGTGCTAGATACGGGTTTCACCGAATGGATAGTAATGAATACCCAAGATATAGATAGCGTCGGTTGGAATAAAATTGATAATAAAGTTATGCAAACGGCACAGGGTGAAACGCTGATGGATATCTATGCGGGAACTGTGCAAATTGATGGCGAAATGTTTAATGTTCCGATTTTGGGAGGAGATGCAATTCCAGAAATTCTTATGGGTTTGCAGTGGTTGAAGACTCGGCGGTTAGTAGTAGATTTTCCCGCCGGAGTGCTGACGTTGGAGTAAAGTTAAAAGCGCGTGCTATACAATTAACAACATTGCTGATGCCGTGTCCCTACAGCGGTGATATGCTGGCTGCACGCTATGCGATACGGCTGACGCCACACTTCGTGACCGCATTCCTTAATCTGTTGCGATCGCCTAAAATCAGATTGTTCCCACAAAAAACCTTGAACCACTTTTAAATGCAGGAAAAAGGTGCTATAAGTGGCAGACTCTTCGAGCCATCAAAAGCTGGTGGAAGGATTCTGAAACTATCTTATCAAAATGTTAAAATTAGCCAGAAAGGGGCTGATTTGGTAGAGTTTCACGTCCGTAGATTTAACCCTGTCGGCGAAGCAGAGCTTAAAATGGTAGAACGGTTAAGAAGAATTGCCTCTGGGATACTCGTCGCCGAACCTGTTGATTTACGCTTTTACACTCATGAGTTGCGCGAGTATATAAGATACAAAAAACTGGGTTATCCAACTGGGCAACCTGCCGATCCAGATGAGGCTTACGAACTTTGGAATAATGCTCACACAGCTACTTTAGAAGATTATAGCTTAAAAGAAGGTTTTGGTGTTTTATTTCATCCAAGTGTGGAGGAATGATAATGAAAAGTTCAACTCAATTAACTCAACTCGAATTTATCTTACTCGAATTAGTCGCAAAAGGTGAAGGAAAATGGAGTTGGTACGAGCTTGCTAATGCACTTTCGCGGCGAGATGTGCCTAGAGAACCTGACATGATGGTAGTTTTAAAACAGCTAGCTGCTGATGGTTTACTCCAACGACATGTGGAAGCGGGATCTCCGCGCGATCGCTGGGAATTAACTGATGAAGGTAATGCTATTTTAAAAGCAGAGAAACAGGAAAAAATCAAATTAGCAACGATAAAGCAGATTCATCAAGAATTAGAAAGTTTCGATGAGGAACAATTGGCACAAGTCATCAATTTCATGGCGTTTGTGAAGTTTCAGGCTTTACGCGATCGCCTAAAATAATGAAAAGTTCAATCAAGGTTATCGGGTAGGAACACGGCAACCGAAATATATCGGATTATTTAACAACATTGCTGATGCCGTGTCCCTACAGCGGTGATATACTGGCTGCACGCTATGCGATCGCAATAACTTCCCACACAAAACCCCAACTTTTGTAAAAAGTCAGTATTCTAGCTTTTAAAATTTAATTAAATCTGCAATCTGAAATCAAAAATTAAACAGATCTATCCGGTAAACACGCAAATTTATCCGAGGGAAAAGATGATAAATCCAAATGCTTTAACAAAACGGATAAGACTTTGCGAGCTTCGATTGGCTTCCCGATAAAGTCAGTAGCTCCGACCATTTTAGCCCGCACGCGGTCAACAATAGTATCGTTGCTGGTAAGAATAACAATTGGCGTGGTGCTGAAGTACTCAACTCGGCGAATTTGGGCGCAAATTTCATAGCCGTTAGCAATCGGCATTACCAAGTCTAAAAAAATGAAATCAGGCTTATATTGCAGCAGCATTAATACAGCTTGTAGTGAATCTGGAATACTGACAAATCCATACCTGGCTTTGGTAAGAATATCTGCCATTATACTGCATTCTTGGACGCTATCTTCCACGCAAGCAATTAAAGGTCTAACTAATTTTCCCTGGGAATTGCATGATGCATTAGTTATCTTTTGAGCATAGGGGGTTTGGATGACGCGGGGTTTGAGGCAACGGGTTTGGATGCGAGTTGCTTGTGCGTTCAAAATCCCGCTGTTTTCCTCTCCTGTAATGGGTGCAATTATTTGGGGAAAGTCAGGAATTTTGATAACGCCCATAATTTGTCGGCGGATATAGGGAATCAGCGCCCGCGTCACCACTAGCAAGTCTTGATTTACCCGCACGGCTAAATCTCGAAACGTGCTTTTTCCATCAATTAATTGCACCAAGTTGTTGTAAACCGCAGGAGGAGTCATCTGATGCAATGTCTCTGATTGCAGCAGTGTTGGCGCTATGTTAGGAGATAGCTTCCATAACCCAGCATTGCGCCAGATTGCCCAACTTTGCTGTGCTGCTTCTAGTGCTTTTTCTGGGTTAACCAGGGTCAGCGAAGCATCTAAAATATCTTGGGTATCGCTAATAAAAATTAATTGTTCTCTTTCGGCGTGCTGAAGAATATCGAACAAGACTTCTCTGATCGTACTTTTAATCGTAGCTACAGCTTGTTCTCCTGTGATGTTATGTCGCCTTACTAATACAGTTAAAGCCAAATACTCCCAGGTTGTTCTGGGCATATTAACTTCCCGGAGGCGAATTTGATCGGGTTCTATCTGAGGACAATATTGTTTTAAATTCCGATGCCATCGCCGCACTGGATGCTCTCCCCCCGCTGCCCAAACTAAGCGCCCCATGCAAAAATAAAGGCTCCAAGTTATTGATGCCCGGATGTCAAGCCTGCCTGTAAATCGCCTCTGGCTATAAGCTTGCAATTGAGCGGTTAGGGTTTCATTTGCTAAGTCATTGAGCATCATTGTGGTAAGCTCAAGTAATTTTCACACAATTTTCACTTTTATTGTATAAGCTTTTATTAGATAAGATATGATTAAATTTACTGAAATTCTGTGTTTAAATATTTTTATTTATAGGTAAGATTTAAGTGTTAACATTTAGGAATCGGTATAATTATTATACTGAAAACGAGTGCCAATCCTGCATAGGAACAGAATCAATCCCAAAAGTTCCCTCTGCCCTTGAAGATACTGGTGGCAAATCGAGGGTGTGACCCCTCACCCAAGAACTTATAAGCGCCAAGAGGCTATTTAGCAAGGCGATCGCATTCTTGCCATCTCTATTTTCAGCAGATTAGATGGGGTGCTAGCCCCTACGTGTATCGAATAAGACTACGGTAAAATTTTTTTGGTAACAGTTAAAACATAAGTTAAACTGAAGCTAAAGGCTCGTCCTCGGCTTGAGCGCTCAACCCATTGTATTGAGCCGCTTCCCATCCCAACCTAAACTATGTCAGATCGCGAACAGCTGCGCCAGCAGCTCTTACAACTAGACGGACGGGGGTATAAAGCTTACCACGATATTCGGGGTAATTACAGATTTGGGGAAGATTTTGTGCTATGGTGCGATCGCATCCAAGGCGATCCCTTCGCCTCGCCGAGCAATTTTCGCGTCCAGGTGCCTGGGCAGGTGGCAGGGTTTCCCCGCCAGCTTTATCAAACCAAAAGCCGAGAAATTGCCCTCAGAGACTATTTAACGCGCCAATTTGACGGTTTGGCGCGGCGGATCGGTCACCGGCGGGGGACGGGGAACAGTGGGTTAATAGCGATCGCTCATATCGGGCAAGAAGTATTAGAACGAACATCGCTTCTGATTGACGATGAGATGGTTGAGGTGCGATTTGTAGCTGGTTTACCCGCAGGTGGAAGGCGGATTTTAGGGCAGGAAGCGGTGGAAATGCTGTTAGAAGATATTCCCCATTTAGTTGATAGAACTCTGAAATATTCTCACCTAAATGCTGAAGCAATTCAACGTCATGTAGAAACCGTTGAAGATGCAGATTCGCTCAGAGATAAATTAGTCGAAAAAAATTTAGTTGCCTTTATTCCCGATGGGGCAATTTTACCCCGACGCAGCGGCGTAGATGACAAACCTCTAGAAGATAATCTAGTAAGATTTCAATCTCCAGAGTCGTTAAAAGTTGAGTTTAATTGCCCGAATCGAGGATTAATTTCTGGCATGGGTGTACCAGCAGGGGTAACCTTAATTGTCGGCGGTGGATATCACGGGAAATCGACGTTATTAAAAGCGATTGAATTGGGAGTTTATAATCATATTCCCGATGATGGACGCGAGTTTGCTGTCACGGATGCGGCGGCGGTGAAAATTCGCGCCGAAGATGGGAGAAGTATCGCAGGTGTCGATATTTCTCCTTTTATCAATCATCTGCCGCAAAATCAATCTACAACCGATTTTTCGACAACTAATGCCAGCGGCAGTACTTCCCAAGCGGCAAATATTATCGAAGCATTGGAAGCGGGTGCAAAAGTGCTGTTGGTGGATGAAGATACCGCCGCGACGAATTTTATGATTCGGGACAAAAGAATGCAAGCGCTGATTGCTAAAGAACAAGAACCGATTACGCCGTTTATCGATAAAGTGCGACAGTTATATGCAGATTGCAGCGTTTCGACAATTTTGGTGATGGGGGGTAGCGGCGATTATTTTGCCGTGGCGGATACGGTTATCGCCATGCACAACTTTCAACCAGAAGATGTAACGGCAAAAGCAAAAGCGATCGCGCAACAATATACAGATAGTCGCACGCCCGAAGGTGGGGAAAATTTTGGCAAGATTGCGCCCCGAATTCCCTTACCAGAAAGTATCGATCCGAGTCGGGGACAAAGGCAAGTGCGCCTCAAAGTGCGCGATGTGGATGAGATGGTATTCGGGACGGAAGATATCGATCTATCGAGTATAGAGCAAATTGTGGATCGGGCACAATTGAAAGCGATCGCACAAGCAATGGTATACGCAAGGCGGCGATATATTGACCAACGCCGTACAATTGCAGAAATTCTCGATTTAGTCATGGCGGATATCGAGTCTGGGGGATTGGATATTTTGACTTTGTTTCCCCAATGCGACTTGGCGATGTTTCGTCGCTTTGAGTTAGCAGCAGCGATCGATCGGTTGCGAAGTCTTAAGATCGTACAACCTCAAGCGATCTGATCCACAAAGAATTACATATACTCTCTCTTTCTCTACACCTAATTCTAAAGATAGATAACAGGAACCTATCTTAGGTAAGATTTTAATTCATAATTTTTGCTCTAGGCTCTGCCCAATGGTAAAAATTAAATACAAAATACAAATTTATGTAATTAATGCTTATTTAACATTTTTTTAGTTGAAATTTAATTTAGTTTATGTAAGAATTAAATGCAAGTTATGTTCCCTTTGAGACTCGGTTAGTAAGAATATGTCTTGCACTAAAGAGAAAGTGAGGTACGTCAAAGACTGTACCCTATACCGCTGTAGTTGTTGCAAAAGCGTGCAATCTACCAAGGAAGCGGATTGCCTTTTCTGTTTGGCAGGAAGGGATAAGCTTGTAGTTTTAAGGTATTAGTTTACTAAGATCGCAAGTTGCGTGGAAAATACTGATGCAAAGAAACCCGGCTTTTCTTAGCAAGAATATTTTTGATAGTCTTTCTCTACCTAACTCAAGTTGCTAGTTATGAGGTCAAGCATTTTAGATCCCCCTAAATCCCCCTTAATAAGGGGGACTAAGAATCCGGTTTCCCCCTTATTAAGGGGGACTAAGAATCCGGTTTCCCCC
>CAYXCW010000096.1:0-28099 GCA_964463555.1 uncultured bacterium
AAGTCCAATATTGTCTAATCTTGGGTAGCTTTGGGTAGGATTTATATAACGGAAAACCTCGATAAAATTTGGGATGAATGCGACCCTGGGATGTAACAGATGATAGAGTCGGTGAGGCGATCGCTCTTAAAATGGTTTCGACCTAAAGTTGAGGCGAATAACCCGTCACAACGTCCGGAATCGAACCGAAAATCCAACAATCAACCCCTAACGCCAAAGGAATACGAACATTTTTTCAGCCAAATCCTGGAAGGCGTCGAAAGCGGGTGGGGGCGAGTGCAGGTTTTAAGGGCGCTAGCGGCGCTTTCCCATCGCAGTCGGGAAGGTGACTGGGTGGCGTGGTTGCGCGGTTATGGGGAAAAATTACTCGCATTGCCAGTGCCAAACAGCCAGATGGCAAGGCGAATGGTAAAATTAGGCGAAATTGACTGCGGCGAATTATGCTCTGTGGCTGGGGATATTGGTAGGGAAATGCGCCAACGACTCGAAGAAGCATTCCCAGGCGCGACGGAAGAAGCGACAAAAAGCCCGATTCAACAAGTGGAAATATGGTTCCAGCAAGGAATAGAGCTATTTAATATGCGGAATTATGCGGGTGCGATCGCATATTACGATCGCGCTTTAGGTATCTTACCCAACGCCCCAGAAATCTGGTACAACCGGGGGAATGCTTTTTTTCACTTACAACGCTATCAAGATGCGATCGCTTGTTACGATAAAGCTTTAGAATTCAAACCAAGCAAATCCGATGCTTGGAATAATCGGGGAAATGCCCTATTTAAATTAGAACGAATGGCAGAAGCGATCGCAGCTTGGGATAAAACTGTGGAACTTTCACCCAATTATCACCAAGCTTGGTATAACCGAGGCGTGGCATTAGGATATATCGGCTCTTTGCTGGAAGCAATTGAGAGTTACGATCGAGTTTTAGCAATTAAACCAGACGAGCATGAAGCTTGGTTTAACCGGGGTTTGGTGTTAGGAAATTTGGGCAGATATGAGGAAGCGATCGCATCTTGGGATAAAGCCTTAGAATACAAACCGGATCGCTATGAAACTTGGTATAACCGAGGCATAGCACTGAGTAATTTAGGTCGTACCGAAGCAGCAGAAGCCAGCTTAAAGCAAGCAGAAACCCTAAAACCAACTTAGTGAAGCCCCTACTGTTGTGCCGCTTCTTGTCAACCTAATTCCTGGAATTAACTCTCACCAGCAAGCCTCAAAACGCTGTTATACAAAGGTTCACCCACCCAGAACCCTGCTTGGTTAATTAGGGCTTCTAACAAAGGTTTGACCTCCGGAATTAATTGTTGACTTTTAGCTTCGATTAAAATGCCCAAAATTCCTGTGTATCGAAGATTTAGCCTAGCAGCAACAATACGACCTAAACGTTCATCAATTAGAATTTGCTCGGCTTGTAGTTCCAAGGCTAAAGCAATCGCTTCAGCTTCACCAATGTCCAGTTCATTTTGCAGAGCTTCAACTACCGCACGGTTATTTACCTGACAAGTTTGAATCCAGCCAAAGGTTTGAACTTCATTTGCACCTGCTACTGGGAAATTTGGATCGGTCAATTCTCGGTAAACAGCTGTGGGGATAATCACAGCGCCGTAAAGTTCTCGTAAAAGATGAAGATGGTTAATAGCTGCCAGGTTATTAATGGGTGAAGTATCGCTGACAATAATCAAAGTCTGCCCATCTCCCTCAGATTTTTAATGTCTTGTTCAAAGTCTTCTACATTATAGTGAACCGGGATTTGACGACTGGCAAGCAAATGCTGAAATGTCATGCGATTCATACCTGCAAATCGACTAGCTTGAGCCAGGGTCAGTTTCTCCTTTTGAAAGAGCATAACTGCTATTTCCTGTCTCATTTCTGCTTCAGTCATGCGAGTAGCAGCTAAAACTTCGTCAGGAATTGTAAAACTCATAGTTATTTTCCTATCATCGAATTAAACTAACTATAGATACCAAATCCGCTTTGATCTTTTATGCCGAACGACTAAAGTCGCGGCTACACAAACAGAGCAACGCCTATGCCTCCGGCACGCTACGCGAACGCGGGCTATAAAATAAAGCGGGTTTAGAACCCGGAATTGGTATGAGTAGAAGCTGGTTGCCCAACTGCCTGTCAATTCTAGCAAGCCAGAACAGATTGCCTATGGAGCGCAAAGGAAAAACCGCATCTAGACCCACAGAAGGCAAAAAATCCTGGTGAGGGGTATCGATGTTTCTCTACAATCAATATGCAGTGCAATTCCTTTGGGGTGATAAATGTTAAGGCGGATATGGAATGCGATCGCTAATTGGTTTCGGCGCTTGTTGGGACAGGATACCCCAGAAAGAAGGCGGCGAAGAGCTTCCTTATCCTCTGTCACAGCTACACCCCTTCAGGCAAATCTACCTCCTTTGGGAGATGCAGATTACGAGTTTTTGTTTATGCAGCTGTTGGAAGGAGTAGCCCACGGTTGGCCTAAAGAACGGGTTGCCAAGTTTCTAGGGGACTTGCAAGGGCGCATTACCGACGAAGAATGGACAAGTTGGTTGCGTCGGTTTGGAGAAAGGTTGCTGACATCCCCCGCACCCAATAACGAGTTGGCAAACAGAATGGCGCGCTTGGGCGAACTCGATACCACTCCTTTGGGAAATACTGCCTATGAAATTGGGATGCAATTGTTGCTGCGGGAAACTAGGCCACCCGTAACCGTCCCCACGCCGCCACCCCCGATACAAGCACCGATTGAGCCAGAACAGCCTTTAGAAGCTCAACCCGTTACCATCGATGAGTTGTATGATTTGTTACAGCAAGACCAAAGTTTAGTAGCGCAACTTGCGGATCAACTGCAAATTGAGGCTACAGATCCCCAGGCGATTATTCAGGAACTGATTAATAAAGCCACGGCGATGAATCAACCAGAACCGGATACGGCGGATGGCTGGTTTAATTTAGGCGTGCAGCAACAAACCTCTGGCGATCCGGAAGGTGCGATCGCATCATACGATCGCTCTTTAGAACTCGATCCTCATGCCAGTGCTGCTTGGAGTAACCGCGGCGTCGCTTTAGCAGATTTGGGGCGATATGAAGAAGCGATCGCTACGTTTGAACGGGTGTTACAAATCGAACCAACTTCGCACTGGGCTTGGAATAACCGGGGACAAGCATTAGCCGAATTAGGCAGGTTTGAAGATGCGATCGCCAGCTTTAACGAAGGATTAAAATACATCCAACCCAGCGCTCAACCGGAAGGTTGGGGTCAATTGCATCGCGCTAAAGGTAATGCTTACTACGACCAAGGACGCAAGGCGCTTTATCCCCACGGTTCTTGGCGCAAAGCGATTTCCGAGTACGAAATTGCCCTTAATACCCTCACCCCATCCACATCGCCGCTGGAACATTTGCTAGTATTGCAAGACTTAATGCGGGCCGCTATGAGTTTAGGGCAAATCGAGCGATCGCAAGCACTTGGTCAACAAGGTTACCAGTTATTGCAAAGTTTAATCGAGCAAGAAAAACAATCGGGTATTATTGGTATCCCCCTACTGATTCAATCGATCGGTTTTCATCAGTTACTGGTAGATTTAGCGGTACAATCCCAGGAACTGACAACCGCCCTCGAACTCGCAGAAAAAGGCAAAAACGCCTGCTTTAGTTGGTTCTTGGGTGATTGGTTCGATCAAGGAAATAGCCCTACCTGGGATGAAATGCAACAACTGCTCAATCCCTCAACGGCTATTATTTATTGGCACCTTAGTCCCGCTAACCTCAACACTTTTATTCTTAGACCAGACGTTCCCCAACCGCTCGTCCAAACCGCACTCTTACCCGTTGGGGAAGAATTGCCGATGCCTGTGCAACGCCTGCGAGAATTAGATAATTGGGTGCAAGATTGGAATCAACAATATGAAGAATATCGCCAGTCAGAACCGCAACCAGCGGGAACAAGACTCAGATGGCAAGACAATTTAATCGAGAAATTGAACAATCTGGCAATTATTCTGAATATCTCAGAACTAATAGCAGAAATACCTGAAAATATTCACAACCTGATCCTAATTCCGCACCGGGATTTGCACCGCTTACCCCTTCATGCCTTGTTCCCAGAAAGGTTCGCGGTTTCTTACCTGCCCAGCGCCCAAATTGGTTTAACCTTAAAACGACTCCAACAAATTTCACCTGCCCCATCAGATCTACAACAGACGACAAGATTGCTGTGCGTCGAATCTCCTCACCGGGAAGGGGAAACAGCATTACTTTATAGCCAAATTGAGGCAGCGGGTGTAACCCAAATGTTCGAGAATGCGACGCGGATAGATGATGCGATCGCTACTAAAGACAGGATTCTCACCGCGCTGGCGTCGGGATACGGTATCTTTCACTACACGGGGAAAGCGAGCGATCGCCCCAAAATCCCCAGTAAATCTGCTCTAGCTTTAACCAACCCAGACCAATTAATCCTGGAAGATATTAGCCACCTTTACCTCAATAGCTATAAACTGGTTTACCTATCGGCGGCTGAAACTGTTGTGAGTGGGAAGAGTGCGATCGCCAGCGAAGCCGTTGGTTTAGTCAGTGCTTTCCTCAGCCGGGGTGTAACTAATGTAGTAAGTACTTTGTGGACGGTAGAAGCGATTTCCCGTGCCTTATTAACGATTGAATTCTATCGACTGATCGAGGCAAACATACCCCCAGCAGCCGCCTTAAAACAAGCACAGCAATGGTTGCGCGCCATCACCTACAGCGAACTCGCCCAATGGTATCAAAACCTAGCCACTCAATTAGCCGAGTACGCGCCTAGTATCAGCGAACACCTGAGAACAGAAGCGAACATCCTGCAAGAAGATACGGCTAAAATCAGTTCTTCACAACCACCTTTTGCCCATCCTTATCACTGGGCTGCTTTTACCATTGGGGGAATATAAGATGGCAGATTGCAGATGGCAGATTGCAGATTTAAATTCAATCTAACGGAAGTTGGAGAAAGGGACATAACCAGGTTATCTTTCATGGTTGTAGGGGCGGGTTTAAGGAAATATCTGGTGTAGCACACAATCGTTGGTAAAACCCGCCTCTAATATACACTTGCGATGCAACCGAACATGATATGACAGAGCAACGCGATCGCGAAAATAAAACAAAGCCGGTAAATGATATTTGGAAAAACCGGATTGCGGATATTTGGCAGAATGCAAGAACGCGGTTGACGCAATTTTTACCAGTTGAACAAGTCTCCCAGAAAGTGGTGGAATGGTTTAGCGTCAGCGAAGCGCAAGTAGCAGAAATTTTAGAAACTGTGCGGGCAGAATTGCCAACTACAGAAGCGCTGTTAATTGGTAAACCGCAAGCGGGTAAAAGTTCAATTGTCCGGGGATTGACGGGAGTTTCCGCAGAAATTGTCGGGCAGGGTTTTCGCCCACATACCCAACATACCGAACGCTATGCTTATCCTTCCAGCGATCTACCGTTGCTGATTTTTACCGATACAGTTGGGTTGGGAGATATCAATCTTGATACTGAGGTAATTATTCAAGAATTAGTAGGAGACTTGGAGCAAGATAGCCGCGGCGCGAGAGTCTTGATTTTAACGGTTAAGATTAACGACTTTGCTACCGATACCCTGCGACAAATTGCCCAAAAATTGCGGCAAAAATATCCAGAAATTCCCTGTTTGTTAGCAGTGACTTGCTTGCATGAAGTTTATCCGCCCGGTACGGAAAATCATCCAGCTTATCCACCAGAATATGAGGAAGTAAACCGAGCTTTTGCGGCGATAGAAGAAGCATTTAAAGGTTTGTATAATCGTTCAGTTTTAATTGACTTTACCTTAGAAGAAGACGGTTACACGCCAGTATTTTATGGCTTAGAAGCATTGCGCGATCGCTTAGCAGATTTACTCCCGGCAGCCGAAGCCGGTGCAATTCATCAATTATTAGATCGAGAAACAGGGGAAAAAATCGGCAACCTTTATCGGGATGTAGGGCGGCGTTACGTATTAGCATTTAGCATCATGGCAGCCACCGTCGCCGCAGTACCCCTGCCATTTGCTACCATGCCCGTACTGACTGCCTTGCAAGGTTCGATGGTAGGGGTTTTGGGGACAGTATACGGACAGACGCTGACTCCCTCCCAAGCCGGGGGAGTGGTAAGTGCAATCGGCGGCGGTTTTTTTGCCCAAGCAGTTGGACGAGAATTAATCAAATTTATTCCTGGTTTTGGTAGCGTCATTGCCGCATCTTGGGCAGCTGCTTATACATGGTCGTTAGGGGAATCTGCCTGCGTTTATTTTGGCGATTTAATGGGAGGAAATAAACCAGATCCCAAGAAAATTCAATCGGTAATGCAAGAATCATTTAAAGCAGCGCAAGAACGATTTAAGGGTATTAAACCGCGATCAAGCTAGCTGTCTATTGGCCTATAATACTTATCAAAAGATGAACATTTTAAAAACGGGATTGATATCATGTCCGGTCGATTACCGATTATTAACAGCCGCGACACGGCAAGATAAACGTTATCTGTTTGTCCTAGATATCTCTATTGCCTTGTCCCTACGCAACGACAGAGTGACGTTATGAAAAGAGTTAGGTACAGCAAAGATGTTGATGCACTTCTGATTGAGCTATCGAATGATGCGATCGCTTATGCAGAAGATGAAGGACAAGTCATTCTTCATTACTCAAACGATGAAAAGTTAGTACTGATTGAAATTTTAGATTTTAAGCAGTTTATCTCTGAAGATCTGATTGCTGAACTTATCTCAACCTCTTGATGGTTGGCCCCTGTTCTAAATTATAGAGTATAATAGGAAACGTGCGATCGCCAAACTTTGCTCATCTAAGCATATGACCTCATGTTGAAGTCGTTAAGAATAGAAAATTTCCGTTGTTTCCCATTTTTCGAGCTGCCACAGCTAGGTCGAGTTAACTTGCTGGTGGGTACAAATAACAGCGGCAAAACATCTATTTTAGAAGCTATTCAACTTTTTTGTTCGCGGACTAGCCTGGAAAACTTGGCTGAAATAATGCTTAATAGAGGTGAATATTTTTGGGGGAATGAGCGTGAAAGAATAATTCGCGAACTTGATATTAGTCACCTTTTTTGCGGTCATGAAATAAACGTGGGCGAGCGGTTTTCAATAGTGAGTGCTAACAATAATGATGTGGAAAAACTTGTTATATCTGTAGAACAAAGTCCTCAGCTCACCTTCTTTGAAGATTTACGAGAACTTCTGCTGGTAATTGAGTGGACAGGCAAAGAACAGGAAAAAGAAGATACTAAATTACCTTTGTCTGCCAATAAGGGTCTTTCTATAGATTATGTTCGACGCATTCGTATGCGTCGAGAAACTAAAAATCCCGGCATAAAAACTCAATTTATCACATCATCCTCGTTAACAGCGGAAAAAATGATTGGCTTATTTGACAAAGTAGTTTTAACTCCTGAAGAATCTCTGATTACACAAGCACTTCAAACAATTGAACCCAAAATAGAACGAATTGCATCAGTTGGGGCTGAAAGCGCTAGGTATTTAGGTTCGCGCAGTGGATTTGTTATGCGCCTTGCTGATAGTAACCAGCGCATACCAATTGGCAGTATGGGAGATGGTATATGGCGAATGTTGGGTCTGACATTAGCAATTGTTAATGCCAGAGGTGGAGTTTTATTAGTAGATGAAATTGATACTGGGTTGCACTTCAGTGCGATGTCTGATATGTGGAAGCTGATTTGGGAAACAGCCAAGCGGCTTGATGTTCAAGTTTTCGCCACAACTCATAACAGTGATTGTTGGACAAGTTTAGCAGCGATCGCAAGTTCTGAAAACCCCAGTGAAGAGGGCATTACAATTCACAGAATCGAACGAGGTAAATCGACCAGCGTCGTTTTTAACGAACGTCAAATCGTAATTGCGGCTGAACGGGGCATAGAGGTGCGTTAGCTAATGGCTGAAGTTCATAAAAATGTCCTATTGGTCGAGGGAAAGGAAGATCTCCGCGTTATACCAGAATTAATCGAAGCTAATGGTGTTGATTGGGGAACCAGAAAGAATCCGGTTGTATATATCAGAGATTATGATGGCTATGTCCAATTAGTAGATCCAGATGTTATTTCAACTGAATTGCAAGCCTCTGGTCTTTCTGCACTTGGAATCGCGATTGATGCTGATGATAATCCTATAGGACGATGGCAAAGTATTAGGAATGCCTGCTTAAACAGCATCCCCGATCTTCCTGAAACATTACCAGAAACAGGTCTAATTCACATCGCTCCTAATCAAGTTAAATTCGGTATTTGGATAATGCCAGATAACAAAATGCGTGGCATGTTAGAAACATTTTTGGCATACATGATTCCCAATAGCAGCGAATTACTTTGGCAATTTGCTCAAGAAGTAGCAGCAGAGGCAAAAATTCGAGGCGCAGTATTTACAGATGCTCATTGCGATAAAGCCAATATTTATACCTGGTTGGCATGGCAAAATCCTCCAGGACGACAGCTGCATCAAGCGATTATGGAGCGTATCCTGAATCCACAACATCCGAATGCCCAGAAGTTTGTGAATTGGTTTAAGAGGTTATACAATTTGTCATGATTGCCATGTCCAGAATTACTAATTACTTGGTCTGAAATATATTTTGCACCATTTTTTTATCAAGACTCGCAGCCACTTTATCCAAAGTTGCCACTTCGCCACTATCTAATTGCCAACCCAATGCACCTATATTTTGTTTTGCCTGTTCCACTGTTTTCGCTCCAGGGATGGGAATGGTTCCTTTACAAATGCACCAGTTAAGCGCAACCTGGGACAAAGTTTTGTTCCTCGATTGAGCTATTTCTCGCAAACATGCTAAAAGCGGCTGAATTCCTGGTACTAACTGCCTAAACAATATCGCTCTAATTCCTTTAGGAAAAGCACCTTTATCCGAATATTTTCCGGTTAATAAGCCCAAGGCTAACGGACTGTAAGCGATCAGTTTTATCCCCAATTCATCGCAAACTTCTTTCAAACCCAATTCTGTGACGGGATAAGTAGAGAGTAGCGAGTATTGAACTTGCAAGCTAGCGATCGCAACGCCTCGTTCGGAAAATCTTTTATGCACCCATTTGAGCCGTTTCGGGCCATAATTTGATAAGCCGACTCCTTTAACTAACCCTTGCTCGTAAAGGTCAGCTAGGCCATCTAAAAGCGCTCCTTCTTGCCAAGGCGCGTAGTTAGCTGTAGACCAATGCATTTGCACTAAATCGATGTTTTTTCCCAGGCGTTGAGCTGAAGATTTACCAGCTTTTACCATTGAATTGCGGGTTAATCTCCAGGGATAAGCGGCTAGCTTGGTGGCGATGCAAATATTTTCTTTGTTTGCACCTTGATATTCGCGCGAAAATTGTCCTAATAGTTGCTCGCTGCGTCCATTTAATCGCCCAGTTCCGTAAGAATCACCTGTATCAAATAAAGTGACGCCGTTGCTGACGCAAAGGTTAAAAACCTCTTGCAATTGGTTATCCATGCTTTCATCGTATCCCCAGAGCAGTCGGTTTCCCCATGCCCAAGTGCCGCATCCCATTGTGGGAAAAGTGAGTTTTTGGTTAGTTTGCATCATGACAAGAATCTAATTTTTGCTTAATCTATTTTTATACAGAATTGATATCGTATACTGTTTATGGTAATTTTGCATCCACTTGCAGATTTTATTGACGGCGATCGCTCAGTCAACGACAATTCTCCCACCTACTGGTATGAAGGGCGGTGTTCTCAAACTGGGGAGTTGCTGAGATTGCCGCGTAATGGTTTAGTAGAAGCGATCGCACACACTCTAATGCAACACCTCGCCACCGATGACCGCTTTTCCCGCGAGGGCAAGATGTATGGCGTATTACTTGTAGAACAACCTTCTGGCGCGCAAGGAATACTCAAAGCCTTCTCTGGGCTGTTAAATGGTTGCAGCGTCGTTGCAGGGTGGGTGCCGCCGATTCCTGGACGCGAACAAGTTGCCTTAGATGAAGCCCGCACTTTAACCGAATTAGAAACTATTAAACAGGAACTGATTACCCTCAAACAACTTCCAGAACGACAGCAATATGAAACTCTATCTCGCGAGTTTGAATTGCGCTTGCAATCACTTAGCTTGCATCATAAAAATTGCCAGCAACAACGTCAAGAAAAACGTCATATCTGCTGCGAGATGCTAACTGGAGAAGCGCTTAAAATTGCCCTCGAACAACTCGATGAGGAAAGTCGCCGAGATGGAATTGAGCGACGAAGGCTCAAACGCCAACGGGATGAAGCATTGCAACCGCTTCAGCAGTTAATTGCAACAGCAGATGGGCGGATGAGGGAACTGAAACAAAAACGGAAAGAACTTTCCCGCCAACTTCAGGCGCAGATGCACGCAGCTTACAGTGTAATGAATTTTTTGGGTAACTCGCGATCGCTTCAAGAATTAATGCCCCAAGGTTTACCTACTGGAACGGGTGACTGTTGCGCGCCAAAATTGTTACACTATGCCGCAACGCACAATCTAAAACCTTTGGCGATGGCGGAGTTTTGGTGGGGTTCTTCTTGTACTAATGGTGACAAAATTCAGGGGAAATTCTACGGGGCTTGTGTAGAACGCTGTCAGCCATTAATGGGGTTTTTGCTATCAGGATTGTCTGAAAATTATCTTGTGTCACCATCAACAGCCCGCCAGGGAATTTATTCCCTGGCTCATAGCGAAAGTCGGTTAAAACCGACTGCTGAGAATAAATCCCAGTCGGGTTTAACCGAATTCTGCTATGAGTCAGTTTCGCCATCACTAACTCGCCAAGAAATAAAGTTTCTCACTTATACTGAAAGTTCCTTAAAACTGACTGCTGAAGCTTCATTTCAGTCGGTTAAAACCGACTTCAGCTATGAGCCAGGGAATTTATTCCCTGGCGGAACTGAGCAAATGCTATCGATTCTTTATAAAGATGAATGGTTAATTGCTATCAATAAACCCGCGGGGTTACTATCAGTTCCGGGGCGTTATTTGGCAAATCAAGACAGCGTTCTCAGTCGCTTGCGTAATTTGTTACCCGATGGCAATTCGCTGACTGCGGTGCATCGGTTGGATCTAGAAACTTCTGGTATTCTTCTACTAGCTCGCGATTTACCAACTTATCGCCAACTGAGCCAGCAATTTCAACAACGACAGGTGAACAAAGTTTATGAAGCGGTGCTTGCAGGTATTGTAACCGCTGAGCGAGGTGCGATCGCTCTCCCACTCTGGGGCAATCCCGAAAACCGCCCCTATCAGCAGGTTGATTGGCAATATGGCAAACCCAGTCTGACTGAGTTTCAGGTAATGGAAAGGAAAAAAGATTGCACTCGCGTTGAGTTTATGCCGCTCACAGGACGAACTCATCAGTTGAGAGTTCATGCGGCGGATACCAGAGGACTTGGGATACCGATTTTGGGAGATAGACTTTATGGTTGTCGTGCCGTCGCTAGTCGGTTACACCTACACGCCAGGGAACTTTGCTTTCAGCATCCGCAATCGGGAAAGATGGTTCAGCTGGAGGCGATCGCAACATTTTGAGCCTATGATAGCTAGGGGCTAGGGCAAAAAAAGCGTTAATTACCAGTGCAATTTTATCAGCTTGAGGCCACGGTAACTGTCCACTGTCAACTGTCAACTGTCCACTGTCCACTGTTGCGGCAGCTGGGATATATCAAGTGATATACACAATATTAAATCTAGATAAAGACTTGATAAGAATTGTATTGTTTAAGAATTGACAACTCGGCGGGTTCATATACTGATCCGTGTATCCTATTCGTTTGCACATTAAACGAGGAGGCCCCAAATGGTTCACACATATGAAGTATTAGTCGATATTAAAGAATGCACCGAACAGAATACCAATGCTTTTCGCTGCGGGACGACAAGGTATGAAATCGATGCAGAATCCAAAGCTAAAGCCGACGGCATGGCGCGAATCCAAGCCAGAAACGAACATCCATTAGGTATTGAATACGATGTTCGCGTAACCAGATTACTTAAATAAAGCGATCGCCCAATGGAACGGTCGCAACCGTTCTCATCAATATTTATTCCCTCTTAATTGTTGAGCAGGATTGAAAATTTTCCATATCTGCTCAACATCTTTTTTGCTAGCTAGGGGTTAGGGGTTAGGGGTTATATGATGTCCGTTGAATTGCCCATCATAAAAAAACCTCACCCCGCCCTTGCGTAGGGACACGGCATCATATCGTGTCCGTTAGCATCGGTAGTGTATCTTTTTAGATTTTGTAGGGGCGTTCGCGCAGCGTGCCGGAGGCATTAGCATTCGGGCGATAACTTCTGCAATTAACTCAAGGTTTTATATCCGAATGCTTCGCCCTGACTTTACGCAACCGATGCCACCGGACATGATATTAGGGGTTATACCAAATCCGCTTCGATTACCCCTTTTATGGCTAACGACTGAAGTCGCGCCTACACAACCAAAGACCGCCTACGCGGTCTAAGTTATAAAGGGGGTATTAAACCCGGATTTGGTATTAGGGGCAGGGGAGAATTTGAATCTACGTTCCCTCAGCTCCCTCAGCTCCCTCAGCTCCCCATTGCCTCTAAGGATTTAAAGGTGATTCATTCGGTGCAACAGGCGCTTCTGATGCGGGTGCTTTTGGTAGTGGTTCGATTTCGCTGGGTGGGTTGGCAGGTGATTCGGTTGTGGGTGCGGGTTCGGCAGTCACTGGACTGGGTATTGGAGATGGTTCTGCTGTTGGGGTTAGTGCCGCTTCTGGGGTTGGTGCGGATGTGGAGTTGGTTTCCGTTGGAGTTGGTTCGGATGGGGTTGGGGCGGCTTCTGGTGTGGGGGACGGGGTGGTAATGATTCTACTTGGTAAGGGTCTGGAATAACGCGGTGTTTCTGGTTCGGGGGATGGGGTGGGTTGAATTTGGTAGGAGCGGAATGTTCTGGAACGGCGGCGAGGCGAAGGGGTTGGTTCGGGGGCTGGTGGTTCGGTGTTGGAGTTGGTTTCGGGAGTAGATTCGGGTTCGGGACTAGATTCGGATTCGATGGTGGGGGCGGCGGTAGGCCAGTTTTCTGTTGGCGGGAAAGATTGCTCTCGTTGTAAAAAGGGCAATCCGTTGCCATTTATACGCACGGATAAACCAAATGCTAACCCGACTATGGCAGCAAAAAGGGCAGCGATTCCCACTACTTGCAGGGCGTTTTTGGGAGATAGGTATCCCAGGTTAAATGGATGTCTGGTGACAGTTTCAGGACGCTGTGTGGGTTCGGGAGTGTAGTTTTGGTCTGGTAAAAGGTTTAGCCAGCTTTCCACGGTTTGGGGGCGCTTTTGGGCGTCCATTTCTAGGCCGCGCAGAATCGCTTGTTCGATGGCGGCGCTGAGGTGGGGGACTAACTGGCGGGGGGTTGATAACGGGTAGCGATCGCGCAATACTGCTGGTACGGGAGGTTGTCCGGTAACCAAGCAATATAAAGTCGCAGCTAAGGCATAGATATCGGTAGCGGGGCTGCGTTTTTGGCGCAGTACGTATTGTTCCGGCGGTGCATATCCAGCAGAAAGCATTCCCGTTTGAGTTTGGGTTACTCCAAGGGTAAACTCGCGGGCGATGCCAAAGTCGATTAAAATCACCGAGTCCGTTCCTTCTCGCCGGATAATATTTTGGGGTTTAACATCCCGGTGCAGCAACCCATTTTGGTGAACCGTACTCAGCGCTGCGCCAATTTGATGCATGTAGTGAATTGCTTGCGCTTCCGGTAATGGTTGACTTGGTTGCACTAATTCTGCCAGAGTCGGGCCGGGAATATAATCCATCACAATAAACGGCTGTCCGTCTTCTTGGAAAAAGTCTAGAACTCGGACAATATGAGGATGCTGGCATTTGGCTAGTCGCTGCGCTTCGCCGATAAATTGCTGTTCAAAATAGCCGTAATTTTCTTGCTGGCGTAGATTTTGTTGTAGGGTTTTGATGACGACGGTTTGACCCAGAAGGCTGTGGGTGGCTTTGTAGGTGATGCCAAAACCTCCTTGTCCGATTACTGTATCTAGGACATACTTGCCGTTTTGAAGAACTTTGCCAGCCGTTAGTTGCATAAAGTGATTCCCGTGCGGCTAATGCCAGACAACGCCAGTTTTCTATGATATAGCAATCTTGTTGGAGATTGACAAAGGGGAAAAGGGGGAAAGGGGAAAAAGGGGAAAAAGGGGAAAGGAGGAAAAAGGGGGAAAGGAGGAAAAATGGGAAAGCTCTAGCAATAGATCTGTTTTCAGAGTCGATTCCCACATAGGCGCTTTAAGCACATATCTATTCCTAGCCACCAGTTTTTCCCAAATTCCTCTTTTCCCCTTTCCCCCCTTTCCCCCTTTCCCCTCTTTTCCCTCTTTTCCCCTTTCCCATTAGCCAGTTATTTCTGAGTTAATTCGATGATTTTATCGAACTCAAAGTTATGATTTAAATCCGCTAGGGTTTTTGCTAAAGTAGCAAATTCTTTAGGTATCTGTTTTAGTAATTCAATAATTATTGTGTCGTCTCCTATGTAAGCGCTGTCATGGAGCGTTAATAACCAATCCTCTGGCATTTGAGCTAAGTATTTTTTGAGTTCATCAATTGTTGTTTTTATTGCAACGTTACTTGGGTTGGGGTTGGCGCTAGGGTGGTTTTCGGTTTCATAGATATAATTAATTTCTAAATATTGCCCAATTTTTTGCAAAACAATATCTTGTTGTAATGGTTTGCTGATGAAGTCATCGCACCCTGCCGATAAAGCCAGATTTTTATCGGCATCAAAAGCGTTGGCGGTGAGGGCAATAATTATCGTGCGGTCATAGGGTTCCGCTTTGCTTTCCAGTAGTTCGTTTTCTCTGGCTCTAATTTGTTGGGTTGCTTGTATTCCATCGATTACTGGCATTCTAATATCCATGCAAATTAGATGGGGTTTCCAGGTTGACCAAATCGATACTGCTTCTTTACCGTTAGCGGCTTGGCGGATTTGAAAACCAATTGAACTAAATAAGGTGATTAATAATAAACTGCTTTCTGGATGATCTTCTACTACTAAGATGCGATATTCTGGTTGGTTAGGTGCTAAGCCAACGATCTGACCTGGGATGTGGGTTGTGTTTTGAGCAATTGTTTCGGTTGGGGTTACTTGGATTTCAAAAGTAAATACGCTTCCCTTTTTGGGTTGGCTGTCAACTCTAATATTGCCTCCCATCATTTTCACAAATTTACGGCTGATGGCTAAACCCAATCCAGTGCCTTGCATTGCTTTTTTGCCGGTTTCGCTTTGGATAAAAGGGTCAAAGATGCGCCCTATTTCTTCTTGCTCTATACCTAAGCCGGTGTCTTCTATTTCAAAGCTTAATTGGTAATTGGTAATTGGTAATTGGTCATCGAGGGGTGGTTGAGCAATCTGTTTTGCTCTGAGGATTACTTGACCTTTTTCAGTGAATTTGATGGCGTTTCCCAGGATATTAATTAAAACTTGGCGCAATTTTCCTTCGTCAGTTTGGACGTATTGAGGTAGGTCGGGGGCGAGGTGAAAATGTAGCTGCAAACCTTTGGATTCGGCTTTTAATTTAAACAGTTCTTCTAAGCTGGTGAGGAAGTTAATTAAGTCGAAGCTGGTGGGATTAAAGCTGGTGCGTCCGGCTTCGATTTTGGACATTTCTAGTATGTCGTTGATTAAGGCTAGTAGGTGATCGCCTGCATTGTTGATAATTTTGATTTGTTCTTGTTGTTGGGGGGAAAGCGTGCGATCGCGTCCCATCATCTGCGTAAATCCTAATATGGCGTTGAGTGGCGTCCTCAGTTCGTGGCTCATATTTGCCAAGAATGTGCTTTTTGCTACATTGGCGGTTTCGGCGGCTTCTTTGGCTTTTTGGAGTTGGATTTCGGTTTGCTTGCGATCGCTCAGTTCTTGCTGTAATTGTTGGTAGAGGTTGGCTTGTTGGATAGCGATCGCTAGTTGCTCCGCAACTGCACGCGCTAATTCTACCTGCTCGTCATCCCAGATTATATTGGTTTGAGAGTGCAGTAAGTTCAGAGATCCCCAAAGTGACTCGCCAGATTTCAAGGGTACGACTAACCACGAACCCGGACAGATTTGAGCAAGTTGTTTATTTAGTTCATCTTCGAGGTTGTTGGCATCGGAAATTTGGAATATTTCCAGTTTTTTAAGTTTAACATTAACGGGGTTTTCTATATCTGGTATTTCTAAACCTGTCTTGTTTGCGATTTCTGGGTTTTCCTGATGTCCCGCAAGAACTCGCCAAATTTGCCGTTCTGGAAAATATTGGGTGATATAGGATTCTTCGGCTGAAAAAAGTTGAGCAATCTCAGCCGTAGCGGTTTGAAAAATTGCGTTCAAATCCAGGGAGTTGCGAATCGTTTGTATGACTCGATTAAGTACTTCTTTTTGTTCTGCTTGTCTTTGCAGTGCGAGTTCGACTTGCTTGCGATCGCTTAGTTCTTGTTCTAATTTTTGGTAGAGGTTGGCTTGTTGGATAGCGATCGCTAGCTGATCCGCCACGGCACGCGCTAATTCTATTTCCCCATCCTGGTTGGCAGAATTAGTTTGACATCTGTATAAATTGAGACAACCCCAAATCACCCCACCAACGGTCAATGGTATCATTAACCAACTTCCTGGGAATATTTTGGCAATTTCCTGGTTGACTTCATCTGCAATCGTATTCGTATCGCTTACTACAACTGTTTCTAGTTGTTTGAGTTGCTCGGCAATCGGATTGGCTTCATCTGGAATTTCCAACCCGATTCTATTTTGTGCTTGGGAATCTTGATGATATTCGGCAACAATTTGCCAAATTTTGCGTTCTGATAAATACTGTACGATGTATGCTCCGTCGGCTGAAAAAAGTTGAGTAAATCCCGTAGCGGCGGTGTTAAAAATTGCCTTCAAGTCTAACGAGTTGCGAATCGCTTGCATGACTCGATTGAGTAGCTGCTGTTGTTGAAATTGCCTTTCGAGTGCGAATGCGGCTTGCTTGCGATCGCTGATATCTTTCATGAAGCAATAATGACCGATTAATTGCTTTTGTTCGTCATAAGCAGAAACCATCACTACTTGCTTGTAAAACATCGAGCCATCTTGGCGAATTCCCCTAGCTTCAGCTTCCCCTTTGCCAGTTTTAAGCATTTTTTCATAGGCAGCAATTACCGTATCTAAATCGTCGGGATGAACCGTTGGCATCCATAACATGCCGATCATTTCTTCGGGAGTATAACCAAGACAATTGGCATAAGCTTGGTTAACTGTGACGTAACGTCCTTGAGTATCTAAAAGCGAAATTCCTTCTAGAGCATGACTCATGGCAGTTGTCATTTTTGCTAGTTTATTTTCTGCCTGTTTTTTTGCGCTGATATCGAAGGCAATGCAGGTTACCAGCCAACAGTCAAGGGATTCATCGCGATTAGAGGTGAGCGTTTCTGAAACCCAGATCCACTCACCATTGCGATGGCGAAAGCGATATTCGTAACTTATTGCTGTTTCAGAAAAAATTTGCTCGAACTTTGGCAGGATGACATTATTTAGATCTTCTGGATGAATGCTATCAAACCAAAGTCTGTTGTTTGCTGCCATTTCTTCGGGGGTATAACCGAACAATTGTAAAGTTCCAGCAGAATAGAATTCTTGCTGCCAAGTGTGGTTAGCATAAATGCGAAGATGGGCGATCGCTGCGCCAGCGCTGTTAATTATCCCCCGCAGTTGCTGTTCGGAAGCAGCTAAAGCGGTTTCGATACGTTTGCGATCGCTGATATCCCGAGTCACTGACAAAACAGCACCGATCTCGCCTTTATTATTGCGAAAGGGAGTGGCGTGAGTTTCCAACCAACGACGAGTCCCTTTCAAACCCAGGATTTCAAATTCCAGTATCCCCGATTCTCCTTGAAAAACTCGTTCTGTCAGCGCCTGGAAAGCTTTTCGATAATCCGATACCACAAACGGATAAATTGACTTACCTTGCACCTGCGCTAGGGATTCTGCCTCAATCATGGCTAATCCGGCGGGGTTCATATCCAATAAAGTGCCGTCGCGCGCTACTAATTTGACACATTCTGGTTCTGATTCAACAATCGTGCGAACCAGATTTGCACTCTCTTGTGCTTGTTTGCGATCGCTGATATCCCGTAGCAAAAAGCACAAGCTTTGCAAATTTCCCTGCGTATCCCGCATCACCACGCCTGTCAGTTCAGCCGGAAAGTTTACTTTCTTTCTGCGTAAAAATATCTGCAACTCTTCGTCCCGGATCTGCTCTTGTTGCCCCAACTGAGTTAAAATTTGACGAAATTTCCGCCGCTGTTGGGGATGCACGAAAACAACGAGGGGTTTACCGACTAAGAAAGATAGTTCAGTTTTGAGCAAAAAAGCTGCGGCTGGGTTGGCTTCTTGGATAATTCCAGCCGCATTGGTAATCAGGTAAGCATCTGAGGCAGAATTGAATAAAGTTTGGTAACGCTGGCGGTCTGCTTCTATAGCCTCGCGGGTAGCAGTTAATTCGTTATTTTGTGCTTCTAGTTCCTCTGCTAGTACTTGTAGTTCTTCTAGATGCTGAGAAACTTCTGCGATCGCCTCTTGCAGGAGTTCGGTAGATTCAGCCTGTACCCGATGCAACAAGCTTTCTAGCCGTTGCTGGGCTGCTGCGATCGCTTTTTTTAAACTATCTTGTGTCATCTGGGCGATCCTTGGTAAATTTTGTTTGGCTTCTTGCGTACTCTCACCCTTACTGCTTTCGGCGATTTATTATATATGTTTTTTTCTGGCGTCTGGGTTCTGGAGCTGCAATGTCTAAATTTTTACTCTACTAATCAGTATATTTTTTTAGTTGTAATCTATTTTTATTTTCCAGTCAATGCTAAAAAATTTTTGTCAACTCACATCTTGCACCTACCCGATCAACAGCCTCCAAATAAATTTGGGGCTGAAAGCTTAAGTTAGCTTTAGCTAACTAAAATCGGGTTTTAACCCGTTGAAACGGGTTGCCTGCTTTGTGATGTGAAATTTATTTCTGTTGGCTCAGTGCAAGATGTGAGTCAACATAGTTTAGTCTAGAAATTGTCGAAACAAGAGTAGCAATGCGTTTAATACTTTACAGTAAACCAGGGTGTCATTTGTGCGAAGGTTTACAAGAGAAACTACAACAGATCGCCAATTTGGATTTTGAGCTAGAAGTGCGAGATATTACCACCCGCGAAGACTGGTTCGAGGCATTTCAATATGAAATTCCCGTCTTATTCAAAGTTTCATCCCCAGATGACGGGATAGAACAACCGATTCCCCGTCCGTCTCCTCGCGCTACTGTGCAACATCTAGAAGAAATGCTAAAAAAATACTTAAGCTAACGGCAATAGACAATCACTGTATTCCCAAGGTGAGGAGATTAATGAAACTGCGCGAGATTTTAACCAAAGTGGCGGATTTGGCAATTTTACCCCAACATCCGGCATTAGATGCGGAAATTAAGGGATTAAAGACTAATTCTCATGCCTGCGAACCGGGAGATTTGTTTATCGGGATGCCGGGGACTAGGGTAGATGGGGGAGAATTTTGGCCTAGCGCGATCGCATCGGGTGCGGTTGCTGCGCTGGTTACCCCCTCAGCGGCAATGAAAGCGGGAGAAAGCACCGAATGCGTGATCCAGGTAACGGATATGACCAAAGCTTGTGCCTCCGTCGCGGCAGCTTTTTACGACTATCCCGCCAAAAAAATGAAAATGGTTGGCGTTACCGGCACCAATGGTAAAACTACAACCACCCATTTAATCGAATATTTCCTCAACAAAGCCGAACAAATGACGATGTTGATGGGAACGCTTTACGCCCGCTGGCAAGGTTTTAATCAAACCGCAAACTACACCACACCCTTCGCGGTAGACTTACAAAAACAATTAGCAGAAGCCGTCGCCGCCGGATGCAAATTCGGCGTCATGGAAGTGAGTTCTCACGCTTTAGCACAAGGGCGAGTATTAGGTTGTCAATTTGATGTGGCAGTATTCACCAACCTGACGCAAGATCATTTAGACTTCCATAAAGATATGGAAGATTACTTTGCCGCCAAAGCGCTTTTATTTAACCCAGACTATCTCCAAGGACGGGCAATTATTAATGCCGACGATCCCTACGGACAAGCATTAATTAAAACCCTCAAACCCGAACAAGTTTGGAGTTACAGCACGCAAAATACCACCGCAGATTTGTACACTTCCGACTTAAAATACGAACCCACAGGTGTCAGCGGCATTCTACACACCCCCAAAGGAGAAATTCCTTTTCAATTGCCATTAGTGGGTCAGTACAATTTAGCCAACATGCTAGCAGCAATAGGAGCCGCTTTACACCTGGAATTAGACTTGTCATTCTTGGTTTCCGTGCTGCCAGAATTTACCGGCGTACCCGGACGGATGGAACGAGTGCAAATTAGTACCAATCAAGACATTAGCGTAATTGTCGATTACGCCCACACGCCGGATAGTTTAGAAAACTTACTCAAAGCCGCGCGTCCTTTTATACCGGGTAAAATGATTTGCGTCTTCGGATGTGGAGGCGATCGCGATCGCACCAAACGTCCCAAAATGGGAGCGATCGCCGCCAAACTTGCAGATATTGCGATTGTCACCTCCGATAATCCCCGCACCGAAAACCCAGAGCGGATTTTAGAAGATATCCTCGCAGGAATGGCAGGAGCGGAGGAGAAGACGTTAGTAGTGTGCGATCGCGCCCAAGCCATTCGCACAGCCATCCTAGAAGCCCAACCAGGCGACGGCGTCTTACTAGCCGGAAAAGGCCACGAAGATTACCAAATTCTCGGCACTGAAAAAATACATTTCGACGACCGAGAACAAGCCAGAGAAGCCTTACAAGCCAGAATCGGCTAATAATCCCCTCACAAACCCGGTTTTTCCAAAAAACCGGGTTTCTTCTGGTTCATATCAGCCTGCGTAGGCAGGCTTAGTTTGTATAGCCGCGACTTCAGTCGTTAGGCGCCCAATTGCCCGCGATCGCCTGAAATCATCGATAAAAGACTTAGTATTATTTTTATCAATCCCATCTGCAAATACTACTGACGCCTGAAAGAATCAGCAAAACTTTTAAATCCAAATACAACTATCCGGCGTAATTATTGTCAGACTTACCCAAACAAGTTTTTATCCACACCGGCGTAAGTCTAGCCTTGCTATGCACAAACCAAAAATAACCGCTAGCTAACTTCTGTGCAGAAGTTGGCGACCCTACTATGCCTGAAAAACCAACGCACAAATCAAAGGAGTAACTGAAATGGCAATTATTAACGGTACACCCAACAACGATAACCTAGTGGGAACTCAAGAAGAAGACATTATCACAGGTTTTGGCGGCAATGACACCCTCAACGGTCGAGGTGACAATGACCTCCTCGACGGCGGAGACGGCAACGATGTACTTTTGGGTGGAAATGACAGCGATATTCTTTTAGGCAGCAATGGCAATGACTTCCTCAGCGGCGGAGGCGACGAGGATATTCTCATCGGTGGACGCAACAATGATGTTCTCCAAGGCGGCAATGATGATGACTTTCTCCTGGGCGAAGAAGGTAACGATATCCTCCAAGGCGGACGGGGCAACGATTTCCTCAACGCTGGCAATGGCAATGACTTAGCGTTGGGCGGACGGGGCAACGATATCCTCAGCGGTGGAGAAGGCAGCGACATTCTAGATGGCGGCAATGCCAGCGATTTCCTAGACGGCGGCAATAACGATGATGCCTTGATTGGAGGCGCTGGTAACGACACCGTCAACGGCGGCGATGGTAACGATATCCTCGTTGGCGGAGGTGGTTCGACTTTATTTGGTTTAACCAACGGCAATGTTCTGGTTGCTTTCGATGCCGCCAGTCCCGACCAAGCTACAACTATCAGGGTAACTGGTGTTGACGGCAACTTGATTGGCATCGATACTCGTCCGGCGGATGGGATGCTGTACGGTGTCACCGATACCAACAAAATCTACACCATCGATACCAACACCGGCGCGGCAACGTTAAAGAGTACGATTTCACCCATTCCCTTTAACGCCGGACAATTTTCTGGTGTGGACTTTAACCCGATTCCCAATCTCTTGCGCCTAGTTGGCAGCAACGACCAAAACCTGCGCGCCAACGTCGATAACGGTCAAGTAGCAGATGGCGATACCATCCAAGCAGGCATTCAACCCGACGGCAATTTATTCTACGGCAAGGGCGACCCGAACGAAGGAAAAGACCCCAACATTACTGCCGCAGCTTATACCAATTCCTTCTTTCCCTCTCCTCGCGGTGGACGCACCACCCTGTACAATATTGACTCTGACTTGGATCTGCTCGTCACCCAAGGTAGCGCCAATTTCCAACCGGGAGATCCCAACACTCCGATATCTCCCAATAAAGGGCAACTCCTGACTGTAGGATCTTTGGGTGTTGACTTTGGTTCCAGGGTAGGATTTGATATCGTTTCCCCTGGTAACGGGATCAATATTGCCTATGCGGTTTCTGGTTCGACTTTATACAGCATTAATTTAGCTACCGGGGCTGCCACATCTCTGGGAATGGTGGGAAATGGCAATTTCGACTTCATCGGTTTGGCTGCGGTTGGCGTACCAGAACCTGCTGGTATGGGAAAAGACATACTCGTTGGCGGTAATGGTAACGATACCCTCACCGGCGGAGTTAATAACGATACCTTGACTGGCAATGCGGGTATGGATAGCTTTAACTTTGTCATGCCAACTGAAGGGATTGATACGATTACAGATTTCTCAGTTGTCGATGATACGATTGTCGTTTCTGCTAAAGGTTTTGGTGGGGGATTGATAGTAGGTGCTGTCATTACACCTGACCAATTTGTCATCGGTACATCAGCAATCGATGCAGCGGATCGGTTTATTTATAACAGCAAAACTGGTGCGCTGTTCTTTGATGTTGATGGTACTGGCGGAATGGCGCAAATGCAATTAGCCTCCCTATCACCCGATCTTGGGTTGACTAATAACGATATTTTGGTTGTAGCTTAGTAAATTCAGACTTGGTTGTCGGGGCACGGCGTATCAGCATCTTTTCGTAATTAGAAAAGCCTCTCGATGCCGTGCCCCTACGCAATCAAAATTGCCTGTCACAATCGGTGGTTGGTGCGTGACGCTACAAGTCTCATAGCTGCGTTCAAATATTCTCGCAGCGTCACGCACCCTACAGAAAAAATATGCCAGTTGCGTAAGTTCTATAATCGATGTTTTTCAGTAATTACCCAAAGAAACCAACTTTCTGGAAGTTAGCTATTAATTTATTTAGGTAGATATTAAAAAATCTGGAATTTTCATCGCTCAAATGTAGAGGGCGGCGATAATTTTCCCGTAAATTATCACGAGCTAAGGTAATTTCAACCAATGACTCAAGTCCATCAAGAGCGCAATTTGGTTTTAGAGCCGCTAGACGTGCCAGAAGCGATCGCGCGCCGCAGAGCGATTAAAAGCTTCAAACCCGATCAAATATCCCCAGAATTGCTCAGCAAGTTAGTTGAATTAACCGTAGCCGCACCTAGCAGTTATAATCTCCAAGATTGGCGCATTGTCATAGTGCAAGACGAAGCACAAAAGGCAGCACTTTGTCAAGCTGCATACAATCAACAACAAATCGTTCAAGCACCCGTTACGTTTGTATTTGCAGCAGATGCGGCAGCTTGGAAAAAAGATTTATCTCCCATTTTTGACCAAGGATTGCAAACGGGTGCGTGGACAGAAGGAACGGTAAATTATTTTCAAAATGCCATTCCTCAGTTCTCAATCAGCATCGGGGAAAAGACGCGGGAGTATGCGATTAAAGATGCGATGATCGCCGCGACTCATTTAGCACTAGCGGCGGAAAGTTTTGGTTTATCTAGCTGTTTTATGAATGGCTGGATAGAGTCAGAAGTGAAAAAAGTTATCGGTGCGGAGGCAGATGAAGATTTAGCGATCGCACTGTTATTACCCATCGGATATGCCGCAGAACCAAGGAAAAATCCCGGACGTCTGCCATTATCTTACAATGTGTTTGTCGATAAAATAGGTAAGCCGTATCAGGGATAGATTGTCGCCCAAAGCAACCAGGTTTCTCGGAAAAATCGTCAGAGAAACCCGGTTTCTGCTCTCGTAGCGATCGCTCGCATGTTTATTTTTTCCCTTTGACGATGGGCAGAAAGATAGTCATCACTTCGCCTTGTTGCGGACGTTGTTTGACAATTAATTTGCCGCCCAAAGCTTGGAAGATATTTTTAGTAACGCTGTGGTTGAGACAGATGCTGCCTGTTTCTGGTTGGAACATTAATAATTGACCGATTTGCTTGCGCTTGTTGGAGTTGGGAGAAGATGCAAGCATTCCATCTTGTCCAGATTCTGGCTCGATAAAGTGCTTTAATTGCACTTTAATTTGATTCCCCGCCGGAATGGCTTGTAATTCGATATGACTTCCCGCAGGCAAGTTACGGGTAAAATTTTCGATCAAGCCGGTGAGTATTCGATCCAACATGGTCGGATCGCTTTCTACAGATGGCATCTGCTGCGGCATCCGCACATCTAAAGTTAAATTGCGCCGACTTGCCTGTTTTTGCCAGCGAGGTAAGCTATCTTGCAATAGCTGGGTGAGATTGGTTGTGGTTAAGTGAAGATTGGAAGATTTGGCATCAGTTGTTTCTATTTCTGCTGCTTGGAAAAGCAACTCCATGCGCTCGATTTGTTCGGTGCATTCGTGGTCAATATATTCCAAACGCTTGATGACATCTGGGGCTAACTCTTTGCGCTTGAGCAACAGTCGCGTCAACATGCGAATTGTGGTCAAAGGCGTGCGAACTTCGTGGGCGAATGCTTGCAATAACTCGACATCATCAGATTTAGAAATAGTGCTGGGCGCATCCGATATTGAGTCAGTAGCTTTAGTGATGCGAAGTCTTTCTTTTGCCGATTTAGTTTCTTCTTGCATTGGCAAGTATTTCAGCATCAAGCGGCTAAATTTCATCACTGTGCGATAGTCGGGTGCGGCGAAGCCAAATTGCTCAACCAAACTATCGAGTGCGCCAAATTGTGGCTGGTGCATCAACAACATCCGCAACTTGAGACAATCCCAAGCTTGCTGCACGACTTCTGGGTTAAAGGAAAACAGAAAAGCCGGTTGATTAGCCAGGTTCTCTCCCAAAACCATCACAAAACTGAATTTTTTGGTTAAAACCAAGCAAAATTGCTCGGCGGCGATCGGATCGATGGGGAGTAAAGGCAGGGAATGAGAAGAATTGGGCGGGATGAGGATATGCTCGTCTTGCGCGGGTGGTAACTGAAACAGCATCCCAGCTAAAACGACTTCCAGCATTTGAGGCGTAAAAATCCACGATTGGAAGCGAGAATTGAGCGCCGGATCGCCGATAATCGGTGAGGGACAGGTTAAAACCAATCCATCAAGGGCTGAATCGTTGACCGTGACAGCATCGTGAAGCAGATGTTCCAGCGATGCGATCGCGCTTTGCCATTGTTGTTCGGCTTTGACGCGCTCAAAAGTTATAGAACCATCCGTCGATTTGGCACACAAGGCGGCATCATCTGCCCCCTGGCTTTCGCTTTGGGCTATGATTTCACTTACAGTTGGCAGCAACCACTTTTGCACCGACATCACCTCTCTAACCTCGCCCGGGAAAATGTAACTGAAACTAGCGACGCGGGAGACAAATAGTTTGAGCGATCGCCAACATCTTTGATGCCTCCCTACGACTTCACTATGAGATTATCAATATCTGCCCTCTGGTAGTGGTAGTAGAACCGAACCAAGTGCTGGTAATTTCCGTTCGCACAAGGTGGAAAGGGTAAAGGGGGAAAGGGAAAAAGGGGGAAAGGGGGGAAAGGGAAAAGAGAAAAGAGGGAAAAGGGAAACACTCTTGGGGAGGAATAGATATGTGGGATGGGACTCGACTAAGAAAACAGATCTACTACTTTAGCTATTCACTTTCCCCCTTTCTTCCCCTTTCCTCTTTCCCCCCTTTTCCCTTTCCCCTCTTTTCCCCCTTTTTCCCTTTCCCTCTTTTCCCCCTTTCCCCCTTTCTTCCCCTTTCCTCTTTCCCCCCTTTCCCCTCTTTTCCCCCTTTTTCCCTTTCGCCTCTTTTCCCCCTTTTCCCCTTCCCCCTTTCCCCTATCAAAAGCCTTTCCTTGGATAGAGATGAGCTTTACACCTACGGCTGATGTTTGATTTTGTTTAAAGAAGAACTATAGATATAGAGCAAATTAAAAAATACTTCAATTGCTTGTACTGGTAATAAGTAATGAGTAATCGATAATTGCATCTACCTTTTAATCGAATTACCAATTACCAATTACCAATTACCCATTACCACTTTTAAAAGATTGTCGAAGGAGGAAACATGGCTTTAGGATCTCGCAAGCGTGCAGTTGGTGTATTTCCTACGCGGAGAGAGGCAGAACGTGCCTTAACAGAATTAAGAGATTCTGGCTTTCCAATGGACAGAGTTTCTGTGGTTGCTAAAGATGGCGATCGCAGAGATGATATTGCTGGTGTAGATACTAGCGATCGCATTGGTAACAAAGCCGATGAAGGTGCTGCTACAGGTGCGCTTGCAGGTGGTGCGCTTGGTGGTTTAACAGGTTTATTAGTTGGTCTGGGTGCATTGGCAATTCCCGGAATTGGCCCTGTAATGTTAGCAGGCGCAACGGCAACAGCTCTTGCTACGACGCTTTCTGGTACTGCGATTGGCGCAGCGGCTGGTGGTTTAATTGGTGCATTAATTGGTTTGGGAATTCCCGAAGAACGAGCCAGAATTTACAACGAAAGAGTTAGCCGCGGTCAATATTTGGTGATGGTAGAAGGTGACCAAGATGATATTCATCGCGCTCAAGCAATTTTGAGCCGCGGGGGTATTCAAGAATGGGGCATCTACGATATGCCCGAATCTTACGGCTCGCGCGCTGACTATGCCGCAGCTGATACAACTAGCACCGGCTACACCAGTGACGTAACTTACCAACAAGGTGATGTTACCGATGTAGATGACAAAGTTATCATCATCGACCGTCGCGAAGAAGTTCGCTAATTAGTCAGTACTAATGCCACGACTGCTAATGGCTAATGGCTAATCGTTAATTGTTAATTGCTAATGGCTCATGGTAAAGCCAGAAAATATTCCCATGACCAATTAGCAATTAGCCATTAGCAATTCAAAAACTACATCAAATTAACGGGTGATAAAAATGAAAAAGATCGCTACATTAATGCTCAGCAGTGTCCTGCTTGTTGGTGCGGTTGCTTGCAGCCAAGGTGAAAGAACTAGCGCTGATGCTCCTAACAATGCTGCCCAACCCACCCAAGCTCCAGCCGTAGAAAGCGTGCAAGAGACTCAACAAGATGCTGCTAGCCAAGTTCGTAGAGATCAGCTCAATGCTGATATTCGGGCGCGAGAGCAACGCAACAATATTACCGGCGGCGACGCTATCAGAGCTGATGACGACCTGGAAAGCGAAGTTCGCAGCAAATTAGAAGCTAATATCCAAAAAGGTCAGCTAACCGTTGAAGCTGAAGATGGCGTCGTAACCGTAGGCGGTACGGTTCCTAATCAACAAGATTTAGGCAAAATCGATCGTTTGGCTAAGGAAATTAAAGGCGTTAAGAGTGTCGTTGTCAACGCCAAGATTGTGCCTGCACAACCGCAATAATAGATTGACGCAGAAAAACCGCGTTCGGTGAAACAATATCTGCGTCAAACCGTTGATACGCTTTAGCGTATCGCTATACTCACATCTTGCACCAAGCCGAGAAATAAATTTCTGGCTTAAAGCTAAAACCCGTTGAAACGGGTTAAAACCTTGATTTAAGTTAGCTAAAGCTAACTTAAGCTTTCAGATCTGAAATTTATTTCAGGGCTGTTTATCGAGTAGGGGCTTTCTGGCTCCCCCTTCCCTGCAAGGGAAGGGGGTTGGGGGGTTAGGTTTTTTGATTCGCCAACAGGATTGTTGATTTCCGGGTGTTGCTCAAACGACAGGTGCAACATTTTAGTGAACTCACATCTTGCACCTTGGCTAAACCTTAGTTTCTTGCAAATAACTCAGCTTGA
>CAYXCW010000097.1:0-18344 GCA_964463555.1 uncultured bacterium
ACTGTCAACTGTCAACTGTCCACTGTCAACTGTCAACTGTCCACTGTCAACTGTCCACTGTCCACTGTCCACTGTTAAACGTATTCGGAAATCCCCCAACAGCAGAATTGTCAATTTATGTTAAAAAGCTCTTAGAGCCGTTTTGCCTGTGTAATTTCAGTCTTTACCCTATGTCGATAGTACTTTCAACAGCCATCGAAGCAATGGCGACAGCACCGACTGTCACGCCTGAGAAGTCATCCCAGGTTACCCGCAAGCCTTATCCTAATTACAAGGTCATCGTGCTGAACGATGATTTCAATACGTTTCAGCACGTCCATGACTGCTTGGTGAAGTATATTCCGAACATGACGAGCGATCGCGCGTGGGAACTCACCGAACAGATACACTATGAAGGTCAAGCCATTGTCTGGGTTGGCCCCCAAGAGCAAGCTGAATTTTACCATCAACAGCTTTCTCGTGCCGGTCTAACAATGGCACCCATCGAAGCTGCTTAAATCCATGAAAAATTCCGACCGTGGCAGGCTAGTTTGGAACCATTCTACCCACATTCACGGCTTAATCCCTGTTTTAGAACGCCTGCTTGGTTACCCTGGCATTCAAACCATTACCCCAGGCGTTCTCAGCCGCGTCAAAGGTCATTCGCCCCAATTGCAGTTGCGGGTGTCCGTACCGATTCGGGGAGGTTTTAAAGTGCTAGCCCGGTCAGGAAAAACCGTTCAAGAAGTCTTCATCCTTGCAACCCTATCACAGATAGAATTAGAGGATGCGATCGCCACCGCCCTCGGCAAAACAAACAAAAAGAATTGCTAATTGCTAATTGCTAATTGGTAATTGCTAATTGGTAATTGCTCATTTTGAGCGCAATCGACTTTTCCATTACCAATTACCAATTACCCATTACCAAAATTACTTTGCATACTGCTTAGAAATACGGTGCAGCGGCAGGGACAGGATGCAGCAGAACGTCAGCAGGTAAGAAATAACCGCCGTTAACTTTAAACTCATCAGTAGAGTTTCCCAGTCTGGCAAGTCTAACTTTAAAATCCCTTTAGCGACGCAGTACACCAGCCAATAAGTAAAGCACATTTCCATCAGACTTCGCTCGATTTCCTCAAACTCTTCTGCTTGAGTCCGCTTCGGATCGTAAAGTAAAATTAGGCCAGCAATAGAACCAACAAAAGAAATCAGCACCATATAATCGTGCCAGTGCAAATTTGCTATCTGCATGTGCTTGCTTATCCCAAACTTTTCAATTCCAAATCAGTCTAAAGGATCATTGTTTGATTATGTAGTGCTGTTTACAAAAATTCAAAACAAGTGCCAATTTACCAGACCAGAAACCGGGTTTCTTTCTAGATCTCTTTGCTTGCTCAAGAATTTTTCCGAGAAACCCGGTTTCTTTACACGAATGATGTCGAGCGACCCGCAGAGCGCGCGATGCCGATCCAAGCCGACATGATATCAATTGTAGAGGCCGGTTTTACCAACAATAGATGAGCGCACCACTGTTTCTCTATATTCACAAGTGGTGGAAAATGTCAAGCTATGCGCTTGTGTATTTTTTATTCGGCTTTGACTAAAAAAGATGCGATCGCATTCTCAAAATTTTAGATGTCAATATTCTCTCACAATCAATCGGTGTAAATTTTCCACCATTGCAGCGACGCTGCCAATGCAGAATCGTTGAATATTGGTTGAATATTTACACCAAACCTTGAAAATCAAGTTAACCAATGATAGAAAAGCTTGGCAAAGTTATCTATATTGTTAGCATTGCAACTGTAAATTTTAATCTCAAATTTCCACTGATTAAGCACATTGCTGGGCGCTGACGCATCCTAAAAATTATCCCGTTTTCGGGGTTGTTTTTGCTATCATCACACAGATCGTTCAAAGGAAGCATCGCCATGATTGTCAAAGCCGCACTCAGACGTAAGAAAATGACGGAGATAGGGGTTTTGAAGATACTGAGTGCGGTTTCGATCATGGATGCAGAAACATTCTGCGATCGCTGGTTTGGTCTTGACAAGCTGGAACCAGAAGAGAAAGAGCAGATCAAACGGGAAAGGGGTTACAGAGCAAGGTGTGTCAGGATTTTGAGTGCCGTGCTAAGAAAGCCTGAAAAAACAATTAGCAACTGGGGTTCCCGGTTTGAGGCAATGCCAGAAGACTATCAAGTGACGCTGATTTATGCAGATGCGCTGCGGGTTCAGTTGCAGGCATCCCCGGATCGGCTTTTAAGTTTATTTCTAGAGCGGCGGTCTACAGAAGAAATTTAACCCCGATTTCGGGCAAAAATGATTGCTCTCCTCGGCGGGAAAGCTCTATTTTTTTGGTATCCACATTTTCAAGCAGCAATCCCAATGAAACAAAGCTTTTTACCCAATCCCAATTCCAAGCTTTTCCTCCCTTCTCCAACTCCTGACGAAACCAGTCCCGCCAGAGAACCGCTGAAAAATTTGCTGATTGGTTCTCCTCAAGTGGTGATGGCTGAAATTCGCAGGTTGCACGTTTTGGGTTACGCTGAAGCTGGTGCTTGGAGTCCTCTTCAACCAGTGCCTAACAGAAATGAGGTGATGAGTATGTTGATTAAATATATTGTTCTGCGATAGTAGAAATGCTTGCGATCGCACACCCATCCCACAGCCAACAAGGTGATGCGATATTTGGTTGTAGGGGCACGGCTTGGGGAAATCTTCTTGCCATTATCAAAGCCGATTGATGCCTTGCCCCTACAGAATGGGATGTTTTTTCTGATATTGCTGGATCAATTATCTGGGAGTTTTTTTCCGTTATATATAAGCGCGCGCCTTTCCCATTATGAAAATAACAATATCAGAAAGATGGCGGAAAAGTCAAGGGATTTTATCTATTAGTTGCTTGCAGATATTGCTGTAAATCTTTAGTTCGTTGTTCGGTCAATCTTGCCAAACAACTCGCTTGAATCATTGGCGCCATCGATCCCCCTTCTACTTCACTGCGTTCAAAATTACAACTAGCATCGCGATATCTGATCCAAGCTTGCTGTGCAGTCACTAATTGCTGTCTGCGCCCAGCAGATAACTTAGGCAGCAATTGTTGATAAACTTGATTTAACCTGCGATCTGCATTGCGATAGGCAATGCCCGCACAGGCATTCATTTCTGATTGAGTTTGAGGATTGTTACAATTCGGTTGTTGAGCAACTTGTACGCCTGGTAAATGGGGACTTGCAGTGGCAATTGTCGCCGCAGCAATTCCCAAACCGCATAGGGTTACCGTGCCAATTGTAGTTAGTGAAATCTTCAGCATTGCAGAAACTTTAAGTGACAATAACTACAACTTAGCAAATGCGATCGCATTTGTCCCTCGATCGAGTACGATTAGCAAATGACTACTCCCATTCAACCGATTAATCTATTCGAGTACGAAACCCTCGCCAAACAGCATCTATCCCAGATGGCGTTAGATTATTATGCCAGCGGTGCTTGGGACGAAATTACCCTGCGGGATAACCGCGCCGCTTTTGAACGCTACAAACTCCGTCCCCGAATGTTAGTAGATGTAAGTCAGCGAGACTTAAGCACAACAATATTCGGTCAAACTTTGCCTTTGCCAATTTTAATTGCACCGATGGCGTTTCAATGTTTGGCGCATCCAGAAGGAGAAATAGCCACCGCCAAAGCTGCCGCGAAATTAGGCAGCACAATGATATTAAGTACCCTATCAACAAAAAGTATAGAAGCAGTTGCTAACGCTTCGCCAATTACCAATTACCAATTACCAATTACCAATTCCCGATTATGGTTTCAATTGTACGTGCATCGCGATCGCGGTTTAACAAAAGCACTGGTAGAACGCGCCTATAAAGCAGGTTATCAAGCAATTTGCCTCACCGTTGATGCCCCAGTTTTAGGTAAGCGAGAACGGGATACGCGCAATCAATTTGTATTACCTCCAGAGATGGAATTGGCGAATTTAGCCGCACTATCCGATTTAGAAATAGCTTACAAACCTGGCGAATCAGGTTTATTTGCTTATTTTTTAGAACAGTTAAATCCGGCATTAACTTGGAAAGATTTGGAATGGTTGCAATCTTTATCGCCGCTACCGTTAGTCGTTAAAGGGATATTGCGGGGAGATGATGCAGTGCGCGCGGTAGAATCTGGCGCTAAGGGGATAATTGTATCTAATCATGGGGGGAGACAATTGGATAGCGCGATCGCATCCATCGACGCCCTCTCAGAAATCGTCGCCGCCGTCGAAGATAAAGCAGATATTTTAGTAGATGGCGGCATCCGTCGCGGTACAGATATCCTCAAAGCCTTAGCATTGGGCGCAAAAGCCGTATTATTAGGACGCCCTATCTTATGGGGATTAGCAGTAGGTGGAGAAGCAGGAGTGCAACACGTTATCGAACTATTGCGCGATGAATTAGATTTAGCAATGGCCTTGAGTGGATGTGCTAAATTGCCAGATATAGAGCCGAGTTTAGTAGTCAGCTTAAAATATCTTAATATAAATAATTGAACGACTTTTCTAAGGCCGTACTGCAAAATGAATCTACCCGCTTCCAGCAGACTGCAATTTACCCCCGATTTAAACATCTGCCGCGTACTAAACGGCATGTGGCAAGTATCCGGCGCACACGGACGCATTAACCCAGACGCCGCCATCCAAACCATGTTTAAATACCTCGATGCCGGTTACACAACTTGGGATATGGCAGACCATTATGGCCCCGCTGAAGACTTTATTGGCGAGTTTAGGCGTCAATTAATAGCAACGCGCGGGGAAGCAGCTTTATCTAACCTGCAAGCATTTACCAAATGGGTACCAAGACCCGGTAAAATGACCAGAAAATTGGTTGAAGATAACATCGATATCTCCCGCCGCCGCATGAAAGTTGATTGCTTAGACTTGATGCAATTTCACTGGTGGGAATATCGGGATCAAAATTACCTCGACGCCCTCAAGCATATGGCAGATTTGCAAACTGAGGGGAAAATCAAACATTTAGCTTTAACTAACTTCGATACAGAACATTTGAAGATTATCGTTGACAGCGGCATCAAAATAGTATCCAACCAAGTGCAATTTTCTATTGTTGACCGCCGTCCCGAAGTCGCGATGATTCAGTTCTGCCAACAGCACGATATCAAACTTTTCACTTACGGTACAGTTTGCGGCGGTTTGCTATCAGAAAAATATCTCGGAAAACCCGAACCCCGTGGCGGACAACTCGATACCGTGAGTTTGAGAAAATACAAAAACATGGTAGATGCTTGGGGTGGTTGGAATTTGTTGCAAGAATTGCTTTCTGTTTTAAAGGGAATTGCAGATAAGCATGGAGTTAGTATGCCTAATGTCGCAGTTCGTTATATTTTGGATAAACCAGCAGTAGGCGGTGCGATCGTTGGTGCGAGGTTGGGAATTTCCGAACATTTGGCAGATAACGCCAAAGTGTTTGATTTGCAATTGGATGATTCAGATTTAAAACAGATAGATGAGGTAAGCAATAAATCCAGGGATTTGTTTAAACTCATCGGCGATTGCGGCGACGAATATCGAGGCTAAATCATCAACCATCGGGTAGGGGCACGGCGTGAGAAAATCTTCGCGTCAGTGACAAAACTTACTGATGCCGTGCCCCTACAGCAACAATATTTTTTACAGTATGCCACGAGTTAATACAATGAAAACATGGAAGCAATGGCGACTGGTTATTTTGACGATAATTTGTGCTTTTAGTCTCATTCTTTCTAATTGTAGAATTCAACCTAGCACTTCTCCAGGCGCCACTAACCAAGGCGTATTAGTTTATGGTTCGGGCGGACAACCAGTAAGTCTCGAACCTGGAAATATTACCGATGGCAATTCGGTTATTGTCCAAGATCAAATATACGATCGCTTGCTAGAATTCAAACCGGGCACAACCGAACTTGCACCCAGTTTAGCTACCAGTTGGTCGGTTTCTGGTGATGGTAAAACTTGGACGTTTAAACTTAGATCGGGGATTAAATTTCACGACGGTAGCGAATTTAATGCCGATGCGGTTAAGTTTAACGTAGAACGTTGGTGGGATGAGAAACACCCGCATGGATACCGGGATGCTGGGAAAAATTATCAAATTTGGCCTCAAGTTTTTGGCGATTTTAAAGGCAAGCCAAATTCTCTATTACAAAATATCGTTGTCCCGGATAAATCTACGATTCAGTTTGTATTAAAACAACCGTTTGCGGCTTTTCCGGCGGCAATTGGCTCGGCTTTCTTTGGCATTGCTAGCCCAAATGCGATTAAACAAGCTGGGGCAAAATATGGCACTCCTGCGGCTATGGCGGTGGGGACGGGGCCGTTTATTTTCCAGGAATGGCGCACGGGCGATCGCATCCTCTTAGAAAAAAATCCCACCTACTGGAAATCCGGATTTCCTAAAGCGAATCAATTGGTAATTCGCTTTATCACCGACCCAGCTGCAAGGCTTGCTCAACTTAGAGCCGGACAAATAGATTTTACCGTAGATTTGGCTCCGGATCAAATCAAAGAAATTCAAAGCGATGCAAATTTAACGGCGGTGCCTCGCCCTTCTTTTAACGTTGGATATTTGGCGTTAAATCCCAGTTATAAGCCGCTGTCGGATGCGCGGGTGAGGAATGCGATCGCTCACGCCATCAACACTCAACAAATCGTCCAAGCTTTCTGGGGCGAATTGGGCAAAAGTAGCCCTCACTTTACCCCGCCTGCCCTGGCAGAATTCCAATCTAAAAAAATTGGCGATCGCGAACATAATCCGCAAAAAGCCAAACAACTTTTAGCCGCAGCAGGTTATCCTAACGGCTTCGATTTGGAACTGTGGTATATGCCGGTTTCTCGCGCTTATTTCCCCACCCCGAAACCGATTGCTGAAGCCTTCGCCGCTGATTTAAACGCAATTGGCATTCGAGTAACTTTGAAAACAAAAGATTGGGCGGCTTACATAGCAGATAGACAAAAACCGCCGGGATTCCAAGCTTTCATGTTAGGCTGGACAGCCGACTATGGCGATCCGGATAGTTTTTATTATCCCCACTTCGGCCCCGGTTCTACTACCGATTTAGGAGGTTGGAAAGAGCGTCAACTTTTGCAATTATTAGATCGAGGACGCGCAACTGGAGATCAAGCAGCCAGGGCTAAAATTTACGCCGAAGTCGATGAAATTTTGCACAAAGAAGTAGTACGCCTGCCAATTGTTCATTCCCAACCTTTGTTAGCCAAACGCAAAAATATTGCCGGATGGGTTCCCAGTCCCTTGGGTTCCGAATCATTTGAGGCAATTACTAAACAGTAAAACATCGGGGGATGAGAGAAAGAACTCTTGGGAGCATATCAGGAATCCAAATCTACGCCGACACCCTGAAGGGTGCGGCTACAAAAACGAAGCCCGCCTTCGCGGGCTAAAGTAGCGACACCCTGAAGGGTGCGGCTACAAAAACGAAGCCCGCCTTCGCGGGCTAAAGCTTTTAAAGCCTGCGAAGGCAGGTTTTGTTTGTGTAGCGACACCCTTTAGGGTGTCCGCTACTACAAAGTTGACATGCTCCCGAACTCTCCCTCATCTCCCCGCTCAATCAATACAAAGCTTTGGCAATTTGATTCATGATATTCAATTGCTCGATGCTTGGTGCGTCGATATTACCCCAAGCCAGTTTTTCTAACTGGGCTGCTACCGCGCGCAATTCTTCGGCACGCGATCGCATTCTGAGGCTAATTCCTTCCGCTCCTGTGGCGATACACTGGGGACAAACATCGGTTATATAATCACCTGCTTCATTGTATGCTTTTGCTACAACTTCTTTGGTTATAAATGTGCTACCGCAGAGGTGGCAATAGGATCTTTCATCAAAGTCATTCGTTTCTAGTTCAATTTTCATGTTTTTACTCGCGATCGCGAGTCCCTTACTTGAGAATATTTGACATTAATACCCTTTCTGATTTGAGGCACACCCATCGCTTTTAACACCAAGTGGGTAAAATTTTGTCAGTAAAACCCACTCTTAAAACACTCACCTAATATCGGCAGCGTCCCTCAACAGAAATGGTATGACAGCCAGACAATAGCTAACTCAACTTGCTAGTTACCTCATACATAGCGGCTAATGGCTAATGTCAGTAAAAACACTCTATTAGCAATTAGCTATTAGCAATTAGCAACCGCTAAGTTTACCAGCATCTACTTACGTTAGCTACTGTTGTTTCTGGTTAATCTTATTTTAAGAAAAAAGGTACTCATTTTAACAGAAAATATTTTGATTCCTTGAAAAAGATTCGGCTCTCCGTTGTCGAGGCTGCACCAAAGGCTGCCGAGCCGTTACAAAATGTAAAAAGAAAACAGCCGTTGAGACAGGTGGAATTGAATATCTAACCATCGCGCACTGCGGTAGTCTAGATTGGGTGACCTATTCTGTTTGCTGTGTTGCGCGATCGCACTATGTCTCTAACCGTCTCCAGTCCACCTCGTACCATTCGCATCGCTTCCCGGAAAAGCCAACTGGCGTTAGTTCAAACTCATTGGGTGCAAGAACAACTCCAGAAACACTTTCCCGGCAGGACTTTTGAAGTCCAAACCATGAGTACCCAAGGCGACAATATCCTCGATGTCGCCCTAGCCAAAATCGGCGATAAAGGGTTATTCACCAAAGAACTGGAAATCCAGATGCTCAACCACAAAGCGGATTTTGCAGTACACTCGCTCAAGGATTTGCCCACCCGGTTACCAGAAGGTTTAATACTCGGATGCGTCACCGAAAGGGAAAATCCGGCAGATGCCTTAGTTGTCCACGAAAAGCATAAAGATAAGCAACTCGATACTTTACCAGAAGGCACAGTCATCGGCACATCTTCCTTGCGGCGTCTGGCACAGTTGCGCCACCACTACCCCCATCTGGCATTTAAAGATGTTCGGGGTAACCTGAATACGCGACTGGCGAAACTCGATGCCGGAGAATACGATGCACTGATTTTAGCCGTTGCCGGATTGGAAAGATTGGGAATGAGCGATCGCATCCACCAAGCCATCCCCAGCGAAGTATCCCTCCACGCCGTCGGACAAGGCGCATTAGGCATCGAATGTCGCGCCGAAGACAGCGAAATCTTAGAAATACTTCAAGTCATCCAACACCAACCAACAGCCTACCGCTGTTATGCCGAACGCGCCTTTCTGCGAGAATTAGAAGGCGGCTGTCAAGTCCCCATCGGCGTCAACACCAGTCTGGATGGAGATACCCTCACCCTCACCGGCATGGTCGCCAGTTTAGACGGTCAGCGACTGATCAAAGATACCATCACCGGCGCTGCCACCGAAGCCGAACAAATCGGCATCCAACTCGCCCAAACCTTGCGCCAACAAGGAGCCAAAGAAATCTTAGACGAGATTTTCGCTCAAATACAGCGGTAATGGAAAAGGGGGAAAGGGGGAAAGGGAGGAAATGGGGGAAATGGGGAAATGGGGGAAATGGGGGAAATGGGGAAAGGGAAAGAATTCCTTTGTCCTTGGAAGCACCACCAACTCTTTTCTCCTATCTTTACTCCAGTATTTCCTCTTTCTCCCTTTCCCGTTACCCGTTACCCGTTACCCCTTTCCCCCCTTTCCCCCCTTTTTCCCCTTTTTCCCCTTTCCCCCCTTTCCCCCCTTTCTAAGTGACTGTTTTCCAGTGCGCGTCTACAGGTATGATGAACCTTAACAATTTGTTTCTAATTTGACTGCCTAGTCTGAGGGAAGACAAACGTTAAAATGAGAATTCTATTTGTTGCTGCTGAAGCGGCACCCCTGGCAAAAGTTGGCGGCATGGGCGATGTCGTCGGGGCTTTGCCCAAAGTGCTGCGGAAACTGGGGCATGACGTGCGGGTTTTCATGCCCTACTATGGCTTCCTACCAGACAAGATTACTATTCCAAAAACCCCGATCTGGTCGGGTAATGCAATGGGGCAGGGTTTCTCGATTTACGAAACCGTCTTGCCCAATAGCGATGTACCCTTATATTTATTCGGTCATCCTTCGTTCTGGCCCCGTCGCGTCTACTATGGAGACGATGAAGACTGGCGGTTCACCTTATTTGCTAACGGCGCCGCAGAATTTGCCTGGAACTATTGGAAACCAGAAATTATCCACTGTCACGACTGGCACACGGGAATGATACCCGTGTGGATGCACCAAGACCAAGAAATTAAAACAGTATTCACGATTCACAACCTAGCTTATCAAGGGCCGTGGCGCTGGCGATTAGAGCAAATGACTTGGTGTCCTTGGTACATGCAGGGACACAATACAATGGCGGCGGCGGTTCAATTTGCCGACTGGGTAAATACAGTTTCTCCCACCTATGCCGATCAAATCAAGACGGCGGCGTATGGGGAACAATTGGAAGGGTTGCTATCTTACGTCAGCGGTAAGTTATCCGGCATTCTTAACGGCATCGACACCCAACTTTACAACCCGGTTACCGATAAATATATCGCTCAAACCTTTAGTGCCGATACAGTCGAGCAAAGAAAGGCGAATAAAGTCGCGCTGCAAGAAGAAGTTGGGTTAGAAGTCAATTCCGGCTCGTTCCTGATTGGTATGGTAACCCGGTTGGTGGAACAGAAAGGCATCGATTTATCGCTGCAAATCCTCGACCGTTTTATGTCCTATACCGATGCTCAGTTTATCTTGTTGGGGACAGGCGATCGCTACTACGAAAGCCAAATGTGGCAAATGGCTTCCCGCTATCCAGGTCGCATGGCAACTTACTTACTTTACAACGACGCCCTCGCCCGCCGCATCTATGCAGGCTGCGATGCCTTCTTAATGCCCAGTCGTTTTGAACCATGCGGCATCAGCCAAATGCTCGCCATGCGCTACGGCTGCGTCCCCATCGTGCGGCGTACCGGCGGCTTAGTCGATACTGTAACCCACCACGACCCCGTTAACCAAGCGGGTACGGGTTATTGTTTCGACCGCTACGAACCCCTCGATCTATTTACCGCTATGATTCGAGCTTGGGAAGGTTTCCGGTTCAAAGAGCAATGGCGCACCCTGCAACAGCGCGGCATGGCGCAGGATTTCAGCTGGGATAAATCCGCCCACGAGTACGATAAATTGTACCGCTCCCTGTTCGGTATGACCGAAGCACCAACCCCAGAGTCAGCAGAGTTAGCTCATGTAACCGCTGAATGAAATGGTAATAGGTAATAGGTAATTGGTAATTGACCGATTACCCATTACCCATTACCCATTACCTATTAGCAATTTTCATGTTTCTTAAATACGGTTCGGGATTTTCTGCTACCCAACCTAAATCTGAGTTATAACGAATTTCAAAATGCAGGTGAGAGGCTTCGATATCGGGGGCACCCGTTGCACCAACGGTTCCTACCTGCTCTCCCTGCATAATTCTTTGTCCTGTTGTAACCGTAATATTAGCCAAGTGGGCGTAGCGAGTTTGCAACCCGTCTTGATGATTGATTACCACTAAATTACCGTAATTGCCTTGCTCTGCGGCGAAAGCTACCACACCACTTCCTGCCGCTAAAACTGGAGTATCAGGGGTTGCTAATAAATCTACACCGCTGTGGAATTCTACCTTACCCGAACCCAATCTCAGCTGCCAACCGTAGCGCAATCCCACCGTTGCTATAGCAGGTAAAGGGTATCCTGTCAACTCCCTCGTAACTTCTTCTACTCCTAGCGTTTCCGGCGACCAATTTACCCCCGGTACAAACACAACTCTGGGATTTTCCTGGCAACCATTGACTTCGTATAAAATCGCCTCGCGCACGTTGTAAGCTTTTGCCACATCGCGCCAAGTTTGATTTGCAGGCACTTCCACCCGAATGCCGTTAAAGGGGGGAATAACAATTTCGGTTCCTATCTGCACCCCGCGCGACCTTAAACTGGGGTTCAATCCTAACAGGGTAGCCGGAATCAGATTGTATTGACGCGCGATACTCTCCAGCGTCTCGCCCAGCGCCACTACGTGTTTGTTCAGGCGCGAAAGCGCTGGTGCCTGACAATCTACGTTTTGCTGTCCTACAGCGGGTTGAGTCAAATTCGCTTTCACTTGCAAGCCGGGTATAAACAGCCACAGAAGCGTTGAGGCAATTGGAAACCAACGATATAGAGTCATAAAATCAAGCAATTAATGTAAAGAAATTTTAATTAACCAGCCTAAGTTGGTGCGGCTACCAGTCTAAAACAGGACAAGTTCCGAGCATAAATTTCTCCCTTCCCTTGTCCCCCTTGTCCTGCTTGTCCTTACCAAATCTGCATTTTATGCCAAGTCTCCCACTCCAGTGCCAAAAATTTTTCCACCTTGTAATAGGTGAGACGCTCGTTGAGAGCAAGCTAAAGTAGATTATTATCTGTCTTCTTCTCAGGAAAAGCGTTACACCCCGCCCCGCTTTCCTCGTCATTCGATTCATAGGGTGGGTTTTGAGTGGAATTGTAACTTATGAGTTTATCTGTAAAGCAGCTGACTCTTTATTTCACTTTGCTCGCCATTGGCGGCGGTGCAGGGGTGTTAGCTAGCCGCCACCTGCAAGCGGAGAGTCGCGTCATTCCAACTTACCAGGCAACTGCTCCCATGTTGCCTCCGTTGCCAATTCAGCGCAATTCAGGCGGCTCAAGTGCCACAGTTGACCCTAACAGCGTTAATTTCATCGCTGAGGCTGTTCAAAGGGTGGGACCTGCGGTGGTGCGAATTGATGCCTCGCGCAAGGTGGAAATCCCCATCCCGGAAGCATTTCGCAACCCGATGTTTAGGCGCTTCTTTGGCAACGACTCGCCGATTGGGCCGGAAGAACGGTTAGAACGCGGTACTGGCTCCGGCTTTTTACTGAGTTCTAATGGTAGCTTAATTACAAATGCTCACGTAGTTGATGGCGCCAAGACCGTGCAAGTAACGCTGAAAGACGGTCGCACGTTTGAAGGGCGAGTGGTCGGAACAGACCCGCTTACCGATGTGGCGGTGGTGAAGATTAACGCCAGCAACTTACCGACGGTGAGTTTGGGCAGCTCGCAAAATTTGATACCGGGTCAGTGGGCGATCGCTATCGGCAATCCTCTCGGTTTGGATAACACGGTAACGGTCGGTATTATCAGCGCTACGGGACGTTCTAGTTCCCAAGTCGGCGTCCCAGATAAACGAGTTAACTTTATTCAAACCGATGCGGCAATTAACCCCGGCAACTCAGGCGGGCCACTATTAAACGCTGCGGGAGAAATTATTGGCATTAATACAGCGATTCGCGCCGATGCTCAAGGACTTGGCTTTGCCATCCCGATCGAAACCGCACAGCGCGTCGCCAATCAATTGTTAGCTAAAGGAGAGGTACAACATCCCTTTTTAGGAATTCAAATGGCTGGACTGACTCCCGCTTTAAAAGAACAACTCAATCAAGAAAGCAACCTCACGATTACCCAAGAGCGGGGGGTGTTGGTGATGCGAGTTTTCGACAACTCACCCGCCGACCAAGCCGGTCTACAGCGAGGCGATATCATTCAAAAAATTAACGGCGTACAGATCAAAGAAGCTTCTAAAGTCCAAGAGTTAGTAGAAGCGAGTGGCGTAGGCGAGGTCTTGGAACTCGAAGTTACCCGCAACGGGCAAACCCAAAATATCCAAGTGCGACTGGGTACGTTTCCCGCCGAGCGCATGGGGTAAAAAAATTTTAGATTTTAGATTTGGGATTTTAGATTGGAGGCTTGAGGAATTTTACACCGGGCGAAAATCTAAAATCTGCCATCTAAAATCTAAAATTAGCGGTCACTGTCTGGTTCCTGTTTGAGAGACATCGAGTTAAGCAAACTTTCCTCTAGCTGCATCCGCTGTTCCATCTGGCGGAGGAAGTAACCCGTCATCATCGCCGAAGCTAGCAGACCGGCTAAGTTTTCCCGATCTGTAGTAATTTGAACGTTAAAATGCTCGCCTGGTAGCATTCCCACCAGACCTTGAACGTTTTGAGAAATAATTTGCTTGATTTCCGGACTGACAGACTTGGCGACGCGCGCTAAAACCTCCGGAGATTGATGCTGGAGATATTTCAGCAGTGGATTTGCTGGAGCATTGTCGGTATCAGAACTGAGAAAATCAGGGTTAAAGACCATGAGGAGCCTTTGTGTGGAACTAACTCTAATTTGACATATTTCCCACCAGACAGGGAGATGTTACAACGAGAGGTAGATTTCGAGAAAAAAAGCTGGTATGAGCGAGAAACAGGCTTTTTTGGCGGGATTTATATAGGACTTACAAGGGCTGGCATATTTTTTCTGTAGGGTGCGTGACGCTGCGAGAATATTTGAAGGGAGAAATGAGACTTTTGACGTCACGCACCAACCACCGATTGTGACAGTTGCGTAAGTAACTAGGGGCTAGGGGCTAGTATGTAGGCTGCGTTAATGCAGTGTAACGCACCATCTCTACCATATCTGGTATCGCTGCCTAAGCCCTGTTCTTGTTCGCTAGACTCGAATTTCATACTCGCATCCGCTTTGATTACCCCCTTGAGGCTGAACGACTAAAGTCGCGCCTACACAAACAAAGACCGCCTGCGCGGTCTATAAGTCTATAAGAATCAGAGGGGTTGTTAACCCGGATTTGGTATCAGTCGTAAGTTTCCTCTGATGCTTCTGCGTCGCTTTCCTTTGTCCCTCTTCCTACTAGGTTGAGGGGTAACTCTAGCTGTTTGGGGAGTTGGTCTAGTTCAAAATACTGGTGAAACTTCTCTGTTACTTGTAACAAATATGACCGCCCTTCAGATGGTCGGCGTTTGCGGACATAGCCTAGCTGGACGAGTTCCTGCACTTGCTGGTAAGCACCCGATCCGCGTAAATCGACTAATTCGGTTTGGGTAATCGAGCCTTTGAGCGCGATCGCTGCCAATGTCCTCAAAGCCCCTACCCCGATTTCCGGCGGTATCAAATTTTGCATCAATCCCTGAAAAGATGCCCGCAATTGCAGACAATAACCTGTGGGGGTTTCGACCACTTCTAAAGCGCTGTCGCGGTGGGCGTAATCGTCCATCAGTTCGAGCAGCGCTTCTTGGGCGTCAGATTTGTCGCATTTGGCGTATTCAGCGATCGCAGCCAGCGACACGGGCTGGCTTTTCAGGTATAGAATCGCTTCAATGGTAGTTGCCAGACGAGGCATTGTAGTTTTGGATCTCGATCGATTCTATACCTTAACATCTGTTTAACCAAACAAACCCGCGACGTAATTGCGGGTGTCCAGATTCGACGCTTCGGTAAAAATCTTGGAAGTGGGGCCAAATTCCACTAACCGACCGATGCGACTCTCATCCGCATTGAAAAACGCCGTGTAGTCAGAAACGCGAGATGCTTGTTGCATGTTGTGAGTCACAATCGCAATCGTCAGTTTATCCCGCAGCGTCTGCAATAATTCCTCAATTTTCATGGTCGCTATGGGGTCAAGCGCCGAACAAGGCTCATCCATCAGTAGAATTTTCGGCTTCACCGCCAAAGCACGGGCAATGCACAAACGCTGTTGTTGACCGCCAGAGAGTCCTAACGCTGATTTTTTCAGATTATCTTTGACTTCATTCCACAACGCCGCGCCTCGAAGTGCTGTTTCTACAATTTCATCCATCTGAGATCTTGACTTGCGCTCTGCTACTCGCACACCATAAGCAACGTTGTCGTAAATGCTAATCGGAAATGGATTCGGTTTTTGGAACACCATACCAATTTGACGGCGGAGTCGGTTCAAATTAACGCCGCGGGCGAAGATATTTTGACCGAAAAATTCCACCGTTCCATCAAACCGTACTTGTCCTTCTAATTCGCTAATGCGGTTTAAGGCTTTGATGAATGTAGATTTACCGCAACCTGAAGGGCCAATAATCGCCGTAATTTGCCCTTCGCAGATATCCATCGAAACTGAATCTACTGCTTTTTTTGTGCCGTAGTAGCAGCTGAGATTTCTCACTGTCAAAGCCGGAGATAAACTTGGTGCCGGTGATTTGATCGGAATTGCTGTTAACTTATTCATCTGGCGAGGAGTAGCTGGAAATCTTTGCTCTTTGGGATTGGGTTTCATGGTATAATTACTGATTTGAGATTTGAGAATTTGAGATTTGAGATTGCAGATTTCAGATTTATCAGATTGGAGATTTAATTTAAATCTAAAATCTAAAATCTAAAATCTAAAATTTTCTTCATCGTCTGCGCGTTACCATCCGAGATAAAACACTGAGTGCCAAAATTAAACTCACTAACACTACAGAAGCCGTCCAAGCTAAAGCATTTTGTTCGGGGAAAGGAGAGTTCGCGTAGTTGTAAATTAGTACCGACAAAGAAGAAGTAGGATTGAGCAAACCATCAGGCCAGTTATCGCTAAACAGCGCGGTAAAAACAAGCGGAGCGGTTTCTCCAGCTGCCCTCGCCACAGCGAGTAAAATGCCTGTGGTAATACCCGGTAAAGCAGCGGAAACTGCAATTTTAAAAGTAGTCTGAAAGCGGCTAGCACCCAAGGCGGCAGAGGCGAGACGCTGGGGAGTTGGAACCAGTTTCAAGGCTTCTTCTGTGGTCAGCGCTACAACGGGCAACATGAGGATAGAAAGTGCAAAACCGCCCGCAAGTGCAGAAAAACCACCTTTAGTTACAACCACAACAGCATAGGCAAAAACTCCAATAATGACTGAAGGAATGCCAGTGAGAACTGTAGTAATGAAGCGGATAGCACTAGCTGTTTTGGAATCTTTGCCAAACTCAGATAGGTAAATGCCCGTCATCATCCCGAAAGGAATGCTAATACTAGAGGCAATTCCGATCATAATTAACGTTCCCAAAATAGCATTGCCGAAGCCATTTGGCCCTTCTACCCCTACAGGTGCTGGCAGAGAATTCAGGGTTTCCCACTTGAGATGAGGCAGCCCTTGTTGCAGGATTGACAACAAAATTGCTACTAGAGGTAAGAGCGCCAAACCTGTAAAGGCAAACGCTACGAAGTTCATGGCATAACTGAATACTGTCCGCCCTATGGGCAAGGGACTATCGAGTTCTTCGATTGGGGATCTGCGGTGTTTAAAACTGGGGTAATGGTAGGTCATTGGTTATTAGGGGGAGGGATAAATAACGGTAGGGACGCATCGATAAAGCAGTAGGGGCACGGCATGTATAAGGTTGTCGTATTAACAGATTAATTGATGTCGCCGTGCCCCTACTAATGACGCACTTAGCAATCGTCATGCTTTTTGATGCCCAAGCACCTTCACCAGCAGAACGGCGACTACGTTAACTAACAAGGTAATCGCAAACAGAATCAAGGATAAATACATCAGCGCGCCGATATGCAAAGGGTCTAATGCTTCGGCAAATTGAGTGGCGAGTACGGAAGGGATTGTAGATGATAAATCGAGCAAAGAAGGGCTAATTTGAGGCGAGTTACCAATCACCATTGTCACCGCCATTGTTTCACCTAATGCCCGTCCCAAGGCGAGGGTAGAAGCACCCAAAATTCCCGAAATACCTGAAGGTAACAAGACGCGAAAAATGCTTTCCCAACGAGTAGCACCTAAAGCCATTGAAGCACTGCGTAATTCTTTGGGAACGACTAGCAATACATCGCGGCTAATTGCTGCTATTGTCGGCACGATCATGATGGCAAGAACTATCCCCGATGTGAGCAAACCGGGGCCAGAAGGTGGGGTGCTAAATAGGGGAATAAAACTGAATCGATCGAATAGCCATTGTTGTAGCGGCAGCAGAAAGGGAATTAAGACAAAAATACCCCAGAGTCCGATAATTACGCTGGGAATCGCGGCGATTAATTCTACTACAAATGCAATCGGCGATCGCACCCAATCCGGGATAAAATCTTCGCTGGTGACCAAGGCGACTGAAACCCCCACAGGGAGGGCGATTAGGAGTGCGATCGCGCTCGATACCAGCGTGCCATAAATAAATGGCAACGCACCAAACTTTAACTCCCCAATATTCCATTCATTCCCCGACAAAAACCCCAGCCCAAATTGTTGAATCGCTGGCAGCGCTTGCTGTAAAATTACCCAGGAAAGCCAAAACAGTGTCAATGCCGTACAGATAGCAAACCCATAAACTAACCAAGTAAACCCTTGGTCTAGGAAAAGACTTACACCAGATACAGCCGTCAGATCCAAATTGGCATTAATGTTTCTTCTGGCTAAGTTTTTGAATAGCTTTGAACGTTCCATCTAAAATCCAGTTAACTAAACGTATGCAGGTTGAGGAGAGAAACCGGGTTTCTTAGTCAATTTCTCTTTGCCAAACATTTTTGGTAGAAACCCGGTTTCTTGGCGTGGAGGTTGAGGAGAGAAACCGGGTTTCTTAGTCAATTTCTCCTTGCCAAACATTT
>CAYXCW010000097.1:18444-28087 GCA_964463555.1 uncultured bacterium
GGTTTCTTAGTCAATCTCTCCTTGCCAAACATTTTCCCTAGAAACCCGGTTTCTTGGCGCGGAGGTTGAGGAGAGAAACCGGGTTTCTTAGTCAATTTCTCCTTGCCAAACATTTTTGGTAGAAACCCGGTTTCTTGGCGCGGAGGTTGAGGAGAGAAACCGGGTTTCTTAGTCAATCTCTCCTTGCCAAACATTTTCCCTAGAAACCCGGTTTCTTTGCATGAGTTCGTGGAGCGATAAAGGCACGCATCTATTATTTATGCGTGCCTTGATTAATACCTTTCTGCGTTTACTTAACGCCGCTATTTACAGCTTGAACCACGCGATTAGCAATCGGAGCGGGAATCCGGGTATAGCTAAGATCGTCGTTGATTTGTTGACCATCGGTCATCATCCACTGCACCAAGCGTTTCACAGCTTCTGCTTTACCAGGTTGATTGTACTGTTTGTAAACCATAATCCAGGTCAAACCAACAATCGGATAGCCTTGATTCGGATTGCCAAATTCACTAAAGTTGACGCGGAAATCTTGGTTAAAATCTACCCCTGCCAAAGCCTGATTCGCAGTTTGCATCGAAGGCGCAACGTAAGCACCACTTTTATTTTGAACCGAGGCCATTTGCAGGTTAGCGTTTTTAGCAAAGGTATATTCTACATAGCCAATTGCACCCCGCGTCTGTCTCACGCTTTGGGCAACACCGGGATTACCTTGACCGCGCAGGGGGTTACCAGGCCAGTTGGGAGTGGTGCTAGCAGTTACTCGACCCCGGAAATAAGGATTAATTGCACTTAAATGATTGCTAAAAATAAAGCTAGTACCGCTGCTATCTGCACGTACAGCTAAACGAATAGGTAAATTAGGTAGATTCACACCAGGGTTAGCAGAGGCGATGCGAGGGTCGTTCCAGCTAGTAATTTGACCGGCAAAAATAGCGGGAAGTGCTTCTTTAGAGAGTTTGAGATTGTTAACCCCAGGAACGTTATAAGCAACTGCAACCGGGCCGCCAGCGGTGGGAACAAAAATTACCCCGCGGCTGACTTTACCGATTTCTTGATCTTTCATCGCGGCATCGCTACCGGCAAAATCAACCGTTCCGGCAGTCATTTGGCGAATTCCAGCACCGCTACCTACAGCTTGGTAGTTAACTCTAACGTTAGGATTTTTTTGGCTAAATTGTTGAAAATAGCGCTGATATAAAGGAGCAGGAAATGTTGCGCCCGCACCGTTCAAAGTAATTGAAGATGTTTGAGAAACGGCTGTATAAACCGAGCCTGCAACAACACCAACCGTGACGAAAGAAGCTACTACAGTTGTACGAAATAAGGCAGAAGAAGAGAAAGGCATGTCGTTTTTTCCTTCAGAAGTGAAGCATTTATCTGAACACTTTCAGAATAAAATTTCGGTGTGGAGAAATCGTGCAGATTAAGTTAAAGAATAATTAACTTTATTTAAAGCAAGAATTATCTAAAGGTTAACTTAAGATTAAAAATATGCAAAAAAGTAGTTTTACTCACATCTTGCACCATTGTCAACAAGCCTTGAAAAACCGGGTTTCTTGATGAAAGATCTAGGCTTTCAAGTTTAGCTATTTGCAAGAAACCCGGTTTTGAGCCACTGTGCAAGATCTGAGTTTACTCACATCTTGCACCCTGACTTCGATATCACCAACGGGTTTGAATCGCGCCCAGAGAAGAAGAAAATAATGTTAACAAGCCGATAAAAGCGGTTTTACAGCAACAAGAAACCCGGTTTTTTTGAAAAAACCGGGTTTCTGTAAGGTTTCTGCAATTATTGCGTCTCAACCAAACAGCCCTGCGACATAATTGCGGGTATCGACATTTGACGCTTCGGTAAAAATCTTCGCCGTGGGGCCAAATTCGACTAACTGACCGATGCGAGTCTCATCGGCATTGAAAAACGCCGTGTAGTCAGAAACGCGAGATGCTTGTTGCATGTTGTGAGTCACAATTGCAATCGTCAGTTTATCCCGCAACGTCTGCAATAATTCCTCAATTTTCATGGTGGCAATTGGGTCAAGCGCCGAACAAGGTTCATCCATCAGCATAATTTTCGGTTTCACCGCCAAAGCACGGGCAATGCACAAACGCTGTTGTTGACCGCCAGAAAGTCCTAGCGCTGATTTTTTCAGATTATCTTTGACTTCATTCCACAAGGCTGCCCCTTGCAACGCCGATTCGACAATTTCATCTAACTCGGCTTTTGATTTGTGCCCCGCGACTTTAATGCCGTAAGCTACATTCTCGTAAATGCTAATCGGAAATGGATTGGGTTTTTGGAACACCATACCAATTTGACGGCGCAGTCGGTTCAAATTAACGCCGCGACCGAAGATATCTTGACCGAAAAATTCCACCGTTCCTTCAAAGCGTACCTGCGCTTCTAATTCGCTAATGCGATTTAAGGCTTTGATGAATGTCGATTTACCGCAACCTGAAGGGCCAATAATCGCTGTGATTTGCCCTTGGTAAATATCCATCGAAACAGAATCAACCGCTTTTTTCTCGCCGTAGTAGCAGCTTAAGTTACGGACTTTCAAAGCCGGAACTAAATTTTCTGCGGTAGATTGAGTAGCGCCTGCCATATTCTTCCCCCTGGGAGGAATTGGTTTAAATGCTTTATTGGGTTCTGGTTTCATCATAGGATTGTAGATTTAAGATTGATGGCAGATTTGAGATTTCAGATTGCAGATTTAAAGTTGATGGCAGATTTGAGATTACAGATTGCAGATTTGATTTAAATCTAAAATTTAAAATCTGAAATCTTAAATCTTAAATCTTAAATTTTCCTTCATCGTCTGCGCGTTACCATGCGAGATGCAACGCTGATCAGTAAGATTAAACTTACCAATACTACCGAAGCCGTCCAAGCTAAATTATTTTGTTCGGGGAAGGGAGAATTGGCATAATTATAAATTAGAACCGAAAGCGAAGGGGTAGGATTGAACAAGCCATCGGGCCAGTTATCGCTAAACAAAGCCGTGAAAACGAGAGGCGCTGTTTCGCCTGCGGCACGGGCTACAGCGAGTAGAATACCTGTAGTCACACCGGATAAAGCTGTAGAAACGACTATTTTAAAAGTTGTTTGGAAGCGAGTAGCACCCAAAGCAGCAGAGGCTAGGCGTTGAGAGATGGGTACAAGTTTTAAGGCTTCTTCTGTAGTCAGGGCGACGACTGGTAGCATGAGTATAGAAAGTGCGAAACCGCCAGCTAGGGCGGAAAATCCACCTACGCCAATTGATAAAGTATTGATATCGTAATTGAATAGGTTTGCGATCGCTCCCAGAAAACCAGGCAGCGGCACCCCAATTCCTTGGTCAACGGCTTCCCGTCCGATGAAGATTTGACCGTTGTTGATTGCTATTTTAGTTACCACTACAACCGCGTAGGCAAAAACGCCAATAATTACTGAAGGAATACCCGTCAGAACGGTAGTAATAAACCGAATACCGCTGGCGGTTTTGGAATTTTTGCCAAATTCAGATAAGTAGATGCCAGTCAACAAACCGAAAGGAATGCTAATTGCTGAAGCAATGCCGACCATAATTAATGTTCCCACAATAGCATTGCCAAAACCATTTGGCCCTTCTACTCCAACTGGTGCTGGTAAAGAAGTGATGCTTTGCAGACTCAATTGAGGCAGTCCTTGACGCAGGATTGACCACAATATTTCTACTAGGGGTAACAGCGCCAAACCCGTAAGCGCAAATGCTAATACAGTCATGCCATAGGTGAAGAAAGTTCGAGCTATGGGCAAAGGTTTTTTGAGTTCGGCAATAATTGATTCTGGAGTTTCTAACTTCGAGGAAGGATTGGTCATGAATTAATTGGTAATTGGTAATTGGTAATTGGTAATTGGATGGAAATATTAGGGATTATTATCATCCTTGCTTGTGTCCTAGCACTCGTACTAAAAGAACGGCTGCTATGTTAACTAGCAAGGTGATAACAAACAGAATTAAGGATAAATACATCAGCGCGCCGATATGCAATGGATCTAAGGCTTCGGCAAATTGAGTAGCGAGGACAGAAGGAATTGTAGATGCTAAATCTAGCAAAGAAGGGTTAATTTGAGGTGAGTTACCAATTACCATTGTCACTGCCATTGTTTCGCCTAATGCCCGTCCCAACGCGAGGGTAGAAGCACCCAAAATTCCCGAAGCGCCAGAAGGCAACAAAACCCGAAATATAGTTTCCCAACGAGTCGATCCTAAAGCCATTGAAGCACTTCGCAAATCTTTGGGAACTACTAGCAATACATCGCGGCTAATTGCTGCTATCGTTGGCACGATCATGATTGCCAGTACAATTCCCGACGTCAGCAAACCAGGGCCAGAAGGTGCGGTGCTAAATAGGGGAATAAAACTGAATCGATCGAATAGAAATTGTTGTAGGGGCAGCAAAAAGGGAATTAAGACAAAAATGCCCCACAGTCCAATAATTACGCTGGGAATGGCGGCGATGAGTTCCACTACAAATGCAATCGGCGATCGCACCCAATTCGGGATAAAATCTTCGCTGGTGACTAGAGCAACCGAAACCCCCACCGGGACGGCGATTAAGAGTGCGATCGCACTCGATACCAGCGTCCCATAAATAAACGGTAACGCACCAAACTTTAACTCGCCAATATTCCATTCACTCCCCCACAAAAATCCCAGCCCGAACTGTTGAATCGCGGGAAATGCTTGTTGCAAAATCACCCAAGATAGCCAAAACAGGGTCAATGCCGTACAGATAGCAACCCCATAAACTAGCCAAGTAAAACCTTCGTTTAGCCAAAGATTTAACCCTCCTCCTGCTGTTATATCCAATTCAGCATCGAGGTTTTTAGGGGAATTTTTGCCAGATTTCGCTCGATTTTGCATAACTATTAGTTGCAGGGTGCGTGAGGCTAATAACTCTTCACATCGCGGCGATGAGATGATTAACACTCAGCCACCGCCTACAGAATTAAATCATACCGATACTGCGGGAAACAATGTCATGAGTCATTTGGCTAATGACTCATGACTCATAACCAATTATCTGACGCCGCTATTGACAGCTTGAACCACTTTGCTAGCAACTGGAGCAGGAATGCGCGTATAGTTAAGGTCATCGTTGATTTGTTGACCGTCGGTCATCACCCACTGTACCAACCGCTTAATTGCATCAGCTTTACCAGGTTGAGGATACTGTTTATAAACCATCATCCAAGTCAAACCTACAATCGGGTAACCTTGGCTGGGGTTACCAAATTCAGTAAAGTTGACCCGGAAGTCTTGGTTAAAATCTACACCTGTCAAAGCTTGGTTTGCTGCCTGCATCGAAGGGGCAACGTAAGCACCAGTGCGATTTTGCACTTGCGCCATCTGCATGTTAGCGCTCTTGGCAAAGGAGAATTCTACGTAACCAATCGAACCCCGCGTCTGTCTCACGCTTTGGGCAACGCCTGGATTTCCTTGACCCCGCAGCGGGTTTCCAGGCCACTGGGGTGTGGTGCTGGCAGTTACTCGACCCCGGAAATAAGGATTAATTGCACTGAGGTGATTGCTAAAAATAAAGCTAGTACCGCTGCTATCTGCACGCACTGCCAATCGAATCGGTTGATTGGGCAAGTTTACCCCTGGGTTAGCAGAAGCAATTCGGGGGTCGTTCCACCTAGTAATTTGACCGGAAAAAATACCAGGCAGCGCTTCGCGGGATAATTTGAGGTTGTTAACCCCAGGCAAATTATAAACAACTGCAACCGGGCCGCCAGCAGTGGGGATAAATATTACACCCCGACTTACTCTCGCCATTTCGTCATTTTTCATTGCCACGTCGCTACCGGCAAAATCTACCGTTCCGGCAATCATTTGGCGCACTCCAGCCCCGCTACCTACGGCTTGGTAGTTAACTCGAATGTTCGGGTTTCTTTGGCTGAATTGCTGAAAATACCTCTGATACAAAGGCGCCGGAAATGTTGCGCCCGCCCCGTTAAGTGTTACTGAAGCTGTTTGGGATGTTGCCGTGTAAACGAAGCCTCCCACAACACCAACCGTCACGGCGGAAGCCACTACAGCTCGACGCAGAGTAGTGGAAGATAAAGCCATATTAGCCCTGTCCTTAAGCAGAAATGCATTTTTGATTAAGCACTTCTCACGCTACACTTTACTGGTTAAGAAAAGGAAAATATCAGTCTAATTCTAGGTTAAGCAGAGATTAAATTGTATTTAACTAAAAGTTATGTTAAAATTAAAAAATTTTAGTTATTTTTATTTTGCTTTTGTTGCCAAGTTTAGATCGGATCTGCCCTGACGCTCCAACTCCAAGATGCCAGTCAAGAGTTAAGCTCAACCTACCCCTAAAGGGGTATTTTTCTGACGCGATTTCCTAGCGGGGGTTTTATTGATATGTAAATGCTAATAGCTAATGGCTGCTCTTTTACAATTAGCCATTAGCCATTAGCCAATTACTCATCTGTTTGAGCGATCGCAACTTGCCACCCTTTCTTAGTTTGCCCCAATTTTAAAGAACTACAAGACTTGATAAACTTAGGAAAATTACCGTTTAAATTCAATTCATCGAGTATATTACTAATGGTTTTACCGTATTGTTTATGAAATTCGCTCCCTAAACTTGACATAGAAATAGAGTTCTTAGAAGATTTAGCTGTTAACTTTTTCAAAATCCTAACAAGCGCTGCTTCTAATTCAGATTGCGAATTAATCGATGAATTGACTCTATCATTTTGTTCGTTTAATTCAGGAGCAGCTCCATTACTATGAGAAGCTTTCGGTTCAGACATTTCAAATAAAGTAATATAAAGTTGAGATTGCTCAGAAACTTGATGCGCTACAAACTCAGAGGGATAGTCGAAAAAAATATCTCTCGTTCTTTTCCCTGGAAAGTGAGTGGCGACAACTTGCGTGATAGTAAGGTTATACTTACTTTGAAAAAGGTTGGAAATCCTAGATAACTTGAGCCATTGAGAACCAGTCCGCAATTGTTCGGCTTTAATTAACTGTTTTAAATAGGCAATAAATTCCTCAACCGAAGGCATTTCTGGAATCGGTTTAAGCGAATAAATTTGAGTTTCTCGCGTCTTGTTATTAAAGACAGCGATCGCATCTTTTTGTTTGCGAACCCGGTATACAGTTAACCCGTGAGTTTGCAGCGTCGTACATAAATGAATAATCGCGTTATCCGACGAGCAAACTAATACTTCTTTCGCATTTGGATAATGAACAAAAATCGACGATCCCACAGTTGCCATTTTCAAATCCGCGCTGTCTTTTCCGGGAGGAACGTGAATTAGTTCGTAATGGCGTTCGTGAAATTCAGCATCTTTTCTGCCCATGCTGCGCCAATTGGCAAACGCAATTTTAATTTGAATCGGATACGTACATATTTCCTCTAAAAATTTCTCTGTTTTCACATCTAATTGTAAGTTTTCTGCATCTAAAAGTAAGATAGCAATAGCACCCGCCGATTTTTCATCGCCATTTGACGGCGTTTCCGGCTGAATAACTATTTGACGTAGATTCCTAATTAATACTTTGAACTCAGCCATTTCAAAAAAGCTGGGTTCCAAAATCAGTTGCAAAAACTTTTTAACTTTCAGCAGTTGCGCTTTTTGGTCAGAAGTATTTAGCAGTTCTTGTTTCAATCTATCTTTGAACATAGACTGATAGCGGTCTTCTTTCCATGCCACTTTGCGATACTTTTCTTTCAGCCATTCCGGATGCTGTCGCTGCATCTCCAAAACAGCTTCATAGATATAAATACTTATTTGCTCTAAAACGGCAGAATGAGTCACTGACAGCAAGCAAGAATGATTCAGCATCGCCAGACTCGCGCGGGGAGTGGCCTATGAGTCCATAATAGAAGGAAGTTTAACCTTTACATATCTTAATCATGGCTAGGGATCTGCGGGGATTCATCAAACTACTGGAAGAAAGAGGGCAATTGCGGCGAATTAATGCTTTAGTTGACCCAGATTTAGAAATTGCAGAGATTTCTAACCGAATGCTGCAACAAGGCGGCCCTGGGTTAATCTTTGAAAATGTTAAAGGATCGCCTTATCCTGTAGCGGTGAACCTGCTGGGAACCGTAGAACGCATTTGCTGGGCGATGAACATGCAGCAACCCCAAGAGTTAGAGGAATTGGGGAAAAAACTGGCAATGCTGCAACAACCCAAACCACCCAAAAAGATATCCCAGGCCGTGGAGTTTGGCAAGGTGCTGTTTGACGTGCTGAAAGCCAAACCGGGGCGAGACTTTTTCCCCGCGTGTCAGCAAGTGGTAATTGAGGGAAATGACCTAGATTTAAACAAAATTCCCATGATTCGCCCGTATCCAGGCGATGCAGGCAAAATTATCACCTTGGGATTGGTAATTACCAAAGATTGCGAAACCGGCGTACCGAATGTGGGAGTGTATCGCTTGCAACTGCAATCTTCCAATACGATGACGGTGCATTGGTTATCCGTCAGAGGTGGGGCGAGGCATTTACGGAAAGCCGCGCAACAGGGTAAAAAATTAGAAATTGCGATCGCGCTAGGCGTAGATCCCCTGCTGATCATGGCAGCCGCCACCCCCATCCCCGTAGACTTATCGGAATGGCTGTTTGCAGGGCTTTACGGCGGTTCCGGCGTCCAACTCGCAAAATGCAAAACAGTAGATTTAGAAGTCCCAGCGGACTCGGAAATGGTCTTAGAAGGGACGATTACACCAGGGGAGGTATTGCCAGATGGGCCATTTGGCGATCACATGGGGTATTACGGCGGCGAAGAAGATTCGCCCTTGATTCGCTTCCACTGCATGACCATGCGAAAAGATCCAATTTATTTAACCACCTTTAGCGGACGTCCGCCGAAAGAAGAAGCGATGATGGCGATCGCACTCAATCGCATCTACACCCCCATCCTGCGGCAACAAGTCTCGGAAATCGTCGATTTCTTCCTGCCAATGGAAGCTTTAAGTTACAAAGCTGCCATTATTTCCATTGACAAAGCATATCCCGGACAAGCCCGCCGCGCCGCCCTGGCATTTTGGAGTGCCCTACCCCAATTTACCTACACCAAATTTGTCATAGTCGTCGATAAAAACATTAACATCCGCGATCCGCGTCAAGTCGTATGGGCAATTAGTTCCAAAGTTGACCCCACGCGCGATGTTTTTATCCTGCCCAATACACCCTTTGATAGTTTAGACTTCGCCAGCGAAAAAATCGGTTTAGGCGGACGCATGGGCATCGATGCCACAACTAAAATCCCCCCCGAAACCGAACACGAATGGGGCGCACCTTTAGAATCAGATCCAGACGTAGCTGCAATGGTAGAAAGACGTTGGGCAGAATATGGCTTAGCCGATTTGCAGTTAGGAGAAGTCGATCCCAACTTATTTGGATATGACATGCCGAAGCGCTAACCAAAAACTTGCCATCGCGCCAAAGATAGACCTCTAGCAAAAAAACCATAGCGTCAAAATGCCCATCCCACAAGCCAAAGTCCCTCTTGTGGGGTAAGCATATCCCTCATCCAAATAGTAAATAAGAAACTCTCTTTTCCTTCTCTGCGTCCTCTGCGTCTGGAGCGGTTTTACTATTCACATCTTGCACCTACCCGATAAACAGCCTCCAAATAAATTTGGGGCTGAA
>CAYXCW010000098.1:0-27879 GCA_964463555.1 uncultured bacterium
TTTCAACGGGTTTTAGCTTTCAGCCAGAAATTTATTTCTAGGCTTGGTGCAAGATCTGAGTATAGACAGTTAGGTGCAGTTAAAATAGTCAGGGAATCGCTTCGGCAAGTTTGCGCGTGCGACTTGAAATATTGACTATGCAGATTCAGGCTGGTTAAAACAGTTGAATTGAGCGGCTGCTAGCCACAATTATATGAGTATTGAGCGCTATGAATGAATACCTTATCAGTATCATTATGCCTACTTACAATGGGGAAAGTTTTATTTCAGAATCTTTAGCTACTATCAAGGGGCAAACTTATAAAAACTGGGAACTTATTGTAGTCGAAGATGGCTCAAGCGATCGCACTGAGGAAATTGTCAAAGAATTTGCCAAAGAAGTTGGGAAACATAGGGTAGAATATATTCGCCACGAGTACAATCAAGGAGTTAGCGCTGCTAGAAATACAGCCATGAAACAAGCCAAGGGAGAGTACTTAGCCTTCCTCGATTATGACGATTTCTGGAAACCACATCATCTGGCAACAGCAGTTAATACTCTCCAGAAAACAGGCGGTGATATTGTTTACTCTACTGTTGAAATGTTTAAGGAGGAGGATGGTACAAATAACATTATTGGGTTGTGGGGGCCTTCTCCACAGGATGTAGAAGAGTTTCCCGCTAGTCTCTTGGCAAGAAACTACATAGCTAGTAATGTAGTTGTGATGAAAAGATGTATTGCGGAAAAAGTGGGTGATTTTGAAACCAATCTGAAAGCTGCTGAGGATTTAGAGTATTGGTTAAGATTAGCAGCAGCAGGTTTTAAATTTGTTTACATACCCGGTATATATGGGAGTTATCGAAAAAAAGAATCATCCAGTTTAACTGCTCAATTAGCAATGGTAGCCGAACAACACGCGCAGGTAATTATAAAATATTGGCATTTGGAAATGATTCCTAAAAGAGTCCGCCAATATGCAGCTTTAATTTATCATCTAAAAGCAGCTAAGTTTAATTTAAAAACCAATCCATTGCAAGCTGCCAAGTTTTTATTATTGTCAGCAATACTTAGCCCTCAAGAATTTTTTAGAAAATTGTTTAAGTCGGTAAGAGGTAAGTAAATTCATGCCAAAAATTAGTGTAATTAGCCCCTGCTATAATCAAGAAAAATACATAGCCAAAGCTATTGATAGTATGCTGAGACAGACTTTTTCCGACTGGGAACAGATAATAGTCAATGACGGAAGTACGGATAATTCGACTCAAGTAATTTTAAATTACACCCAAAAAGACTCACGGATTAAATTAATTAATCAGCCTAATGGTGGCTCGCAAAATGCACGGAATAATGGTGCTAAAGCTTCCTCTCCTGACAGTCAATACTTATTCTGGTTCGATCCAGATGACTGTTTAAATCCCCAGATGCTAGAAATTATGGTTAACTATCTTGAAGAGCATCCTAAAGTGGGTTTAGCTTTCTGCGATTATTATCTAATTGATACTAGCGATAAAATTATCAAAACAGCCAAAACCCCTCGGCGAATTGCTACGGATTTTGGTATTAAAGATTTGCCCTATCAAACTCCAGAAACTCCATTCATATCCGTAGGATTTGATTGCATTCCTGAAGCTATGGCAGTAGTGCGACGTTCGATTTATGAACAAACAACAGGATGGGGTGAGTGGTTGGGAGCAGGGGGAGAAGGAATAGATTTATTTCTTCAGATCGCCTTATTAAGTGAAGTACATTTTATTCCCCAAAATTTATACTATTATCGCCAACATCCTCAGCAATTGACAAAGACAAGCGTCAAGTTTGAAACGCAGATGCAAAAGCTAATTACTAAATGGAAAGAAGGGAAAGGAATACTAGAAGCAGAAAAAGCCAAATATGCTGAATTAGCCTGGTTATGGGAATATCGATTTTTCCCTTACTTGTGGGTAAAACAAGGAAGGGCAATGATTCGCGATCGCAAATACATCCCAGGTATCAGGTTACATCTAAAAGCCATTAACCTGTATCTAAGATCGTTGCTACTCAGCAAATAATTCATTGACAATATTAATTATCAAATTAGCGAGGAAAACAAAATGAACGTTGTTCCTAAAAGATGGATGCCCAAATGTTCAATGAAGCGAGTTATTTTACATTGGACAGCAGGAGGATATAAAGCTTCCGACATAGATCGAGAGCATTATCATATACTGATTGAAGCGGATGGAAAATTAGTCAAGGGAAGGCACTCTATTCAAGAGAACATTACCACCGAAGACAATGTTTATGCAGCACATACTCAAGGTTTAAATACCGGATCTATTGGTGTGTCTGTTTGCTGTATGGCAGAGGCAATTGAAACACCTTTTGATGCGGGTTATTTTCCTATGACCAAAATCCAATGGGATACAATGGCACAAGTTGTTGCCGAATTGTGCCATTTTTACAATATTCCAGTTACTGCCGAAACTGTACTAGGGCATGGTGAGGTAGAAGCTATATTGGGAATACCTCAGATGGGTAAGTGGGACCCAATGATACTACCTTGGAATTCCGAGCTGAGTAAAACTGAAGTTGGGAAGGAGTTTCGCGACTTGGTAAAACAAAAAATGTCTGCTTTTGGTAGCAATACCAATTCCTTTTCTAAAATGGAAACACTTCGCTTATTACTCAGAATTATCATTCCCTTGTCTATTATTGCTATATACCCGGTATTTTATTTTGAATATCTTAACAACATTCAATCTCTTATTATCAAAATTTTATTTGCCTTTTATTATTCAAATCTATTATTTGTGTTTATTTTATCTTTCTATAATCCTAGCACAACATCTTTTATTTTGATAACCCAGCGTCTCTTAAAAGCAAGAGGAGAAACGCCTAAAATTGATCGGATTTGGGTAGATTACCAACAGATGTCTGAAAATATTCGTTGGGCAGCAGTTGCCAGTGAGGATTGGCTTTTTCCACAACACTGTGGATTTGATTTGAGAGAGATTGTGAATTGCTGGCGTAGTAACCGTGCAGGGAATAAACTTAGAGGAGCTAGTAGTATCACTCAGCAGTTGGCTAAAAATCTTTTCTTGAGTCCATCCCGAACTTACTTTCGCAAAATAATTGAAGCCTATCTAACTTTACTCATAGAGGGAATCTTAACGAAAAGAAGAATTTTGGAAATTTATCTCAATATGGTGCAGTTTGGCGATCGAGTATTTGGAGTTGAAGCCGCAGCTAACTACTTTTTTAATAAATCTTCAAAGGAGCTAACATTAGATGAGTCATCTTTGCTAATAGCGGTTTTAATTAATCCAGTCGTATACAAAGTTAATAATCCTAGTGAATTTGTTTTACAACGGCAAAGAAATATTAAAGAAACTGCGGTTAAACTTATGAGTAAATATCCAAAAGTATCTTCAAAGTATGCTTTTTTATTTGATTAGTTGGCTCTCCCGTACTTGGGGTGATATGATGTCCGGTGGCATCGGTAGCGTCAGCAAAGGAAGGGTTTATAGAGATCTATCATGGTTTCACTTCATTGTTGGTAAAACCCGCCCCTACAAGATCAAAAATTAAACACTACCAATGCTACCGGACACGATATGACTCAAAGGCGGGCAGAATGCCCACCCCACAAGAGTTACTGGAGAGGTTTAATTAGCGATCGCCGATTCAAGGTTTGATATTAGAAGATAGCACTGCCTTTATCGGATCGGTTGAATGCGAACTGGGCCGCCAGGAATGGTGCCCGGTCGGTCGCGGTTGGGTTCGTTGCGTTGGATGCGGCGCGCTTCTTCGCTGCGTTCGATGTCGCGGCGAATATCGTCGAGGGTATCGCCACTGGCTAAGCGATCGCTCCAACTACGCAGACCTCTAGAATCGGCATCGCGCCCCAAAATGTCGCGATAAATGCGGTTAATCGCGTCTCTAGCTTCGCTGCTGTTGGCAATTTCGCGGCGGATCTCGCGCAGGGAACGACCCGAATTTAAGCGATCGCTCCAAGTCCTCAAACCTTCCCGATCGGCATCGCGCCCCAAGACTTCGCGATAAATTTGGTTAATCTCATTCCGACTGCGCCGATCTACTCTTCGATCGTCTCTTCTATCGTCGCGCCAACGATTATCCCGCGCCAGTTCGGTGCCGTCGAGAATAGCACCATCGAAGAAGGCGTTTCTGGTATTAGCATTTCTCAGTTGAGCATCCCGCAGGTTAGCACTTGTCAGGTTGGCACCTTCGAGATCCGCACCCCTTAAATCTGCTTGTTGAATGTTGGCGCGCCTTAATCTGGCTCTTTGCAAGTCAGCATCTCTCAAATTGGCATCTCTGAGGTTAGCATTGTCCAGATCTGCGCCCCGCAGTCTAGCACCCGACAAGTCTGCACCTTCGAGATCCGCTTCATCCAGGGTAGCTCCTTCCAAATCGGCATTCCTCAGATTAGCGCCTCTGAGGTCGCATCGCGAACACTCACCAGAGTCTAGCAATTGTCTGAGGTGTCGGCGATTGAATGCATTGCCCGGATCGGCAAAACCGAGGGTAACGAGCAGTACCGTAGTAGCCAAAAGTCCAAGTTTCATAAGATGCGCCTCAACTCATCTAGATGTGCGTGTGGTTTTTACATCTATACTGACTCTTGTCAATGGGTTGTGAGTTCCTTCTATTGGCTCATCTGGTTGGGTGAAAGAATAATTTATACACACTTAGCGTTGGTTTTAAACGCGGAATGGTTCGACGGCGGGAGGATACCCAATTGGCAAGACAAAATCGAGATTCGGGTGAGGGCGGGGAATCACGTGGTAAGAAAGCAAGGGCGACTCGATGCTATCGATGTTTTTGGCAGCTTCAATCCCGGCGGTAACAGCGGTTTGCACCTCGGCGACATCTCCGCGAACGATGACGGTGACGTAACCGATATCGATGCTTTCGTAGGCGACAAAGGTAACGCGGGCAGCTTTTACCATCACATCTGCCACGGCGGATACAGCCGGAATTCCCAACACCTCAACCATTCCAAGTGCTTTGGTCATTTGTTAGATAGTTTCACTCCTGTTGCTTGGTGTTGTTATTAGTCGCATCCTACTAAAATTTTTATATTCTCTAAAACTGGGTTAGAGTTCCCAATCTAGATCTTTAGTAAAGAGAGCGATCGCTATGATAAACAACGAATGGCTTTTGAGTGGAGTTACTTTTATTGTCAGTTTTACCCTGACCTTGCTAGTCTTCCGCGACATCAATACAGCCTTGTTGGCGGGGTTGTTTGCCGTCCCGGCTGCTTTTGCCGGGTTGATTGCGGTGAATAGAAAGCGGCGGATTGCCCAAAAACGGGTGTTAACGGCGCTACAGGTGGAAATTCGCCAGATGGAAGAATGGAAATACCAGTTGGAAACAGATTTGTGGGCGATATCGAATCAATCCGAGCAAATACAGCAACAAATCAATTCTCGCCAAACCCAATTTAATTGGCTGCAAGTGCAAATCGGGGAGAAACAAAAATTAAAGCAGCAGCTAACCTTAGCTTTGATCGCGTTGGGTGAAGATAAGCGTCATGTAGAGGAAGCTATTTATCATCTGAACCAGCAGAAAGAAGAACTGGATTTATCAGTGCGATCGCTCAAATCTCAACATTACAAAGCCGAAACTTATAAAAACGAATTGCTCGCCGACCTTCAGCATTTAAAAGAAGAAATTGCCTTTCAAAAAACCGAAAAACAACGGTTGCAGGAAACCCTCGATTTTCTGCGGAGTCAAATGCACGAATGGCAAATGGAAGACGTAGAAGTTCACGACATTAAGCCTCCGGATGAGGAATTAACTTCTGTTGAAACTCAAAAACTGCTAACCGCCTCATCTGAGGAAAAACCCGACGCAGATTTAGATGCAGAATGGGCAGAGTTTGTGGCGCAATTAACCTATCCAGAACTGGAGGTACTCAAAGCCATCGTCGAGCAAGACAATCCTAATTCCACGATTAAAAATATTGCCGAATCCCATATAACCATGCCCGAATTGCTCATCGATGCCATCAACGAACGAGCGATCGCGACCCTTGGTGATATAATTATCGAACCCGGTACGGATGCGCCAGCGATCGCCGATCCGGAATATTTGCAAACAGTCAAAAAGGTTCTCGAAATCAAAGCAGTAAAATGAACAGGAATTATGCAGGCGGGGTCAGAAACCCGGTTTGTTCGTCAATTTCTCGCTGCCACCACAATGTTTCAGAGAAACCGGGTTTCTTTGCGGCTCAGAAACCCGGTTTCTTCGTTTTTTCAGAGAAACTGGGTTTCTTTGCTCGTTACTTCAATCTAAAATCTAAAATCTAAAATCTAAAATCCCCCAATGGCAAAGCCTAAAATTCCTAAAAGAGTTTCTACCGCCCTGATCAACTCATTAAGTGCGGGAGTTGTGCCAAGAATTGGCTTAGAAAACATTGCCGTAGGTAGAGAAAAAGAAATCGCCGCCCTGTGGCAAGATTTGGAAAATATAGCAGCTGGCGGTGCCGGATTTCGTTTTGTTGTCGGACGTTATGGTTCCGGCAAAAGTTTTATGTTGCAACTGATTCGCAACCAAGCAATGGAAAAAAACTTTGTCGTCGCCGATGTTGATATATCCCCCGAACGCAGATTAGCAGGAACTGAAGGACAAGGCATCGCTACCTATCGCGAATTAATGCGAAATCTTGCCACAAAAACTCATCCCAATGGCGGTGCTTTAGCCCTAATTTTAGAACGATGGATTAGTGGGATTCAAACCCAAGTTGCCCAAGCAACCGGAATGCGCCCCAACGATAACGGCTTTGACGACGAAGTAGAAGCTAAAATATTAGCAGCAGTTAAAAATATTGAAGGATTAGTTCACGGATTTGACTTTGCTACCGTCGTCACTGCCTATTGGCGCGGTTATCGATTAGATGAAAGCGAGAAAAAAGATGCCGCCTTGCGTTGGTTGCGGGGAGAATTTGCCACTAAAACAGAAGCAAAATCTGCCCTGGGAGTGCGGGTAATTATTGATGATGAAACTTGGTACGATTATATTAAATTATTTGCCAAATTTGCTGCCGATATTGGTTTCAAAGGATTTTTAGTTTTATTCGACGAAGCCGTGCATTTGTGGAAAATTACCCATGCAGTATCGCGCCAGAACAATTACGACAAATTGCTGGCAATGTTTAACGATACGATGCAGGGAAAAGCCGAACATCTTGGCATTATTGTGGGAGGAACGCCGAAATTTTTAGAAGATCCGAAGCGGGGACTGTTTAACGATCCCGCATGGCAACGACGCACAGCGAAAAGCCGTTTTGTGCAAGCTGGTTTTGAGGATACTTCGAGTCCGGTGATTCAGTTAGAAAGTTTGAATCAGGCAGAAATTTTGCTGCTGTTGCAAAGGTTAGCAGACGTTCACGCAACTCACTATGCAAGTGAAAAAAAACTCACCCAAAATGAATTTGAGGAGTTTCTGCAAGAAATAGTTAACCGTTTAGGTGCAGAGACATTGCTAACGCCAGGAGAAATCGTGCGAGATTTCTTGAGCGTGATGAATATCTTGCAACAAAATCAGGAAATGTCTTTGAGTCAATTAATTCACGGTGCTGGTTTGCCGCTTTCTTCAGTTAAGAAAACCCAGGTAGATGAAGATGATGAAATAGCCGAGTTTACTTTATGAAATCATCAGGAGGAGCAGCTTGAGGCAATACGGGAACCTCGTCGTCTGGGATGGGAATTGGTACGCCTAAAACCCTCCTTGCATCTGCTTCTGCCATCTTGCGATCGCATTCGTTATTAAATTGACTTTCATCGAGGAGAGAATCGCTGCGTGCAGCTTCATCTTGCGTTGGCTGATTGCCATTTTTCCATCTGTACTTAAAGTCCATAAGTATCTCGATGCTTTTAGCAAGCGATTTTATTAGTTCAACTTTAAGGTTAGAGTGGGATGGCAAGTGGCACTTCTATAGTTAGGAATATTATGGGGCAGTATCTGCCGATCAAACTAGCTCAATCGGTATATTACTATAGATAGAGAGTAGCATTTGGAAAGCTACCCTCTATCGGCAGTTGTTAACCGTTGCTTGTCAGCTGGTGTTTGTGCTTGACGGAACGCTTTTGCGCCGTGAATAAACTACCTATTCCTAATACTGCAATTAAGCCAAAAATACTACTATGTTCGGGAACTGAGGTGGGTGTTGGTGAGCCTTGATCGGTGTCTTGCCAACTTGCGATCGCTTCAAATTCCACAGTACCAAAACTAGCTCCCAAAATCGGTACACCGGAAAAACCAGGACCGATAAAAAATCCACTTCCTGTTACTGTAAATATTGCATCTGTTCCCAGATCTCCAACCTCACTGATGTTGTCAGTAAAATAAAGTCCCGACAAATTCCCATCTGTAAACTGAAAAGATGGCGCTAAAACTGACGGAGGCGGCGTGTGAGTCACACCCAAAACTGGCGAAAGTGCGGCATAAGAAAATACAGCGTTAGCCCCCAACTCGCCTAAACTAAACAATCCTGTTCCCCCAGTTGCCCCTAAGTTACTTTCAGAGTCATTAAACTGTAGGCTGCCACTGCCTACATTGCCGTATATCACATCGTTGAAGTTAAATGTAAAACTGGCAGCAGTAGCAGGTAAAGCGTCAATTGCTCCGGCGCTAAGCACCGTTCCAGCCGCATACAGCGCTAGTTTTGTTAAAATTTGTTCGTTCATTGTCATCGGAACTCCCTTTTTACAAAAAACCGCCTCTGTGTAAAATTTTTATACCATATTTGGGCAATTATTATAGCTTTTTTATTATTTTTTAGCGCGGTTTATTAAGGAATATTGACTTGAAGGTTTTGCTTCAAACAATTATTATTATGCAGAACGGAATCACCCCCAAAAAACTGATGAGCAATACTGGTAGCAATGGTGAAGCTTTAAGCGCCTTCTCCCGACTCGCACCCTTCATTCAAGAATACATCTACACCCACGGCTGGACTGAATTAAGGTCAGTTCAAATTGAAGCCTGTCGCGTTATCTTTGAAACCGACGCACACCTATTACTAGCCGCAGGAACCGCTTCTGGAAAAACCGAAGCCGCCTTTCTTCCTGTCATCACTTTGTTGTACGAAAAACCGGCTACAAGCATCGGCGTTTTATATATTGGCCCGATTAAAGCATTAATCAACGACCAATTTGAGCGGTTAAACGACTTGTTAAAAGAAGCAGATATTCCCGTTTGTTCTTGGCATGGGGATGTAACGCGCAGTCGTAAAGAAATATTTCTTAAAGATCCGAGAGGCATTTTGCAAATTACGCCCGAATCTTTGGAAAGTTTGCTGATTAATAAAAAAGCTCCGGAACTAACTCGTTTATTTAGCGATTTACGGTTTATAATTATAGATGAAATACATGCATTTATGGGAAGCGATCGCGGCACTCAAATTCTCTGCCAGTTATCGCGTTTATCCAAGTACGTAAAACAGCCACCGCGTCGCATCGGTTTATCAGCAACCCTGGGAGATTATTCATCTGCTGAAGATTGGTTGCGCTGCGAAACAGATCGACCAGTTATTACTCCGGAAGTCAAAAGCAATCAAAGAAAAGTTCACCTAGCCGTAGAACATTTCTATATTGGCGAGCAAAAGAAACCCGGTTTCTGTGCAAGTTACCGATATATTTTCGACCGCACAAAATCGCGCAAATGCCTAATTTTTACCAACAACCGCACCGAAACAGAAGCAGCGATCGCCAACTTACGTCAAATTGCCGCTGATGAAGGACACCCCGATATTTATCACGTCCATCACGGTAGCATTGCTGCCAAATTGCGACAAGCAGCAGAGGAAGCAATGCGCGAATCTGATGCACCCGCCGTCACCGCTGCAACGGTAACTTTAGAAATGGGAATTGATATCGGACAATTAGAAAGAGTAATTCAATTAGATGCACCTTTTTCTGTTTCTAGCTTTTTGCAAAGATTGGGACGAACTGGTAGGCGCGGCGCACCAGCAGATATGCGATTTGTCTGTACTGAAAATGAACTATTAGGAGAAGAATCATTACCCGAACGAATGCCTTGGCAACTTTTACAATGCATCGCGATTATTCAACTTTATTTAGAAGAACGCTGGATTGAACCGATTCGACCAATTCAATATCCTTTGAGTTTACTGTATCACCAAACGATGAGCATTTTAGCGGCGATGGGCGAACTTTCACCCGCAGAACTTGCGGCGCAGGTGCTAACTTTACCGCCATTTGGAGCGATCTCTTCAGAGGATTATAAGCAATTATTGCACTATCTGATTAGCCTCGACCACATGCAAGAGACTGAACAAAATAAACTGATTATCGGTACAACTGGCGAAAAAATTGTGCGTTCTTTTCAGTTCTACGCTGTATTTTCTGATACTAAAGAATACGTCGTCAGAGATGATTCGATGGAAATTGGTACGATTATCTTACCGCCGCCGATTGGACAGCGGTTGACGCTGGCGGGTAGAACTTGGGAAGTAATTGATATGGAACCAAAAGCGAGAACGCTTTGGGTGAAGCAAGTTGAAGGGATTGCTAATAGTGCTTGGCGGAGTAGAAGTAGTAGCAATATTCATACTAAAATTTTGACGCGAATGCGGCAAGTTTTGTTGGAAGATGTGGAATATAGTTACTTGCAAAAGGGTGCGAAAGAGCGATTAAAAGCGGCTCGGCAACTGGCGCGAATTAATGAAATAGATCGAAGTAATATTATCCTTTTAGAAGATCGGGCTTATTGCATCTTTCCCTGGATGGGGACGGTGGCTTATCGCACTTTGGAAAGATGGCTAAATTTCTTTGGTCGGGAGGCTTTGAATATTAGAAGTATTGGGGGTGCGAGTCCCTATTTTATGACGGTTAAACTTGGGAAAGGTAAAAATGAATCTTTTCCAGATGAACTGGTTAAGCTTTGCCAGAAAAAGATTTCGGCGCTTGATTTGGTGGGTGAAGCAGAAGCGCCTAAGTTACAGAAGTATGATGAGTTTATTCCAAATAATTTGTTGAGGAAAGCGTTTGCGTTTGATTATTTGGATGTGGTAGAAGTTCGAGCGAATATTAGAAGTTGGTAATAAGTATCGGTTGCGTTGGGGCAGGGCGAAGCATTCGGATATAAAACCTTGGGTTGATGACAGAAGTTATCGCCCGAATGCTTCGCCCCTACAAATATATATAACCAATGCTAACGAACAATATATAACCCCTCCCCAAACCCCTCCCCGACACGGGGAGGGGCTTTTAATTTAAAGCCCCCCTTCCCTCGCAGGGAAGGGGGGTTGGGGGGTTAGGTTTGTCTCACTTTAAACTGATATCATGTCTGTTGAATTGCCCGTAATAAAAAAATCTCACCCCTTGTTGCGTAGGGACACGGCATCAGACATATCTCGGACAAACAAATAACGTTAATAATGCCGTGTCCCGGCTGCCGATTATGGGTAATCGACCGGATATAATATGGTTGGTTAATTAACAATAATTCGCTGTTCTCGACAAGTGCGCTCATAAGTAGCATTGAAATCGACAGGCAAACAAATCTCGCCATGCAACCATAATGGTAGGGTTGGTAGCGCTTTGCCTATATTGATTTCCTTTTGCCAAATATCAAGACTTGGCTGTCCGTTTCGCTCTATGGGTCGATAGGAAACAGCGTAGAGATCTGCATTCAATAATAAGGCATTGTCTCCCACTAAGCGCGTCAGCAATTCGTCGTGAAGGTTTGCTTTTCGTTCGGTGACGACATCAACAATTGCTAGTCCAATTCCTTGCCGCAAGTAGGTTTCGCATTTAGAAACAAACGCATTTCTATGGGTGGCTCTATCTTTGTTGGCGGGGCTAACTAATTCTATTGCGCCTGCTATAATTGGGCCTGCTTCTGTGTTGAAAATGCCGATTTCTACGGTTTCAGCATTGGGGAGAAAAGGTATAGTTTGGTCGGGGATTGGTGATGTCCATTCGTTGTAGTTGGTGGGAATTTGAATTGCGCTTTCGCCATTTGTTGGTTCTTCAAATGCGGCTACATCTATTTCGATGCCAAATTGTACGTTGGGTTCGGCAAAGTAGTTGGCTGGTAATTTTTGGTTTAGTTCCGAGGCAATGTAGGTTGCCCAAGCGTTGTGAAAGGCGTGCCAGTCACGGCGGATGCTTAAGGGTGGGTGAAAATGATCTAGGAGTACCATATTTTTATAAGTTGGGTATCAATATATTTGGCGGGCGAGACGCCCACCCCACAAGAGTTTTTATTGGGTTTGTTGTCAGCGCTTACTATGAGTCAATTATAGGTTAGTATGGGGTTAGGTAGAGGAGTGGAATTTATGAGTCAGGATGAGGAAATTTTACGGAATCTGTATAACAATTTTGACCCATTTCGCCCTTTACCGGCTGGCGATCCACTTTATGTAGACTGTCGGGAAGTGCGGGGGGATGGGGATATTTTGGTGGAGTTGGGGAAGAATATTCGCCGCACTAATCGGATTACTTGTCAGCTTTATTCTGGGCATCGCGGAGCGGGAAAATCTACCGAATTATTACGATTAAAGCAGTATTTGGAATCACAAAAGTTTTTTGTGGTTTATTTTGCAGCGGACGAACAGGATGTGAATCCGCAGGATACTCAATATACTGATATTTTGTTGGCTTGTACGCGCCATTTATTGGAAGATTTAAAGGATAGCGCCAATCCTAGTCCGGTGTTGAATTGGTTGAAAAGTCGCTGGGTGGAGTTGAAAGATTTAGCTTTAACTGAAATTAGTTTTGAAAGTTTGAGTATTGAATCGCAGATTTCTCAATTTGCTAAGCTGACGGCGAATTTAAGAGCGGTGCCAACGCTGCGCCAACAAATTCGCAATCAAGTTAATCTCGCCACTGTAATGAGTAAATTGGGATGTCAAAAATTGATTAAGATAGTGGATAAATTTTTAAAGCTAATCGGTTTCACAGGCATTGATTCAAGTTCACCTAATGCAGTGACCGACTGGAGAATGACAAGCGATCGCATTTTATATCAAGTGCGGTTGCATTGGTTGCGTAAGGCCAGGGCGAAGCATTCGGATACAAAACCTTGCATTTATTGCAAAAATTATCGCCCGAATGCTTCGCCCCTACAAAATATGCAAAACCGATTCTACCGGACACGATATGACATCTTTATGCGCCAGCTTTTTCTACAATCCTTTGCAATTGCACAACTGAGCCTTCGATTGCGTCGCGGTACATTTCTGCATGAGATATGTACATATCGAACAACAGGTAAAGGTGACGAATGGACAATTTGTGGCTCGAATCATCCTCAACTAGAAAGTTGGAACAGGTACTGACTAGCTGGTTCAATTCTTGCAGGGTTTGCAGGCATTCCACAATGTATGCCAGATCGTTAGAAAAGCTTTGGAAAGTGCTAGCGCTTTCCAAAGGTAAATTTTCGCGATCGCCAGACCGCGATTCATCAGAATTAGATACCATAGACTCTGCTGACTCCTATTGGTTTCTACATTAGGGGTTGGAAGTCGTCGTGATGTGGTGTTGCTTGCACCGCATCCGGCGCCTGATTTGTTTGGCAGTCATTATACCATCAAACTTACCGTTCTGAGTAATTAAGCAAGTCAAAAGTCAAAAGTCAAAAAGTGGAAAAGTCGTCATAGCAATACTTTTGAGGAGTGACTCGATCTCGCATCTTGCACCAGAGCCAACAGAAATAAATTTCGCAGCTTTTAGCTAAAACCCGTTGAAACGGGTTAAAACGTTGATTTTAGTTATAAAAGCGATCCCCCCAACCCCCCTTCCCAAGGGGGGCTTAAGAAACGGGTACATCGTTAACGTATAGTTTAAAGCGTTGTAGGGGCGGGTTGTATCAACCATTTTTGCCACCAACAGATAAAGTAGCATATTGTTATAAGTAACGTAAGTTGCTAGTTATATTTTTAGAATTGCTAACAGCTAATAGCTAATCGCTAATTGTATAATATCGTGTCCGGTTGCATCGGCATCGCACGTGGGGGGCGGGTTTACCAACACAGTTCGCTTCCGATCTTTGATTGCTGGTAAAACCCGCCCCTACAACAAAATTAACCATACAAGTCCGATACCACCGGACATGATATCAAAGCTGATTTAGCCTTAGCCCCTACAATCGTGATTGATTTTATTGCACTAACTCGATAATGTAGGAAATCACTCGATCTGGATCGATCGGTTTGGCTATATGACGTTGAAAGCCTGCGGCGATCGCTTGTTCTCGATCTATCTCTCCAGCATATGCGGTTAAGGCAATTGCCGGAATAGATTTACCGACTTCTAACCTGCGAAGCGATCGCATTAATTCATAGCCATCCATTTCTGGCATCCCTATATCGCTGAGGATAATATCGGGCTGGAATTCTGCGAATGTCTGCAAGGCTTCTGCGGCTGAATCCACTGCCAAGACGATCGCACCATTCGCTTCGAGTAAGAATGTCAGCAATTCTCGCGTATCGGCTGTATCATCAACAACCAGTATTCGCATTCCTGTTAGTGGTGTTGTTGGGGCGCTGGGGGTTGAGGCGGCGATCGCTCGCGAGCTAGCCGGATTCACTTTACCATTAACAACGGGTAACTTAACGGTAAAGGTGGCGCCAAATCCAATACCTGGACTATCTGCCCAAATTCTGCCGCCGTGCATTTCTACGATTTGACGCGCGATCGCAAGTCCCAATCCTAACCCGCCAAATTTGCGCGTGGTGGAGCCATCTTCTTGCCGGAAATACTCGAAGACATAAGGCAAAAATTCCGGATTAATGCCTTTACCCGTATCAATTATTTGAATTTGAGCCTCAGCATCAATTTGAGTTAGCCGAATTGTAACTTGTCCCCCAACGGGTGTGAATTTAACGGCGTTGGAAAGCAGGTTCCATACGACTTGTTGCAATCGCCCCGCATCGCCCAACACTTCGCCCACCGTCGCATCTAGCGCCAGATGGAATTGAATATTTTTGGCTTCGGCGGCGAGGCGAACTGTTTCGATGGCGTTGGAAATCACAAAGGATAAATTAACTCGAGTCGAATTCAGCGTTAGTTTGCCCCGCATCACGCGAGAGATATCGAGCAAGTCTTCTATTAGTTGAGCTTGCAGTTTGGCATTGCGTTCGATGGTGGTTAATGCTTCGGCTGTGCGATCGCCATTCAGTTTGCCAGTTTGCAATAATTTAGTCCAACCTAAAATCGGGTTGAGCGGACTACGCAACTCGTGGGACAATACTGCTAAAAACTCGTCTTTGAGGCGGTTTGCGGTTTGTGCTTCTTCCCGCGCTTGCTGTTCAGCTTCGTATAACCGGGCATTTTCCACGGCGATCGATGCCATCTGGGCTAATTGCACCACTACGGCTTCGTCGGTTTCGGTAAAATCACCCTCATATTTATCTGAAAGCTGAATCAAGCCGATATTCTGTCCGTCTCTTCCCACCAAGGGTGCTGCCAGCCAGCCGCGCATGGGAGGATGGTTTTCTGCCTGTTTGCCAAAGCCTCGCCAATGGGGATCGGCTTCTAATTCTGCTTGCGTCATTCGCATCGGGCGATTTAAGTCGCATACGCAAGCATAAATTCCCGATCCATCTGGTTTGGCATCATAGCCGCGCCACTGGGCATATTTATCAGACAGGTAAACCGCGTTGATTGACTGCGCCCAATTGTCGTTAACGGTAACGCTGGTGACTGATTGATGAGTACCAACGATCGCAGCTGCCCGATCTGTAATCGCTTGCAAAACTTCTTGCACCGAAAGCGCAGAATTGATTGCCAGCGCCGCCGCCGTTAATCCTTGCAATTGCTCAGTATACTGGCGTTCGCGCGCCAGGAGACGTTCTCGCTCGAGTTCGGCTTGCTTGCGATCGCTTATATCGCTAGAAATGCCAATGATGCCGATGATATTACCTTGCTCATCTCGGTAGGGCGCTTTTACCGAGAGATAGACTCGCCGCCCGCCTACCATGTCTAATGCTTCTTCAAACTGGTGCGATTGTCCGGTTTGCATCACCAGGCGATCGTTCTCCATAATTTTCTCGCCTTCTTCGCGCGGTTGGTGAAACTCCAATGACGTTTTGCCCAAGATTTCTTGAGCAGATTTGCCGACAACTGCCAAAAGTGCCGGGTTTGCGACTACCATTCGTCCCTCTCAATCTTTGACGTAAATCAGCGTCGGGGTGGATTCGTTGATCGTGTTGAGGATGGCATTAGTTTGACGTAAAGCTTCCTCGGCTTGCTTGCGATCGCTTATATCTGTATGTATCCCCAACATCCGCAGGGGATTACCATCTTTATCCCAAGCAACGATGCTGCCGGTGGAAAGTATCCATTTCCAATCCCCCTGTTTCGTGCGTTGCCGGAATTCTACTTGGTACTGGTCGAGTCTGCCTGCGATGTAGTCTTGGTATACTTGGTTCGTTCGTTGCAGATCGTCGGGATGCAGGCGTTGCAGCCAAAAGGCATTGGTTTCCTGAAAGTTTTCTGGATCGTAGCCCAACATCTGGGCATATTCGGGACTGACGATCGCATCGCCGGTTTGAAGATTCAAGTCATACAATCCTTGATTGGCAGCATTAAGCGCCAGCCGCAACCTTTCTTCACTTTCGCTCAGGGCATCTTCTGTTTGTTTGCGATCGCTTATATCTGTATTGGTGCCAAACCAGCGCACAACGTTACCCTGTTCGTCTCGAATTGGAATCGCGCGGGAGAGAAACCAGCGATAATTACCATCTTTACCGCGTAAGGGAAATGTATCTTCCCAAGGTTCGCCCGTTTTCAGGCATTGGCGGAAATGCTCGACGACGCGCTCTAAATGGTCGGGGTGGTGTACTTTTTGCCATCCCCATCCCTGCATTTCTGCTAAAGTCGTGCCGGTGTAGTCAAACCAGCGTTGATTATACCAGAAGATCCAGCCGTTAGAGTCTGTCATCCAGGCAAGTTGGGCGATGTTGTCGGCTAGGGTACGGAAGCGAGATTCGCTTTCTTGCAATGCCAGTTCGGCTTGTTTGCGATCGCTGATATCAATTACCGAGCCGATGTATCCTTTGAATTGACCATCGGCACCAAACCAAGGATTGGCGGCATCGATCGCCCAAATATACTCGCCATCTTTGCGGCGCAAGCGGTATTCTAACCGGAAACCCTCACAGCGAGCGTTGGCGGCTAGAAAGATATTCTTGCTATTTTCTCGATCCTCTGGATGAACTACGTTTAGCCATCCCAATCCCAGCCCTGTTTCCGGCGTTTGACCTGAGAAGTCATACCAACTTTGGCTGAGATAATGACAGTAACCAGTAGCGTCAGTCACCCAAACCATGAAGGGGGCGTTATCCGCCATATGGCGGAAGCGAGATTCGCTTTCAGTTAGTGCCAGTTCGGCTTGTTTGCGATCGCTAATATCAATCGCCGCTAAAATTGCATGGGTAGGACGGGGAGTTTTACCCGCACGATCGAAGAAGACTTGTTTGCGAACAGTTAACCATCTGACTTCGCCATTTCCCCAAACTACGCGATGATCGCGACTAAACCAACCTGCACCTGACGGATCTAGCACTTGCTCGATCAGTTTAGCCATTTCTTCCCTTTCTTCGGGGTGAAATGTGGCGTGAATGCGCGATCGCGGTACGACTAATTCATCTGCCGGTAAGCCGTATAAAGCGGCAGCTTCGGGGGAAAGCTCGACTGTATTCGAGGCGTAATCAAATTTTGCCAAGGCAAAACCCGCAACTTGCATCCCCAATCGCAAACGCTCTTCTGATTCGCGCAAGCTTTGTTCGGCAACTTGGCGATCGCTGGTATCAAACAGAATCCCAATAAATCGCACCGCTTGCCCATTTTTATCGTAGAAAAAGCGCCCGAATCCTCTCAGCCAGCGAATTTCTCCATTATCTGCTCGTATAATCCGATACTCTCGACTGTAGAGACTTCGCGTTTGTTGGGCAACTTCCAGCGCCTGCATCACGGCTTCTAAGTCATCGGGATGCACGCGAGATTGCCACATCTCATAGGTTGCTGCACCACCTGGTATAGGTTCGTATCCCAGCATCGGGAAATGGCTTTGTGACCAAATGCCTTTACCCGTCGGCATATTTATATCCCAGGTTGCCATACCCGCACTATCGATTGCCAAACTCAGGCGTTCTTCGCTTTGTTGTAGGGCGATTTCGGCAGATTTGCGATCGCTCACATCTTGAAGCAGCCCAATCATGCGAACAGGTTGCCCAGTTTGGTCATAATACACTTGCCCGCTAGACCGTATCCAACGCACTCCTTGGCGATGCACAACGCGATACTCATCGATGTAGGGTTGGTTTTGAGCGATCGCGCGAGCCACTTTCTCGCTTGCAAGCGCGCGATCTTCTGGATGAATTCGGCTCGCCCATTCCTCGTAGCTGACTGTTTTCCCTGCCAGATCGAATCCCATCAGCGCACAGTATTCTTCCGAAACATAGGCACAATTAGCAACCACATCCCAATCCCAAACCCCAGATCGAGTGGCTTGTTGCACCAAGAAAAGCCGCGCTTCATTTTCACGCAGATTTGCTTCGGTAATTTTGCGATCGCTAATATTGGTAAACAAAATGGCAAACTTGTGGTTTTCCGGTTCACCAACGCGGAAAGCGCTGACTTCAAACCACATATTCATCGCTTCAGATTGATTCTCAAACCGTGCTGGCTGCCCCGTCAGTGCCACTCTGCCGTAAGTTTCAACCCAAAAAGGTTCGAGATTTGGCACGAGTTGGAGCGCCGTTTTGCCCGTCGCTCCTTGAAGTCCCGTCATTTGTTCAAACGCTGGATTGACTTCGAGGAAACGGTAATCAATCGGTGCGCCGCTTCGATCGAACAGCATTTCGCAGACGCAGAAACCTTGATCCATCGACTCGAACAACATGCGATACCGCAGTTCGCTGTCGCGCAGGGCGGCTTCGGCTTGTTTGCGATCGCTGATATCCTGGAAAATCAGCATAATTTCATCGATGCTGCCGCTATTGCCATAAACTGGAGCAGCCGAAATGCTGACAATTATTTTTGAGCCATCTTGTTTGCGGCGGTAGGCTTCGATGCCAAACAATGTTTGCCCATTTGCTACCGCATCTCTCAGTTGCTGGCATTCCTCGAGTTGATCCGGTGGCACAATGGGAATCGGTCGATTTAACACCTCGGCTTCGCTCCAGCCAAACACCTCAGTTGCCGCTTTGTTCCACATCCGGACATTGGCATTTGGCGAGATCGCCACAATCGGCAAAGGCGATGATTGAATTAACGTTCTTAAGGTTTGATTAGTTTGTTGCAATTCTTGCTCTGCTTGTTTGCGATCGCTAATATCCAGCGCCACGCCGATCCAATAAGCAATCTTGCCGTTATCATCCCGCACGGGTAAAGCGCGGGTGTAGAGCCAGCGGTAAACCCCGTCAGCGCGGCGGTATGGAGCTTCAATCTCGTAGTCAGAAACTTGTGTTGTTGCGGTTTTCCAAGCCTGGTAGACGCGATCGCGATCATCTGGGCGCACCAAATCAGCCCAGCGATCGCCAGTCAACTGTTCTAGACTTCGCCCGGTGAATTCCAATCCCCACTGATTGCAATAGATAATCGAACCATTTGGATCGCTCATAAAAACGAGTTGGGGCGATAATTCGATCAAAGCGCGATAGCGTTGCTCGTTCTTACGCTGCTCTGCTTCTGTGCGTTTGCGATCGCTAATATCCTCAACAAAGATGACAATTCCGCCGATCTCGCCCTTTTCGGCGTACCAGGGACGAATTTCCCACCGCAGCCATTGAATTGTGCCATCTGGGAGAGTAAAGCTATCTTCCTCGGATTGTTGAATTTCCCCCGCCAAACCGCGCTGATGAGCTTGTTTCCAGCGATCGCCAATTTGGGGAAAGACTTCGTAATGCGATCGCCCCAAAACCGTCTCAACTGAATCGAGTTGGTAAGTTTCTGCCCACCGCTGACTGAGAGCAACGTAATTCATGTTGCGATCGAACATCGCGATACAGACAGGGGCATATTTAATCAACAAGCGCAGATTGGCTTCGCTTGTCTGCATTGTCTCTGGTTGTGAGGATCGAGCGATCGCCTGCCGATTTTGTCCGGTGACATCAGCAATCGTCGTCACTACCGCATAGGGTGCAGATTCATTGGCGCGAAACAACGGCTGCAAATCAAGCCGCAGCCACACCAACTTCCCATCAGAGCGATAAAAGCCCACAGTTACATTTGAGCATGGTTGTCCCGTTCGCAGCGCCACCAGGGCGGGATTTTCCTCTGGTAAAAAAGTCGAGCCATCCCGATGAATGAATTGCCGGGGTGAATCGAACCACCTCTTGCCAATTAATTCGTCGGCGGTGTAGCCCAAAAGCTCGGCAGCGACAGGATTGCAGGCAGCGATCGCCCCATCGGCTTCCTGAAGCAACATACCATCTGCCCGAAAAGTCGTTGCAGACTCTGATGAATCCCATTCCCCATTTCGGGCTAACTCAGACACTCGGTTGCTCCTGTTTCCCATTCCCTACAATTGCTTATACCATGTCAGTTTCATCTAAAACACCTTGGAAGCACGAAGCCGCGTTAATGCTAAGGGTGCTGAGAGAAACAGCGGTTGCCATCAAAATTCTAAATAATTTTGCCAACAAATGCTCTATCGAGCGATCGCAACAATTAGCGAACTATAGTTTTTATGCTGTAGGGCGACGGGTTTTAGCAACCATTGTCTGGAACCTGGAGATATGTCTTATATCATGTCCTTAAGCACCAGATCCCAGAAATAAATTTCTGGCTGAAAGCTAAAACCCGTTGAAACGGGTTAAGAGGAACTACAAAGATGCGCGCACTAAATCAAGTTGCCGCAACTGGGATAAAATTTCGCTTTCCGCAGTTTTCAACCTCAGAGTTTCGGCTTCTCGGTCGATTTCTTGCAACTGTTTTTGCAGCAGCAAGTTGTTTAACTCGGATTGGCGGGAGTTGATATCGGCGTTGATGCGATCGCTCATTTGATTTTCGTACACATCAAAGCATTTTTGCACGGCTTCAAAAATAGTTTGGTGTTGCTCTTCGGCTATTTGCGGCAGGTATTTGGTAAACTCTTTCTTAGTTGCGGCAATAAATTGTTGTCGCACGTATTCGGCTTGAATTGCCATGACTCCAATTCCGGCTAAAATCCCTCCCAATATCGACAGGGTTAAACTAGCAAAAATGAGGCCGATTGCCTGGAGAACCAGGGTAACGCAAACACAAGAAAGAACGCTTTGCCAAAACATGTTAAAAGAGCCAATCCCGCGGTTGAGATTATCTGGAATTGCGCCAAATCCTTCCATAACAAAATCTGCCCAAGTTGAGGCAGCAGCAGGTTTATAAACATGTCCCACGGCGTAAAAGCGATAGCGCAAGAGTTTACTATTCATCGCTTCTAGAACTTCGTCGTATTGTATCCGGTAGTTGGTTGCTTTGGCGTCTAATTGGGAGAAGGCAGCGGCGATTTTTTGTTTGGCGATGAATTCCCAAGCGGCAAGGCGATCGTTAAGATAGCGTTCAAAAGCGCGTTTGAAGGAACTGTAGAACATCGCCCGATTGTTTTTATCCAAAAATTGCATAAAATCTAAATCGGGTTGGGAAGTCAAGAAATCCTCTTCAAACGTGTTTTCTAAATCCAGAATGTAGGTGGAAAAAGAATCAGCGATCGCTTTAGCTTCGCGATCGCGCACGGTGATGATGTCCTGCTGAAATTCCTTGCCAATTTGAGCCAGTTTGTCAAAATCTGACTCAACTTCGCCAATTTGCTGCTTTAATTCGTCTACAGTTCGCTCTAGCAAAGGAATGCGGCGAGAAATCGCATCGGAGAAGCGATCGCAACTATTGCGCGCGATCGCGATCGCTTGATCTACTTCAGCGGTGGCGCGTTGCTTGGTTAAAAAGCGATTCAGCGCCGCAAGAAACTCTGGGAAACCCGTTCCTTCTAAAGAAGCTTTTTCGTGTTTGAGTCGATTTCGCAGCGCTTGCAGCGCGGAAATTTCAAACACCCTGTGCTGATAAATATCTCGCTGGTTATCTTGACAATATTCGCTTAAGTTGGTCCGAAAAACCCGCCGCAATTTATTTTCAGCATCTTGCAACGCTGCCGGATCGTCTGGATCGATCAATCCATCGCGAATTCGATCCCAACCATTGATCAGGAAGAAAATAGTTAACCCTTGGTCTTTGAGGTAATTTTTCAGATAGCGACGTTCCTCTAAAGTGCAGGGTTGAGAAGCACTTAAAACAAACAAAATCGCGTGACAATTGTAGATATAACCCAAAGAAAGCTGGTTGCGCGCTTCCGTATCGTTTAACCCAGGACTGTCGATAAATTCGATACCTTTACCCAACAAAGGTAACGGATGTTCTACCACCGCATGACTGATATCGGGAAAGGCAAGCTGCTTACCTTGTTCTAAAACTTTTGCTTCTTCGGGATTAATCGTATAGCGTTGCTTAAACTGGTCAAAATCAATTTCTTCTGGGGGTTTATCGTTGTTATAGTGAATCGTGACTTTTTCGGTTTCCCCATACTTTAAGACAGTTAATAAAGCCGTACAGGGATTGACATCGCTGGGCAGTAAATTCTCACCTAATAAAGCATTGAGAAAAGTAGTTTTTCCCCGCTTCATATCCCCTAAAACCAGGAGTCGAAATACACCCTGGCGCAAGTTATCTCCCGTAGCAATCAGGCGTTCGATCTCGCGATCCAATCCTAATTTTCCGGAGATTTTTTCGCCTTGCGATTCTACTTGAGTCAGAGTTTGGGCGATGCCACTCAAAGAATCGGCAACTTCGGTACGAACTTTAACAACGCGATCTAAATCTTCCATCCAGCCAGCCGCTTTAATATTATCGCTCATGGGTTTTTCCTGGAACTAAGTAGAAACGTTACATGTAACGTCTCTACGAGGACTGACAAATCACTTCAGACTTTAGCTTGCCCAAATTTCTCGGAGAAAATACCAGAGTCTGTTGCGATTTGTCTGACTCTAGTATGGCTGAGATCGACTCAAATCTTAGCGAACTGGCGATCCGGTAGCGAGAGATATGGCAAGATGGGGAAAGTGTCTAGCGATCGCGCTTCCTCATGTCTGCATCCAATCCATCCCTAGATTTCACCTTGCAACGCCTGCGCCTGGTACGTCAAGGTATACTGCGCCTTCACAAAGCGCTACTAGAGTCCGAACGAGTTGTATACGAACAATTTTACGGACGCATTCAATCTAGCACCGAGTTTTTTCAGCTAGTTGTAAATCACGATTGGTTTAGTTGGTTGCGTCCGATTTCCCAATTTATCGTTCAGATCGATACTTTCCTCACTCGCAAAGAACCCGCAACTTTAAACGAAGCCAATCAGCTGCTAGAAGAAGCTAGAATGCTACTCGATCCATCAGAAGAAGGCCCCAGCTTAAAAACGCGATACTATCGTGCTATCCAACGCGATCCGGCTATCGCCCTGATGCACGCAGAGGTATCAAAATTGCTGGTAAATGATGTTTAGAATCAAGCTTGACTTTCACAAATCTGTTTGCTTGAGTTATTGACATATTGGTTGTTCTGACCTCAACAGATCTCTAGCTTACAAAGCTTGCGTGTAAGTTTTGTGAAAATTTGACTTGATCTTGGTCACAACGTGCTAATAAAGTGTGAGATATACAGGGGTGCGATCGCAAGAGCAAAGATAAGGAAGATGAGGTAGATAATGACCAGCCTCCTTTGCATCCTAGCGGCTGAAATTGACCGCACCCCTAGTTTTCGTTTGTTTGGAGTATAATCGATGTATCAGCGGGAAGATTTACATTTAGATCCACAAGCATGTGAAGTAAGTTACAAAGGAACCCTTCTGCGGTTGTATCCCAAAGAATACGAACTGCTAAAGTTATTTCTCGATCATCCCAATCACGTTCTAAGTGCGGCTACGATTATCGAACGCATTTGGGCTGACGATTCAATTCCCACTGAAAATGCAGTCAGAACTCACATCAAAGGATTGCGACGTAAACTCAAAGAAGCAGGTGCCGAAGATTTAATTCAGACAGTCCACGGTTTGGGTTATCGCCTTAAGCCTTTGTCAGGAAACACAGCAAAATCTGATAATTCGTTGAATTCACCGCTAATGAAGCTCCTGGCATTGCGGAACATGGAGTATGTCATAGTAGATAGAAATTTAGTCGTTAACAAAATTTCTAATGAAGTCAAAAAATATTCCGATTACCCTACCGAACTTGCCATAGGCAAAGAAGTTACCTTAGCCTTCCCAGAGTTGACAGGAATTGAATCTATTCTGTTAGAAATTCTGAATAATCAACGCCCCAGTTTTGAGATTAAAGAGATTGCTAGAGCTTGCAATAGTTTACGGCCTGATTATATAAATATTTATGTAATGGCAGAACCAACCGAAGAGCGTGCAAACCAACAATTACTGGTTTTATTTGAGGATTCTTCCGAAAAAATGATTTGGAAACAGCAAGTAGTTCAACAACAAAACGAATCATATTTACTAATGATTGGGTCTGGCGAAAGCGAGTCAGGGAACTAAAATCTAGATATTGCAGCAAGCACAGCTTACCTCAAGTAACCATGTTTTTCCCACATATCAATTGAGCGAGCGAGGAAACGCGGCGATTTGCTATTCATTTCTCCACAGGAAGCTTTAAGCAGACTTTGCTCAATAACGACTACTAAATTACTCCAAGACAGTTGCTCGTTTTGGAGTAATTCCTTTAGTTTATCTAGGGCAATTTGAGCTGCTTGGGATTGTACATCGCTTTGGGGTTTGAGGGGAATTACCCGACGCAAGGGGTCGCGCTGCACTGCTATGATTGCCTGACGTACAGCTAGTAATATCTGCTGACCATATTGCTTTTCAGCGCGAGAGATTTGATACTGCCAACCTTTTTGGCTCGAAGCATAAAGCGCTGGCAATCGATTCATGGCGTAGGTCATGACATCAATTCTATTAATAGAATGCGCGACGCGAGGCGGTAGTAAAAGCAGTTGTGCCTCTATCTCCTCAGAGACAAGAGTTTCCATGACGTTACGGCTAACTTGAACCTGAGTGGATTCCATGCTATTCATTGCTGCTGGTTTTCTAATCTGAACTGATACATACGTTACAGACAGGGTGTGAAATTTTTGTGGAAATTAGCGATTTGTTGGTAAATTTTTGTGGTTTGGGGTAAAACCGCCCTCACGGGTAGCCGCAGCATGAGTATATGTGCGTATTAGTGGGTGCGATCGCATAAAATATAACTAACTCAAGTTGCTAGTTATGAGGTCAAGCATTTTAGATCCCCCTAAATCCCCCTTAAAAAGGGGGACTAAGAATCCGGTTCCCCCCGCTGTTTTGGGGGGTTAGGGGGGATCAAACCGACAATATTTGTTACTAGCAACTTGCGTTAACTAACAACCCACCCGAATCAGCGTTCCTTCACTCAGCCGTTATGAAAATAAACCTAGAAGCTAAGCAACACAGCTTATACGAGACAGACTATCTAAAATGGATTGAAACTACAGTAGAAAAGTTGCGAGAACAGGACTACTCAAACATCGACTGGGAAAATCTAATTGACGAATTTGAGGACATGGGGCGGAGCGAACGCAGGAGTTTGGAAAGCAATCTCGTTGTTATCCTGTTGCACTTGCTCAAATGGCAATTTCAACCAGAACTTAGAAGCGGTAGTTGGAAAGGTAGCATCGCTGAGCATCGCAGGCGCATTCGCAAAGCTCTGAAAGATTCTCCCAGCCTCAAACCTTATCTTGAAGAGATATTTGCTGAATGCTATTTGGATGCAATTGAACAAGCAAGTGCTGAAACTGGACTGCCAGAAGCAACTTTTCCGCAGTTATGTCCTTACACATCTACAGAAGCTTTAGACTCTAATTTTATGCCATAATAATGTTAAATGCAAAAAAGGGAGAAGGAAAATCGCACATAAGTTTTTAGGTCAAAAAGTATCCGACATCCTGAAAAGCAAAAAAGGAAGTATTAAACAAGCACAACTTCCGGAAGGTTCGCCAAGTTGGGACGAATTTAGCGGCATGACATGGCAGCAAATTGAAGAAGGTGCAGAAGAAAATATTCCTGGATTTAAAGTTGTTTGCAAACTGTTGAGCGATAGGAGATTTGATAAATGAAAACCCCTGTATTTGAGCAATTACTTACATTCCTAAATAAACTGGAACAACAGAAAGTCAGCTACACTTTGGCGCATCATCGGGACGAAGCGGTTATGGTAACGGTGGCTGTACCAGGAGAACGATGGGAAGTTGAATTTTTCAGTGATGGTTCGGTAGAAGTAGAAAAGTTTATCAGCAATGGCGAGATTGCCCTCGAAGAAGCTTTGAGTGAGTTATTCTCTCGCTATGCGGAACCGGAAAATATAGATGTAGAATTGTCTCAAAACACAGATTTAGCAAGAGTTAAGGGATAAGTTAAATAATATACGCTATTTAGCTACCAACGCATTTGAATTGGTGGCTAGTTTCCACCTAAAAATATGACTATTACACTGGAAGATATCCGCAAGGCATCCGAGTTAATTTGCGGACAAGTTGCTCATACTCCCTGCTCCTATTCGCGCAAGCTTTCTGAAATGATGGGAGCGGAGGTCATCCTAAAGTTTGAAAACCTGCAATTTGTCGGCGCATTTAAAGAACGCGGTGCTTTAGTAAAGCTGCTTTCCCTGACGCCCGAACAACGGCAAAAAGGTGCGATCGCTATGTCAGCAGGTAACCACGCTCAAGCGGTTGCCTACCAAGCTCAGCGCTTAGGTATTCTAGCTACAATCGTGATGCCGCACTTCACGCCAAATGCTAAAGTAGAGCGCACTCGTTCCTTTGGTGCCGAGGTAATTTTACATGGAGAAATTCTCGACGAAACTTTTGGATTAGCCCAACAAATTGCCCAGGAAAGGCAGCTTTGTATCGTTCCTCCCTATGATGACGAAAAGATTATTACCGGACAAGGAACGATTGCTTTAGAAATGCTGGCAGCTTATCCTGACTTGGAGGTGCTGGTAGTTCCGGTGGGGGGTGGAGGATTGATTGCGGGGAATGCGATCGCAGCCAAAAGCCTCAATCCTAATATTAAGATCGTCGGCGTACAAACTGCCCGCTTTCCTTCTATGTTACAAGCCTTAGAAGGTAAACCAACTACCTGCGGCGGCTCAACAATTGCCGATGGCATTGCGATCAAAGCACCCGGAAAGTTAACGCTTCCGATTGTGCAAAAGTTAGTTGATAAAATTCTCCTAGTAGACGAAGGCGATATTGAAGAAAGCGTGCGGTTGCTGTTGGAATTAGAAAAAACAGTTGTAGAAGGAGCAGGTGCAGTTGGACTTGCTGCACTGCTTGTGCATCGCCAACTCTTTGCAGGGCGAAAAGTAGGAGTTATTTTAAGCGGCGGCAATATTGACCTGTTAACCCTATCATCGATTATCCAGCGCAGTTTGGTTCGCTCTGGTCGTCTGGCGCGACTGTGCGTTCAAATCCGCGATGTTCCGGGCGCACTCTCCCAGGTGACGCGGTGCATTGGCGATGTGGGCGGGAATATTGTTGAACTTCACCATCAGCGTGCCTTCTCCAGCTTACCTTTGCAGTTAACAGAAGTAGAATTTGTACTACAAACGCGCGGACTTCAGCATCTGCAACAAATTATCGACACGTTGATAGAGCGGGGTTTTCAATCTTCCTTAAAATGTGGGGTGTAGGTTTTTGCAATGCGATCGCTTCTGAATATGTAGAGACGTTACCAGAAAAAATTGGTTATAAACCTCCCCCATTAAAGGCGAAAGGAAAAATTAATCTCCCTAGTTCGCAATCCTATAAGCATTTGGCACAGCTAACTGTCCACTGTCAACTGTCCACTGTCAACTGTCCACTGTCAACTGTCCACTG
>CAYXCW010000099.1:0-27656 GCA_964463555.1 uncultured bacterium
ATATTATTAATTCTCAGGTATGGATTCAAGAAAATAATACCGATCGCTCGATTGCTGAGGAGTTAGTAGCAGCGGGCATTCCGCCAAAGTCAATTGTTTTAGGACTTCAGCCGCCGGAATTAAGACGTTATACCGACTATGGCGTACCTAATTTAGCACCATCTCAAGTATCTTTGCAAGTTAGTTAAATTTGAGGGGGAAAGCGATCGCATGTCAAATATGTAGTGCGATCGCGCTTCCCCTTTCCCAAAGATTTTCTATCCTGAAATATTCGCTGTCAAAACAGCAGGTTCAGTAACTGTGGGTATTGATGCAGGCGATAAAGCTTCTGTATCTATCAGTTCTTTCAATTTCTCAAATATTAAAACTTCTGTCTCTTCCCCATCGGTTAGTTTATCATAAAAATACTGGTCTGATAGCCATTCTTCAAAAGCTAACTTTAACAGACCATTTGGATAAACCTTAAACCTCCAGTATGAAGATAAGCGGTTATCAACAACCTCAAACAACGGCGCGGGATTTTGCTGGGGATAATAAGTATATCCATCATCGCAGATATAGTACCAAATGCTTCCTTGCAATTGATAGAGAGCATAAACAGTATATTCTTTACCAATTGTCAGTTGAAACTCTGTTTCTTTGGTACGACCTACAGCAGGGTCTAGGTAGGTTTCGCTCAGAGAGGTTCCGGTATTAGCAATACAACGAATCCGCATAATTTAATTACCTAAATATTTGTAAAAGATATTTTAAAATACTGCCGTTTAAACTTGAATTCAACATTCATAATTAGCAACCAGTCGGGGTGCATCTCTTAATGGTTCTTGTGGAGTGCCGAGAATTTTTTTACAATTTATTGCTTGTACAGCAGCAGTTTTTGCATCTTGCATTAGGATTTGTTCTTGTAATTTGGTAGGAATCTCATCGGGAATTCGGCCTGTAGTCACACTCGTTTTAGGGATAATTTGGTTGATTGGATTATAAGATGTGGCGTTTCGCTTGGTATAGTTAAAGCGATCGCTTACAGTTATAAAGGGCAAAAGGGGAAATGGAAAGCCGGAAAGGTCGAAAGGCTGGTTTATCTTTCCCCTTTTTCCCCTTTTTCCCCTTTTCCCCTTTCAGAGAAGCCCAGAATGTTCCGTCTTAGATTGTTAGCTGGCTTAACTATTGCCACTGCTACGGAATTGCCTGAGAACCATATCTTCAGCAGCACCATAGTTAACATTCCAACCGATGTCTCTGAAAGAGGCAATCGACATTTGGCTGAGAAGTGCTACATCACCTTTTCCACCTGAACTGCGGTTTGTTTCATGATCGAAGGGATCGTCAAGCCAATGACTGCGCGAGCTGGTAGGCGCTTCTACAAGTGGAATAGCAGTCGGCGTGAAGGTGCGTAAGTACTCGCCGTAGGAGATACCGACAAAGGTGTCAGCCCTGTAAGTATATCGGTTCGTTTCAGAATTTTTGACACCTAAGTTGAGTCCTAAGCCATCATTTGCCTCAAAGAAAGAGTGTCCGAGAACGTGACTGAACTCGTGAACCATTGTGTCGTAGAGATATTTTGTATCGGTCATTAACTCCTGGTTAGCAATGTTGATATTTGAATTCCCAGAGACGGCAATTTTCTTACCATTGGCATCCGTTTCGGTATTTTCCCATTGAGCGTTAGCCAGACTATCTCCTCCTAGCTGTTTACCTGCAATAGAAACGTTTAGAGTCAGTGGCCTACCCAGACTGCTGTAAGAAATAGCTTGTTCTATTCTCTTCGCTGCCTCTAGCACGATGTTTTGCTGTGTGGGATTGAGGTTACCATCAGCAAAGGTGATGTTAAATCTGAAGGCTAAAGGATCGCTATCGCTGGGTGAAAAATTGGTAGCGACGTTGTAATTAGCCGTTGCCCGATTGAAGCTGGTAACTTGCAAGAAATAATCCCCAGGTGTCAAGAAACGACGAATGGATTCATCACCTGTACCCCGTTGCGGATTCCAAGCCAGCACTTCTACTTCATTATCATCAAAGAAGATATTGCCATTGCGGTCTGTTACCGGATCGACTCTGTTATTGTTATTCCAATCGCGAATCAATCGCACATCTGCATCTCCAGTCAATCCTGTGAGGTTGGCGGTAAAGACACCAGACTGACCGACTGTAAATCTAAAGAAGTTATCCGGTGTGCTGGTATTGACGGTGCCGTTGCTAGAGAATGTAGGTTGATCTTGCGCGATCGCACTCCCTAAAGTGGTACTCGTCCCTACACCACCTGCATTGGGTATCGGTGCAGCCGGTGTGGCGTTGAGATTTAGATTATAAGTTGTCTCGCCTTCCTGTTGGCCTACCTGAACAAAGTAAGTACCAGCAGACAACCCTCGATTGGTTAAGCTCTTGTCCCTTCGACCTGTTGAGTTAGAGTTATTAATTGTTTCTCCTCCATCAACCGTGCCATTCCCGTTAGTATCTCGAATCAAAGTTAGACCTGTATCCTCACTCAAATCGGTCAGGTCGATATCGAGGTATTGACCATTAGGAATAATGAAGCTGTACCAGTCTTGAGTATCAGAACTTCCTACAAATCCACTGATAGTTTGCGAACCCGTCAGCGTTCCTAAATTGCGTGCTGTAGCAAGGGTGTTACCCGCCGTATCTGCTGGTGTCGTGAAGGGCGTTGCTGACAAGCTCAAATTATAGTTGGTGTTGCCTTCGTACTGGCTGACAATTGTATAGTAAGTCCCTGCTGGCAACAAGGTACTAATCGTTTCCGCCCTACTTCCCGCATTATCGGATGAGTCGATTTGCTCTTCCGAATCTGCACCGTTATCTAGCAAATTATCTCCGTTCAGATCCTCTGCCAGCAATAGATCGGCATCCGCGCTCAGTCCGCTGAGGTTCAAGTTAACTTGGCTGAGTTGGTTAATCGTAAAGCGATAAATTCTCTCCCTGTCGGTATTATTAACCGAACCGTTAATAGTAAGTGGAGTTGCACTGAGAGGGGCTAAATTCTCCGCCCGCGCTAGGTTGCTAGGTTCGTAAGAGGGACTGCCTAGCCTTCCTTCTGCTAAACCAAATTCAAGGTAGTGTTTAATCGGGCTTAATCCACCAGGTCTGACGGCTGCTGCTACATCTGGATTGTCATCCAAATAAAAGTTGTTATCAAAGTCTACGCCTGGATCGCGGTTTTCAAATTGCCCGTACTGGATAAAGTGTTCGATCGCTGTCAGTGGGTTAGCCGTGTTGGCGGTTGATTGAACTGCCCGCGCTACGTCCTGGTTATTTTCTAAGTAAACGTCGGTATAGAATTCCGTAAGGGGGTCGCGCCGCTCAAACTGACCGTAGCGGACAAAGTGTTCAATCGCCGTCAGTTGACGGTTATTTACGGCTGCTGCTACATCTGAGTATTCATCCAGATAAAAGCTGGTATCGAAGAAAACGGTAGGGTCGCGACCTTCTGTTTGACCGAACTGGAGGAAGTGTTGAGCTGCGGTGAGTCGGCCTGCGTTCACCGCTGCGGCTATGTCAGAGTACCGATTCAGATAATAACTGGCATCAAAAAAGGCACTGGGGTTGCGGCGTTCAAACTGACCAAACTGTTGGAAGTGATCTAAAGCACTCGGTAGCAGATTCCGTGCGACGGCTTGTGCAACGTCTGGATTGTTGAGCAGATAGTAACTTGAGTCGAATAGACCGTTGATGTCTAGTGGCATGTACTGCTGTATAATTTATTTTTTCTAAACAATCATACTAAAGATAGATGCCATTTATTACATAAAGTATTATTAAATTTATTTTTTCCCTCCCACCTGCACATCGGCGCACGGGCTAGCCAAACCCAACCGATGCAACTTGAGCTGATACATCGTCAGTAGCGATCGCACGCTGTAAAAGAAACCCAGTTTTTTAGAAAAACCGGGTTTCTGGTATGTTGGAATAGGTGCGATCGCGTCTAGATAAATCCGATCGCTCCCCCAATCTTGACAGATCAATATATCTAATTCAAAGACGAAGATATAAAAATAATAATTTTTAATCCAAAACTAGAGGAGATTGTGAAATGGATACCGTAGAATTTTACCGCCAGAGCGTCAAGCAACTTCTGACTGAATATGCTGTGTTTTTTAATTTTGGCGATGAGGTGAAAAGTCAAACAATTTTCGATTTAGAACAGGATCGATACATGCTAATTTCTATAGGTTGGATGGGGGAAAAACGAGTTCACGATTGCATCATACATATTGATATTATTAATTCTCAGGTATGGATTCAAGAAAATAATACCGATCGCTCGATTGCCGAGGAGTTAGTAGCAGCAGGCATTCCGCCAAAGTCAATTGTTCTAGGACTTCAGCCGCCGGAATTAAGACCTTATACCGACTATGGCGTACCTAATTTAGCGCCATCTCAAGTATCTTTGCAAGTTAGTTAAATTTGAGGGGGAAAGCGATCGCATACCCCCTGGCGTAGCACGTATCGCGCGACGCAAAAGAAACCCGGTTTTTCTAAAAAACCGGGTTTCTGGCACCAATATCGTTGGTATCTAAGCTATAGCAAACTCAGTTAAGTAACGTTCTTCTGGTGGATGAAATGCTAATACAATATCTTCTTTAGGAACACCTGTGTTTAGAAGTTCTGTGGCAATGCCATTTTCTGTCCAGTCTTCTTCTATCCAAATTTTTTCGTTTTTAATTCTCAGATGAATATTAATTCCTTTCACTCGCTTCTTTCCTTGCCACCCCATATACAACCACAGATATTGATCGTTGGTTTCATCAAACAATAAACACCCTTCACTCTTCTGATTATATGAACCAGAAACCCAGCGGTCGTATTCAATCAATATTTTCTTAATTACTTCGCGATAATGACTTAGTTTATCCATTTTATAATTTCCTCCTTTTCCATATCTACTACGATTAAAAAGATTTGATTTTGCTCGACTGTAACTTGAATAGATTTTCTTTTAAAAAAGTTTTCATAAATGCTTTCTTTGATTGCCAAATAAAGCTTATATTCTGGCTCGGTCAAAGCAATTAGATTGCGGTACAATATATACTGACCTAGTGCTGTCTCGAAATCTCGCATTAGCGAAAGACCGAGAAAGCTTTTGACCTCAACTACTATCTTTCGTCCATTTCTTTGGGCAGCAATTGGTTTTTCAGCCGCCAGATCGGCAAATAGTTCGGCGTCTTCGTAACTAATTCTGTAAGGATCTGCTACGATCGCCCAGCCGTCTTTAACTAAGGCTGTTTTTACTGCATCGTGGTAAGTATCTTTGGCGGGCATTAGTTAGGAAGGATCGCAGATGTTGAGATTGTGCTTTCAATTATAGTCAATATTTATTGGCATTGCGCGATCGCATCTGAAATCCCTCCTGGGTAGCCGGTAGCGATCGCTTGGTACAAAAGAAACCCGGTTTTTCTAAAAAACCGGGTTTCTGGCACAAAGAGGTATCTAGCAAAGATTACTGCACGTGGTTCAATATTTCCTCGATATCTGATAGTTGAACAGCACCGGAAAATATTTCGCCATTCATCACAAAGAAGGGTGTGCCGGAAATTCCGAGTTTTTCAGCTAGCTGGATATCGGGTGCGATCGCATTGTTGGTTAGGGTGCGATCGCGCAGCGTGCCGGATGGCATATCGCGTAGCTAGCCCTTGGCATATCGCGCCTGGGAAAAGAAACCGGGTTTTTTAGAAAAACCCGGTTTCTGGTATGGTGGAGTAAAGGAGCGATCGCGTGAAATTAAACAGTAAGCTAGAGAGAATGAGCGCGATTGAGGGCAACATTGGAGCCAAGCTATATCCAGGAAAGTCAGGAAATCTACAATCGAGCCTTGCCTGAGTATGAACGGCATTATTATGATGAAGATACGGGTGGTTTTGTACTGATCCATCAAGCTCATAATACCAATGTTTCTGAAATGTTTGTGGCTGAGATTTTTGCTCGACGAGGCAGACGAGTAAAGTTATTGAGCGAGCAAGCTGCACCGGGTGTTAGGACACCTGATGCTGATATTAATGACGAATTTTGGGAGTTTAAGGAATTGAGTCCAGAGGCAGTCAGTATCAAAAATACAGTTCAACGGGGTGTAGCTGTAGCCAAGAAACGCGCTCCTAATGTTGCTTATCATATAAATACAGTGGCTAATATTGGAGATATCAATAGAGGGATTGCCAGAGCGATGATTTGGGATACAGAAAGGCTTTTGCAGAAAATCGCCCTGGTTTTTAATGATGGTAGCGTGCAAGTTTTAACTAGGGAGGATTTGGACAATGGACGAGATTTTCAATAGCTTTATCGAAAGAATTAGACTAGGGATCAAAAATAAGATCCCTGTGGAATCGAGATTGATTATGCTGGGGGAAATTATTTATGCAACAGAGCGAAAAGATTTGACGCCGAAGCAAGCACGAGAATTAGAGAATTTGTTGAATTTGGGAGAGCTGGTGCAGAATTATGCTGCTGTCAGAGAACAGGCAATTTTTGGTGAATTAATTAGTTGACAATAAATTAGAGCGAATCGCCGATCTCATTTCGGTACATCACAGGGATGCGATCGCATCTTAAATATGTAGTGCGATCGCATAGTGTAGTTAAAGCGATCGCATCCCAAATATGTAGTGCGATCGCATAGTGTAGTTAAAGCGATCGCATCCCAAATATGTAGTGCGATCGCCCCACACAAAAGAAACCGGGTTTTTCTAAAAAACCCGGTTTCTGACACAAAGGGGTATCTAGCAAAGATTACTGCACGCGGTGAAATATTTCCTCGATATCTGATAGTTGAACTGCACCGGAAAATATTTCGCCGTTCATCACAAAGAAGGGTGTGCCGGAAATTCCCAGTTTTTCAGCTAGCTGGATATCGGGTGCGATCGCATTGGTGGTGAGAGTGCGATCGCGCTCAAATTTCTCCAAGTCCAGATTCAGGTTTCGGGCAATTTCCAAATACAAGGTATCACCTAATTTATCTTGCTGGGAAAATAGGGCGTCGTGGTATTCCCAGAACTTGCCCTGTTGACCAGCAGCCCAAGCAGCTTTTGCAGCAGACATGGCTTCAGGATGAATTGGAGTTAAAGGGTAATGTTTGTAAACCAAGGTGACTTCATCCTGATGTTTTGCCACGAATTGTTTTAGTGTGTCATGAGCGGCGGCACAATAGGGACATTGAAAATCTGAGAACTCTACCAGCACAATTTTTGCATCGGTCGATCCAGTCGTGGGAGATTCACCAATTACCGCTTTGGGATTGGTTTTCATCTGCTCCACAAATGCCTGCCGTGCTTGCTGTATTTGCTCTCGTTGTTTCTGCTGGTATGCCTGTACAGATTCCAGAATTACTTCTGGGTGTTCGCGAATGATTTGCAAGACTTGTTCTTCTAATTGTGGGCTGATTCGGGTGGCTGCTTGCGCGGGAAGTGAACACACCAGAAGTGCAAGGCAAAACATCATCAGCGCTGCTAAGCGAAATCCCCAGTTGGAACGTAACTGACTCTTAATTAGCAATGTAATCACCATCCACTATCCCAGTTAGGGGGACAATAAAGAGTTGCTCTTCTTATACCCATTCGAGACAAAGAACCTGCTTGACAAGAACCTAACTTTGGTTTTAAGCCTCCTATATAAGTATTACAGACACCACATTCATTTGTGCCATCTGCAAGTCCTTGTTCAGTCATTACTGCACCTCGAATTACACAACTCCCCCTATTTATATATGTTCCGTCAGGTCTGTTGGGTGGATTATTAGCTACAATATCTTCCCAACGGACTCGGCATTCTCTTGCTTCTCGTTCAGGTTGTTGTGCAGTTTGTTGAGGTTGTTCTGCTGTCGGTGAACACTCCGTCGCATCTTTCGGATATTCTTCAGAGGGGTAATTTGTGAGCGTTGTCAATAATCTCTTAGCTTTATTATACGATTCTAAAACTTTGCTTTCGTACATAGGCTGTCGGCGCTTCTCATCTTTCCTCATCGAATCAAAGCTTGGAAAAGTAACCGCTCCTGTGCCTTGTGTTGGATTGCCGATATAGTTTTCTATCAGATGTGCATCAAGCATCAAGACAAAATTCTCTTCTTTAAACAGATCTGATATACGCAAGCCTTTCTTGTGCAATAAGGGGTGATCGTTTAAAACTGAAACAGTTGTACCTCCGGGAGTATATATATTTTTGGCAACCGCCAGAAATCTCCGTGCGAGTCCGAGAGAAATTTGTGCATTGAGCGAGTCACCAACACCCGAATGCTGTTGTTCTGAAAAACTCTCTGCCCGACTCTCAACATCTCGAACATACTTCATTGCAATCAGAGGAAAGTCATCTGGTCTGAGTAAATATTCAAATTTTACCCCCTGTTGGCGGACTTCTTTATAAGCAGTGAATGAAGCAATGGATAAAATTGAAGTTCTTTGCTTAACTTTATTTGGTAATCCCAAGGCAATATCTTCAACAAAGAAATTGCCTTGGGAATGAGCAATCAGTAGATATTTGGGTTTGAGTGCATGGCAATTACAATTAGCCTCTTTTGCAAATTTATCGTGGGAATCTTCTATTCTTTTGATTCGTTTTATAACTTGAGAGATTAACTGCTGCCCATCCTTCGTATTATTAGGCGAAGAAGACTGTATAAACGACTCCACGAAGTCACCATACGGAACACCTAAGCCCGGAATACGACGACCGCTTCCGCCATAATTGTAAGCATCGAAGCTTAAATAAACTTTTTCTCCAAATACATCTTTCAAGAGATTGTTGATAACTACCTTGTCTTGATTATAAACATTTCGTGGCGTATTCACTCCATTTACATAAACTGCATATATTGGTGCCTTTTGATTTTTATCACAGTCAAGCTTAGCTGCTATCTGTATATCAAGGGCGGCATCAGTAGCCGCATCGTTAATAGCATCATCAAAGTCAGGACGGGGTGGAGTATTGGGGCTAACTTGTCCAGGAAAGGGTGGTACATTTGGATTACTTTGTTGTGGTGAAGGCGCACTCGGTTCATCACCAAATTCACTCGGATCGCGCTGCGCCTGCAAATAACCAGAAATATCCGAAATACTCCTTTCCACAGCAGGGGGAGTCGCCGCTACTACCCGATTGGAAGATTGCACCAAACTCGCCGTACAAACAGCCGAATTGAAACTGAAAACCGTACAAAGTGCAGCAGAAAGAGCGCGATTGAGGAAAGTACCTGGAGCCAGTAAAGCACCAAAGATAGAAACAACAAAACTGACAATCCCCAGAGCAACAAAGCGAATTCGACGCATAATTTACCTCACAAAATTTAATCGTAGGGGCGGGGTTTTACCGCCCGGAAATTACCTCAAACGATATATCCAGATCGACCCGGTTTCTCAAATCGCGAATTTGACGACTAGACATCAGGAAAGAAACCGGGTTTAATGCCCTAAAACGGCAAACGCGGCAGCCCAAACGGCACAACTCGCCGAATAATCCCAATCCCCACACCAATAGCAAAATCCTTATACCAACTTCTGATTTCGCTGCGGTCAGGTTGAGTCGCGGCGACATTATCAGCAGGCTTATTATCGATCGCTAAATTAGTAGCATTCATCCCCACTTGAGGCATCAAAGCCACAAAAGTATTAATCGGAATTGCGGCATTCAATCCAGTTTTAAACCGAATTTCTCCACCAGCAGCAGATTCGGATCGCATAGCACCTTCTGCATCGCCTTCACCATGAATGCCAACAACTCGCCCATTGACATCAAAAACTGGGCCACCGCTCATTCCCCGCCGAGTTACTGCGTCGTAGCGCATTGTATATCCCTTGGGACGATTGTTTGGGCGGCTGCTAACTTGTCCGGCTGTAAACTCAAATTCCCGTTCTCCACCCGCTTCAATTGACTGGGGATAGCCTGCGATGTAAATTCCCGCCCCAATTCCCGCATCATCGGAATTACTAATCGGTGCGACGGCTTGTTCTTCTCGACTTTCAAAGGTAATTATTGCTAAATCTGGATCGCTGGGACTTTTCTGCAAACTCGTGACAGATTTGACCGGATAAGTTTTGTTTTTACTGGTGTAAATCGTGTATTCCACATTCGGATCTTTGACGACGTGATTCGCAGTTAAAACCGTGTAAATATTGCCGTTTTTAGCAATAATTACCCCCGAACCGCCCAAATCGTTACTGACTGGATGATCGATTCGTACCGTTGTGGGAACGGCAATTTGAGCCACATCTCTGGCGGTTCTAGCCATTGCCGGTTGGGTAATTACAATCGCTGCTACCGTTGCGGTTCCAGTTAGGATGCTGGGCAGATAATTAGATTGAGAAAATTTCATGTTGATGATTCACTCCTTGGTTTAATTGAATTGGGTGTTTTAGATACTTTGGATGAGCTTCCAGACCCGCCAGGGAATCAATTCCCTGGCTCATAGCTCAAGTCCACTGAAGTGGACTGAAATTGTTTGTTTGTTCCCTAGTCCTGTTTCAGAGGACTTTGGGTAAGCCTTCAGACCCGCCAGGAAATAAATTTCCACAGCGAGTAGCCCAAGTCCACTGAAGTGGACTGAAATTGTTTGTTTCTTCCCCAGTCCTCTTTAGAGGACTTTCGCTATTAGCCAGGGAATTGATTCCCTGGCGGGTGGGCGGGTGGCGCGTGATTCCCTGGCGGGTGGGTAGGTAGCGCGCGATTTTGATCGATGAAGAGGCAGAGCCTCCCGCATCGAAACCAATTGCAAATAGGTACTAATCGGAATTCCCCAACTAGAATTAACCATTTGCTCTAACATTTCCGGTGCAGGTTCCGTCCCATCTTCAAAGGCATAAACGCCAAAACCAGGGTCGCGATTTTTCACCCGTCCGTTAATGCCAATTAACAACCCCTGGCTGTTAAAAATTGGGCCGCCACTCATCCCCACAGCGATATCATTTGTGTAGCCCAAACGATAGCCTTGAGCCAGAGATTTCGGCGGCAATAAAGACACTTCGCCAGCGGTAAATCGAAAGCCTCGAATTCCTTGGTCAAAAGTAGTAATTAACGTCCCTGGCTGGTACATGGGAAACCCAGCGGCAAAAACAGCCTCTCCCACCACTGGGGATGCAGTGCTAATGCGGGCAACTTGGTAATTTATCCGACTGCGAAACCGTAGAATCGCTAAATCCGTATTCCCCAACTGTCGAGGCGCGACAACCCGATACCGCCTCCCATCCGGCGTCATAATCGTATAGCGATCGCCCCAAGCCACCACATGCCAACTCGTCACTACAGTATAAATTTGCCCCACCCTGCCGACGATCGCACCGCTACCCGAAGCATTTTCGCCCAAGATGCGGACAGTAGTCTGTTGTGCCAATTGGCGCAGATCCGACCTCTCCCCCAGCCCCTCTCCTGCAAGGAGAGGGGGGCAAAAAGAGAACTCTTGCCCCTCTTGCCCCCCCCTTCCCTCGCAGGGAAGGGGGGCTGGGGGGGATAGGTCTTTTTGCGGGTGGTGAAGCGCGATCGCAGATGTTGCCCCTGTCAGAAAGTATGCGATCGCCAAACTCCCCACCAAACCCAATTTGTACCTCATGCTTTCAGGCATCTTGTCTTATATAAAAGGCAATTTGATCCAGCCGATTTAGGTTATTTGCCTTCCCGGTAACCCGCCCGGAAATCAATTTCCGGGCTAATAGCCGAAGTCCATTAAAATGGACTGAAATTCCTGAGTCCGTTTCAACGGACTTTCGCTATTAGCCAGGGAATTTATTCCCTGGCGGGTGGGGCGGGTGGCGCGTCATTCCCTGGCGGGCGGGTGGCACGCCATCGATTATTGCCCCCCTTGTTAAGGGGGTTGGGGGGATCTAGATCTACAACTCCCGCGAACCCCCATCACCAGGCTGTTGCGGCACAGGAGCGCTATTACTAGGTGCAGCCACAGGCGCAGCACTCCCCCCGTCATCACCTAACCTTCCACTCACATCGATATAAGGCACGCTGCCGCTTTCACTTAAAGAAGGCGCACCCGCCTGTCCTTCGCGCCATGCCAAAAGATTATTTAAAGTCCGAATCGGATCTTGTCCCCGCTTCAAGGTAAAAATCAAACCCTCACAGCGCCCATTCAAGCGACTTGCTGTACAAACCACCCGCTGCCCATTCATCATCCCAACGGTGATGTACTTTAATTGTCGGTTGCGGCGATAAGTTTCTAATCTTCCGCTAACTTCCTGACAGCGCGTTAAAGGATCGAAACCAGAACTAGCAAAAGCATTAGAAACCCAGCGTATCCAAGGTTCTCTCGCCCCTTGAGCATTTTGATAAATCGTCACGGGAACCCCGCCCGAAGCATCGCAATAAAATCCCCGTGCCTGTGCATTTTGCGCTTGACTTTGTTGCGTTCCTATGCTAAAGCTACCCAGCGCAGCTACTGCCACTAAGCCTAAAAATCGCAATTTCATTTCCTCAAACTCCTTGCTATTTAAGTCCTTTCGTCCTTGCAAATCAGAATGCCCAAAATCCGAGCATTTCTAACACAACTTTCACTGCACACCCTGCGTAAAAAATCTCTCCATTGCAAATCTCAGGCGAACAAATCCGCCATTTCAATAAGTAGAAATGCCTGGTTGACGAGAAATCATATTATTTTTCGTTGCTAAATATTAAAAAAATCATAGCATTGGCGAGGCGTTACAAGCAAGACAATGCTACCAATTCCTACAAAGTAGCAAAAAGTAGCAAAAAGTGAGTTATATTATGTCCTTAAACAATGGAAGCCCAAGTGTTTTTGATGTTGTAGGGGCGGGTTTTACGAGAGATATTTGGGTTTGGGCGCAAAGAGTAAATAAACCCGCCCCGACCGATGCAATAACGAAGCAGCCAGACACTATATAATGTCATGTCCGGTCGATTACCCATAATCATCAGCCGGGACACGGCACGATTAACGTTATCTGTGTCGGAGATATCTCTGATGCCGTGTCCCTACGCAACGACGAGGTGAGGTTTTTTTATTATGGGCAATTCAACGGACACGATCTGATGAGGGCGCGCGATCGCACACTCTATTAGCCCAGAAACCGGGTTTTTTAGAAAAACCCGGTTTCTCTGCAAAAAATGGGGAGATAATATTTATTTATCTCCCCATCTTTCTATTTATTTCTCACAACAATTGGCAACTTTTCTTACTTGCCAAGTTCAACTTTCGGTGGAGCAGTACGCGCCCGTTTGATAATCGGTTTGGGCTTGGAATTCCCCACTTCTTCTTCTGGCATGTAGTCTTCTGACCGCATCCAGGCGGGACGGGTTTGATCGTAGGCCATTTGCAATGCCGCAGCGGCGATCGCATGTACTTCATATTCCTCTGCTAATTGCGCTACTAGCGGTAGGAAAGATGCCATGCGTTCCCCAACTAAAGCTTCCCGCACTTGTTGTTGCAGTTTCTCTAATTGGCGCGCTTCAATTTGCGATCGCGTCGGTAATGACCGAATCACTAAGTTTTGGCGCACGTGACGTTCAATTAACCGCAACTTGCGCCGATCGAATGGTTCGATGATCGAAATTGCCGTTCCTGTGCGTCCGGCACGTCCTGTGCGTCCGATGCGGTGAACGTAGTTTTCGACGCTATCGGGTAAGTCGTAGTTAATCACGTGGCTGAGATGATCCACATCCAAACCGCGCGCGGCGATGTCGGTAGCAACGATCATCCGTACTTGCTTGTTGCGGAACCGCATTAGTAAGCGTTCCCGCGCTTGTTGGTTCAAGTCGCCGTGGTATTCATCTACACCCCACCCAGCTGCTTGCAATTGGTTGGTGAGTTCGGCGGCGGCGCGGCGGGTGCGGACGAAAATAATCGCCGAGTCCGGGTCTTCCAGTTCTAAAATCGGCTGCAAGGCGCGGGCTTTCGTCCAGCCACGGGGAACGGTGTAAGCGACTTGGTTGATTTGTTTCGGTGCAGCTTTCGGTTGTTCTACCGAGACGGTGATCGGCGATCGCAAAAACTTCGCGACTAATTCCCGAATCACTGGCGGCATGGTTGCCGAGAAAAACGCGGTTTGCCGTTCGGTGGGAACTTGCTTGAGGATTTTTTCTACATCGTCGATAAAGCCCATGCTCAGCATTTCATCGGCTTCATCTAATACCAGCCAGCTGACCTCGTTGAGTTTCAGTTCTCCCCGTTCCATCAAGTCGATGATTCGTCCTGGCGTTCCCACAACGATGTGAACGCCTTGTTTGAGGCGACGGGTTTGGCGTTCAATCGCTTGACCGCCATATACTGGCAGAATCCATAAGTGACGATCGATATTAAAATCGCGAATTGCCTGACAAACTTGCACCGCTAATTCGCGGGTTGGTGTTAGAATCAAGGCTTGGACTTCCGTCCGACTTACATCAATCCGTTCCAAAATCGGCAACGAAAACGCTGCCGTTTTCCCTGTTCCTGTTTGTGACTGACCGACCACATCCCGACCTGCTAGCAATTGAGGGATTGCTTGCGCTTGGATTTGTGTGGGCGTTGTCAGTCCATTTTTTTCGAGATGCTCAGCGCGTGCTTCCGAGATCCCTAAGTTTCTGAAGGTTAGAGTCATTGAATCCTTTTTAGTTGTAATTTGTCAGTTGTAAGTTGTTACGGTATGGGTTTTACCAATTGTCTATGTAATAATCGACAATTTATCTAAACCCGCTCCGGTCAGGTGTCATTGGGCGATGGGCATTCCACAATCGGCGATCGCTCGTATCGCCAATTACCGATTACCCATTACCAATCGTCGCTAACCGATGACTGTTCCGTAGAGGTCGTAAAAATCGGCGTCTGCGATTTCCACTCGCGCCATCGACCCCAAGCGGGCGTCACCCCGAACGTAAACAAGGCCATCCACTTCTGGAGAAAATCGGGCGCTTCGACCGATTAATTCCCCTGTTTCTGGATTTTCCTGTTCGATCAGAACATCCACGCACTTGCCCACTTCGGCTTGATTTTTCTTTAATGAAATGGGCTGCTGAACGCGCATCAGTCTATCCCGACGCTCATCCATTACTGATTGGGATAATTGATTCGGCAAATTATAGGCTGGGGTTCCTTCTTCTGGGGAGAAGGTGAAAACACCTACATGATCGAACTCGTGGCGCTCGACAAACTCTACTAGGTGCGTGAAGTGTTCGTCCGTCTCCCCTGGAAACCCGACGATAAATGTTGTTCGCAGAGTCGCCTTTGGTAGCGCTGTTTTTATCCTTTCTATAATTCTATCATTTACTTGCCCTTGCCAGGGACGATTCATCGCCCGCAATATTTCTGGGTGCGAGTGCTGTAAGGGTAAATCCAGATAAGGTAAAACGTTAGGTACTTCCTGAATTGCCCGTATTACTTCGGGTGTGAGGCCAGTTGGATAGGCGTAGTGCATCCTGATCCAAGGTATATCAACTTTTCCCAAGGCGTGCAACAGTTCGGCTAGTTGCGGTTTTCCGTACAAGTCCAAGCCGTAGTTGGTCGTAATTTGAGAAATTAAGATAATTTCTTTCACGCCTTCAGATGCTAGTTGCTTCGCTTCGGCGACGATCGATTCGATCGAACGCGATCGCTGGTTCCCCCGCAAATGCGGAATAATACAGAACGCGCAGCGGTAATCGCACCCTTCGGCGATTCGCACGTAAGCGACGGCTTCCGGGGTAGTACGATAGCGCGGTGTGGTTTCATCCGCGATGTACGTAGGTTCCGCAGAAACTTCCTGGACTCGTTCCCCAGTTTCGGCGCGTTGAATTACTTCTACGATTTTGTTATAATCAGCACTTCCCACCACGGCAACCGCTTCGGGTATTTCTTCGAGCAGTTGCGCTTGGAAGTGTTGTGCCATGCAGCCTGCGATGACTATTTTTTTGTTGGCTTCTGCCAGTTCTACCAGAGTCCGCACGGATTCTTCCCGCGCCGCCTGGATAAAGCTGCAAGTGTTTACAATAACGTAGTCGGCTAAGTCTTCGTTAGAATCTACCTGGTATCCTGCTGCAACCAGCAGACCCAGCATATGTTCGGTATCGATGCGGTTCTTTTCGCAACCTAAATGGGAGATAGCAATTGTTGGCTTCGAGCTTGTGGTATCGGGCATTAGCAAATCAAAACTAGGCAGTCAGGTCGTGTGGGAGACATGACACCAGCGCCTGAATACAGCTTTTGCCAACCACTTCGCAGAGTCTGCGTTTCGGGATCGGCAACCGGACAGCTTGTTGCTTGCGGCAACCCGCCCTCTACATTGCACCGATGTCATTATTACTGAATCGTAGCGCAAAATTAACAATCTAAACATATCTAAACAATTTTTTTTTGTAATTGGTCATGGGTCATGGGTAATGGGTAATCGGTCATGGGGGATTTAGTGTAGGTGGGCAGAGCTGTACAGGGGAGTTTGAATTTACATTTTCCTCTGCTCCCATCTCCCCTGCCCCCGCTCCTCTGAGTTAAGATATGTAAATAAAATTTTTGCGGATATGGGAATAAAACCGCGACAGATGGAATAGTTTCTGATATAATAGAAAATTTGGCAGATAAAGTTGGAGAAGTTTTTAGCGAACAGATCCAACCTGACCTGTATTCTAAATAGTTGATTTTGTTATAGGGTCGCAATTGAAAACCCGTGGATTTGAACCAGATATTTAAAACACCGAACCCGATTATTGGTGTCGTACATTTATTGCCGCTACCCACATCGTGCCGTTGGGGAGGTAGTCTGAAAGCAGCGATCGCGCGGGCGGAACAGGAGGCGACGGCCTTGGCATCTGGCGGCGTAGACGGCATTATGGTAGAAAATTTTTTCGACGCGCCGTTTGCGAAAAGTGATGTAGATCCAGCAGTCGTGAGCGCCATGACGCTGATCGTCCAGCGGATATCGAATTTGGTCACCCTGCCATTGGGGGTGAACGTACTGCGAAACGATGCCCGCAGCGCGATGGCGATCGCTAGTTGCGTCGATGCCCAATTTATCCGCGTCAACGTCCTCACGGGCGTCATGGCAACGGATCAAGGTTTAATTGAAGGCGAAGCGGATAAACTGCTGCGCTATCGCCGCGAATTGGGCAGCGATGTCAAAATTTTGGCAGATGTGCTGGTAAAACATGCTAGACCTTTGAGCGCCCCGAATCTAACGGTAGCAGTCCAAGATACGATCGAGCGGGGTTTAGCCGATGGGATTATTTTATCCGGCTGGGCGACGGGCAGCCCGCCGAGTTTGGAAGATCTCGAACTCGCAAGCGCAGCAGCAAACGGCACGCCAGTATTTATCGGCAGCGGCGCTAGCTGGGAAAATATTGCTACCCTAATGCAAGCAGCAGATGGGGCGATTGTTTCCAGTTCCCTCAAACGGCATGGCAAGCGAGATCAACCAATCGATCCAATTCGCGTCAGCCAATTTGTAGAAGCCGCGCGCCGCTGCATCGCCGCCAAAGAAAACGCCGAGTCGGTACCAGGGGTTAAAATCCATTCTTAGACTAAGATTTGGCGATTTGAGATGGAAGATTTTTTGGGTTTGAGTGCCCATTCAACTATCCTTGCCCAGAAACCCGGTTTTGCCAATAATAGCTTCGCCAAACAGCCGACACCCTTAAGGGTGTGGCTACACAAACAAAGGCTGCCTTCGCAGCCTGTAAGAATTTCAGCCTGCCTCGGCAGGCTTCGTTTGTGAGCCATCTTGCTTAAGCATGGGGGCGTTGCAGAAAATTGGCGCAGGTGTCCACAAAACCGGGTTTTAGGCTGCCTTCGCAGCCTGTAAGAATTTCAGCCTGCCTCGGCAGGCTTCGTTTGTGAGCCATCTTGCTTAAGCATGGGGGCGTTGCAGAAAATTGGCGCAGGTGTCCACAAAACCGGGTTTTTAGCACACCAGGCTGCATAGGTCAAAATGGGATAGTCACCCATAATCTAAAATCGTCAAATCTGAAATCTGAAATCTAAAATCTAAAATCCCATTATGATTCGCAGACGTCCTACTCCCTGGATTCATCGCTGGTCGCGGCCTATAATTGGTGCGATCGCAGGCTTAGGTGCCCTCAACACGTTTTATCTCACCCTAGTTGAGTTGGGGATACTCAAAGAAGCGGCATTTTGTCCCACCAGCGGCATTATCAACTGTAACGCCGTTCTGCTGTCAGATTATGCCAAACTGTTTGGCGTGCCGCTATCGCTGTTTGGGTTCTTGGCCTATGTGACTATGATGGTAGCGGCTTTAGTACCGCTGCGGGTCGATCCGCAAGAAAATAAACAGTTACGCGCCCAGCTGGAAAATTGGACTTGGCTGGTATTATTTGCGGGTGCGATCGCAATGGTCATTTTCAGCGGCTATCTTCTCTATCTGATGGCGTTTCAGATCAAGGCATTTTGTATTTATTGCCTTGCTTCGGTAATTTTCTCAATCAGCCTTTTAATCCTCACATTAATCGGGCGCAGTTGGGAAGACATTGGACAGCTATTTTTTATCGGCATAATTGTCGGTTTGGTAGCGCTGATCGGTTCTTTGGGTGCTTATGCTACCGTTAGTAACTCAGGTACTGGAACTGGTGCAACTGCCGGATTAACTAGCCCACCCATTACTACCACATCTGGCCCCGCAGAACTTGCCTTAGCGCGTCATTTAAAACAAATAGGTGCTAAAGAATACGGCGCTTATTGGTGTCCTCACTGCTTCGAGCAAAAAGTACTGTTTGGCAAACAAGCCGCAGAAGAACTAAATTACATCGAATGCGACCCTAAAGGCCAAAATGGGCGTCCAGATTTGTGCCAAGCTGCTGGTATTACCGGCTATCCAACTTGGGAAATTAACGGTAAGTTGTATTCCGGCGTGCAAACTTTAGAAAAACTCGCCGAACTATCAGGATATACAGGCTCGCGCAACTTCCAAAATTCACTGCCAGGACGTTAATTTTTTGGATGTAGGGGCGGGTTTTATATCTAACCCGACCTCTACCACCAGCAACAACATCGACACCTACGACACAACTGCTAATACCTGCTTTGGCTCAATTCCGCTTTTCCAGCCTACATATTCAATAATTACAATAACCCTCGCTTGGAGGTGTACTATGACTGATATTTATGGAGGAACTGACCCTAGAGATTTACCAGCCTACTCGATTATTGATGCTTCTCGCTACTTGCTTATCCCAGCAAACACTATTCGAGCCTGGACAGTTGGGCGAAGTTATCCAATTAAAACCGGCTCTAATTTCTTTCGTCCCCTAATCAATATTCCGAATAGCAAACCACGTCTTCTTTCATTTACTAATCTAATTGAAGTTCATATTCTCCGCGCAATTCGTAAACAACACCAAATAGAACTAGATAAAGTCCGAATCGCCCTCGATTTTGTTGAACAAGAATTTAATGCCGATCGCCCACTTCTTGAGTACGAACGATTTCGCACTGATGGGGTTGATCTTTTCGTTGAGCGATATGGTTCGCTGATTAACGCCTCAAGAATTGGACAAACAGAACTAAAAGATTCGTTTAACGCTCATCTCGATCGGATTGAACCTGACGATACAGGGCTAGCTATTAAACTTTATCCCTTTTCCAAAAATTCTGATAAAGATAGTCTTCGCCTCGTAGTTATCGACCCCCGAATTGCGTTTGGTCGCCTTGTAATTGCTGGGACAGGAATTACCGCCCGTATTTTATGGGAACGATTTCAGGCGGGTGATTCAATTGAGTATCTTGCTAAAGATTATAATTGCGATCCGATCAAGATTGAAGAAGCCATTCGTTGTGAATCCCGTGCCGCATGACAGAACATAAGTCAATTATTTTTTTTATTGATAGATGTCTTGAATGCAACAGCGTTATAGAAGCATTTCGCAACGCAGGCATTACGATTGAAGTGCATAAAGACCACTTCCCAAATGATGCCCAAGATGTAGACTGGCTACCAGAAGTTGGTAGAAGAGGCTGGGTTATCCTGACCAAGGATAGCAAGATTAGCAAAAACCCTATTGAAAGAAATGCGGTTGCACGCGCTGGAATTAAAATGTTTACTCTTAATTCCGCCAACCTATCGGGGGAAAAAATGATTGCAATCTTCCTAAATGCAATTGTGAAAATACAAAATTTTGCATTTAGCCATCCGGCTCCATTCATCGCCAAAGTAACTTCTCAGGGGAAAATAGAGATGGTGTATAGTAGCCAGAAGTTACAAAAAGAGTTGAGGTAGCGATCGCGACCACTTTTCTTGTTTTACGAGGGTGTGGACTTGCCAATTTGGCTCTGAATTGGGATAATCGACGCGGTAGTGACCGCCGCGACTTTCGGTGCGAAATGCAGCACTTTTAAGGATTAAATAGGCTACATCGAGTAAGTTGTAAGTTTCTCCCCAAGTCCGCAATACTCGCTCCGCGTCGGGTAAGGAAAATTCCACCGTTCGATCTGGCTGTAAATTTAGCAGCGCCTGACTCAGTTTTAAAGCTGCAAATTCTTCTCGCCACACTTGGACAGATGCGATCGCATTTTCCAACACATCCTGCTGCCGACAAATTCCCGCACTTTGCCACACCAAACGCGGTAATTCTTGTCTTATATACTCTATTTTTGTAATTTCGTCAATGGGTAATTGGTAATTGCTAATTGCTAATGGATTGATTTCCCTATTAGCAATTAGCGATGAGCCATTAGCAATTGCCAAATTAGCCATCTGGGCGCCAAACACGATGCATTCTAGTAAAGAATTACTTGCCAGACGGTTAGCACCGTGGACGCCGGTACTCGCGGTTTCGCCTATGGCATATAAACCGGGAATTGAAGTACGGTTCATTAAGTCCGTCTGAATGCCGCCCATCCAGTAATGGGCAGCAGGGGCGACGGGAATCGGTTCTTTGAATGCATCAATCCCCCACTGATGGCAGACGGCGATGATATTGGGAAAGCGACGTTTGATTTTTTCCTCGCCGATGGGGCGCATGTCTAACCAAACGTGAGGTTCTCCCGTATGCTGCAAGTGGCTGAAAATAGCGCGGCTAACGATATCTCTGGGGGCGAGTTCGCCATTGGGATCGTAGTCGAAGGCAAAGCGGCGTCCTTGGGAGTCTACTAAGTGCGCGCCTTCGCCCCGCACTGCTTCGCTGATCAGAAAGTGGGGCGCATTTGGTTTAGTCAGGGCGGTGGGGTGAAATTGGACGAATTCTAAGTCTCGGAGGATAGCACCGTTTCGCCATGCGATCGCTACCCCATCCCCCGTACTCACTGCCGGGTTAGTCGTTTGAGCAAATACTTGCCCGCCGCCTCCAGTTGCCAAAACCACCGCCTTTGCGCGTACCCAAATTAATCGCCCCTGGTAAAGCAGACTCACGCCCTGACAGCACCCATTATCGGGATTTATCCACAGACTGAGGGCAAAAGCTTGGGTAATGACTTGAATATTCTGGCGGCGTAGAACTTGTTCCGTTAGGGCGCTAACTACCGCCCGCCCCGTCGTATCGGCAGCGTGGAGGACGCGGGGGCGCGAGTGGGCAGCTTCCAGAGTCATCGCCAGTTGCTCTCCCCGTCGATCGAACCCAACACCCAACTCTACCAAAGACCGAATACATCGAGGTGCTTGTTCTGCCAGAAACTTTACCGCTTCTTTGTCGCATAAACCCGCACCGGCACGTAGGGTATCCTCAACGTGTAGCGTTGGGGAATCATCCGGGTTAATCGCAGCAGCAATCCCGCCCTGCGCCCAGTCGCTAGCAGACAAAGGTAAGTTATCTTTACCGATCAAGCCGACTTGAAACCGATCTGGCAGACATAGCGCCGCATATAAACCAGCGGCTCCAGCCCCAACTACTAAAACGTCGAATTGCAAAGGCAAGTTTGAATCAGCCAAGGAATTAAAGTTAGTTTAGTTGAATATAGCTGTAAAAATTCCCACTACAACTACAGTAGTGGGAATTTTGAGCTTTTAGCTTTTTTAGGACTTACCTAACCACACTGAATATGTTGTGGTGGTGCGTTACGGGATCGCTAACGCACCCTACATATAAAAAGTTTGCGGCAGTCCTGTTTTTACTATCTGGCTGGAAGTGGGACGGGCAAACGGCTGTTGGATAATTCTTTCCATTAGCCATTAGCCATTAGCCATTACCGATAGACACCGTTGTTAATCCGATCGTCGCCTTCGACCAAGGATGTTTCTACATCAGTGACGGTAAATTGATCCAGGTTGGCTTGCAGCAGTTCTTTTTGGCGATCGCTCAGCCCAGGAATCTCCAAAACGTCCTCTACCTTTTCGTAGGGAGCATTTTCGACAATTTTCGCTGCTAGGTTGGGGAACATACCAGGCAGCCTCCTAAAGGCTCGCAGGTTGGTGTTGTTCAAGTCGATTTTGTAGCCCATCTCGCCTAACTTTTTATCCACCTTGTTCTGCAGTACCTGGGCTGCTAAAACCGGGGTGGGGCGAATTGCGAGATCGCTCAAAGACGCTGCCATTGCCGCTTGGGTTTGACCCAGCCATCCCAGGCATCCTACGACCAAAGCCAGTATCGTTAACAAACGTAACAATCGTTTCATAATCACTACCTCCCTCGAAGATGGGTCTTTTGCCCACACACAGCATGTATCAAAGATTATTATGCGGTTTTTGAAGCTCGTATTATTAAAGCTTCGGTTGCGAATTTTTTCACCTTAGACCCCGGTTTTACGGGTTCGTTCTCAGTCTGCCCGATGGTTAACACCAAAACTGGGTCAGGACTTAGGCACGCGAGGCCAGAAACCGGGTTTTTCGGCAGATTTGTGGCTGCAAACCCAAGATTTTTGCTAAAAACCCGGTTTTTTGGCATAAATCCTGTGGGTGTGTTACGCGCATTCCCGCTTTTCCCATGCTCGATTATTTCAGACAGAGGGTTTGCGATCAAGCCTGTGGCTGATCTCAAGCCACCGATTTTATTGGAGTTGCCTTTGCAATAGAGCATCGAGATCGACAAAAGTTCCGGCATAGGTGATGGTCGGGCTATCGTAGCCTTTGAGATGCACCGTGTGTTGCTGGAAACCAGCTTGCTCTATCCCCAAAGGCAAGAGGTATTGGTAAGTTGCTTCGCCTAAAGCGACATCGAGGCGCAGTTCTTTGGTAGAGGATTCTAAGCGAAAGGCAGCATTCACCGTATCGCCCAAAGCGGTGTAATCTGGGCGATCGCCACTGCCGGTATTGCCTACCATCGCATACCCTGTATTGATCCCCGCTCCGATTCGCAACGGGAAGGGTAAGGGGTATTGTAGATTCAGCTCGCGGGTCATTTTATACAGATCGTTCAACGCCCCACAAACCTGAGCGATATCGTTGGTCGTGACTTTTTGGCTGCCATGAAACCAAACTGCCATCACCGCATCGCCGATATATTTATCCACCCAGCTGCCGTATTTGCGAATAATGCTGCCGGAATGACGAAACCAGGTGCCGATGACTTCTGAGAGGATTTTTTCATCGAGTTGCCTGGTTAAAACGGTAAAGTCGCGAATGTCAACCACCATGACCGAGATCAGACGGCGCACGTGTAAGGCAGAAGTCGCCGTTAACTCGTCTGAGATCAAGTTACCAGTCGAGAAAGGCTGGTGCATCCCGCCAGGGCAGAAAAACTCCAGTTCGGTCTGACCGAACGTCAGGCGATCGCCGTGTCGTAAAGTGACGGGTACGCTGACTCGTCGTCCGTTGACAAACGAGCCGTTACGACTGCCGAGATCGATTAAATAAAATTCTCCCGTTTCCATGCACTGCAACATGGCATGGTTCCGAGAAATCCAACGGTCTGTGATTACGAAGTTGTTGTCATCACTCCGACCAATAGTCCAGCAATGACTGCCCACTAATGGAAGGTAGCGATTTCCGGATTCGGTACGCAGTAACAGATAAGGAGTGGAAGTGGGTTGCAAAGTCACCACCGACTGAAAAGCCACTTAGAGCCAGCCAGAGTTTTTCATCTTGTGTTTGACAATCTCGGCTACAGCCGAGGGTTCTTGGGCTGCGGGTGACCTTTTGGCGAATAAATCAGAAGTTTTTCACCAGATTGGTAATGCTCGCGCATTCCGTTTAGATTCCCGCGCCCCCTCAAGTACTCGTTTGAGTTTAACCTGCAAAAGGGATGCCTGCTTAGCCCACATCGCTTACCACAGTTCCCTATTGCTCTCTTTTCCAGAAAATAGCACTTCAGGCACTCGATCTGCTGGGAATACAGGCAAGGCGAACTGCTCGCTTAGGCGGCTCTTGCAGCCAGCCAAAACAGGCTATCCACCATAATTGTACTCAAGACTGCTCCACTGAACGCCCACCAGTGTAACTGTCCGGAGCGCAGGGGTAAAGTACCCACAATTAGCAGAATTACAGCCAATGCTGCTGCTGAGGCGATCCCCGTGGGTGTTTGGACTTGTGCGATCGCTTGTTGCAATATTGGTTTGGCTAATTCCGGTTCTACCCGCATCAATTGACGCCAAAAAGGAATTAAATCTACCAAGTAAAAATACATATCGGTCACCGCCGTGCCCAACAAGGAACCGAGATAAAACCAATTGCCTATCTGTCCCCAACGACGACTCAAGCAGACTAAAGCAAAGGGCAATCCGATCGCCTCAATCGGCAAGTGAATCAAGGGTTCCCAGCGCAGCCAACCCCAATAAATCGACCCAGCTAACCAACTCCAGGTGAAACCCACCAGTAAATCTCCCCAGAGATGCGTTTCCTTGCGCCTCCACAGCGCCACAGCCAGCCCTAACCAGCCAACTGTTAAAACCAAACTCAACCACGGCAGCAGCCGGACTAAGGGCGCTTGGATAAACACCGGCACTGAAACCAGAAAAGACGCCGCCGCAAAGGTTAACCAGGCTTTCTTCGAGCCAATCCGCCACCAGGCGGCAGATTGGATCGCTTTTGGCTGAGTGTGGGCGATCGCGGTAGGAACGGGTGTGTAGGCAGACAAGGTATTGTTTAACAACGTATTTTTAATTTTTGTTACTTTAGTTAATTTTATGTAAGATATCACAAAAATTATCCCCTGGGGGGGCATTGATAATCTTATCTTAGTTGAATGAGACTGTCATGGGGCTTTTTGATTGAGAGAGGGGAGACAAGCAAAATCAGGAAAATATCCGATACCCAATACCCGATGCCCCATGCCCCATTAGCACAAAAAGTATGTTTTTATCCAGAAATCAACTATTGACGTTCGCCAGTATGGGAGTGACTAGCGCCATTTTGGCGTGGCCCATCAAAGCTATTAGCACGCAACTAGCACAGGTGACTGCACCAGCGCCAGTCGCGGGTGATGTGGCTCAAGTAAATATATTTCAGGCAATTATTTTAGGGGCGGTACAGGGATTGACCGAGTTTTTGCCCATCAGCAGCACGGCGCATTTAAAAGTCGTGCCGGTAGCATTGGGGTGGGGAGATCCGGGAGTTGCCTTTACAGCAGTTATTCAGTTGGGAAGCATCGCCGCCGTGCTGTGGTACTTCTGGCGCGATATCACGAATATTACCTTGGGAGCGATCGCGGCAATTTCCCGCCAGGATTATCAAGACAACGACTTCCGCATGGCAGTGGGAATTGCTCTGGGAACCATACCGATTGTCGTTTGTGGACTGCTGATTAAGCAATTTATTCCCGATTTTGATAACTCGCCCCTGCGGAGTATGGCAGCGATCGCCATTGCTTCGATTGTCATGTCCCTCTTGCTGGCATTAGCAGAAAAAGTCGGAACGCGCAAGCGCGATTTTAACAAGTTAGGCGTCAAAGATGGCGTATTAATGGGGTTAGCCCAGGCAATGTCCTTAATTCCCGGCGTTTCTCGTTCTGGTTCCACCATCACCGCTGGATTATTTATGGGTTTGAAGCGAGAAACAGCGGCAAGGTTATCATTTTTACTCGGACTTCCAGCAATTACCCTAGCTGGTTTGGTAGAGTTTAAAGGCGTGCTAGAAACAGGATTTGCCGGTATCGGAGCGATTCCCCTGCTAGTAGGGGTAATTTCAGCCGCAGTATTTTCCTATCTTGCCATCGCGTGGTTGTTACGTTTTTTACAAACCCAGAGTACATTTGTGTTTATCGCGTACCGATTGGTATTCGGGGTGGTAATTTTGGGAGCGATCGCCGCTGGATTGTTGCAAAATATCTAATAGGCGGTTAATTGTTCATCGCTACAGATAATAGCAATGAACAATTAACAATTAGCAATGAGCAATTAGCAATGAGCGAGACTGCAATTCGTCCAGCCTTAATTACCAGGGTGCTACCCAATTCTATCGGTGCTGAGATTGGGTTTGAAGTCGGCGATCGCTTAGTTGCCATCAACGGCAAAAAACCCCGCGATCTGATCGATTATAAATTCCTATGTTCCGATGAAATACTGGAATTGGAAGTATTAGACGCCGCTGGCAAAACCCATAAAATTGAAATCGAAAAAGACTGGGACGACGATTTAGGCATAGAATTTGAAACCGCCCTCTTCGACGGTTTAATTCAGTGCAATAACCGCTGTCCGTTTTGCTTCATCGATCAACAACCACCAGGAAAACGAGAATCTCTCTATCTTAAAGATGATGACTATCGCCTCAGTTTCCTGTATGGGTCGTATTTAACTTTAACCAATCTTACCCAAAGAGAATGGGAACGCATCGAACAAATGCGTCTATCTCCCCTCTACGTATCCGTTCATGCAACAGAACCAGAAATACGCATTCGCCTGCTAAAAAATCCCCGCGCGGGACAAATTTTAGAGCAGATCGAGTGGTTTCAAGAAAAGCGCTTGCAAATTCACGCCCAAGTAGTAGTTTGTCCCGGCATTAACGATGGCATACACTTAGAAAGAACCTTACTAGATTTAGCCAAATTTCACACAGGTGATACACCAGCAGTAGCATCTGTAGCAGTAGTTCCTGTAGGATTAACACGCTTTCGCCCATCAGAAGACGAATTAATCCCCGTAACTCCGGAAAAAGCCCAAGAAGTAATTGCCCAAGTACAAGAAATTCAAGCATTATTGCAACAGGAAAAACCAATAACTGCAAAACCGAGAAATAAAAGTAAACTGCTTAATCCAACAAAAACTCAAAATCAAACATCCCAGTGTATTTGGTTAGCAGACGAATGGTTTTTAATTGCCGGACAGGAATTGCCCCCCGAATCTCACTACGAAAATTATCCTCAAATAGACAACGGCGTCGGTTCAATTCGTTTATTTTTGAGACAGTTTGAAGAGGCTGCAAAACGCCTGCCAAAGCAAGTTTCCCCGCCGCGAAAATTTACCTGGGTAGTCGGTAATGCGGTTGAATTGGCATTTCAACCGATTCTGCAACGACTTAATGAAGTAGAAGGATTAGAAGTGAATATGGTCGCCCTTTGTAGCGACTATTGGGGACAGCAAATCACAGTCACTGGTTTGTTGACGGGACAGGATTTGCTCGCTCTTTTACAAGGGCGGGAATTAGGGGATGCAATTTTGTTACCTTCCCTGATGCTTAAGCATGGAGATTCTCGCTTTTTGGATGATATGACAGTTGAAGAACTTAGCGATAAATTGGGGATAAAAATTGTGCCCGTAAGTGGCGTTAAAGGGTTGATTGATGCGTGTAGGAACCTCACGCCAACCAAATGATGCTAAATCCGCTTGTTCACCCTCACCCTGAAGGGTGGGGCTACACAAACAAAGCCCGCCTGCGCGGGCTATAGTAACAAGTAGGGTGCGTTACGCTGACGCTAACGCACCGCCAAAGATGGTGCGTTACACTACGTTA
>CAYXCW010000100.1:0-27570 GCA_964463555.1 uncultured bacterium
TACTTCTTTGACTGCGGCTAATTTTGTTTCTGTTTAGGTAATTTGGGGCGACGGCGCGATCGCAGTTATCTGTGATTCCTCAGTGGAATTGTACCGATGGCTGGTTTAACTCGCGCCGTCGCCCCGACGCTAGTAGGCTGGCAATTACCCATTACCAGCGATCGCGAACCATAAATTAAGTTGCTCACATCTTGCACCACGGGAGGTAGAACCTCCCGGATCTCGTTCCCAGGTTGAACCTGGGAACGAGATTACTGAGGCTCCGCCTCAAGGTGCAAGATGTGATGTGACTATATAAATAATCTCAGTCTACTAGCGATACTTTGTAGCGGTGAACACAAACTGATGTAATACTAATCTCCTGCTTTAGTTAGACGTGAGACTAAGCCCTAGCAGTTAATTTGTGAATAACTTCTCTTAAGAAGTTGTATTCCAGCTTGCCTTATGAAACTAAACTTGGGGAATTAAAAGTTGTCAGGGCTTACGCGACAATACCTATTGGTTGCGTTTATCGCCGCCAAACTACCTTTAGTTAGTAATGGGTAATTTTTTGGTGTAAGTCCTGATTTTATCCTAATAGTCGCCAGCAAATGTCTATTACGTTGGCGTTTGATTGGCTTTGGCAAGCTGGTTGATTTTGGCAATTGACTAGCTAATTGCATTTGGTAAATGGAGGAAGTCAGTAAAATACATGGCAACAAAATTTCCCAAATATAGCCAAGACCTTGCTCAAGATCCGACTACCCGCCGGATCTGGTACGGAATTGCCCAGGCTCACGATTTTGAAAGCCACGATGGCATTACCGAAGAAGGTCTTTATCAAAAGATTTTTGCCACTCACTTTGGGCACGTGGCAATTATTTTCTTGTGGACTTCTAGCCTTCTATTCCACGTTGCTTGGCAAGGTAACTTTGAGCTATGGATTAAAGATCCGATCAATGTGCGTCCCATCGCCCACGCAATTTGGGATCCCCACTTCGGCAAACCAGCAATTGACGCCTTTACCCAAGGCGGTGTCAGCTATCCGGCTAACATTGCTTACTCTGGCGTCTATCACTGGTGGTACACCATCGGAATGCGGACGAATAACGACCTGTATCAGGGTTCGGTGTTCTTGCTGCTGCTGGCTGCACTTTTCTTGTTCGCGGGTTGGTTGCACTTACAGCCGAAATTCCGTCCCAGCTTAACTTGGTTTAAGAGTGCAGAACCTCGGCTTAACCACCACTTGGCGGGATTGTTTGGCGTTAGTTCCCTAGCTTGGGCAGGTCACTTAATTCACGTGGCGATTCCGGAATCTCGCGGAATTCACGTGGGTTGGGAGAATTTCTTGCGGATGCGACCGCACCCGGCGGGTTTAGCGCCGTTTTTCACGGGGAATTGGGGAGTTTATGCCCAAAATCCGGATACGCTACAACATGCGTTCGGTACGTCCGATGGTGCGGGAACTGCGATTTTGACGTTTTTGGGCGGCTTCCATCCCCAGACGCAATCTTTGTGGCTGACGGATATGGCGCACCATCATTTAGCGATCGCAGTCATCTTCATTGTCGCCGGACACATGTACCGGACAAACTGGGGGATTGGTCACAGCATCAAAGAAATGCTCAACTCCAAGAATTTCTTTGGCACCCCAGTTGAAGGTCAGTTTAACCTGCCCCACCAAGGACTCTACGACACCTACAACAATTCGCTGCACTTCCAGCTAGGAATTCACCTCGCTGCTTTGGGAGTCGCCGCATCTTTGGTAGCGCAACACATGTATTCGCTACCGCCTTACGCCTTCATGGGGTTTGACTATACCACTCAAGCGGCGCTATATACTCACCACCAGTACATTGCAGGCTTTTTGATGGTGGGTGCATTTGCCCACGGTGCGATTTTCTGGGTGCGGGACTACGATCCAGAACAAAATAAAGGCAACGTTTTAGATCGGGTACTGAAGCATAAAGAAGCGATCATCTCTCACTTATCGTGGGTGTCGCTATTTTTGGGCTTCCATACATTAGGTTTATACGTCCACAACGACGTTGTGGTCGCCTTTGGCACTCCAGAAAAGCAAATTTTGATCGAGCCGGTGTTTGCTCAGTTTATTCAGTCTTCCCACGGTAAGCTGTTGTACGGCTTCGATACGCTGCTGTCTAACCCAGATAGCATTGCTACCACTGCATGGCCTAACTACGGTAACGTTTGGTTACCAGGTTGGCTGGATGCAATTAATAACAGCACCAACACGCTATTTTTAACCATTGGGCCGGGAGATTTCCTGGTGCATCACGCTTTTGCACTGGGTTTGCACGTGACTACCCTGATCTGCGTCAAGGGTGCATTGGATGCGCGCGGTACTAAGTTGATGCCCGATAAAAAGGACTTCGGCTTTACCTTCCCCTGCGATGGCCCAGGGCGCGGCGGTACTTGCCAAACTTCGGCTTGGGAGCAGTCTTTCTACCTCGCCATTTTCTGGATGCTCAACACGATCGCCTGGGCAACATTCTACTTCCACTGGAAACTGCTGGGTGTCTGGCAAGGAAATGTGGCACAGTTCAACGAGTCTTCAACCTACCTCATGGGCTGGTTCCGCGACTACCTCTGGCTTTATTCAGCGCAAACTATCAACGGGTACAACCCTTACGGTACGAGTAACCTGTCTGTTTGGTCTTGGATGTTCTTGTTCGGACACTTGGTTTGGGCAACTGGTTTCATGTTCCTGATTAGCTGGCGCGGTTACTGGCAAGAGTTGATTGAAACTCTCGTCTGGGCGCACGAACGCACGCCGCTGGCGAATCTGGTGCGCTGGAAGGATAAGCCTGTTGCTTTGTCCATCGTCCAAGGTTGGTTGATTGGTCTAATTCACTTCACCGTTGGCTTTGTCCTCACCTTCGCAGCGTTCCTGATTGCCTCCACTGCGGGTAAATTTGGTTGATTTTGTTGCGGGTAAATAAACCCATCTACAATCGCCCACCCACCCCACCCCACCCTTAAGGGTGGGGCTACACAAGCAAAGCCCGCCTACGCGGGCTTTCAAGATTTAAGCCCGCGTAGGCGGGCTTTGTTTGTATAGCCCCAGGCTTTAGCCTGGGGGCGGGTTGAGGGGGCTGGGAGGACTTTTTTGTGCGTCTGTAGTCAGTAGACAAGGCAAAAGTATACACTCCGCCCGGAAATAAATTTCCGGGCTAATAGCTCAAGTCGGTTTTAACCGACTAAATATAATCAAGCCAGTCCGTTTTAACGGACTTTCGCTATTAGCCAGGGAATTTATTCCCTGGCGGGGTCAATATTTGTGCAAGAGCTTTAGATAAACTCAGATCTGATCAATCAACCAAAAATGCCCCAGTTTTGAATATCCTGCTGTCTCAAGAGTTCTCCAGCACGATTAATTTCTTCATCGGTGCCATCTAAGATGACTAAGTAATCACCTTGGATCAAGCGATCGCTATAAGTTCTAGCTGGCGATTCGCCAACCCCTAACTCAGTCAGCGCTTTCACCAAACCACCACTATTTGCTACAGTCAGCGCCGTACCTGCGACACCTGTAAGCAATCCTACACCGAGGCTACCAGCGGCTAGAATGGGGCCGATACCGGGCAGGGCTAAACTGGTCAAACCGGCTAGAATAGTGCCCCAGGTAGCACTTGTAACTGCGTCTCCTACTGCTCCTGTGGCATCTACATCTCGATCCCCGACGCGATCGCTCATCGTCACACCGCTTAGTTGATCGTTTTCTTCGGCTTGCTTGGCAATGACCGAAACCTTTTCCATAGGAAAGCCGGATGCTTTTAATTCATTTATTGCTTGCTCTGTGGCTTTACGGCTGGGGAATATGCCAAAAGCACGTTTTTGAGCGATCGCAACCATATTTTCCTCCTGTTGACCTGTCAGACTGATATTAAAACTTTCGTCTTTTCTTAATATTTTTGTTGTTAAATTTACATGTTTCATCCCTCTAGCGATGTAGCCTACGAACTCAGCAATTGACTGCAAGGCTAAATCAACAAATTCCCTACGCAAATCCTGGTTAACCGAACATTTATCCTGCATAAATATCGTTCTTAAGAAAGGGTGTTATTTTGACACTATAGATAGACATTGTTGCTGGAATGGGTCGTTAGAATCGATGCGTAACAAATCATAATACAAAGGTTAAAAGGCGTGCAATCACTTAAAATTTCCTTCAGTATTACTGAGGAAGACTCGATTTTAGGGCTAGCGATCGCTATTGCCATCATTAGTTTATGGGCGATGAGTCTAATTTTTCTACTTAACCTAGACCTTGACGAAATTCCTATTATTTGGCTAGGGGTTGGTTTGGTTTTACAAATGTTTTTATATACAGGCTTATTTATTACGGCTCACGATGCTATGCATGGAGTGGTTTATCCCAAAAACCCCAGAATTAATAACTTTGTAGGGACAGTAGCATTATTGGTTTATGGACTATTTTCTTACAAAGAATTGTTGAAAAAGCATCATTTGCACCATCGCTTTCCGTCTAGCGAAAAAGATCCAGATTTTCACGACCTCAAGCACAAAGACTTTTTTAGCTGGTATCTCTATTTCATGAAAAATTACTGGAGCTGGACGAGGCTAATGGGGTTAGGTTTAATCTTCATTATTCTGCATTTTGCGTTCCAGGTTCCCATCGCCAACATGGCTTTATTTTGGATAATTCCTTCGATTTTGAGTTCGGTGCAACTGTTTTATTTTGGCACCTTTTTAACCCATCAAGAGCCAGAAGAGGGATATACAAATCCACATCGCGCCAAAAGTACTTCATTCCCCGTTTTCTGGTCGTTTATCACTTGCTATCATTTTGGCTATCACGAGGAACATCACCAATATCCTAATGTTCCTTGGTGGAGATTGCCGGAAGTGCGCGAACAGCAAAACTGTTAGTGCCTAATTTACCAGAAAAAATGGAAGGAAAATTTAATTACCCTTCCTAACAATCCTCTTCACTTGAGCGAGAGGTAACTGTTAACTCTTCGACAATCTCAGGGCAAGCTGTCAACTGTCAACTGTCCACTGTCAACTGTCAACTGTCAACTGTCAACTGTCCACTGTCCACTGTCCACTGTTGAACTAGCTCCAGCCGAGTGCGATGCAGATCTGCTCGCCCAATAGCAACGGACGAAAAGGTTTGGCGAAAACAGCAGCAACGTCCAAATTGGCAAAGTTTTCTCGCTCTGATTGTTGGGCTTTTGCTGTTACCAAAATTACCGGAATTGCTTGAGTGTTTGGATTGGTTTTGAGTTGTTGCAGAGTCGCTCGTCCATCCATATCCGGCATCATCATATCTAACAAAATGGCATCTGGTTGATGTGCTGCCGCCACTTTCAATCCTTCCTCGCCGGAACTTGCAATCAATACGTTCCAACCTGCACCCATTTCTAGTCCTAATTGGGCGATTTCCCGCACATCGTCCTCATCGTCAATTATTAAAATGGTTTTGCTCATTTTCCATCTGCCTTGCCAGCAGTTAAAGAACCGTCGCCGTCCATGATAGATCTAAATAGGGAAGAACTAGGGAAGAAATTTTAACTGTCAACTGTCAACTGTCAACTGTCAACTGTCAACTGCTAAAGTGCTGCTGGCAATTTGATACAAGGATTGTAGAGTTATGCCATCGGTGGGATACTCAGCAAGAGCAACGCCAAAATCAACTTGAAAGCGAGTTTCATCGGGTGCGGTAAACACTTGGGTACGCAACGCAGTTAAGAGATCGGATATGCGATCGCAGGCTTCTAGTTTATTCAATCCCGGCATTCCAACGACAAATTCTCCGTTTCCCCAATAGCCTATGACTTCGGCGGGGAAGGCTTTTTTCAACAGGTTACCCCATTGTTGTAGGATGCGATCGCCTACACTATGACCGCATCTAATATTAATTTGCCGCAATTGATTTACAACCAATACTGCCAAACAAAACGATCCGTTGTTTTTCCCCGCTTGTTCGATTAAATTTTCTAGGTTTTGACTAGATTTCCGTTGATTGTTTAATCCGGTAATTGGCTCTTTTGCTGCTAGATTCTTCAGCAAACGATTGCGCTCTAAACGATTGGTAATTCTGGTTAACAATTCCGTTCCCACTACGGGTTTTACCACATAATCATCCGCTCCCACGGCAAATACTTGTTGAATAGTTTCTAACTCTCTATGAGCGGTAAGAAATAAAATTGGCAAGTCCTGCCAATTGCCATCCTTGCGAACCTTTTGACAGAGTTCGACGCCACTAATTTGTGGCATTTCTACGTCTAAAATCAGCAAATCTGGCGCAACTTGTGGCATTACTTCCCAAAAACGTAGGGGGTCATCTAATCCAGTCATGCGGATACCCCAAGGTTCTAAAATTGGACGCAATGCCTCTAAAAATACTGGGTCATCGTCTACAACTAAAACGCTAACTGTTTGGATGCCATTAATCTCTTGCGAAGTGGGCGTCGCGCTTGCCCAATTAATTGTAGCAATTTTTCCTGTAATCTCTAGCTGTTTGTGCTTTAACAAGTTTGATAATTGTTCAATTTGGGAAAGTAATTGTTTTTTTGTATTTCCCTTTAATATGACATTTTCTGACAAAATATGCTCGATATTCGCGGCAATTTCAGTTCCTGTTTGCAACTCAAACATCCCCAAAACGCCAGCTAATTTATGTGCTGCTTTTTTGGCTGAATCGCGCAATTCTTCTGAGAAGGTTTTGGTTTTAATCGCGGCGGCGACTTGTTGCAAAACCTCCAATCTTTGCATCATTAAACCTTCGTGCTTCTGCCACATTTTGTCCATTGCCTGACTAAATTTTTGGTCTACGGATGGCTCAGAAGCCGGGGCGGGTTTAGTTAAATTTTCTGTTTGAGTTGTGAGGTTATTGGTGAAACCCGCCCCTACATTGTTCGCTTGTTCAGAAACTGGGGCGGGTTTAGTTAAATTTTCTGTTTGAGTTGTAATATTATTGGTAAAACCCGCCCCTACATTGCTTTCTGATTCAAGATTGGGATTGAGGCGATATCCAATACCGTAGACGTTTTCAATCCAGTTTTCTGCACCAGCAATTTTTAACTTTTGTCGCAATCCTTTGATGTGGGCTTTTACAGTTTCTTCTTGGGGCGGATCGTCATAAGTCCATAAATGTTCTACAATATTGCCGCGACTGAAAACCCGCGATGGGTTTCGCATAAATAATTCTAGCAGGTTATATTCTTTGGGAGTTAATGATAGATTTTTGCCAGCAAATGTGACTTTGCAACTACTCGGATCTAACTGCAATTCTCCTACTTGCAAAACGGGAGTTGTGGGAATATTACCGCGGCGCAACAATGCGCGCACTCGTGCTTGTAATTCGTCTAAATTTAAAGGTTTGATCAGATAATCGTCTGCACCTGCATCTAATCCTTGAATGCGATCGCTCGTCGCCTCTCTCGCCGTCATCAGTAAAATAGGAGTGGTGCAAGCTTGACTTCGCAATCGCCGACACAAGCTGATACCATCGAGTTTAGGCAACCCCACATCGATTAAAATCAGGTCGTAAGGCGTACCTTGCGCGTATTCCCAACCCATTTTGCCATCCGACGCCGTATCCACAGCGTAGTGCTGGCTGGTAAGACACTGCAACAAAATATCCGCTAGCGCTTCGTCATCCTCAATTAGCAAAATTCTCATGATAGTTGATAGTTGATAGTTGATAGTTGATAGTTGATAGTTGATAGTTGATAGTTGATAGTTGATAGTTGATAGGGAAAAAGTTAGTTGTTGGGGTTTAGTTGTTGTTTAGTTTTTTTAATGATAGAAGTTAGTAATTTTAGGAGTTCTGTTAGATCGTTTAAGATTGATTCACTTTGTTTTGGGGTAAGATAATCTGTTTCGCCCAGTAGCAGTATCCAGTATTCGGTTTCTTTGGCTTCTTTGAGAGCGATCGCTAATTTATGAATAAAATCGGCTTTACTTTCGGCTTGTTCTGCTTCTCTGACTAATGCACCTATGGCTGTTCCAGACCTTAGCACTTGTTTTGATAATACATATTCTTGTTTACAATAACACAAATATTTATACAGGTTCACTATTCGGACAGCAAAGGCAAAAGATTTATTTTTTAAAGGAGTTTTATCAGACATTTTTAGTTTATATTACTAACATAAAGATAATTCGTCAACTATCAACTATCAACTGTCAACTATCAACTGTCAACTATCAACTGTCAACTATCAACTATCAACTATCAACTATCAACTGTTTCAATCATTTCTAGAATTTCGTCGAAGCAGAAGTTTTGCAGCAAGCTGTTTAATTCCTGGGCTAAATTACCGCATTCTGGGGGAATTTCAGCTATTAGTTGCAAGATCGCAGATGCATCAACTGCTAGCGCTGCTTGATACAATTGTGAGAGCCATTCTGGCGGCATTTGTTCAATAAAAGAAAGTTGATTAATTTGGTTGTTTAATGGAGATGGGAAGTTTGGTGCAGGCGGTTCTTCGTAAATATATTGTACTCCTAAATATTGAGTTAATTTATCAAAAATTACTTGTTCTCTAAAAGGTTTGCGAACAAAATCATCGCATCCCGCTGCTATAACATTTGCTTGTTGTTCTTCAAATGCACTCGCGGTTAAAGCAACGATTGCGGTTTTGGTAATTGGTAATTGGTAATTGCTAATTGCTAATTGTTCTATAGAGCGAATTTGGCGGGTTGCTTCGTAACCATCCATTACGGACATTCGCATGTCCATAAAGATTAAGTGGGGATGCCATTGCTGCCAAAGTGCGATCGCTTCTTCTCCATTCGTCGCTGTCTTGATTTCAAACCCGACTGGTTGGAGCAATTGTAATAGTAATTCGCAGTTTTCTTGCCGGTCATCTACGATTAAAATTCGGTATAATGGTTGGTTGGGAGCTAGTTGAATCACCCGTCCTTTGGTTGCAGGTTTGGCAATAATTTCGGCGGCTTGAGCTAAATTCACTGGCAGGTTAAAACTGAAAACCGAACCTTCACCCAAGACGCTATGACAACTAATATTTCCCCCCATTAATTGGACATATTGTCGGCTAATTGTCAATCCTAAACCCGTCCCTTCTTTGGATTGGATACCGCTTTCGGTTTGGACAAAGGGTTGGAAAAGTCGATCCATTTCTTCCGAGGCAATACCTTTACCTGTATCTTCTATTTCAAAAAATATTTCATGGTTAAGGGGTAACTCCGAACTGGCAACGAATGCCCGCAAGGTGATGCCGCCAGTTTTGGTAAATTTAACCGCATTTCCTAATAAATTAATTAACACTTGCCGCAATTTTCCTTCATCGGTGACGACAAATTGGGGCAGATCGGCAGCGATATCAAATTCTAGGAATAATTGCTTGGATTGGGTGCGAATTTGGAACATTTCTCGCAAGGTTTCCAAGAGTAAATGCAAATTGAATGCTACGGGATTTAAAACAATTCGCCCTGCCTCAATTTTGGACATTTCCAATACATCATCGATCAGCGCGAGCAAGTGTTCGCCGCTACGGTTAATAATTCCCAAGGATTCTCGCTGGCGGGAAGTGAGGGCGGTATCTCGTTCCATTAATTGGGAAAAGCCGAGAATGGCATTTAGCGGCGTGCGAAGTTCGTGACTCATATTTGCTAAGAAAATACTTTTGGCTTTGCTGGCATTTTCGGCGGCTTCTTTGGCAACTTTTAAGGCGGATTCGGCTTGATGTCTGGCGCGCCCGATGGCGATCAGCTCTCCTACCAATCTGACTAAGTTAATATCTTCTTGGCTCCAAGTTTTAGCAAATCGCATTGAATCTGCACCAATATAACCCACGACTTTGCCACCGTGAATCATCGGGACATTGAGGCAAGATTGAATCAATTGTGCTTGAAAAGAGGCGCGGGTTTCTGTTGCGTCTGTTGGCAGTTCGTCTAAATTAGAAAGGGCGACAACTTTACCGCTTAGCATTTGTTGATTTAACCAAGAGCAAACATTAATAGAAGCCTCAGCATTCTGATGGCAATTGCCAAAAACTTGAATTCCAACCGCACACCAATCGTAGAGCAAGCGGTAGCATTCTTGGTTTTCTGTATATGCAAAAATACAGAGGCGTTCGGCATTGATGAAGTTAGCGATCGCTTGTAATGTAAAATTAATCGCCGCCTCTGCATCTCCGTCGATAAACTGTCTGGAAATACTGCTGAGCAAGCTATCAATTTGGGCGCGACGCTGGAGGGCGGCTTCAGCTTGTTTGCGCTTGATGCCTAAAGCAATTTCTCTGGCTGCAAAGTCCAATGCTTCGAGGGTAGATTCGTTTAATTCTGATTTGGCAAAAATCACCAGCATTCCTAATATTTCCGTTTCTAACATCAACGGATAGCTGGCAGCAGCAAGGATTTTCTCGCGTTGCACCCAACTGGGATTGACAATGGCTTTATTTTTGAGGATGGCGTTATTTCTAGAAAGCTTTTGCGATCGCTCGGGGAAAAACTTGTCGAAAGGAATGCGATCGCACCCAGGATGGGGACGAGTATCGCTGCCTGCATTTGCTTGTAACTCGAATATATTTTCGCCAGGATTGAGCGTCCAAATGCGAGCGCAATCAATATTTAAATGTTTGACTGCTGCCTTGGCACAGCGATTGAGCATCATTAATAAACTATCGCTCATGCCGAGGGCGCTACCGACATCGGCGCGAAATGCGGCTAAACTGGCGCGTTGTGCTAAAGCGGCTTCGGCAGATTTGCGATCGCTCAAATCTTGCACAATAGCTTGGACGAGTTTGTTCGTGCCTACTTCCACCGCCGTTAAACAAACTTCCGCCGGAAAATCCACCCCATCGGCGCGACGGTGCATCCATTCAAAAGTGTAATTGCCTTTGTTTAAAGCGATCGCTATCATCTGATTGGCAAGCGTATAAGAGTTTTCTCCGTTTGGTTGCAAGGGAGATGAAAACTCCGAAACATGCTTGCCAATCATCTCTGCCCGAGAACAGCAAAATAATTGTTCCGCAGCACTATTACAATCAACTATTCCATTTGGACTGCCTAATATAATCGCAAAACTAATCGATTCGTAAAGCGCTCTGATTCTCGCTTCAGAAATTCGCAACGCTGCTTCTGCCTGAATTCGTTCTGTGATATCGGTGATTGTGGCTAACGCGCCGATAAACTCTCCTTGTTCGTTTTGCAGAGGATTGCAAGAGACAATTGCCCATAAATCAGATCCATCTTTGCATCGGAATTTAAAATCGTGTTGTTCTTCAATTCCTTGACGGCGACGCTCTAGATATTGGGATGCGATCGCAATGTATTCTGCATCCATAAAATTAAATATTGGCTGCCCGATGGTTTCAGAAACGCTATAACCCAGTAACTCCGCCATTTTAGGATTGACAAAAGTAGTAATGCCATCCGCGTCTATTTCCCAGATTCCTTCTTGTGCCGTTTCGATAATTTGACGATATCTTTCCTCACTTTCAGCTAAAGCCGCTTCGGCAGATTTGCGAGCAGTAATATCGGTAGCAATTACTGTTCCCATCCAACAATTTGCCGCTTCATCTCGCGCAGAACTGAGGCTAAAATTAATCCATAGCAAACTGCCATTCGGGTGATTGAAGCGATACTCGCCTTCATAACTTTCTCCGGCAAAAACCGCTGCAAGACATTGTTTATAAGTCTCGGTGAAATCTTCCGGCACCATGCGCGATACGAAAATATTTTTGTCAGCCATTAGCGCTTCTGGCGCATAGCCCCAAAGTTGAAGGCAGGCAGGAGAACAATATTCAAATTCCCATTCCCCATCGGCATAAATCCGAACTCGATAGATACCAGCTAAGGAGCGATTCAGAATAGTTGTGAGTCTATTTTCCGATACTTTTAACGCTTCCTGGGCAAGTTTTTTCTCGGTAATATCGGTGGCAATTATAGTTGCCATCCAACAATCTGCCGCTTCATCTCGCTCAGGGCTAAAGCTAAAAGCAAACCAGCGCAAACTGCCATCCGGATGGTTATACCGATACTCGCCTTCACAAGCTTCTCCGGCAACAATAGATGCCAAACCTCGTTGATTCAAAACTGCCAAATCTTCCGGCACTATGCGCGATACGAAAACATTTTTATCAGCAATTATTGCTGATGGCTCATAACCCCAAAGTTGAATACTGGCAGGAGAACAGTAATCAAATTTCCATTCCCCATCGTTATAAATCCGCACTCCATAAATAACTGCAAACGCTCGATTTAGAATCGTTGTTAGTCTATTTTCTGAAGCAACTAAAGCTAACTCTGCGCGCTTTTTATCTGTAATATCAATGGAAATTACTGTTGTTCTCCAACAGTCTGCTGCATTATCTCGAGTTGAAGTCAAAGTCATGGCAATCCAGCGCAGACTTCCATCGGGATGGAAATAGCGATACTCGAATTCATAACTGCGTTCGTCAAAAATATAGTCATAGGCACTGCGATAGATTTCTTCCAAGTCATCAGGGTGAAACCGCGATGTAAACAAGTATTGATCTGCCATTAATTCTTCAGCAGTATATCCCCAAATCCAAACACATCCCGGTGAGTGATATTCGATTTCCCATGTCCGATTGCTATAGTTGCGGTAATGGCTAACAGCACCAAGCGCGCTGCTGAGAATCATATTCAGTTTCGCTTCTGATGCTTTTAAAGCTTGTTCTGCTTGTTTGCGATCGCTTATATCTCGCGCTACACCAACAATGACTTTTTTTCCATCAGCATCTTGCGATAAAGCCAGATTGCTAGTATGCCATGCCATAGTCCCATCTTTATATTGCACTCGATACTCAAGATCGGAATACTTTTCCCCCGTTGTTAACACTTGGTTGAAAACATCTAAAGCATTTTGCACGTCATCGGGATGCACGGCGGGCAGATAATTTCCGATCAATTCCTCCGGCGAGTAACCCATGACATGAACAACATTAGGAGATATGTAGGATACCAACCCATCCGGATAAACGCTAAACATCATATCGTTAACGTTTTCCACAATGGTGCGGAACTTAAATTCACTTTCTCGCAACGCTTCTTCTGCTAATTTGCGTTCGGTGATATCCCACCCACTGGCAATGATGAGCAAGTTTCCCTCTTCATCTCGTAAAGTAGATGCGTTAAAAAGATGCCATTTCCATCTACCATTTTTATGTCTGACGCGGTGTTCAACTCCTAATTGTTTTTCCCCCGTCGTTATAACTCGGTTAAATACTTCCTGACACTTGGATAAGTCATCGGGATGGAGGAAAGGTGCAAAAGATTTACCCTCCATTTCCTCCGGAGTGTATCCCATTAAATCTGAAACTTTAGGCGAAATGTAACATAACTTTCCCGTTGCCGGGTTGATGACGACAACGATATCATTGGAATTTTCTACGATCGCGCGAAACTTGGCTTCGCTGGCTTTTAATGCCGCTGCGGTGCGTTGGCAATCCTCCTCAATCTCGATGCCGCTACCAGAAATTTCTAACACCGAAACCGCCTTTCTTCCTGGCGGCTGAAATTTATACTCAGTAATTTCGTACTCTCCCTGTATCGCTTTGCTACTAGGCTTCAAGTCTCTAGAAACGGGTTTTGCCAGGGGTAGCAAGTCTAATAAGTTGTGTCCGATGATACTGCCGTGCGGGCGAGCGACCAATTGTTCAAAAGCGGCATTGCACCATTGCACTTGCTTGTGTGCGTTGGAGCAAACGACAGCTTGCGCGATCGCATCCAACGCCACTTGCATTTGTTCCACCAACACAGCCAAATTCGCCGTCATTGTAAGCTTCCCCAGCTATCTTTGCGTTTGATGCCAACTAGAGGCTCTGCCTCCTTTTGTTGCGTTTTGTTACAGGTTGCGCCTCTTCTCTACTTCTTCCCGATCCTTCCTTAATCTCATAACCGTAGAACTACACAGACCTCCTAAATTAATTCACGAGAGAATGATATGATTTCGGAAAACACACCTAAATTGTTGCAAGATATTACGAGAAATCTGCGTAAATCCCCGCAACAGCGGAGCCTCAGCAGTAATTATAGAGCGATCGCCAAAAAACTATCAATCTCGCTCATTGGCGGTGTGATGGTTGCATTAGGCACATCGGCTGCCGCCCAAGCCGCGACGTTCGTATCAACAAATGACGGCAAAATCGGCAAAATCGATCCGACAACGGGAGCATTTACACAAGTTGCCAGCGGCAATGTTGCATTCACAGATATCGCCATAGCTGATAATGGCAAGCTATACGGAATTAACTTCAGCGAGTTATTTGAAGTAGATTTGAGTACAGGAGTTTATTCTAGCATTGGTTTTTTCGGTGCAATTGGCGATAAAGATATGAACGCGCTCACCTATGCCAATGGTACGCTTTACGGTGCAAAAGGTGACAGGCTCTACAGCTTTAATTTGCAAACGGGTGCGGCAACTCCCACGATTCCTACACCAGGTTTTAATAGTAGTGGGGATTTAATATTTGATGCTGCTAATAATCGATTCTTGGCGATTTCTAAAGGTGGGATGAATGGAAGCGATCGCTTGTATTCGATCGATCTCACCAATTCTACTTACCTCGTGCTTGGCGATCTTGGTTTTCAAGATGTGTTTGGCTTGACGTTTGAGAATGGAAATTTGATGGGATATACAAGCGATCGCAAACAAATCTCCATCGATACTAGCACCGGAAAAGGCTCATTCTTGCGCGATGTAACCGGCACAACCAGTCAAATTTGGGGTGCAACTTATCAACCTTCATCAAACAACGGCGGAAACGACCCTGGCAAGAAAGTTCCAGAACCCAGTACAATATTGGGATTGTTGGCTGTTGCTGCACTCCGCGCGATTTCGCAACTGAGACAAACAAAACATTCCACTTTCTAGTTTTTACCACTTTGGGGCGATGCGATCGCGTTGCCCCACCGACTAATTTTATCTTGACAACACCAGCTTAAAGTGCATCGATAGGGGAGATGAATTATGGCATCTATCAAAAGATTGGTTAAAGAAGCATTAACCACAGGTTACCTGACAGTCAAGGATGAAAATACATTGCGATCGCTCCTCAAAACTAAATACCCATCGGAAGACTTAATGGCATTCATGGAATTGCAATACGCAGCGATGAATGGTTGGGTAAAACAAGAATCTCGCGAATTATTTAATCGTCAGCAAAATGCTACTTCGTGCTTTAATTAAATACCGCATCGCTTACCTAGAGAAGCCCGGTTTCTTGAAGAAACCGGGCTTCTAAACTTTATCCGCGCGGGGCGGGTTTAGTTCAATTGTTTTACAACTTACGCAAGTGTAACCTACAAGCGCAAATTTTGAGGTTTGTAGTAGCGCTTTAGCGCTACTACAAACCTGTTTTAATCAGAGTTTCCTTGTCATTTATCTTGCCGACTACATATATAAAATACAATCGGGAAGAACTAGGGAAGAAAAGGCTAGATGGTTAAAATGAAGAAACCGGGTTTCTGTGCATAATGGCAAAAGGGGATGAGGAGTCGGGAATGAGCGGTAATTTGGCAGTTTTGGTCGATCAACTCCAAACCAAGCTGAATCAGATGGAAGTGGCGCTAGGAGCGATCGCCGACGCCATAGTATCCTTAGACAAAAATCGCCGCGTTGTGTGGTGCAATGGTGCGTTTGAGCGCTTGGTGCAACGCACAGAGGATGCGATCGCTGGTTTTCCGATTTGGGAGTTGTTACCCCTCCAGCAAGCAGGAAAACCCATTAGTCGCCAATTATACCCGGATCGCCGGAGATTACAGCCTACAGAATACGAGTTTCAGCGGGGCGATCGCATCCTCTTTCTAGAAATATCGGTTCGTTGCGCCCAAAAAACAGCAAACGAACCCGCATCGGTATGGGTAATTCGCGATCTGACGAGTCACAAGATGTCAGGAGATAAGATAAGCGATCGCCAACGCGCCGCAGCTGCTTTAAAAGCCTCGGAAGCCAGACTTAAAACAATTATCGAAACTAATATCGCCTCGATTGTCCAGTATCGCTTCTATGCTGAAGCAAGATGGGAAATTGACTATTATTCCCCCGGCAGTATGTCGATTTGGGGTTATTCTGTCGAAGAATTAATGGCTGATAAACATCTCATACAATCGCGCATTCATCCCGAAGATTGGGAAAGAATAACCCAAGAACTTTTTCAGAGTATTTTTGACGAAAGCGCTTTTGATTATGAATTTCGGTATTTGTATCCAGATGAGAATTGGCGCTGGATTTATAATACTTTTACCTCGGTGCGGGATGAAGCACAAAACTGCTGGATTGTCACGACGATTTCGACCGATATCAGCGGACGCAAGCGCGCCGAACTTGCCCTGCAACAAAGCGAATTAAAATTCCGCACCATCGCTGAAAATACGAATGACATATTAGGAATTATCAACCTGGAAGGGATTATTAGCTATGTTTCTCCTCATGTCTTCAATACAATAGGGTATACCGCCGCTGAATTTATCGGCAAATCTTTTGCACCTTTCGTTTATCCCGATGACCTCGATAAATGTTGGGCAGGAATTAGACGCGCCATTGAAACCGGGGAAAAAGTTTCAGGCATCGAATACCGGATTATCTGCAAAGATGGCAGTCATAAATGGATGATGTTAAATGCTTCGACAATGCGAGATGAAAGCGGCGATTTACAGGTTGTAGTTTCAGCATTGGATATCAGCGATCGCAAGCGCACCGAACTGGCTTTACAAGAAAGCGAATTAAAATTCCGCAGCATTGTTGAAAATGCCAACGATATTCTGGCTATAGCAAATTTGGCAGGTATCGTGCGTTATGTTTCCCCGAATGTGTTCAATATGCTGGGGGTAACTCCCAGCGAAGTTGAAGGTAATTCCTTTGAACCTTACGTTCATCCTAGTGATGTACCGAGGGTTTTTGCAGCATTTCAACAAGCTATAACTAGCGATGAAAAACATTCAAGTGTTGAACACCTTGCCAGACACAAAAATGGTACTTGGAAGTGGTTTTTTGTGGATTACTCAGTCTTTCAAGATGCCAGTGGTGAATTGTGTATTGTTTCTGTAGTCAAGGATATTACCGAACGCAAAGAAGTAGAAGAAGCATTAAGAGCTTCTGAAGCTAGACTTGATGCAATTTTGAGTAAGGCATTAGCAGCGATCGCTCGCACTAGGGTGTATCCTAATCGAGACTGGGTTTTTGAATATTGCTCTGTGGGATGCTGGCAGATTTGGGGATTTACGCCTGAAGAATTATTGGCAGATAACAGTAACTTCCTATCGCGAATTGTGGCTGAAGATTTAGCATACCTTAACAAACAATCGTTTGAAAATATTTTTGTCGAAGGCAGTTTTGAGGGAGAGTATCGCTATCACCATCCCGATGGAACTTTGCGCTGGATAGCGTTTAATTTTAGTTCGGTGCGGGAGGAAGCATCGGATACCTGGATTTGTACGATGATTTCGACGGATATAAGCGATCGCAAGCGCGCCGAACTTGCTTTACAACAAAGCGAATTTAAATTCCGCAGCATTGTGGAAAATGCTAATGATATTCTGTCTATCACAAGTTTAGAAGGAATCGTGCGCTATGTTGCTCCAAATTCGCTCAATATACTAGGGTTTGCTCCTACTGAAATCGAAGGTAGATCCTTTGAACCCTTAGTCCATCCTGACGATCTCTTAATAGCTTGGCAAGGATTGCAACAAGCTGTAAATAGCGATGAAAAACGCTCAATTTCTGAGTTCCGCGTTCGACATAAAAATGGCAGTTGGAAATGGTTTTTTTGCAGTTTATCAGTTTTGAGAGATGCCAGTGGTGAATTGCTGGTTTTGGGTGTATCGAGAGATATTACCGAACGCAAAGAAGTAGAAGAAGCGTTAAGAGTTTCTGAGGCTAGACTTGAGGCAATTTTGAGTACGGCATTAGCGGCGATCGCGCGCTTCCGAGTGTATCCAAATCGTCGCATGGAGTTTGAATATTGTTCGGCGGGATGCTTGCAGGTTTGGGGATTTACGCCAGAAGAATTAATCGCAGATATCAATCCTTTCTTGTCTCGAATTCTGCCGGAAGATTTGGAACCACTGGAGCAACAATATTTTGATGAAATTTTTGCTTCCCGCAGTGGAGAAGGTGAATATCGGTACAATCATCCCGATGGAAATTTGCACTGGATTTGGTTTAATTTTAACTCGACGCGGGATGAAACAAGAGATAGCTGGGTATGTACGCTGACGGCGATGGATATAAGCGATCGCAAGCGTGCAGAAGAAGCTTTAAAAGTCGCGAAAGAAGCCGCCGAAACAGCGAATCGCGCTAAAAGTATCTTCCTGGCAAATATGAGCCACGAACTTCGCACGCCTTTAAATGCCATTCTCGGTTTTACCCAATTAATGGAACGAGATCCAGCCGCAACTTCTCGCCAGCGAGAGTCTTTAGCTATTATCAATCGCAGCGGCGAACACCTGCTGAATTTGATTAACGATGTCTTAGAAATGTCCAAAATTGAAGCTGGACGCATTGTTTTAAATTCAGCCCCCGTTAACTTGCATTGGCTGTTAAAAACTTTGCAAGAAATGTTTCAAATCCGCGCCCAATCCAAAGAATTATCCCTGCAATTTGACTTGGCTCCCAATTTACCTCATTACGTTATTACCGATGAAGGTAAACTGCGCCAAGTCATCCTAAATTTATTAAGCAATGCCGTTAAATTTACCCAAACGGGAAGCATCGCCCTCCGCGCCGCTGCTAGACAAGACAATCCCAAAAAGTCACCCCTAACTTATACCTTATTTTTTGAAATCGAAGATACGGGTAGGGGAATTGCACCAGAAGAAATCGACAATCTTTTCCAACCTTTCGTGCAAACATCCAGCGGCATTGAAACGAAACAAGGTACGGGTTTAGGACTCACTATCAGCCGTCAATTTATCAGCTTAATGGGCGGCGAAATCCACGTTACCAGTACAGTCGGAAAAGGGTCAAATTTCCGATTTCATATCCAAGTTACTCTCACCGATACTCCAACGCTTCAAGCACCTACCGGCGTTCACGGGCGAGTAATAAAATTAGCTCCCAATCAACCAAATTATCGTATTTTAGTCGTAGACGATCGCCCAGAAAATAGCGATTTAATTTCCCAACTTTTGAACGCTATTGGCTTTGAAACTCGCACCGCCGCCAACGGACAAACAGCCATAGAACAATGGCAACAATGGCATCCTCATTTAATCTGGATGGATATGAGAATGCCCGTAATGGATGGTTACGAAGCAACGCGCCAAATTCGCGCTATAGAAGCGAAACCCTTAACCAATCAATTACCAATTACCAATCACCAATTACCAATTACCAAAACCATCATTATTGCCTTAACTGCTAGTGCTTTTGAAGAACAACGAGCGCACATTCTCGAAGTTGGTTGCGATGATTTTGTTCGCAAACCATTTCGCGAGCAAGTGATTTTTGATAAGCTAGCAGAACATTTGGGGGTTCGTTATATTTATGACCAAGAATCAGAGCGAATCGAAGCCCAAAAGCAGACAAATTTAGAAAGGCAAAAGATAGCCGCTTCAGACTTAGCAGAAATGTCGCCAGAGTGGATTGCCGAATTAAACCAAGCAGCAATTGAAGTGGATAGCGATCGCATTCTTCAACTAATCAAAGAAATACCTGCGACTCATCCCCATTTAGCCGCAGGTTTAACCGATTTAGTTCGTCGTTTCTGTTTTGATGAAATTCTTGATTTGGTAATGGGTAATGCAGTTGATAGTTGATAGTTGATAGTTGATAGTTGATAGTTGATAGTTGATAGGTGACAGGTGATTGGTAATCCTTTCTGGGAGTTGGTTTTTCAGTCTGGTTTAACGACCGCTGGAGCGGTACAAAAAGTATAATTGAAAGATACGGTATTTGAATAAGTCGCTTAACAATCTGTTGTCAATCCAAAATTGAACCATCTCTAAAATAGTATCTTGGTTGCGACACAAAGTTCGCCAGCGATCGCCAACCGTTAACCCTTCTTCCTGGTATTGCTTGATGGGTAAAGATATCGTCAGACTTAGTTGGATAGCCGTTGGCGTAGAAATTGCGAAGTTTTGCGGTAAACTAATGGCTGTATCGGGTTGCCCACTCCGTATCGAATTAGCGATCGCAGGCTTCTTTTGAATAACAGTAACGCCTTCTTTCAAATTTAGTTCCACTAAGGCATCGGATACAGAAGAAATCCCATCCTCAATTTGATTCAATTCTAGTGGAAAAGAAAGCCAACTTTCTTTAGCTGTAGAGGTACAATAAGACATAGAATTCAAAACTCAACTCTACTGCTAAATTAAACCTGAATCGAGAAGAACTAGGGAAGACGATTCTTTAAAAAACTTATTACAATAAAAAGCTATGCTTGACTCAATTTATTTGCCAAATCCTATGTCTAGTCAGCCAACCACTACCCGAAAAGCAGATATTCTCATCATCGATGATACTCCTGAAAATCTCAATCTCTTATCCGCCATGCTCACAGATCAGGGGTACAAAGTCCGCAGCGTGACTAAAGGTTCCACAGGATTAAGAGGCGCTATAGCTGCACCGCCGGATCTGATTTTGCTCGATGTAAATATGCCCGAAATGAACGGTTATGAAGTCTGCCAACATCTCAAAGCCGACTCGCGCACCTGCGAAATTCCGGTGATTTTTATTAGCGCGTTAGGCGATGTTTTAGATAAAGTTAAAGCTTTTAAAGTTGGTGGAGTAGATTATATCACCAAACCGTTTCAAGTTGAAGAAGTTTTAGCCAGAATTGAAAATAATTTAACAATTCGCCGACTTACCCAACAATTGCAAGCCCAAAATACCCAATTACAGCAAGAAATCCAAGAAAGACAGCGGGCAGAAGAAAAGTTTAGCAAAGCCTTTCGTTCTAGCCCGAATCCGATTGCGATCGCTACCCTCTCGGAAACCCGTTTCATCGATGTCAATCCCAGCTTTTTAACCATGAGCGGTTATTCCCTAGAACAAGCGATTGGACACACGATCGCGGAATTAAATTTAGGGAAAAATCCCGAAGCGATCGCTACCCTAATCGAACAGTTACAAGCCAAAGATTATTTGCACAATCAAGAGTTAGAATTTCGCACCCAATCGGGACAAGTAAAAATTTTATTGCTCTCCGTAGAATACATAGATTTAGCTGGGATTGAATGCGCCTTGCTAATAGCCAACGACATCACCGAACGCAAGCGGTTAGAAAACGAATTTATTTCCTTAGTCAGTCACGAACTACGAACCCCGTTAACCTCTTTAATGGGTTCGTTAGATTTGTTAGGTTCCGGACAGTTAGGAAAGTTAAACGAACGCGGGCAGAACGTGTTAAAAATTGGGATTACCAACACCGAAAGATTAATCCGATTAGTCAACGATATTCTGGATTTAGAGCGGATGAAATCGGGAGCGATCGCGATGAAAAAAATCCCCTGCAACGCCGCCAAACTTGTGAAAGAAGCTACCGAAGCCATGCAAGCAATGGCAGAGCGATCGCAAATCCAAATAGTCACCCAAACCCTAGACATAGAACTCCAAGCCGATCCAGATCGTCTGTTGCAAACCCTCACCAATTTAATCAGCAACGCCATCAAGTTTTCCGAACCAGGCGACACCGTTTCGATTAGTGCAGAACTGACAAAAAAAGACGCACAAGAAGCAATTTTAATCTCTGTTAAAGATACCGGGCGCGGCATTCCCGCCGACAAATTGCAGCTAATTTTCGAGCGCTTTCAACAAGTCGATGCTTCCGATTCCCGCAAAAAAGGAGGAACCGGACTCGGACTCGCAATTTGCCGTCACATTGTAGAACAACACGACGGTAAGATTTGGGTAGAAAGTACTTTAGGAGAAGGCAGCACCTTTTTTGTGCTGCTACCATTGTCGCCTTCTCAGTTAATATAATGCTTAACTGTCTCGGTTAACACAACATTGCCCTTAAGCGCGGAATGTATATTAACGAATGGATCGGAAATCGATACTTTAGCAGAACATACTTTTCCCCTAGCTAAATTATCTTTTACCCTGCCTCCCCGATCCTCGATAGTAAGTACAAAATTCCCCCATACACCTGTAAGATTATTGCGGCGATAGTCTTCCTCAGAAGGTCGCTGTTTTTCGTATCCTTTTCTGGTTCTGATTTCCCAATAGTAATGGTTGTGTTCGGGCGTATGGGCGAAATCTGTACTCGTAGCGAAAAACTCGCTGATGTTTAAACTAGATGCATAATTTACCTGCACCCCATCTACGAACAGCTTAAAATCGGTTATTGCGCCTACCTTACTGATAACAGCATTGGCAGATCCGTACTCATTGAAGTGAGGATTTGCAGCAGCAGAAAACCACAATTTATAAATTTCATCAACTATTTTGTAACTGCCTTTGATGCGCTTTCCTTTAAAGCGAAACGTGATGGTACTAGCAGCAAGCTTATCAATGTCTAAAGTAATCAAGGCTTTTTTGGCAACAGGCACTAACAAATTTGACCAAAATTGACCAACCATCCTCGTCTCCTTGTGATGAATCTTGCCGATTACATTGATAAAATACAAACGCGAAAAACTAGGTAAGAAAAAAGCGGCTTGAGGTAAGCGCAATAATTTAATTTTATGTAATTTACCTTAAATGAGCAGATATTGTGATAAATATCACAATTATCTTGCGATCGCATCCCAATCCGTCGATGTTGCTTGCAGCACAATTCCTATTTGATCGCATTTGATAGGTTTAGGTATCCATCCTGAGAAAGGTTAAATTCTACAACTAGATACCCGACTTCTCGAAGAAGCCGGATATCTGGGCGCTCACGCACCAAATTTAATACCCTTTAAAAATTAGGCAGATCTGGCGCTAATTTGGCGTTTGAAAATCAAAGCGCCACCCACTAACAAAAATGCGATTACCGAAGTTGGTTCGGGAACCGATTTCGGATCGTTACCCACTGGAGGCTTGTTATCGACTGGAGGCTTGTTATCAACTGGAGGCTTGTTGCCTACTCCAGACACAGAAGTCATTTTGAAACTAGCCGTTTCTTGATTGAAGCCTAACTTCATCGGTACTGCTTGTCCATTTTGAGCAGAGATACCAGTTACCTTAAATTTAGAAACCCCGCTTCCGACTAAAGAAACAAAATCGATTTTGTCACCAGCGCGGAATTGTCCTAGCGTGCGATCGCCCACCGTCACCGTCAATAGTTGATTCGGATCGGCACCACCCGACAAACTCAAAATTTCAGTAAACAAAGAATTCCCGCTAGCTTCAAATTCATACCCATCAGCAGCAGCAGCATCAAACCACAAACCGCTTTGCACATTTTCAAACATAGACTGATTCCCGTTGCGCTGATTGGCACGCCAAGGATCGTTTTGAGATAACCCAGTAGAAACATAGTGAGTCATCTCTTCACTAAAATTGAGATTCAGCAATGGATCGAAAAGCCAAGCTGCACCAGAGCAAACTTTGCCAGGAGCCAGACAATCGCGTACAGTGCCTCCATAATTTTCTAGAGCAAGGGTGAAACTTCCCCATTTGCTTGTGGGATCGTTCCACTCTCCTCCGTATCCTTTGCTTACGCGGATGTCCCAATAGTCATAGTGTGTTTCCGGATCGCCAATGACATCAATACTGCTGGCAAAAAGCTGGCTGCGGTCTAAATTAGATGTGTAGTCTAACTCCACCCCATCCAAGAACAGTTTAAAATCGCTAACTGCGCCTGTTTTAAAGAAAGTAAGATCGGACACTCCGTTTTCATCATAGCGAAGGTTAGAATTTGCAGAAATCCAAGAGTTATAAACTGCATCATCTATTTTGTAACTGCCTCTGAGTCTGCTTCCCTCAAAGTTAAAAGTAATTGCATTAGCAGCAGCCGTACCTATTGCTAAAGTGATTAAAGCCGTACTTGCCGCAGACACCAACAATTTTGACCAAACTTGAGTAAACATCCTCTTTTCCTTTTCCTCAATCTTGCTAATTACATAGATAAAGGACAATCGGGAAGAACTAGAGAAGACAGATAATTTTAGATTTGAGATTTGAGATTTGAGATTGCAGATTGGGAGCGATAGGTACTAATGCACGCGCTGGGCGATCGCTCTACACGATCGCGACTGATGCTTACCCATCTGGGTTGATTACTCGCTTTATGCTGGACGACTGAAGTCGCGCCTAGACAAACAAAGCCCGCCTGCGCGGGCTAAAATCTCCAATCATTGCAGGCGACTGAAGTCGCGCCTATACAAACAAAGCCCGCCTGCGCGGGCTAAAATCTCTAATCATTGCAGGCGACTGAAGTCGCGCCTAGACAAACAAAGCCCGCCTGCGCGGGCTAAAATCTCTAATCATTGCAGGCTGCGGAGGCAGCCTTTGTTTGTGTAGCGGCACCCTTAAGGGTGCCGAATTTTGGCTTATGAGCGCTATTTAAAGATGGCAACTTCCTCAAATTACCAGCCAGCGATCGCATTAAAAACAATCGTCACAAATATAATGAGTTATTTCTTCAGCAAAAAACTCATTCAGCAATGGATCTCGCAGCCCTACACTACCAGAGCAACCCTTTCCAGGAGTTAGATAATCGCTGACGCTGCCGCCATAGTTGTCTAGAGTTAGAGAGAAATTTCCCCATAAACCTGTAGCTTCATGGACAGAGTATGGTTGCTGTCCTTCACATGCTTTGTGTATTTGGATTTCCCAATAGTCATAATGCGATCCAGGCTGATTAATGATATCAACGCTGGTGGCAAAAAGCTCGCTGATGTTTAAATTATAACTGTAGTCGATTTCTACCCCATCCAAGAATAGTTTAAAATCGGCGATCGCACCGTGACGATAGATAGTAAAATCAGCCAATCCGTTTTCATTATAGTAAGGATGAGAATTTTCATAAATCCAAGATTGATAAACTGCACGCTCTACTTTATAACTGCCTTTAATTCTGCTGCCCTCAAATTTAAAGGTAATTGTATTAGCAGCATCCTGACCTATGGTTAAAGTCGTTAAGTTCCTGTTTTTCTTAGAAACGAATACTTGCGAACAAACTTGAGTCAACATAATAGTCTCCTGTTTATGATTCAACAATTTTAGAAATCTTATGCATCAAAAACCTGTTTTTTTGGCTTTTTTGCCTAAGTCATGGTAGATTTTCATCGTTGTAGGAGCGGGTTTTACCAACAAACTCCAAGCCCAAAAGAAAATTTACATAAACCTGCCCCGCTCGATGAAAAACGATGCACCCGGTCTTGATTTCACTGGAGTTCCTATAGTTATATATATAAAAGACAATCGGGAAGAACTAGGGAAGGCAGAAAATTTTAAATTTCAGATATGAGATTGTAGATTGGGAGCGATACGTGCTGACGCACACGCTGCGCGATCGCCAGAATTTTGCTTGACAACAAAATCGGGAAGATCTAGGGAAGATACAACGATAACCCCGACTTCTCCAAGAAATCGGGGTTATGAGCGCGATCGCAACCATCACAGGGAACACACAAAGCGATCGCTAAGCTTGCACGATAAAATCACTCGCAGAAACAACAGGATTGCCCGTCAGCCTCGCAAATTGCGCCCCTGTCCCAAATCCTTCAGCCGCACCATTTTGGTTGTAGAATAGCCCACCAGTAGCCGAATTATAGACAATTAACGCACCGCTAACAGCCGCATTCGCATCAGTTGAAACAACCGCAAAGTTAGAAGCTTGCAATACACCAATTGCGCTATTTGTCAAGGCTGTAAATGTAGTTTGATCGAGAACAATCTTGTCAGTTCCTGCTACAAAATCCGTCAGGATATCGACTCCCATACTATCGGCAGAAAAGACAGCATTGGTATCGAAGAGGAAGCGATCGCTCCCCATCCCGCCCGTTACGCTATCGTTTCCGCCACCGCCCGTAACGGTATCTTCGCCATTGTCGCCAAACACATTATCGTTGCCTAAATCTCCATAAACCATGTCATTATCTTTACCACCGCGTACCAAGTCATCGCCTTTACCACCTCGAACGATATCGTTACCTTGGTTACCATTAATCGCGTCGTTACCTTGATTACCGTTAACCAAATCAATTCCTTCACCGCCAAAAATGCCATCATCTCCGATTCCACCCAACAGTTGATCGTCTCCTATACCACCAGTCATACTGTCATTTCCAGCACCACCAGTCATGCTGTCATTTCCAGCACCGCCAGTCATGCTGTCATTTCCAGTACCGCCATTCATGCTGTCATTTCCGGGCGTGCCTGTATTAGGATTGGTTGGATTATTTGGATTGGGATTGTTTGGATTGGTTGGATTCGGGTTAGATGGATTAGTTGGGCCTGCATTTTCATCTTGGTAGGCGTAAATTCGTTCTGCTCCCAGCGTTGGATTTGATAGCAAAGTAGCGATTTGTACTTGCGCTCCACCGCCGCTACCATCAGCATCGTAGAAAAGTTCCCCCGTATTTTGGTTGTAAATAATACGTTGATTTGCCGTAGTTGCACCCGTACCCGTGGTAAATTGATCGGCACTGATAAAGGCATTGGGGGCTAATCCATTAAAGTCGGCGGCGCGGACAAAAATAAAGTCTTCGTTAGGATTGAAATCGCCAATGATGTCCTTACTGTCAGCATTGTTTTCTAGGTAAAAGCGATCGCTTCCCGCCCCACCGACAACGCTATCTAAACCGCCATTTCCGGCGATGCGATCGTTACCTTCTCTACCTTGTAATAGATCGTAGCCTTTAGAACCACCCAGCAAATCATCGCGAATCGTACCAACACCTTGCTTGGCGATACCCTCATTCAGGTTAAAGTTGGTAGGAGCCTCACCGGCATAATCCATATCCACACCATCGGGATTTTCTGGAATAGGTTGCCCTTGAGCATCTAATTCGATAATTTTCAAACGATTTAAATTTGGATCTTTCTGCACCCGCAACTTCTTCGGAGTAAAATCTTCTTCAGCTACCTTTAAGTAGTCTTGTTGATCGTTATAAATCTTGCCAACAGACTGATAGGGAGTCAAGGTAACAATGTCGCCTTCAATCGTGTAGGTTCCAGACCTAATAGCTTCGACTAATTGATAGCCAGCCGATCTAGTCGCCGATTCAACTTTGCCGTAGAAATAATATTTGCCGTCTGCTGTAAAAGTGTAACCTCCAACTATATCCATAGGATAGGTATACTCGCTTTCGGGACGATCCCATAATTCAATCCCAGGAGTGCTGGGATCTGGGTCAAATCCTCCCCCTTGGGGATCGTAGGGATAACCCAATCGTTGCACGCCGTCATCGGTGGTGATGTTAACCACCTGCCATCGATTAGCAGCAATATAAGGTTCAGTGTTATGAAATCTCACTCCCCAAAGGCCAACAATATCGCTGGGATTTAAGGATGTAGTGGTGTTTGTAGAATCGGTAGTCATTACTTTGTCCTCTTTAGTGTCTTAATTGATTGATAAAACAGAATCGGGAAGAACTAGGGAAGAATTGGGAAAATAATTTAACTAAAAAAAACCCGGTGTCAGGAGTAACCGGGTTGGGGAGTTAAAGGATATTTAAGTAATCTCACATCTTGCACCTACCCGATAAACAGCCCTGAAATAAATTACTTGCTCAAAG
>CAYXCW010000101.1:0-27570 GCA_964463555.1 uncultured bacterium
ACAAGGGGGACAAGGGGGACAAGGGGGACAAGGGGGACAAGGGAGACAAGGGAGAATTTGGCACTAGAATAAATTACTCCCTCAGCTCCCTCAGCTCCCCCAGCTCCCCCAGCTCCCTCAGCTCCCTCAGCTCCCTCAGCTCCCTCAGCTCCCCCAGCTCCCTCAGTAACGAATTTGCAAGGTAACGGTAGCTTCGACTCGCTGCTCGCCGCCGATTATGGGGGTAGAAGCTGGTGCTGCCATATTTGCTTCTCTAAATTGAGCTATGGGTGAGGGTGGTGGCACAGGGGCAAAGGCATGGTTAATTTGGATGCCAATCACTTCCTGGCGGGTTAAGTTCAAGGTGCTTAAAACCACATCGGCTTGCCCTTGGGCGTCTTGGGTGGCTTCCCTGAGTGCTTGTTGTCGGGCGGTAGCGATCGCATCGTCGCTAGCAACAAAACTGATCCCGTCGATGCGCGTTGCCCCGGCATTCACGGCTTCGTCTAACAAGTTTCCCACGCGCTGGTTATCGAGGCGAAAGCTTACCGTGTTGACGCCGGTGTATCCTGTGAGGCGCTGTACGTTGTTTTCATAACTGTAGTTTGGGTTAAGTCTGATACCCGTGGTTTGGAGTCTTTCCACATTGCGCGATCGCAACAACTCAACTACCGCAGATGAGCGCCGCGCTACCTCTTGCTGTACTTGGGCAGCATTTTTACCTTGAACTTCTACGCCTAACTGCACCACGGCGATGGTAGCGGGAATCGTTTCCTCGCCGCGCCCGGTTACAGAGAGCGATCGCACGATCTGACCTTGGGTTTGTCCTTGGTTTTGAGCCATTACCGGATGCGCCACTGTCAAATTCAGTAAGTATAAGCTTAAACCAATAGCAGATAAACGTTTCCAACTGGCAAGGGAATTCATTAGGGTATTTCTTTTCTAACTTGGCTTTGTTTTTCTAATTTGCCATCCCCGCTAGCAGATAGTGTCAGCGGTTACATTTTTTGTAACCACACGCGATCGCTGTTCGTACTCAGAACTTAAGTCCAAGGGGAAAAAGGGGAAAAGGGGGAAAGGGGGGAAAAGGGGGGAAAAGGGGAAAAAGAGGAAAGGTAAAAAAATAGGAAAGGCTCGTTCATCGGATTCCTTGTTCCCCTCTTTTACCTTGTTCCCCCTTTCCCCTTTTCCCCTTTCCCCCTTTTTCCCCTTACTACTCGACACGATATTAAATCACCATTAAATCGTTGATAATTTCTTGGGCTACTTGAGCATCAATTCCCAAAGCTTGCTGAAGATTAGATATAAAATTTTCCTCCGTTTCAGGAATACTCCCATCGACTAAAACCACTTCAACTGCTGCTTCAAAAGCTGTTTCTACCCACTCTTCTGAAATCGATTTTACTGCCAAATTAAACAAAGCCTCGAGGCCATCAGTGTCGTAAATATCGGCAAATTTATCCACCATTGCTTGCATTTCTTCATCTGAATAATTCTCATACAGTTCTAAATTCAACAAAATATCGTTGAATATTTCTAATTCCTCATCAGTTATTTCGCTGTCGGCAAAAGTAGCAACAAATACAATGGCAGCGACTGCTTCTTCTGAACTCAGCGCGGCAAGGCTGTCTGTTTCAGTCTCCAATACTTCGTCGTTGTTGCCCATAATAGTTTCCCGTTTGGTTTATGGCGACGTATATATCGATTTTGACTATAATTGCTGTATGATTAGATACAAATTATCGCTATAGCCAAGAAATTTAGGAAATTCCTAATTCTTACAACCATTGATTAGACGCCTTTGGGACCACAAAAAATCGGTTTAGAGCCTCCCCCTTTCAAGGGAAAAGGAAAAATTAATTCCCCTTAGTTGCAATCCTCATCTCTTGAGGAACAGGTAACTGTCAACTGTCAACTGTCAACTGTCAACTGTCAACTGTCCACTGTCAACTGTTAAACAGCGTTCGATGGTAGCGAGGACGGATTGGGAGAGCGATCGCAGATCGTAGCCGCCTTCTAAACCAAACAGGATGCGACGAGTTAACTGCAAGCAATAATCGGTAAACAGTCCGTAATCTTCTGGTTTCAGGTCTATACTGGCGAGGGGATCGGCAGCATTGGCATCGTATCCGGCGCTGACAATTAACAAATCTGGGCGAAATTCCGATAAAAACGGGATTATTTGCGATTCAAACGCCTGCTGATATTCAACAATGGCGCTTCCCGGTTTCATGGGAATATTTAACACGTTATCGTGTGCGCCGCGTTCCTGGGCGCCGCCCGTACCTGGATAGCAAGGAGATTGGTGCAGGGAACAGTAGGCAATTTGGGGATGATTTTCGACGATATCTTGAGTGCCGTTGCCGTGATGCACGTCCCAGTCTAGGATGGCAACGCGGGAGATGCCCGGTTGTTCAAGGGCATAATAGGCAGCGATCGCGGCATTGGAAAACAAACAAAATCCCATACCTCTGACACTTTCGGCATGGTGTCCCGGCGGACGCGCCAGCACAAACGCCGGACTACCACTACTGACAACGCGATCGATCCCATCTATCCAGGCACTGACTGCCAACAAAGCGATCGCGTAACTGCGGGCAGAAACAGGGGTATCCCCATCCAAATATCCGCCGCCAGAAGTAGCGATCGCTTCCACCAGTTCGATATAGTTGGACGAGTGAATTTTTTGTACCAGGGGTAAGGGCGATCGCTTCTCTACCGGCGTCGGCAACTCCCAAGATAATTTTTCTGCCCAAGGCGCAACTTTTAATGCCTCTACAATCGCCGTTAGGCGTTCTGGTCGTTCAGGATGAAACCGACCTGTATCGTGAGCCAAAAATTCATCCGAGTAAATAATAGGCACCATAGCTAATCGCTAATTGCTAATTGCTCATTGTAGCGATTACCCATCACCGATTACCCATCACCGATGCCCAAATGTGATAGAATTTTAATGATATTTGCAATTTCTTTGAAGTCAAAGTCGCAAAATTAGCATCATTTTGAATTTTAGCGGCTTAAATCTCGCGATTTTGGAGTTTTTCACAGTATGACCACTTCCCAAGAGCGGATTATCCCCACAGATTTGGGGAATGAAATGTCCCGGTCTTACTTAGAGTACGCGATGAGCGTCATTGTAGGACGGGCACTACCAGATGCTAGGGATGGTCTAAAACCAGTGCATCGACGGATACTTTACGCGATGCACGAGTTAGGTTTAACATCAGACCGCCCTTATCGGAAATGCGCCCGGGTGGTGGGGGAAGTGTTGGGTAAATATCACCCCCACGGGGATACGGCGGTGTACGACGCCTTGGTGCGGATGGCGCAAGATTTTTCCATGCGATCGCCCTTAATTGACGGTCACGGTAACTTTGGTTCGGTAGACAACGACCCCCCCGCCGCAATGCGCTACACCGAATGTCGCCTCAGCGCCCTGACAGGCGAGGCAATGTTGCGCGATATTGAGTCAGAAACCGTTGATTTTGCCGATAACTTCGACGCTTCCCAGCAAGAACCCATAGTATTACCCGCCCGCGTACCCCAATTATTGCTCAACGGTTCCTCTGGTATCGCCGTGGGCATGGCAACCAACATCCCCCCCCACAACCTGGGAGAATTAATCGATGGCTTGGTGGCATTAATCCACAATCCAGAAATTACCGATACCCAGCTAATGCGCCATATCCCAGGGCCAGATTTTCCTACCGGAGCGAAAATATTGGGAACCTCGGCAATTAAAGAAGCATATACCGGGGGACGGGGTTCGATTACGATGCGGGGCGTAGCGCAAATCGAGACGATCGAACACCGGGGGCGACCAGATCGGGAAGCAATCGTCGTCACCGAATTGCCTTACCAAACCAACAAGGCAGCGCTGATCGAAAGAATCGCCGAAATGGTGAACGATAAGAAACTGGAAGGGATTGCCGATATCCGGGATGAAAGCGATCGCGACGGAATGCGGATCGTCATCGAACTCAAGCGCGACGCCTACCCCAAAGTAGTGCTGAATAACCTGTATAAACAAACACCGCTACAAGCAAACTTTGGTGCGAACATGCTGGCGTTAGTGAACGGCGAACCCCAGCTATTATCGTTAAAACAATTCCTCACCGTCTTCCTGGATTTCCGCATCGAGACAGTAACAAGAAGAACTCAATACGAACTGCGGAAAGCCGAAGAAAGAGATCACCTGCTGCAAGGGTTATTAATTGCCCTGCTGAACTTAGATGAAATAGTCCACCTAATTCGCAACGCCGCCGACGCACCCACGGCGCGGCAAGAATTGATGGATAGATATGGACTTTCAGAAGTGCAAGCAGATGCGATATTGCAAATGCAATTGCGGCGTTTAACCGCATTAGAAGCGGAAAAGATTCGGCAAGAACACGAACAATTGCAAGCGCAGATCGCAGATTTGCAAGATATATTAGCGCGGCGCGATCGCATCCTAGAAATCATCGAAACCGAAGCGCAAGAACTGAAAACCAGATTTGCCACTCCCCGCCGCACCGAAATCGAACATGCCGAAGGAGAAATCGACGACACCGACTTAATTGCCAACGAAAAAGCCTTAATTCTAGTCACAGAACAAGGCTACATCAAGCGGATGCCCGTTAACACCTTCGAGGCGCAAAGTCGCGCCACCAGAGGCAAAGCCGCAACCAAAATGAAAGAAGATGATGGAGTAGAACACTTCCTCACTTGTTGCGACCACGACACCGTATTGTTATTTAGCGAAAAAGGCGTCGTTTACTGCCTGAGAGCATATCACATCCCAGTTGGATCGCGCGTTAGTCGGGGCACACCCATCGTACAAATGCTGCCCATTCCCAGAGAAGAAAAAATCACATCCGTCGTCGCAGTCAGCGAATTTACCAGCGAAGAATACTTGGTAATGCTAACCAAACGCGGTTACATTAAAAAGACCGAATTAGCCGCATTTAGTAACATTCGAGCCAACGGATTAATCGCGATTTCCTTAGAAGAAAGCGATCAACTGCGCTGGGTACGTCGTGCCAGAGTAGAAGATAGCATCATCATCGGATCGCGTCAGGGGATGGCAATACATTTTAAAGCCGAACACGACCAATTGCGCCCGCTAGGACGCGCAACTAGAGGCGTTAAAGCAATGTCATTGCGCGAAGGCGACGAACTGATTGGGATGGATATTCTGCCCAGTTCAGTCATAGCTAATTTAACTTCAGAAAGCGAAGAAACAGAAATTAGCGAAGAAGAAACAGAAATCACCAATAATGCAGAAGAAACCGCATCCAGCAGTAATGTAGAAGAAACGGCATCCGGCAGTAATGCAGAAGAAACGGCATCCAGTTCAGCTAATGGTTTGTGCGTCTTAGCGATTACAATGGGAGGATTTGGTAAGCGAGTACCCGTGTCCCAATTCCGATTACAAAATCGGGCAGGGATGGGATTAGTGGCGATTAAATTCCGCAAGCAAAACGATAAATTAGCCGCCTTGCGAGTAGTCAACGACGATGACGAATTGATGATCGTCACCAACCGAGGAATTATTATTCGTCAAGTCGTGAATGCCATCTCAATGCAATCGAGAATGGCGACAGGAGTGCGAGTGCAAAGATTAGATGAAGACGATGCGATCGCAGCAGTTGCCCTAGTTCCTCCTACCAACGGTGATGAAGAAGAATCTGAATAAGAATTTCAGATTTAAGATTGCAGATTGCAGATTTAGATCTGCAATCTCAAATCTCAAATCTCAAATATTCATCTCATTTGCTGGCGGCGTATTAATGGGGCTAACCGTTGCGCCCGCCAGCATATGGCCTTTAGCATGGATTGCCCTGATACCATTATGGGTAACAATTTCTGATAGAAACCCGATCCAAAAAGCCCTAGCGTGGGGAATAGGCTACCACGGCGTCGCCTTATCGTGGGTATTGGGATTGCATCCGTTGACATGGATGGGGATACCTTGGGTGGGGAGTGTTGCGATCGCACTCACAGCCCTAACATTATTCACCATTTGGGGAGCAGCATTAGTAATCACCTGGGCAATAACAACCAAAGCACTTTTCAACCCGATCTCAAATCCCATAATTCGCATTCTAATCGGCACCGCAATCTGGTGCAGTTTAGAATCAATTTGGAGTGCAGGGCCATTATGGTGGACATCACTATCATATACCCAAAGCCCCCACAACCTAGCCATATTACATCTAGGACAAATCTCAGGTCCAAACACAATAACAGCCGCAATAGTAGCAATCAACGGCCTCCTAGCAGAAGCCTGGATTAACCGCCCAAAACCAACAACCTCTGCCAACACTTCCTTTGCGCCCTCTGTGCCTCTGTGGTTCATTCATAAAGGCTATTTAGCCACAAGCGCAGCACTATTAATTGGCATACATCTCATTGGATTTAGCCTCTACAAACAACCCTTAAACGACCAACCAACTAGCAACCTAAAAATAGGAATTATTCAAGGAAACATACCTACCAGAATCAAATTTACCCGTGAAGGATTGAGGCGTTCATTAACAGGTTACACCAACGGTTATATAACCTTAGCCCAACAAGGAGTACAAGCAGTATTAACACCAGAAGGAGCATTATCATCGATTTGGACAGATCCGCCTACCACAAATAACCCCCTTTATCAAGCAATTTTAGATAAAAAAATAGTTGCATGGATAGGCGCACATCGCCGCCGAGAAAACAGCTTCACCAATAGTTTATTCACCGTCACCGGAAGCGGAGAAATCTTTAGCCGCTACGACAAAGTAAACCTAGTACCATTTGGCGAATACATCCCCTTCGAGCAACTTTTAGGAGGAATAATTAACAGCATTTCAGCCATTGGAACTAGCCAAATAGCAGGAGAATCAAACCAATTATTTGATACCCCATTTAGTCGCGCCATAGTAGGAATTTGTTTTGATTCTGCATTTTCCAGACATTTCCAACGCCAAGCAGCAGCAGGGGGAGAATTCATCATCACCGCATCAAATAACGATCCATATAGCGCCGCGATGCAATTCCAACATCACGCACAGGATACCATGCGGGCGATAGAAACAAATCGATGGGCAGCGAGGGCAACAAATACGGGATATTCTGCCATTGTAGACCCCCACGGCAGAACTTTATGGATATCCGGACACAACACTTATGAAGTGCGCGCCGAAACAATTTATCGGCGTCAAACCCAAACTTTATACGTGCGTTGGGGAGATTGGTTAACCTTAGTTTTATTAGGATTAGTGGCTGTAACTATTTCCTGGAAACTAGGTAAAAGCAAATGGAAAAAGTAACTATCAACTATCAACTATCAACTATCAACTATTAACCGGGTGCTGACCGTAAAAAGGAATCGCTTCTGACCAATGAGGACGCAACCCTTTTTGCCAATCTAAATAAGCTAATTCTAATAATTCTAACACAGATGCACCCAAGTTATTTTCAGCTTTAATCAATTGATAAGAATGAGGCCAATTATCCAAAGTTTTTTGCCAAACATCTGGCTTAATCGCATTGTCTGGCAAGCGTTCAATTAAACCAGAATTATCAAATGATAATTGATAGATTGCTGTAAATAATTCACCGCGATGGGCGTTTAATTGTACTGCAATATCTTCTTGAACCTGGGGAGGCTCTGCCTCCCTACCCTCGTTACCAGGCTCCAGCCTGGGTACGAGATCTGCGAGGCTCTGCCTCGGTTGAAGCCAAGCCACAGCCGCTAAAGTAGAGATGGCAAATAAAGGAATTTCTAATTGTTGAGCGAGAGTGCGAGCCGTGACAACGCCGATGCGCGTGCCGGTGAAGCTTCCGGGGCCTTTTGCTACGGCGATAAATCCCAAATCTGCCCATGTTTGGGGTTGGATAAATTCGGCTAAATATTGATGCAAATGTGTAGAGAGTTCCCGGCCTAAATCTTTGACTAAACAGCGGGAATCACCGGCAAAATTGCTGATGGCTAGACCTAATTCGGAACTGGTTGTATGAATTGCAAGGCTGTATTTATTCATGAGCGCTAGTCAAGATTTAAGTTCAGGGTTGTAGCGAGCGATCGCAGCATCTAATACAAGACGATTTTTCATAGAAACCTGGTTTATTTGCGTAAGTTCAGTTAAACAGCAAAACCAGCGCTAAAATAAATCAATAAACACCCAGTATTCCACTCAAAACCATGACCCTTGTCAAAGAATTAGAACCTACCCAAGACATCGCAGAAGATGTTATATTTCCTCCTGGTGACTTATACAGCGACGAACCTCCCTTGGAAACCGAACTACATCTACGTCAGATAATTCTCTTACTCAAATGCCTGGAATGGTTGTGGCGAGACAGAAATGATTTCTACGCCGCTGGCAACCTTACCATTTATTATAGTCCTAAACAACTCAAATCAGAATTATTTCGTGGCCCCGACTTTTTTGTCGTGCTGGACACCGAACGCAAAACTCGTAAAAGTTGGGTAGTTTGGGAAGAAGATGGTAAATATCCTAATGTTATTGTAGAAATTCTGTCACCATCAACTGCGGATACAGATAAAGATTTTAAGAAAAAGCTTTACCAAAATACCTTTCGCACCTATGATTATTTCTGGTTCGATCCTTACAGCCAAGAATTCGCTGGGTTTCATTTAGTTGATGGTAAGTACCAACCTTTAGAACCAAATCATCAAGGACATTTATGGAGCCAGCAGCTAGGTTTATCTATCGGAATTCATCAGGGACTATTGCGATTTTTTACACCAGAAGGGCAGTTAGTGCCGACACCAGAAGAAACGGCTGAATCTGAACGTCAGCAGAAAGAATTAGCTCAGCAAAAAGCAGAAAAATTGGCGGCAAAACTGCGCGAGTTAAATATCGATCCAGATACAATTTAATATAATCATAAACCAGGTTTTTTCAAAAAACCTGGTTGCTTTGTTTAATTAGCCGTTTGGCTTTGAAAAATGGGGATTTCAATGCAAAATTCTGCACCTTTTCCCGGTTCTGAAATACAGGTTAAGTCGCCTTTGTGCCTATCAACAATAATTTGGTAACTAATTGATAGCCCCAATCCCGTACCTTTACCGACGGGTTTTGTGGTAAAGAAGGGGTCGAAAAGTTTACTTATGTTGTTGGGACTAATACCAGCACCGTTATCGCGAATCCGTATTTGGACGCGGGTATTGTTTTCTACAACTTCGGTGCGGATGGTGATAGTACCGCAGTATTCATCTGGGTTGGGGTATTCCGATCTATTGTAATGCTCTATAGCATCGATCGAATTACTCAGAATATTCATAAATACTTGGTTTAATTGACCAGGGTAACACTCAACCAAGGGAAGCTTACTATACTCTTTAACAACTTGAATTTCAGGATGTTCTGCTGTAGCTTTTAATCGGTTTTGCAGAATCAGCAACGTGCTGTCAATTCCTTCATGGATATTCACATCTTTCATTTCTGCTTCATCAAAGCGCGAGAAGTTACGTAATGATAAAACAATTTCGCGAATTCGGTTAGCCCCGATGCTCATTGAAGAGAGAATCTTTTGCAAATCTGCGATTAAAAATTCTAGTTCAATTTCGGATCTTAAATTTTCTATTTCAGGGTCTGGGTTGGGATATTTTTGCTCGTATAATTCAATCAGTTTGAGTAGATCGTGCATGTACTCGTTAGCATGAGGCAGGTTACCATAGATAAAATTAATTGGGTTATTAATTTCATGGGCGACTCCAGCGACTAATTGACCTAAACTCGACATTTTTTCATTTTGAATTAGTTGCGCTTGCGTCTTTTTCAAGGCTTTTAATGCTTGTTCGGAACGAGTCATTTCTTTTCGCAATCGCTTCTCGTTAAATGTTACCTGTCCCAGCAGGTTATAAAAAGATATAGTTAACCGACCAATTTCATCTTCCCGACTCATTAATTCTTCACTTTTCGGATTGGCTTCAGCTAGCTGGTTGCATTCATCCATAATTGGCTGAAGCCGCCGGTTTAAACGTCGAACAAATAAAGCAACAACTATAGCTAATACCACCGATGCACACATGGCTGCTAATGCAGTTCCAGCCAAGGTAAATTGTAATAATGGCCCGACAACAACCGACTGGGGAACTGATGCCAATAATATCCAATTGTTGTTTGATATTTTCCGGTAAGCCCAGAATTGCTTATTTCCTCTATCATCCTGCCAATATAGGATGCCGCTACTACCAGAATTGGCTTGAATATTTTTATGAATTTTCTGCCACAATTGGTCATAATTACTAATTTTGGGAAATGGTTCCAAATCAAGTGCTGATTTGGGGTTTCGGGGATAAGCAATCAAGTTACCTTTAGCACTAACAAGGACAAAATAACCTTGCTCTCGCATTACTGGCTTAGATAACTTTTCACTCAAAAATCCCAATTCTAAATCCTGATTTAATACTCCCAGTAACTCTTTTTTGTTGTTGTAAAAAGGTAAGGAATAGCTGGTACTGGTAAATTTTTTGGGCGGCTCTACATTTGTCTCTTCGTAGCTAACTGGTTCTAACCAGATTCCCTTTCTGGCTTTAATTGGATCTCTAAAATAGCTTTCTTTATAGTTTTCGGGGTCGGTATCTCCGCCTTTAGCAATAACTTTGCCATTTTGATCTCTAATCGCCCAAGGATAAGCATACTTTCGGGCTGGAATAATTAAACGCTTTTCCGGCGGTTGACCAAAACCCAATCCAGTACCTAGCGGTAAAGTTTGCAAAGAACGCCGAATTAAGTCAACATAAATATGTTCGCGTCTTTCTCCTGCTTCATAAAGCGTTTTAATCGAATCGGTAACCAGTTTTGCCGAGGTTTCAAATGTTTTAAGACTCCCCTCTAAGTTTTCTGCTTTTACATCCAAATTGGCAATTAATTCTGCTTTTGATTGTCTGACAAGGGCTTGGTAAAATAAATAAGAGGCGCTGCCCAAGCCTACCAAAGTTCCACCTAGAACGGAAAGAAATAATCGCGAACCAATGGACTTGACGATAGACATCTTTCGCGGGCGTTGTGGGGCTGATTCCGACGCAATGGTTTGCATAATTTTCCTTGCCATTAAACTCTTCTAGAGACGGAAATAGCTGCCATTACTGCTTTGCCTCTGAGTAGGTTGGAACAATTTAAAGTTAACTGACGGCGCTAAGTTGGCTGGTTCTGTCATAATAATAATTACGGATGGAATCTATAGCTCTTTTGCCTGCTGCGACGGCATTAACGGTTTCTGTAACTTTTGGGGATAGCAAGTATTTTAAGGGTTGATCGACTTGGTTTAAATATTTCATGGCTTCTGAGGTTTTTCGATCCCACTCTGGATAAAAATGTAAAATATCATCAGGCATGACTTTGGTTCTATTACTCCCGGATTCGGGTAAGCAATAAAAAGGTTCGTCTAAGTTAAAGTATCCATAGTCTTCGGTTAATTGTTCTCCAGGATAAATGTCGCGAATGGCTAGCTCAAATTCATAGTAGGTGCTGAGGCAGTTGGGGTTAAAACTATGATTCATATAGCGGGCAATATCCCAACACAAGACATAGCGACCTTTGTTATCTCGATAGCAGTATTTGACTAATTGTTTTCTCCGCAAGGGTTCCAGGGATAAAAGGTGAGCTTCTTCCAGTTTTTGATCTAATTCATCTAAAACCCAAATAATTGTACCTTTAGGAATAAATTGAGTGGCGAATACACCATAGCCGATTAATTGGTTGATATAACGGATTTCTGTGTGTGGATGGATCATTGTGTATGGGTAAGAAAAAATTGGTGTAGTTTCGCTGGAGGTTTGGGACGACTTATCTGAATCTGCCCAGTATAGTTTTCCCGCAGGCGGAAAGAAAGCGATCGCTCAACATCCCAGACCTACAAATTTACCAAAAGAAGGGGCGCACAGCCCTGGCGCCCCGACGTATCCGCTATTTTCCACCACAGTCGCCTCAAGTAGGGACTAATTCGCCAGGGCGCAACCGCGCCCACTTACCAGTTTCCCTCTTAAAGCTGAGACAGCCAACGACATCCCACTCCATTTCAATAAAATCCTCCTTGGGACGGATGTTAACGTTAATACTGGGTTCGTTTGGCTCAAAATCCGGGTTTTCCGTCAAATGAGGCACTTGATGTTGGGTTTCCACTGCGTGGTAGGTGATGCAGCGGTCCACATATTCGCAGTTAACGCAAATACACATTGCTTAAGCTCCACAGGCTTTTCTGTTAATCTAGCGTAGGCAAGCGGGCGATTTGTTCGTCGCAAAGGTTGATTTTTGTTGCGCTTTGTTTTGAGGGAAGTAATGAACCGCGAAGAAGCGAAGGACGCGAAGGAAGAAGAGAAGGAAGGTTTTGCTACTGAAGGTTGGCCTTTTGGTTTGGAATGGTTGCCCGCGTCTGCTTGTATGGTAGGGGGTGCGGTGCGAGATGCGCTGCTACAACGACGGCGGGAGTATTTGGATTTAGATTTTGTCATGCCCCAAAAGGCGGTGAAAACGGCACGCGCGATCGCGAGTCATTACAAAGCTGGGTTTGTCTTGCTAGATAAGGAGCGACAAATTGCTAGGGTTGTGTTTCCGGATGCTACGGCAGATTTTGCCCAGCAAGAGGGGGAGACGCTCCAAACAGATTTGCATCGGCGGGATTTTACAATTAATGCGATCGCTTACAATCCCCACACTCAGGAACTCTTCGACCCGCTGCAAGGTTGTGCCGACTTGCAACGAGGTATTATCCGCATGGTATCTCCTCATAACCTGCAAGATGACCCCTTGCGACTTTTACGGGGATATCGACAAGCTTCCCAACTTGGTTTTGTTATCGAACCTCAAACCCGCGCTGCGATGCGGGAATTTGCGCCTTTACTCGGTCAAATTGCGGCGGAACGAGTGCGGGTAGAATTAGGCTATCTTTTGGGCAGTCCTCTAGGTACTCCCTGGTTACTTGCGGCTTGGGAAGATGGCATTCTGCGCTGGGCGCTGCACGATAATATTACAGCTCATAATTTGGAGCTAGTGGCAGCAGTTGACCGCGCGATTGCGATATTGGCGGAAAATTGGCCTAAATTAGCCGAAGAACTGGCGGGGGGAATTCCGGGGTTGGCGGGGGGGAAAGGGAGTTGGAGTGCGATCGCCAAACTCGCCACTCTGATTTTCTCACCAGAGGAGCCGGAGCCTCGCATCAACTACTCTCGCGCTGGAATAGCGGTAGAAAACGCCTCGGTTGAAGATCTTTTAAGAGCGATGAAATACAGCCTCCCCGAAATCCGCGGCGTGACGACTATCCTCAAATGTTTACCCCAATTGCAAATATCTCCGATGTCTTTGCGCCAACAGTATTTTTTGTTTCGCGAAGCGGGAGTTGTGTTTCCAGCGTTAGCCGTTGTAGCAGTAGCAACGGGAATTTCAGTAGATAAGATTGCACCTTTAATTAACCGCTATCTTACCGCCGATGACCAAGTAGCCCATCCCACCCCCCTAGTCAGCGGTACAGATTTAATCAAAACCCTTAACCTCCCATCGGGACCAAAAGTTGGCTGGCTTTTAACCGAAATTCAGCTAGCCCGCATTGAAGGCAAAATCTCTACCCCCGCCGCAGCAATAAAACTAGCTTCCGAACTACTTGACACCGAGTAATACATATACTACTAAATAATTGCAGATTTAAGATTTCAGATTGCAGATTTAATGAAATCTTAAATCTGCAATTTTCTCTGGTGGGTAGCTCAGTTTGGTAGAGCAATGATATCGCAAATTGCCATAGTCCTTGATTCACACCCTTGCCTGAAAAGGCCGGCGAATTGAGGGTTATCGTTTTCAAAGGTCGCGGGTTCAAATCCCGCCCCACCAACCAATTAATTTTAGATTTTAGATTTTAGATTTTAGATTTTAGAATTCAAATCTGAAAGCCCAAATCTAAAATCTGTAATTTCCTTAATGTGCCTGAGTCTGTTTCTAGCAAAGATTATTGGTAAAACCCGCCCCTACGCCTATGAAAATATACGATAAATTTTCAAGTTTAGATATTGACATCTTGCACCTTGACTAAACCTTAGTTTCTTGCAAATAGCTCAGCTTGAAAGCCTAGATTTCTCGTCAATAAACCCGGTTTTTGAAAGCTTGTTGATAATGGTGCAAGATCTGAGGATACAGATTTATGGCGGGAATACCCTTGTTCGCCTTTTGCCTTAACAGGCCGTAGAATTGAGGGTTATCGGTTAAAGCTCCTAACGGAGTCTGCGGGTTCGACCCCCGCTCCCGCCGTTTTAAATTATTACTCCTTTCGCGCTGAAGGAATATCTATTTTTTAACGAACCACAGAGACGCAGAGAGCGCAGAGAAGGGAGAAAGGAAGAGGTAGGGTAGGTATTTTTAGAGCGCGAAGGGAGTAATGTAACTACCAATTACCAGCACTAAGTTATTATCTGCACTTAGTTAATGTTTTCTTCCCTGTAGGAGATAGGTTAGCATTTCACCTTTGCCTTTGAGGTGAATTAAACCTCGTTCTTCTATTAAATATTTGCTGGATAACAGTTTGTAGGTTTCTTCTGAGATTTGAATGCAATCTGGAATGCCGTGAGATTCCATGCGGCTGGCGGTGTTAACTGTGTCGCCCCATAAATCGTAAATGAATTTCTTGGTGCCTATAATACCTGCTACTACTGGGCCGCAGTGTATGCCTATGCGTATGCTCACGTTTTGGCTTTGTTCTTTCTGAAATTGAGCGAGGGCTGATTTCATGTCTAAAGCCATTTCTGCGATCGCTTCTGCATAATCGGCTCTGGGTGTGGGCAGTCCGGATACTACCATATAAGAATCGCCAATGGTTTTAATTTTTTCTAAGCCATGTTTTTCTGCGAGGTCGTCGAATTTGGAGAAGATGCCGTTGAGCAAATGTACGAGTTCTATGGCTGAAACTGAGGATGAAAGTTGGGTAAAACCAACTATATCGGCAAATAGGACGCTGACGTCTGAGAAGCTTTCGGCTATGATACTTTGTTGCTGTTTTAATTTTTCGGCAATGGTTTTTGGTAATATGTTGAGGAGCAAACTTTCTGATTTTTGTTGTTCTATTTTCAATTGTTCTAAGGAATCTTCTAGTGCTTGATAAGCTTGATTGCGTTGCAGGCGGCTAATATAGGCTTTGGAGTGGTAACGAATGCGCGCTATTAGCTCGACTTTATCGGGTAATTTTACTAAATAGTCGTTGGCTCCTAAGGCAAATGCCCGTGCTTTGAGTTGCGCTTCTTCTTTGCTGGAAAGCACGATCATTGGGATGTCTCGCGTTACGGTATTGGCTCTAAAAAAACGCAATAATAGCAAGCCATCGATTTCGGGCATGACTAAATCTTGCAAAATTACCGTGGGACGCACTTCCACCGCGATGCTAATGGCTTGAACTGGATCGCTACAGAAATGAAATTTAATGTCTGATTCGGACTCTAGCATCCGACGCACTGCTTCGCCGATGACTTGCTGATCGTCAACTAGCAAAACTGTTACAGTTTCTTCAGTTAAATGGTTGATTTCTGTGGTGGTTGAATTTGAATTGATTGAGGCGCGATCGCATCCCATATCTAATTCTGCGATCGCTGTGTCAATTTTAGAACTGACTAACTTGTGCGTTTCGTTTAAATCGATTAAACTTCCAGGTATTAAATCAACCGAGTTTTGATTAAAATCCAGATAATTCAATGAATTTGTGAAACTTTTTCCATTTTTAGCTTGGATAGGCTCGCAAGGGGTTAAACTCATATCCAGATCCAGGCAACGCGAATTTTACTAAGATAATAGACCTTACGCCTTTCCTGGTTTGCAATCGGCTTAGTTTGGAAGAAACGATCCGCCGCTATGTAGATACTGTTGACGACCCGATTGGTCATAGTCTTAACCCTAAAATTGGGCTGGTGGAGCGATCGCATTGACTCGAACACCTGGTGCAAAATTCCCAGAAGTTACGAATTGCATAGTTTCCCCGATGAGGGGCGCGACCCCTCATCGGGGAAAGTAACTAGGTGCGTAAGTAATCTATCTTAAATTGGCTGAAGTGGATTGAGAACCGTAGGATTACCAAATAATTGGTTCAGTGTTTGCACGGTACTAATTTTTTTCTCTAAATTGAGAAATTTCATCAAAAATACATATAGCGGATTGTAGGAGCATGAGGTGCATCTTCGTTTGTGTAGCGGCAGCCTTAAGGCTGCCGCTACACAAACGAAGCCAAAAGGCTGTACCTAACTCGAAAAGCTATCTGTTGTAAATACCTCGATCTCCTAGTGGGGTAGATGTTTGATACAGGATCTGGCGATCGCTTCCAATGGCAAAACCTCTACTGCTGCATTTAACTCGACTGCGGCTTTGGGCATTCCGTAAACCACGCAGCTAGCGCGATCCTGGGCTATTGTATGCCAATCCGCCTCACGCAAAGCCAAAAGTCCTTTAGCCCCATCTTTACCCATGCCGGTTAACAGCAACCCTACGCCCTTTGGGGCCCAGTGTTCGGCGAGGCTGGTAAAAAATCTATCGACAGAGGGATGATAAGGATAATCTCGCGGTTCTTGGGTATATTTGAGCCTCAAATTCGGTTGCAAAATTAAGTGATCGTTGGTGGCGGCAATTACTACTTTTCCCGCCTCTAAGTGAGTATTGCCAGTGGCTAAACTAACGGGTAATTTGCTTTGATTATTTAACCATTCTGCCAAACCGGGAGCAAACTCGGCATCTACGTGCTGAACGATGGCAACTGCGGCGTGGAAATCTTCTGGAAGCAGCGAAAGAATTGTGGCTAAAGCTTGGGGGCCGCCAGTTGAAGAACCGATGGCAAGCAAAGGGGGAACCGCTGATTTTAGCTTTGGGTTTTTGGTTTTTGGAGTTGGGTTAGATTTGCCAACTAATCGGGCAATTCTACCAATCTTAGTAAGTAACTCTGACCCGCTTTCGGCATTGTTTGCAGCGAAAGTTGGTGTATTGATAGCATCTAAAGCACCATATCCCATCGCCTCAAAAACTTTAGCTGTATGAGTGCCAATTGAAGATGTTACGATTAAAATCGCGCAGGGAGAATTGCTCATAATGCGGCGCGTTGCTTCGCTGCCATCCATGACTGGCATGATTAAATTCATCAAAATTAAGTCTGGGGTATCTTGGGCGCATTTAGCAACTGCTTCTTCCCCATTGCTAGCGATCCAAGCAATTTCATAATTAGGAACTGTGAGGATAATTCGGCGGATTGCTTCCACGGCAATTGGCATGTCATCAACAATGGCTATTCTCATTTTTTTGGTAATTGGTAATTGGTAATTGGTAATTCGTAATTGATGGGTTGTGTATGACGCAAAGAAACCGGGTTTCTCAGAAAAGTCATTGGTTTGCAAGAGATCTCAGAAAGAAACCCGGTTTCTAAGATCGTCGGTTGTGTAGGGGCGGGTTTGACCAACTATATATGCAACAATCGACAGTTTATTTAAACCCGCCCGCCGAGGGTTATTATCTATGCAACAATCGACAGTTTATTTAAACCCGCTCCCCAGAGGGTTACTATCTATGCCACAATCGACAGTTTATTTAAACCCCTCCCGTGGTTACCTATTCGCCGTAACCAATTAAATCGATTACGGCATTTAATAGAGTATCATCGTGAAAACTGCTCTTAGTTAAATAATAATCTGCGCCCACTTCTAAACCGCGAATTCGGTCTTCTTCCCGATCTTTATAAGAAACAACGATCGCGGGGATTGATTTGAGATTGGGATTGCTCTTAATATTACTCACTAGCTCGATCCCGGTCATGCGTGGCATATCGACATCGGTGATTACTAAGTTGTATTGATTAGTCCGCACCGCATTCCAAGCTTCCATACCGTTGATCGCAATTTCGACTTCATAACCGTTATTTTCCAGTAATTTACGCTCGACTTCTCGCACGGTAATTGAATCATCTACTACTAGAATGCGCTTGCGTTTTTTGAAATCGCTACCATCGGCTACTTTGCTAACTTTGTGCAACCGCGCTACCATTAGGAGTTTATCAATCGAACGAATAATATCTTCGACATCCATAATCAAGACGGGAGAACCATCGCTCATTAAAGCGACGGCGCTAATGTCGGGGACTTTTCCCAAACGGGGATCGAGTGGTCTTACGACTAAGTCGCGTTCGCCTAAAAATCGATCGACAACTAAGCCGTAATGGTTGTAGCGATCGCTTAAAATAATCGCTGGTAAAACTTCTCCGTTGAGTTCGGCTTTTTTTAACTCCAAGACTTGACGCGCCGATACCAGTCCTATATTTTGACCATCCAGCTTAAAATACTGACGGCTTTCCACAACTTCGATCTCGGAGCGATTTATCATCACGATGCGATCGATCCGCGTCAGGGGAAACGCATAAGGTTCTCCTGCTATTTCGACCAACAGCGTGCGAATTACTGACAAAGTTAAGGGCAATTGTAAGTGAAAACTCATGCCTTTTCCCGGTTCAGAAATGGCTCGCAAAATCCCTCCCACTTCCTGGATCATGCTTTGCACGACATCTAAACCAACGCCACGCCCAGAAATTTCTGTTACTTTACTAGCGGTACTAAACCCTGGCAAAAATAGAAATTCCAGCAACTCCGGTTCGGTCATTTGAACGACCATTTCTTCACTCGCCATGCCTTGATTGATAATTTTTTGGCGCAGTTTTTCTATATCTACTCCTTTCCCATCATCTGAAACTGTAATTGATAGCATTCCCCCGCGATGAGCTGCTTCTAAGCGCAAGATTCCTTCGGCAGATTTCCCGACTTCTAGACGCTCTTGGGGCAACTCGATACCGTGATCGAGGGCGTTTCGCAAAATATGAGTTATGGGCGCTTCTAACTTTTCTAAAATATCCCGATCGACTTGAGTTGATTTACCAATAATTTCAAATTTTACTTGCTTGCCTAGCTGTCTGGCTAAATCTCTTACCATGCGCGGAAAACTTTGCACGCCATCGGCAAAAGGACGCATGTGAGATGCAATTACTTCGCGATAAAGGCGATCTGAAAGATTGGCAGAACGACGAGCAAATAGTTCTAATTCGTTCAATCTTTCGGACAAATATTGACGACATTCTCCCGCTTTTTGTCTGGCGGCGTTGAGCTTGGTATACGAGCGATCGCTCATTTTTTGTTCGGCAAGCGATTCTTGCAATTGTTCGAGCAATTTAGACAATTCTGTCTGAGTATTTTTCAGTTTTAGTAAAGAATCGGCAAATGGTTGTAACCAGTTTGCTTCTACCAAAGATTCCCCAGCAAGCCCCATCAAACGATTCAAATTTTCGGCGCTGACTCGCACTACGCGCTCAGTAGATGGCGAATTTTGGCTTTTTTCATTGGCAGCAGGCGGCGGGGAAATTGGTTTAGTTTTGGCTACTTCAGCAGCCTCTTTTCTTGAGGCTTTAGAAGCAACAATTTCCCCTCTTGGTTTCGGTTTTACTGCGGGTTTTTCTGCTGTAGTTGCTGGCTTTACTTTAGCCGGTAAGGGGTTTGAACGTACCAAATTTGCCGAGATTGCTGCTGTAAAATTTGCAATTTCTGCTTCATTTTCTGATGTCCAATTTTCTAGTTCATTTTCTGGAATATCAACAATAATCAACAACATTTCTACACCCGATTGCAGCAGAGCAACGAGATTGACTTCAGGGGTATTTTTTCCTTGGATAATGGCGCTAAGGCAATCTTCTATGGAGCCAGAAATTTTAACAGCAGCATCGATTTGAACGATGCGAGCTGCTCCTTTGATAGTATGGGCAGCTTGAATCAGAGCGCTGATATCTATCGCGGCATTAGGGTTATTTTTAAACGCTGCCAATCCGGTGTTTAATATAGCTGAATTAGTTTCGACTTCCTGACGAAATAAATCCAGCATCGACGCATCCCGATATAGGTTTATGGGAGATGGAGGAGATGGGGAAGACAAGGAAGAAATATTGATTTCTCCTTGTCCCTCTTGTCCTTCTTCTGGTTCAGGTTCGTTAATTTCCTGCTCTGGTAAATCTTCTGTTGGTGTTAGGATGGCGGCGATCGCTGCTACTAAAGTTTCAATTTTCGATTGATTGGCAGCCAGCCAAGTTTCTGCCTCGGTTTCGCTTAGTTGGCTGATGCGTTGTAGCATATCGACTCCTTGAAGTAGTAAGTCGATTTGGTCGGGATTATCTAGTGCGATCGCTCCCTGTTGTGCTGCTACAAAACAATCTTCCATCACGTGGGCAATTTGCACCGCTGCATCGAGTTGAACTATGCGCGCAGCACCTTTAATTGAATGGGCAGCACGCATCAATGATTCCAATTCCCCGAAACCATTAGAATTCGTTTCTAGTGCTAACAGGTTATTGTTTAATATCGCTGCTTGGGTTTCTACCTCCATGCGGAATAAATCCAACATGGAAAAGTTGCTCATATCTTGGTTGCTCATGGCTAATGGCTAATGGCTAATGGCTAATTTTAACACTTTTAAAAAATAAAAAATACATTAGACATTATTTCAGCAAAACTATAGGTATTATTATGCTTCACAATAACTTTCTGTTTAAAGAGTAAAACAATAACTCATCATCGAGATAGCTCACGCTTTTATCTTGCCAGTTAATTACGCCTTTTGTATAAGTATCTTGAACTTTAGATACGGTAGAAGGGACATTTCCTATTTCATCTGGGTGGATGCGGTGAATTCCGTAAATTTCGTCAACGGGAAATACCCAGCGGCTGGCATGTTTTTCTACTACTATCATCCGTCCATAAACAACCGGGCTGATATGTTGAAGATTAATATCGGGTGTATCGAGTCCCAAAAAGCTTTTGAGGGAGATACAAATCTGAATTTCACCTCGGATGTTGACCAAACCCAATATGATGTTATTGCTGCGGTGAGGTAGGGTGCGGATGATGCAATTATGAGTCACTTCTTCGATGGTTTTTGCTGATAGTGCCAGCCATTCTCCTTCTAAGCGAAAGATGCCTACTGATATGGTGCCTCTGGGGGCAACGCGATTGATCGATCCAACGCTCGATCTCAGTAAATCCGTCCATTCTTGGAGATATCCAGATGGTACTTCTTTTTCTAATAAACTACGTCCCGCTGCTGAATAAACGGGACAGTTACGGCAATGAATGAAGGTTTTGAGTTCGGGGCAACTGCGATCGCCTCCTACGCCGATGTGATTCCAGCAGTCGTTAATCATTGGTAATTGGGAATTGGGAATTGGTAATTGTATATATGGATTAATTGATTTTGAATCGGGAAATTTCTTGACTTAAGCTTTGGGTAACTTCGTTTAATTGAGCGATCGCGCTGTTTATTTCCCGTAAGGCATCTGCCGTTTGCGCGGAAGTTTCGCTCAATTGCCCCATCGCTTCGCTGATTTGCAATGCTCCCTCTGCCTGGGCTTCCATGCCTCGATCTACGTCTTCAAATCGGGGGTTGAGCGATTGTACTTGATCGATAACTTCTGCGAGTTGTAGGCTGATGGTGCGGATATCATCTACACCTTGACTCACTTCTTTGGTGAATTTATCCATTTCCATCACGCCGGTAGAAACGGCTGATTGCATTTCTTTAACCATACTCTCAATATCTAACGTTGCGATCGCAGTTTGATCCGCGAGGCGGCGAATTTCCCTCGCAACCACGGCAAAACCCATGCCGTATTCTCCGGCTTTTTCTGCTTCAATTGCGGCATTGAGAGATAGCAAATTCGTTTGATCTGCGACTTTGGTGATCGTAGTAACAACGCTATTGATGTTGTTAGCCTTTTCGCTGATAATTCCCAACTTTCCCGAAATAGAAATAGTGGCATCAGCTAAGTGGCGCATTGTTTTTTCCATGCGATTCAAATCTTTTTGTCCGGTGCTAGCTGCGGTTGCGCTTGCTTTTGACATATGGGAGACTTCACCGATAGTTTTTACCAGTTGTCCTGCGGTTGAGGAAATTGCCCGCGCGGTTGCGACTACTTCATTAGTTGAAGCTACTTGTTCGTTCACGGTGGCTTCTAATTGTTTGCCAGAGGCGGCGATTTGGGTGGCTGAAGTGGTAACTTGAAAGGTGGATTTTTGCACCTGTTTAATTAAAGTTGTCAGACCTCGATTCATGCTGCGAAAAGAGGCCATTAATTTACCCAATTCGTCTTTTTGCTCGGTGGCTTGAATTTCAGCGGTAAAGTCGCCGCCAGACATCTTTTGTGCCACATCGACGACCTCGGCAATTTTAGCTCCTAAAGGTTTAGCGATCGCATTACTAAAATAAACCCCAAACAACACCGCCGTCAGCGGGCCAATTAACAAACCCACCAAAACCCAAATACGATTTTGCACGACATCTCCAGCGGCTGTATTCTTAACTTCTATTGTTTTTCTGTTGTTATAATCCAACACCTTTTGCAGTGCTGCCGCCGATGCCGCTAATGCAGGAGTTTTCGTGCCGTACATATATTCGTTCATTTTGTTGAATATGGACTGAGCTGCTCTGGCGGTGACAATTTGAGGGTCGTTTGCTCTCCCCTGGCTCAATAAGTTAACCTGAATTTGTAAAGGGTTAACCAGGTTATATTTTTCAAACTCTTGATTCAGCAGTTTGTATTGTTCGTAAGTTTCTTTCCACCGATCCCACAGGGTTTTAAACTCTTGGTAAAGTTGTTCTTCTTCTGGGGTGCGCGGCAATTTCTCGTATTCATCAAATCCTTGATTAATTTGTTTCCAGGCATTTTCTACCCGCGTTTTTTCCCGCTGTCTGATGGCAAAATTTGTCACAGGATTGAGCAGAGATCGATCCGAAGCTTGCACCTGAGTTTGTCCTTCAGTGATTTTCCACAAAGCCACCGTACTGGGAAATGCATCGTTGGCGATCGCATCGATGTTGTGGCTCATTCTGGCATTACCACCCACACCAATTAGAGCCACTAGGAAGATAATTAAACCCATAAATGCAAATGCAGCCAGCATCCGCGTTTTCATGGTCATATTTTTGATTGGGCCTGCGTTCATATTGATTTCCTCATTCTCCCGCTATTTTGACCGCGAAATTTCTTGTCGCAATCTTTGGGACGCCATATTTAATTGTGCGATCGCATTGTTAATTTCGCGCAAAGCACCCGCCGTTTGCGTTGTCGCTTCGCTCAACTGTGCCATCGCTTCGCTAATTTGCTGCGCCCCCTCTGATTGTCCTGCCATCCCCTGATTCACCGTTTCAAATCGCGGCGTAACCGATTGCACTTGGTCAATAATTTCCGATAATTTATAACCAATTGTGCGAATATCGTCTACTCCTTGATTTACTTCTTTGGTAAATTTATCCATCTCCATCACGCCGCTACCAACCGCCGATTGCATTTCTTTGACCATAGTTTCAATATCTAAAGTCGCCACGGCAGTTTGATCGGCGAGGCGGCGTATTTCTCTAGCAACAACGGCAAAACCCATGCCGTATTCTCCGGCTTTTTCCGCTTCAATTGCTGCATTTAAAGATAGCAAATTAGTTTGGTCGGCGACTTTAGTAATCGTCGTAACAATAGTATTGATATTGTTAGTTTTGTCGCTAATTGCACTGAGCTTGCTGGAAATAGAACTGGTGGAATTAGCTAACTGCTGCATCGCTTTTTCCATGCGGTTCAAATCTTTTTGTCCCTCGCTAGCTGACAAAGTAGTTGATTCTGATAGCGCCGAAACTTCATCCATCGTTTTCACCAGTTGTCCAGCGTTAGTGGCTATTTCTCGCGCCGTAGCTACGACTTCGTTTGTCGAGGCTACTTGTTGGTTTACCGTTGCTTCTAGTTGCTTGCCAGAAGCCGCAATTTGCATCACTGAGGAGTTAATTTGGATGCCTGATTCCTGAACTTTTTGCACCAAAGATTTGCTGAAGTAAAGCCCTAATAAAACAGCAGTAACTGGCCCCAGTAAACAGCCAGCAATTACCCAGAATGTAGTTTGACTGATATCCTGTCGCGCTGCGGTTTTAGCATTAGTTGCTGTCTGCTCGTTAATGTTTAAATCTTGTAACAGCAATTGGGTGGCTGCTTCAAACGAAGTGCGGTTATTGCGGGCGCGATCGCGCATTTGTCTGTAAATAGCCGCAGCTTTTTGTGCCGCCCCCATTGCAGGCGAATTGCCTTGATTTTGCCGCAACAATTGGATCTGGGTTTCAAAAGGATTCAGAATGCCCTGTTGTTCAAATTCTCTATTTAGCCTTAAAAATTCTTCGTGGTCTTGTTTCCACCTATCCCAGTTAGTTTTTAGCTGGGTGTATACTTTATCTTCTTCCTCTGTTCTGGGTGTTGTTTCGTATTGTTTAAAGCCTTCATTGATCTGCTGCCAAGCTTTATTGATTCTGTTTAATTCACCCTGTCTTTCTGGGCGAGAAATTTGCACGTCGAGTAAGGCGCGTTCTGATGATTCGACTTGGGTTTGTCCTTCGTTAATTTTCCACAAACCGATGGCGCTAGGTAAGCTATTATTTCCCAAAGTATTGATATGCTCGCTGAGCCGAGAAGTGCCGCCCCAACCAATTAAAGCTACTGTCAATACAATCAAACCGATAAATGCAAATGCCGCCATCATGCGGGCTGTCAATGTCCAATTCTTCAACACGATTTTTTCCATTTTACTTGTTAAATATCAACCTTTCTGCAATCGTTCAATTCGTTGCCGAATGATCGCCCCACCCGCAATATCACCGCGACTTTCTTTGAGTAATGCCAGGTGGATAAGCGCTTCATAGCAATTGGGTTCTAGATAAATAGCTCTTTGAAAATATTGCTCTGCTTGCTCCTTTTTTCCGGCGGCTTGATGCACTTGACCCAATAATACGTAAGCCTCAACGCTGACTCGATTTTGGCTCAGGTAAGTTTCGCATAGTGTCGTGGCTGCTTCTAATTGTCCCAAATCTGCTAACCTACGAGCAACCCCTAAATCCGGAAAGTTAGATTGAGAGTTGGGAGTTGCCTTTGGGGGTTGAGGAGAAATATCGCGGATATGGGTAGATTTCTGCTCGCCAAACTGCTCTGTTACGAGTAATTTCTTCGCCTCAATTGCTTTTGGCGCTGTTGGATTTAATCGCGCTGCTTCTGTATGTTTTTTCGACCGCTCTTCTTGCTGTCGCTTCCGAAAAGCAAACGCAAAAGAATAGCGGATTGACTCAAATCGGGAAGAGCTTATTTGTCCTGTTTCAGCGTGCCCGACAAATAGCAATCCTTCTGGCTCTAATAACCGATCTAAAACTAGATTTGTGGTTTCGATGGCGGCTCGATCGAAGTAAATTAACACGTTGCGACAGAAGATTATATCGTAAGCCGCTTTGTCTATCAGAAAATATGGATCTAGTAGATTTCCTTGCCAGAAATTGACGGCACGTATGACGGCATCGCTCAAAAGGTATTCGTTTTCTCCTATTTGAGTGAAATAGCGTTTGAGGTAATCTTGTTCCATACCGCGAAAGGAATTTTGTCTGTAAATTCCTTTTCTAGCTTTCTGGAGCGATTTTTGGCTTATATCAACCGCATCGATGGTAAAATGTTTGCAGGTTAAACCCGCTTCCATCAGCGCGATCGCAATCGAATAAGGTTCTTCCCCAGTGGCACAAGGCACGCTTAAAACCCGCAGAATTTTACCCCGATTCTTTACCCGCCACTCGGAACTAAAATATTGGCTCAAAAAAACAAATGGCCCCCGATCTCGGAAAAACCAAGTTTCCGACACAATTGCAGCTTCAATTAATTGTTCTAACTCCTCTGGCGATGTCTGCAATAAATTAAAATAAGCTTCGATTTCTCCTATTCGGCAAGCTTCCATGCGGCGATGAATTACTCTAGCAATCGTATTAGAGCCAATAGAACCTGCTGCCAATCCGATTTTTCTTTTTAGTAAATCTTCAATCTTTTGTTGGTTCATCAGTCATTAGCTATTAGCCTTTCTTGAGTCATTTTTGATTTTAGCTTTCTGGTAATAGATACGCCTGCTGTGAATCGGGTAACAAATTCTCGATCCGTAAATATTGAATCATGCCCTTCTCATCGTTAATTATTCCGCCCAAATAAGCAGATTTATCTACGTTAATTGTAGGCGGAATCAATTCATTTTCTGGTTTATTCATAGTTTCTGTCACCCGTTCTGCCATCAGCCCTAAAAGCCGATTTACATTATTTTCACCATCGCGAACTAAGTAATTTATCATAATAATTCGCGTGCTTAAGTGCAGGTGACAGGTTTGATTTTGGATTAAATGGCACAGATCTATAACTGGAACAATTTGACCCCGATAATTAAACAAACCTGCTACATATTCAGGCGCGTGGTAAACCTTTTTTAACGCTACCATAGGCACCACCTCAACTACACTTTTAGCCGAGATGGCATAGCGTTCATCGCCTACATAAAAAAGCAACATTAACATAACTATTAAACCCGTTAAAAATGGCTGTCCTAGCCAGAAAGTATAGGCGACAGGGAAAAATTAACCAGCCTCTAAGCCTCCAAGCCAGCGCTTGCTAGTAGAATCTCTATTTTCAAAGATAAGATATTTTTAGGGTTCAAAAACAATATAAACGCGATCGCGATCGCACCGCTACCCCAGGCAAAATTTGTCCATAACAGCGAAAAAATGCGACTAGCAACCGATAAACTTGAATGATGATGCTGCACGCAATCTGTGCCTTCCAATCGGCTGCCAGCTGAAATTTGCAGGAAGTTACGCCCGCGCTGTGGGAATCAGTCCGGTATCCTCCTCCATACGGATTTTTATGCCTTCTCAACTCTGGCCTTACATTACCCCAGGCATTCCCGACGACATGTTCGAGCGCTTGCCCGGTATACCCTTGAGTAAGCGAGAGGTGCGCCTGCTGTTAATTTCTCACCTGCGGCTTCAACCCGACTCGGTTTTGTGGGACATTGGTGCAGGTACGGGTACGATTCCGGTAGAAGTTGGGTTACTTTGTCCCCAAGGTCGGATTATTGCCGTAGAAAGGGATGAAGAAGTAGCAAGCTTAATCCGCCGCAACTGCTCGCAGTTTGAGGTAGCCAATGTAGAAGTGATTGAAGCCAGTGCGCCTGAATGTCTCAAAGACCTCAGCCCGCCTCCCAGTCGCGTCTGTATCGAGGGTGGACGCCCGATTAAAGACATTCTCAAAGAAGTTTGGCGCTATTTGTTACCCACTGGTCGAATTGTCGTAACTGCTTCCAGTCTGGAGAGTCTTTACGCCATTTCCGAAAGCTTTGCCGAGCTGCAAGTTCGCAACATAGAAGTGGTACAATCTGCCGTTAATCGTCTAGAAGTGCGGGGCAACAATCAAACCTTTGCTGCCCTCGACCCCATTTTCATCCTTAGCGGTGAAAAGCTAGACTAAATTTTAGATTTTAGATTTTAGATTTTAGATTTTAGATTGAAACAAAATAAAATTTAAAATCCGATCCCCCCCTGCCCCCCTTGATAAGGGGGGTGTCCAAAATTTAAAATCCCGCGTCCGATCCCCCCTGCCCCCCTGATTAAGGGGGGTGTCCAAAACTTAAAATCCCGCGTCCGATCCCCCCTGCCCCCCTGATTAAGGGGGGTGTCCAAAACTTAAAATCCCGCGTCCGATCCCCCCTGCCCCCCTGATTAAGGGGGGTGTCCAAAA
>CAYXCW010000102.1:0-27547 GCA_964463555.1 uncultured bacterium
GGGGGATCTAAAATGCTTGACTTTATAACTAGCAACTTGAGTTAGTGACAAATATGGTTGGTTTGATCCCCCCTAACCCCCCTTCACAAGGGGGGAACCGGATTTTTAGTCCCCCTGATTCAGGGGGATGCGAGGGGGATCTAAAATGCTTGACTTTATAACTAGCAACTTGAGTTAGTGACAAATATTGTCGGTTTGATCCCCCCTAACCCCCCTTCAAAAGGGGGGAACCGGATTCAAAGTCCCCCGCTGTGTTGGGGGATTTAGGGGGATCTAAAATGCTTGACCTTATAAGTAGCAACTTGATGAGTTATTATAAGTGCGATCGCTTGTTTAATTTCTAATTAACTCCAGCAATCAGCAAAAACTAAGCTTATTCTCAGCTCAAACTCATTAACTTTTCTAGATTGACGGATCGATTGTTAAGTTCTATAACAGAAAGAGTGACAACCGCAAGGTAATCGAGGGGTGCTGCTGCGATCGCAAATGCTCGCTGTGCATTAAACCATATAGGAAATATCCCCAACCATGTTGAACTTTTACCAACCTTATCGCCGCGCTATACAAAAAGCTGTAGCCGCTTTAGCCGCTTACGGAATTGAGCCATCCGCACAACAACAACTGGCAAACTTTTTACAAGAACGAGATAGCAGATGGTTATATCATGCAAATCCGCGAGCGATCGCGCAAAAATTAAACTTAACCGAAGCAGCAACTTTGCAACTTTTGGTAATAGCGCTCAAACAAGGCATTGTTACCTTAAATTGGGAAATTCAATGTCCTAAATGCAACGGAATTGACTTGAGTCCTAAACACCTGAGCGATTTGGGAACTCAGCATACCTGTCCCTGTTGTCGCCACGTGCATTTTACCCATGCAGACGATGAAGTAAGAGTAACCTTCAGCATCGATGAAAGATGGCGAAAATTACCAAAAAATGCTAACGATCCAGCATTTAGAGCCGAAATCGATGCTCGGTTTGGGGTTGTTTCCGGACATCGTTTATTAACAACACAAACGTTTCGCGACTTGTTTCCCCGCGAAACAATTCCTCCAAATCAAAGTTTGTTGATTCGGCGGGTGGCGATTTTATTTACAGATCTGGCTGGTTCAACGGCACTTTATAGCCGCAATGGTGATGCGTTTGCTTATAGTTTAGTTCGACAGCATTTTAATCTTTTATTTGAAATCGTAGATCGGCACAATGGGGCAGTAGTGAAAACCATTGGCGACGCAATTATGGCAGCATTTACGGTTCCGGCAGATGCGTTTGACGCTGCGATCGCGATGCAAAAGCAGATGCAAGTTTTGAATCAGCAATTGAATCTTGTAGAACCCAATCAACTAATTCTTAAAGTCGGCATCGATGCGGGGGCTTGCATTAGCGTCACCCTGAACGAACGCCCCGATTACTTTGGGATGACGGTAAATACCGCTGCCAGAGTGCAAGGACTGAGCAAAGGGAATGATATTGTTGTGACCGATTATGTGCTGGCAGATCTCAAAGAGCGAGGCAATTTTTGGGAGCAAAATGAGGTGCAATTGAAAGGATTAGCAGCTCCGATTCGGGTTCATACTCTGAGATTGTATGGGGAGAAGTTTAGCGCGATCGCATAGGTTATCAGCGATTAATACACTTCATCGTGGGAGCCAATATCAATTAAAACAATAGCGTCTTCTGCTTCATCTTCAATAGCTTTGAAGGCAAACACAATTCGACAGTCATATTCCACCGAACAAGCCCATAGCCCTTTGAGTTCACCTTGCAGCTTATGAGTTTTCAAAGCTGGTGTAAATGGATCGAGTTCAAGAAGATTAAGGACTTCAGTGATTCTTTGCTGTAACTGAGGACGTTTTTTGAGCGATCGCTTGAGGGCGCGGCGAAAGCTCTCATCCCACAAAATCTGCCTCATGTTTCTTCGCCCAATACGTCCATCATCAAGTCAGCTACAGAACCTCGTTTGGCGGTTCCTGCATCAACCGCAGCAAGCGTGTTGGCAGCATTTTGGGCGATTTCCTGGCGGCGTTTGGCGATGCGCCGCTTGTGAATCAATTCAAACAAGAGATCTTGCTCTTCTTCTGAGAGGGTTTCTACAGACTCGATGATTGTCTGAAACGAGGATGTAGAAGAGGAAGTCATAGGGATGGAGTCAATTTTAGGTGCTGTTCAAATTGTAGCTGTTCCCAAGGGGTAATCAGTTTACAATCTAGTGATTTTTATATGGCAATTGCCGCATCAATCCGGTGAGCGATCGCCGCATCAGAGCGTATAACACCGATTGACGTTACATTGAAGCTGCCTTATTCTTTCGGAGTTTGTAGCTGCTTTAAATCAGCCCAAATATCGTCCAAACTCAAAGCATCTAGCCACTGATAGCGCTCTCTGGTGTAATCGCCTCTTCCTGTATCGAATTGCTTGATAAACCGAACAGCATCCGCATATCCCAATGCTGCAATTAATGCTTCAAAACCTTTCTGGTTCAGTTCTAGTGGGGTCATTCTGGTTCTCCTTCCGCCTGGAAAATTTCCATCAACCATTGCAGGGGATTAGCAACAGCAACATTGAGCGATACTTGATTGACGGATGCTTTTCGCCACAAGCGATCGTCAGTGGTCAAAAAAATATCAACATTCGCTGATTCGGAGCAGCTTAAATGAAGTGCATCAAAGGGTTTGAAACCCAGCAAAACAATTTCTTTCGCTCGCTCTAGCATTGCTTCAGTGACGATAATTTTAGTGCGTGCAATTGCCAAAGAATTCATCACCCGCTGCTGTTTAAGTAAATCGGGAGTTTTGGCAATTTCAGATTCCAAAGCTGTGCTGCTCACGAGTTGCCATTGGTTAGCCTAACACCGAGACACAATCTCCAAAATTGCCTCAGCTTTCAGACGAATGCGCGCCTGTGTCCAGTCGTCAAATGGGCGGTTCAGGCAACAAACATCCATATAAATTCTGTATTGCTGCTCCATACATCCATTCTACTTGTGCTAAGCGCTCAATACACTTCATCGTGAGAACTAATATCAACTAGGACAATTGCGGAGCGCGTGAAAGCGTTGTCGAGATTACAGGCATCTAAAGATTAACCTACACGCGATCGCTCCCAATCATACGCGCGATCGCATCCTCATTTTCCACTTAAGTCCACCAACCAGCAAAAGTTAAGTTCGCTTGCGCCGCAAAGTCCTTAACTTTTCTGTATCGACGACTTCTATTGCCACTCTTACAACTGAAGAAAGCGATACAGATCGCTGGCAGTCGAGACAACATGCGGCTGTCGTTAATTCCCATTGCAAAAATTAAGCAATCCAACTATGGCAACTTTCATTGTTAACAACGCTGGCGATGTTGATGATAACAATCAGAATAACGGTATCACAACTCTGCGCGAAGCGATTCGCCTTGCTAGTAATTCAGCCGGTCGGGATACAGTTCTCTTAAACAGTTCTCCTTTACTGACAAACTCTTTGCCAGTATTAGGAACGGGGAATGATATTGATTTTATTGGTAATTTTGTCAATCGAGGCGTCACTATTAATGGTAATAACAATCAAATTTTCACCATCAATGGTGCCAATATTAGCTTCACCAACCTGACGATTCGCAATGGCGTAGCCCTCGGCGGCAGTGGGACTCGTGGCGGCGGGGGCGGACTGGGCGCTGGTGGTGCAGTTTTTATCAACCGGGGTAATGTCGTTGCCGACCGGGTGACGTTTTCCAACAACTTCGCGATTGGGGGCAATGGCAGCAACGGACGCGGCGACGGCAACCGAGGCGGTAACGACTCCGGTAGCGGTCAAACTGGCTTTGCTGGCGGCAGTGGCGGCAATTTTAATAATCTCAGCGATACAGCACTGAATAATCTGGGACTGGGGAATGGTGCGGGGGATGGTGGCGGCGGCGGTGCTGGCGGTCGCGTTCTCTCTAGTGGAACTGGTGAAGGTGGTCGCCCAGGTGACTTTGGGGGATTTGGTAGCTTCGGTTCCGGTGGCGGTTCTGGTGGTGGCGGCGGTGGTGGTGCTGGCGGTGCGGGTGCCTTCCGCAATGGTGCTGGCGGCGGTCGTGGCGGTGCTGGCGGTGCTGGCAGCTTCGGTGCCGGTGGCGGCGGTGGCGGCGGCGGCGGCGGCGGCGGCGGCAACGTCTTAGGTGGTAGTGGTGGCAGTGGTGGTGCGGCTGGAAATGGCGGTGCTGCGGGCGAATTTGGGGGCAGCAGTTTCGGAGGATTTGGCGGCGGCAACGGTCGTTCTACCTTTGATGGCGACAGTCCCGGTGGCGGTGGTGTCGGCGGCGACGGCGGCGGTGGCGCGGGTTTGGGCGGTGCGATTTTCGTCAATTCTTTACCCAACTCTACAGCAAATTTGACGTTGATTAACAGTCGCTTTGAGAACAACACTGCAAATGGAGGCACTCGCGGTGATGGCGATGCAGGCAGCGGTCAGGGACGCGGGGGCGCGATTTTTGTCCGCAATGGCGGTTCTGTGGCAGCGACTGGGTTAACTTTTTCTGGCAATACTGCTTCTACGAGTGATGCTAATCAGTTTGGTACTATTAGCAATCTCACAATTCCCACAGTTACTATTAGCTCAAGTCAAGCTGCTAGCGAATCCGCTGCGAATTCGGGAAGTTTTCGCGTCAATTTGTCTAACGCTTTCCCGGTTGATCTTGATGTTAATCTTGCTGTTTCGGGGACTGCTACGGAAGGAACGGATTACAATAATTTATCCCGCACTGTGAGAATTCCGGCAAATAGTACGACTGCTGTAACTAACATTGGTACGCGGGATGACCAGATTTTTGACCCGAATGAAACTGTTGTTGTTACTTTGGCAAATGGGAGTAATTACAACCTCGGCGGTGCGAGAAGTACTACTCTCACGATCGCAGACAACGAACCTTTGGTGAGTATTACTCCAGGCAATAACCCTAACGAAGCTAACGAAGCTGCGGGGACGTTTGCGATCGCACTATCTCAACCTGCCCCAAGAAATGACGGTTTAGTAATCGATTATACGATTAGCGGTTCGGCAACTCCCAATGAGGATTATGATGCTTTAACTGGCACTATCTCGATCGATCCAGGGGCAACAACTGGGATAATTTCAGTTAACCCGTTCCAAGATAGTATCATCGATCCAAATGAAACGGTTACCGTTACTCTGGTTGAAAGAACGGGAAGAATTGGTTACGGTGTCAATCCCGCTAGCAACAGCGCTACACTAACGATTCAGGATGACGAAAGAATTCCAGAAATTAGCATTGCAGCGGATAATGACTCGATTTCAGAAGATGGTTTTGGGCGATTTGAACTCAATTTGACCGCACCGGCACCGATTGACGGACTGACTATCAACTATCAAGTTAGGGGCACTGCAACCAATGGAACCGATTATCAAACGCTGCGGGGAGAAGTGTTTGTTCTTCCCGGAAATACCAGCGTTGGAATTGGCATAGGTGCGTTGGAAGATTTCCGCCAAGAGGGCAATGAAACTGTAGAGATTACGTTATTGTCGGGACAAAATTATACGATTGGTACTGCAAATACAGCCAATCTGGCGATCGCGGATAATGACCAAGCGGGGGTGACTATTTCTCCCCTGAATGGCAACGTTTCAGAAGCAGGTGGGACGGCAAGTTTTACCGCTGTTTTGAATAGTCAACCGGATGCACCGATTTTCCTCAATCTTGTTAGTTCTAATACGGGGGAAGGCACGGTTTCTACTTCTGAACTTACCTTTACGCCGGAAAATTGGAATGCGCCGCAAACCTTTACCGTGACGGGGGTGGATGATGCGATCGCCGACGGCAATCAAAGTTTTACCATCCAAACCAGCATCGCGAATAATTCTGATGATGCTAACTATCTCAACCTCAATCCCGCCGATGTAAATCTGGTCAATCTCGATAATGATATTCCCAATGTTTTGATTGCTCAAACTGATGGCAATACCAGCGTAACGGAAGGAGAAATAACAGATAGTTACTCGGTGGTATTAACAACTGCACCGACTAGCGATGTCAATATAACTCTGACACCTGACAACCAGATTAATCTCGGTTCACCTGTTACCCTTACTTTTACACCAGATAACGCCACAACTCCCCAAACAATCAACGTCACAGCAGTAGATGATGCTGATGTAGAAGGGTTGCACACCAGTATTATTAGTCACGGCATTAATAGCGCCGATACTAACTACAACGGGATTCAAATTGCTGATGTAGCGGTGAATATTTCTGACAACGATTTGCCTACCGTTACTGTAACTCCTGGCGGTAATGCCAGCGAACAAAGTGCAATTCCGGGTGTGTTTAGTTTCTCATTAAGCGATGTCGCACCTCAAGGCGGATTAACCGTCAATTACCAAGTTAGCGGTGTGGCAGCGAACGGGGTCGATTATGGCACATTATCGGGCAGCGTTTTGATTCCAGAAGGCGAGTTTGGCGCGAATTTATTTGTCAATCCAGTTAACGATTTAATTGATGAAGATCCGCCCGAACCTTTGACGCTAACTCTACTTCCGGGCAGCAATTATCAGGTGGGAACTAATAGTAATGCCACCGTGAGTATCAGCGATGATGATATTGCTGGCGTGCGAATTTTAGAAACAGGAAATCGCACCAATGTAATTGAAGGCGGGATTACCGATAGTTACACCGTGAGTCTGACTAGCGAACCTACGAGTAATGTCGTAGTTGATTTTACGACGAACAATCAACTGCAAGCGATCGCACCCCTCACCTTTACCCCTGATAATTGGAATGTCGCACAACGAGTCACCGTCGCGGCAGTCGATGATGGCATTGCTGAAGACAACCATACGAGTATCATTCAACACCAAGTCACCAGCACCGATCCCAACTACCAAGGGATTAGCGCCCGCGACGTGACCGCAAATATCCGCGATCGCGTTTTTGACTCTCGCACCACCGCAGAGGGGTTAGGGACGATTCTGGATCGGCTACAGGGGATTGTGCAACAGGAGTTGCTATCAATTAATTTGCCAATTGCAGGCCAGGTGGCAAATTTTGCTCCGCGTTTGATCGAAGGTTTTCGCAACAATTTAGTCAACCGAGTAACGACAGCGAGGGATTTAACGCAGAATAGTTTAACCGGGATTTTGCGAGATGCGATCGCGCCTTTCTTTCCCAACGTTCAAATCTCCAGCAATGCTAATCCAGACGAGACGAATTTCCAAATTAATTTCGGCAATGTCTTCCAACTGAATAATGTTGCCCTTGCCGAAAATTTGGGATTGCCTGCATTAGGTTTAAACCTGGATAATGGTCGCGGTAATGTTACGTTTGACTATGATTTAAACTTGGGTTTTGGCATCAATCGTGACTTAGGCTTTTTTGTTAATCCTGACAATACTGGAGTTAGCGCCGATGTCGATTTAAACCTGAATAACCTGGCTAACGCATCGGGAAGTTTGGGATTTTTACCTTTCAACTTCAGCAACGATGCTGCTAATAACAGCACAGTCAACTTAGATTTCAACGCCAATCTCAACGACGTAGATCTTCCTGGTGGAGTCGATGACGGAAATCGCCTCACTCTCACCGAATTGCGCGGGAATTTACCCGCTGCCAATCTTTACGATGCCACCGCCACTGGCGATGCAAATTTGGGATTAAGAGGTCGAGTCAATTTAGCAGGTAACCCGGCACTTCCTGGTTTAGCTTTTGACTTGGGAGTTGATTGGAATGGCATTAATTATGCAGGCGGGCAACCTGGAAATATCCCAGCGCCAACGGTTTTACTCAACAATACTGGATTGGATGTAGGCACATTTGTCAGCAACTTTGCCGTGCCAATTTTGCGGCGCATCGATCCAATTATTCAGCCATTTCGCCCGGTTATTCAGTTCCTCAACACCGATACCAAACTGTTTTATGCCATCTCCGACCAAGTGGGAAGACGGTTTGATATTAACAACGACAATCGCGTCACAGTTCTGGAACTTGGCCTTACTTTATCAGGTCGCGATGGTACTTTAGAAACCGGATTCTTTGATGCCATTGTTTCCTTAGATCAACTATCCCAATTATCTACCCAACTGCCGACCAACGAAACCCTAGTTATCGATCGCGGTGACTATCGCTTGGATGGATTCGATCCTACCAATCCCAACCAAAGTGTTCTGAATGCCCAAATTGTTTCCACCGATCCGGCAGATACACCCCGCTTCGATATCATTAGTCAACTTACCCGCAACTTTTTATCGGCATTCCAAGCATTGGAAGGTCTTGATATCCCAATTTTGACCAACCCGCAAACAACAGCAGAGTTAATTATTGGCAAACCCGATATTAACTTGCTAACCTACGACGTGCCAGAATTGGAACTCGATCTATCATTCGATCAAGAAATTCCCATCGCCTCGTTCTTTGAAATAGCTTCCCTCAATGTTTTGCTGCAAGGGGGAATTACAGCAACAACAGATTTGGGATTTGGTTTCGATACCAATGGATTGAGTCAGTGGCGAAATTTAGGCTATGCTGCTAACGAAGCATTTCGGGTATTGGATGGATTTTTTGTTAGCGATCGCGCTAACCCCGACGGCACAGGTGAAGATGTTCCCGAACTCAACATTACTGCTACTCTTTCTGCTGGATTGGGTGCAGATATTGCCAATGTTGTTTCTGGTTATCTCGAAGGAGGAATTGAAGGCATTGTCGATATTGATTTAGTAGATGTAGGCGAAGGAAATGGCACCGATGATGGCAAGATTCGCGTTTCCGAAGTCATTCCCCGTTTAACAACTGCACCTGGGCAACTATTTGACGTTGACGGTACTATTAATGCCTTCTTGGGTGCAGATATCCGAGTGTTAGGTCAAACCGTTTACGAACCCCGCTTTGCTACCTTCCAACTTGCCCAATTTACCCTGGGACGGACTAACAGTTTCCGAGGCGTTGGTAGCGATCCTTATTTAGCAAGTGCGAAAGTATTCTTCGATGCCAACTTCGACGGGATTCAAAATGCTGACGAAGCTTTCACTGTTAGCAATGCCGATGGCACTTTTGACTTGCAAGTATCGATCCCTGATGTCGATCGCAATAACAACGAAATCATCGATCCAGAAGAAGGCAGATTAGTCTTTGTCGATGGTTTCGATATCTCCACCGGGTTAAACCAAATCGCACCTTTGTATGCAACTACCGACGCTACCGTCGTCACGCCACTCACCACATTAATTGCCGAATTAGTGGGAGATGGCGCCACCGTTGCCAATGCGGAAAATACAGTCGAACAAGCATTAAGTTTACCCTCAGAAATTGCCCTCAATAACTTCGATGCTTTACAAGCGATCGCCAATAACAACCCCAACGGCATCGCAGTCTTTGCCAGACAAGCGCAAGTGCAAAATACAATCGTTTTAGCAACCAGTCTAATCGGCGGACAAATCGCCCCGCAAGTCATTGATGCACTTGCCAATCAACTGCAATCCGGCTTAGATTTAGGCAACGCCACCCAACTATCCAATCTAATTGCCACCCTCGCACCTAATTTAACTCCGGCAATCGGGGATGGATTTGGCACAATTGTCGCCGAATTGAACACCAAGATTGATGATATTCTTGCCAGCAATCTTTCTCTGAATAACAAAGCAGTTGAAATCGCCAAAATTCAGCAAGTAGCACAAGGCGCAGTTGCCCTCGATTTTGCCGCGATCGCAACTGGAAAACCCATCGCAGAACTAATTCAAGAAAACACCGGAAATGCACTAGAACAGCAAATAACTAATGCCACAGTTCAAAACCCCACCACTCAACCCGATCTTGCTAATACTGTCCCCACTGCCAATCCCGATATTGTCACCAGCATCGCAGGTGCTACCATCAACATCAACGTATTAGAAAACGATCGCGACGCAGACAACGATCCGCTAACAGTCGATCGCATCTTCCAACCCCAAAACGGCAGCGCCACCCTCAACAACGACGGTACAATCTCTTACACACCCAACCCAACTTTTACCGGAGAAGATACCTTTGCTTACGTTATTACCGATGGCAAAGATGACTTTTCCACCAGCAACGTCAGCATTACTGTAACACCTCCCAACGAGATCGTTGGTACTGCTGGCAACGATTCCTTAACCGGGACAAATCAAAGCGATCGCATAGTCGGTTTGCAAGGACAAGACATCCTTACCGGCGGCGAAGGTAACGATCAATTCGTTTACAAAAGTCTAACCGATGCAGGCGATCGCATCACCGACTTTGAAGTAGGAAGCGATCGCATAATCTTAACCCAACTTCTCGACACCTTAAACTACCAAGGAACCGATGCGATCGCCGATAAATACATCTTCCTAGCCTCCACAGGCACAGGAACCATGCTAGAAATCGACCCCGACGGCCCCACAGGCAACGGCATTTTCCGACCCTTACTTTTAGTCCAAAACGTCACAGTTGACGCCTTAAACAATCCCAACAACTTCACCTTCTAAACCTCTCATCCTCTTCCTCTGCGTCCTCTGCGTCTCTGCGGTTAAATCAACTTTCAACTCACAAAAAAAGGAGAAAAACCATGTCCAACAACTTACAAAAAATTAGTGCGATCGCAACCACCATCGCCCTCACTCTCACCGCGATCAAACCTGCCCAATCCGCCACCCTCACCTACAACATCTCAGGCACAACAGATTCCGGCCCATTAGTCGGCGAAACCTACTCCGGTTCCTTCAGCTTCGATGATGCAACCCTAACTAGAAACGGCAGCGAATTCTTAACCCCTACCAATCTAAACCTAAACTTTTCCAATCCCATATTCAGTAACGCAACTCCCATGTTACCTGCTCAATTAGCATTCTCCAATGGCACATTTCTAGGGCTAAATATTTCCACTTCTATCTACAGCTTTGTCCCCGGTTTCTTTAGCCTCAATGAGGCATTATTTGCCTATCAAGTCAATCAACAAGGAGGTGCGGGAAGCATAAATTATACCTTACGTCAAGAACCTGCTGCATCAGTACCAGAACCTGCCGCAACCATTGGTTTATTGCTGTTGGGTATTTGGGGAATTAGCAAAAAGTTGAATCATCAAACTATAGCCTTTCCCAGCAAGCCGAAAAACATTTAGAATCCAGCGAGTTGTAATCTAGTAAGCGAGATGAGGAAGATGATGAAGTAATTTCTTCTAAATCTTCCTCATCTTCTCAGTGTTTTTGATAATGTAGGGGCGGGTTTTACGAGAAATATTTGACAGCTACCCAAGGATAAATAAACCCTTCCTTTGCTGACGCTACCGATGCCATCGGACATGATATAAACGATCAAAATTGGTGGTAGGGAACAGCAGAAAACCTTCGAGTTTTAGGCAAAGCTGATTGATGCCGTGTCCCTGCATTTTGACGGCTGGTTTTATTCTGCTAAACGCCATCCTAACCGGGTTGGCTGTTGGTAAATTTGCTTGAGAGTGTTGATATCTCTGGCAGAAATTAAAGGCGGATGGCGAACTTGGGAAAAGTAAAGCGCATCTGTTTCTAAAGGGCTGTGTCCCCAAATACCTAATGCATGACCGAGTTCGTGGCGGGCGCTGGCTAAGATCGATTGCGGTGCAGCGTTAGGATTGAGATTAATCGTAAATCGGTGCGATAAAATTCCTGATGGGTGGATGTATAATTCGTAACGCGCTTCCGCTGCACGGGCGCGTGCGATTTGAAATTGTCCGGTATTGCGATTAAAAGATGCTTGTAGGGGAGGGCGCGATCGCCAAACCACAATATCCGCCCCAACTGCCTCGCTCACAATCTCTAAAGGCAAGTAAACCCCCCATTCCCGCACCGCCTGTACCACAGCATCAACCCATGCTTTAGACGCATCAGACGCCAATGGCACTAAGTTTAGCTTCGGACTCAGGAGGCAGAGCCTCCGTAACTCGTTCCCAGGCTCAGCCTGGGAACGAGATCCTAGAGGCTCTGCCTCGCTACCCTTGGTTGCATGTGGCTCAGACGAGCTTATAGCTGGCTCTACGTAGATTTTTACGGGGAACTCCGACCAAACTAAATAACCGACTTCCGTCGGCTTCACGGCGGAAAAATAATCGCCGCTGTTGGTTGAATCTTGCCATTGTAGGAGCATTGGCGGCAGGGGATGCGATCGCTCTGATGGTAAACTTGCTGGAATTGCCCCTAGTTTATCCGCCGCCAAAATTAGCACGGCGGTGCAAATAGCCAGTGTAATAACTATCAGTAACCGCCGCCTTCTCAACTTGACTATTTAGGTAACCAACCGGCACTTAAAACCACGGTTAAACCCATAAAAAGGGCTGTCAGCGTCCAAGTTATGCGGTTGAGGGTGGTTTCTGCACTCTTAGTGCTGCTAAACAACTGCGCTTGTCCCCCAATCGCTGCAATGCCATCGCCTTTGGGACTGTGCAGCAGCACTAAAATAACTATACCTAAAGCAGAGATTGCCCAAATAATTTCTACAATGTTGGTGATGGTCATGGGTTTGGTAATCGGTAATTGGTAATTGGTAATTGGTAATTGGTAATTGGTAATTGGTAATTGGCAGAGGGACTAGAGTAGAGGGAATTGAATTTCTGTTTTCCCGTTTCCTATTTCTTTTCTCTTTTGCTATTACCCATTACCCATTACCCATTACCCATTACCCAATTATAGAGAAAGACGCACTGGTGTTCGATTGAGTTTGACTTCAAATTCTGCCGGTAGCAGCATCGAGTTACCTGTCATTTCCGCGGGTTGCGGTAGTCGTAAAATTTCTAAGATCGTGGGAGCGATATCGCACAGACGCCCATCGCTTCGCAAGTTGACTTCGGTGCCGTATCCGGGAATTTTCACGCCTTCGCCTTCTACCAAGATAAAAGGGACTGGGTTAATTGTGTGTGCTGTCCAGGGGTTGCCTTGTTCGTCCCACATGTATTCGGCGTTACCGTGGTCGGCGGTAATTAGCGCCGTGCCTCCGGCTTTAATAATGCTTTCTAGCAGGCGTCCCAAATTGCGATCGACGGTTTCTAATGCGGTAATGGCGGCTTCCCATATCCCTGTATGTCCTACCATGTCTGGGTTGGCGTAGTTGATGACGATTAGGGAATAGATGCGTTTTTCGATGGCGGCGATCGCACCATCGGTCACTTGTTCCGCAGACATCCTGGGTGCTTTATCATACGTCGCCACCATCGGACTTTGCACTAACTCTCGATCTTCCCCTGGAAATGGCTCTTCTAAACCCCCGTTGAAAAAATAGGTAACGTGGGCGTATTTTTCCGTTTCTGCGGTGCGTAACTGCTTTAAACCGTGCTGCGAAATCACTTCTCCCAACAAATTTGTCAGGTTCTGGGGTTCAAATGCCACCAATACGGGAAATTCTGCATCGTACTGAGTAAAGGTAACGTAGGTTAGGGGTTGGATAATACTGCGCTCAAACCCAGTAAAATCTGGACTGACAAATGCTTGCGTTAACTGCCGCGCTCGGTCGGGACGGAAGTTAAAGAAAATAATCCCATCCCCTGCTTCTACCGCACCCGGTGCAATCCGAGTCGGGATCGCAAACTCATCCGTCACGCCTTCAGCGTAAGAAGCTTGCAATACTTCAACCGCAGAACGTCCGTCGCCTTCGCCGTCTTGGGTCATCACATTGTAAGCCAGTTTAACCCGATCCCATCGCTTATCGCGATCCATCGCATAATAGCGACCGCTGAGCGTGACGATACGCCCTACACCGATTTGGTCAATATGGTCTTGAATCTTTTGAATCGCTTCTACGCCTTCTTTGGGATTGGTATCCCGCCCATCGGTAATCGCGTGAACGCAAACTTGGGAAATCCCCCATCCTTTGGCGAGATCTAGCAATCCCAGTAGATGACTTAAATGGGAATGCACCCCACCATCCGAACACAAACCCATCAGGTGTAACTTGCTGCCCCGATTTTTCACCTCTTGGCAAACTTTCACCAATGCTGGGTTAGTTTGTATGGTGCCATCTTCGACAGCATCCGAGATCCGAACTAATTCTTGCGGGACGACTCTTCCTGCTCCTATATTCAGGTGTCCGACTTCCGAGTTACCCATTTGGCCTTCTGGTAACCCCACAGCCTTCCCGGAAGTGCGGATCAGCGTGTGGGGATAGGCTGCCCAGAGGCTATCCATTATGGGTGTGTTAGCAGCGGCTATGGCGTTTCCTTCGGTTTCTTCTCGGTAACCCCAGCCATCCAGTATTATTAGCACTACTGGAGAAACAGGCGCTTGCGCCATACTAAATCGCCCTTTGTTCAAGTCTTACTTCGCAAATGATATCACCCACTTTGGGGTTCTTACTTAACTTTATACCTAGTTTCTCAAGGTTTATATCTACCGCTTGGAGTGTTTTATAAGTTCAAAAACGCTGTTTTATACGGAATTCTTGACAATTTCTGACTGGGTTGCTTCCAGTTCCTTACCGTGAGCCTTGTTAAATATAGAACATTCTCAATATTAGTTTACTAAATTTACTGCTTCTTAAATCGTTATTCATAAATCGCTCCAGTAGGGTAATAGGAAATTATTGAAGATATTAGTGTATTCAATCAGTCATTTGATTGAATTTTGCACCAATATAATAATCTGTCAAGGAATAAAACACTGGGCAGTTTAGGAACAGAGATCGGATCTGAATTAATAAAAATCTCTGCGTCAAAATCTCTCTTTGTGATGATGAATTCAATTCAATCTGCAATTAAACTTTTTTAATGCAGTTAACAGCGGAGGCTTTTCCCTATGACTCAGGATGTATTTGAACTACCAGGCCCAGAGGGTAACTCAATTGTTGGTAATTTGCTAGACCTGGGACAAGATCCATTAGGGTTTGTAGAGCGTTGTCGCGATTATGGCGATATTGTACCTTTGCGTTTGGGACTGACACCTGTTTGCTTAGTATTTAATCCTGACTACATTGAAGAAATCCTCAAAGAACGGAATACTTTTATTAAAAGTAGGGGCTTTCGCGTTTTAAAAACGCTGTTAGGTGAAGGGTTGTTAACCGCTGAGGGCGAATCTTGGTTTTGGCAGCGTCGTCTAGCTCAACCAGTATTTCAGCAAAAGCGGATTCATGGCTATGGCGAAATTATGGTGGAATACGCCGATAAAATGTTGCAAAACTGGAAAGATGGCGAAGTGCGGGATATTCACGCCGATATGATGCGCCTGACTTTGCAAATTGTGATGAAGTGTATTTTTAACGCTGATGTGGATAATGGAGAAGCTCAAGTCGTCGCGAATGCTTTAGATGTCGCAATGCATTGGTTTGAGAGCAAGCGCAGGCAAAATTTCCTGGTGTGGGAATGGTTTCCCAGACCGGAAAATATTCGCTATCGGAATGCGATCGCGCAAATGGACGAAGCAATTTACAACCTCATCCGCACCAGTCGCAATCGCAGCGAAAAAACCAACGATCTACTCTCAATGCTAATCGAAGCCCGCGATGAAGATACGGGTCAGCAAATGGATGATAAACTGTTGCGCGATGAAGTCGCAACCCTGATGTTAGCCGGACACGAAACTACCGCTAATGCCCTTAGTTGGACGTGGATGCTGTTAGCTCAACATCCCGAAGTAAAAGAGAAACTGCAAGCAGAATTAAAACAAGTTTTGGCAGGCAGGTTGCCAACTGTAGCCGATATTAAAAGCTTGCGCTATACCGACCAAATAATCAAAGAATCGATGCGTCTTTATCCCCCCGTGGCGATGTTTGGACGCGAAGCCGCCCAAGATGCGATAGTTGGCGATTACTCGATTCCTGAAGGCACAACAGTGATGATTAGTCAATGGGCAATGCATCGAAATCCCAAGTATTTCGACCAACCCGATAAGTTTATCCCGGAACGCTGGACAGAAGAGTTTGAAAAACAATTACCGCGCGGAGTTTATATTCCCTTCGGCGATGGCCCCCGTATTTGTATAGGTAAAGGTTTTGCTCAAATGGAAGCGGTTTTGCTTTTGGCTGCGATCGCGCAACAATTCGACTTAGAATTAGTGCCGGGATTCCCCATCGTACCTCAACCTTCTATTACCTTACGTCCTGAATACGGCATCAAGGTTCAGATCAAACATATCGGCAACCCGCCTAATTCTCAACCAAGAGAAGTTGCGGCATTGTTGTAGAGAGGCTGCTTTCGCCGTCCCGTTGAACCGCAAAGACGCGAAGTACACGAAGGAAGAAGGAAGAAGAAGTGGTTAATTTTTGATGTTGTAGGGGCAGGTTTTACCAGTTAATCTGTGGAACCACAAGATATGCCGACAAACCCGCTCCGGCTGTCGTTACTGATGCTACAGATTTACTCAGCTTCCAACGTCTCAAAAACAATCTCAAATACCCCATTCGGCACATATCGCCGCAAAGATCTGGCATGGTCGTCGGCGTCTTGGCGGTTCGCAAAACGCGCGATAATGTGAGTCTTAGTTTGAGGCAAGATTTGCGCGATCGCCCAAGGTCGTTGCAATTTTTCCCGATTCCTGACAATGTTCAAGTAACTGGCAAGCATTGAGCCGTCGAGATTTACACACAACTGCTCAATTAGCAACGTGGCAATGCTTTTAATTTCTGGTGCTTTTAGACACATTCTTTGGGCGTCGAAATCGCGATCGCTATAATTCCCAATCCGCGATAGTAGCTGCAAAACCCCAAATTCGCTCAATGCTTGCTGGTATGCTGGCGGGCGATCGCGCAAAAATCCAGCCATCGGTTCTATCATTGTGAAAGCCTCCTTTTGTTTATGGAGCCAGAAGCCAGCGTCAGCCGTCGGAAAGTTGAGCGCTGGCTTTTGACTTTTCAGTGTAGCGATTGATGGCAAATAGCATAACACAGAATTTGTGTGTTTTTGTTTGTTTCTGTTTGAAACATAGGGAAACACACAGGAGAGTGTACGATTGATAACATGGCGAAAGTAACCGTAACCATATACATGGATGACAAAGACAAGGAAGCGCTGCAAAAATTGGCAGATGTTGAAGAGCGCTCTTTGTCTCAGATGGCACTGTTAATTCTGAAACAAGCTATTAGAAAAGCCGAACAGGAAGGAAAAATTTAGCGGCTTTAGTATCAAGGGAAAGAATCAGGCAATCGCTATAATTCCCAATCCGCGATAGTAGCTGCAAAACCCCAAATTCGCTCAATGCTTGCTGGTATGCTGGCGGGCGATCGCGCAAAAATCCAGCCATCGGTTCTATCATTGTGAAAGCCTCCTTTTGTTTATGGAGCCAGAAGCCAGCGTCAGCCCTCGGAAAGTTGAGCGCTGGCTTTTGACATTTTGAGGGTACGTTTGGTACTTAAGGTAAGTATAGTACTTTTAGTCCATAAGTACCGCAAAACACTTGTTAGCAAAATGAGACAATATAGCTAAAAGTTATGTTTGGTCTTGAAATTGAGCGAAAAGCAAAAGCTAGTTATAGTCAAAACCTCGATTCCTGAAGAGCTGCGGAACTCTTTCAAAGCTGTTTGTGCTAAGGAAGGCAGGAATATGAGCGATGTATTGTCCAACTTGATCGAGCAATATGTAAAGGAGCGGGAAGACAAGTAGGGAAAAGGCGTCATACAGATCGATGAGCTATCCTACATCTTGATAATGCCGTGTCTCTACCATGCAGGTGTTGCATTGATACGGCTTTCTAAATCGGCATATCTTTGCTGGTACAAGGTTTTGAGACGAGCGATCGCACCCTCCCCATAGCGCTCCTCTTCTCGCAAAATCGACTGCCAAAGGTCGTTAAGCGCGCTTAAGCTGGAGCAAAAGCGAATCAGAGCGCGACAAGCGGCGATCCATTGCTCTAACTGGCGGTAACTGACAAAGTAACCGCCAATTCCTTTGATATGCACCCATAAAACGTTATGCCATTTTTCCCAGTTGAGAATCCGCTCTTGGCTGATTTTCAGGAATTTGGCAACTTGTCTGAGAGTGATAACAAAGGTTTTGGGGTCAATCCTGCGGCGTAGAGGTTGCATGGCTATTTTCCTTCACTTCTGGGCATTCCCTGCTCACAGCATTATTGGTGGAGTTCTGAGCATCACAGATATTTGCGCCTCTTTACAATGTAGATTGTATATGTTTAAAATAAAATATACCTTGTAGAATGTCAATATGTTAATCCAAAACTCTTATGAAGCTCTAGTCCCCGTTGATCGCTTTAAAACCAGCCTGCTGGGCGACTAAGGTTAGATACTTCGATGTAGCCAGAGTTGGCTCATACGCTCCTTTTTCCCACTGGCTGACAGTTTGCTGATACACGCCCAGTTTTTCTGCAAACTCTGCCTGTGTCATGCCCATGTGACGGCGCAGCGCTTTGATGAGCGCTCCATTCCAAAGCACAGTGTCGCCTTTGCGCTTAACTTGATAATTGCTAGAAGGTTTGCAAAATGTAACGCGCTGCTCGCTCAGATCGACATCCTCAACCCGATAGCCAGCTTCCATCCAGGCTGAAGCTTGGAGTGCGCCTTTGCTGCGATTGCTCCACCATGCCCGTTTTTCCTTGGCTGAATCGGGTAAGGTGTCGTTCATCAGTGCCTCGATTTCAGCAAAGGTGAGGATGACTTCGCTTTGATTGCTGCCACGCAAAAATTCGAGGAGTGGCTGGTATTTGCTGCCCTCCTTCATCTTCTTTATCTTTCTTATATTTAGGTAACAGATTTAAAGGTAGCAAAATTTGAGGCTCGTGCTTAAGCGATCGCACTCGCCAAAAATCAATTACTCATCCTCATCTCCCGTTTTACCCTGCACGCCCTTGACAATGCGGGAAAGTTGAGTTTTCTCATCCACGGTAATGCGAGAGGGAGAACCGCTAATAATCCGTTCGTAATTGCGGAAGGAATCTCTAATTTCCGCCCCGCGTTCGCTGATCGTATATTCGCGAATGCCTTTATCGTGCCAGGAACCTCGCATTTTAAACACGTTAATCGCCCGCGACATTTCACCTCTAATTTCTACATATTGCAGCATTAAAATCGTATCTGTAATTGTAGAAATATGAGAATCCGTAATCGAATGCGACCCCATAAACTGATCGGTCGTATTGGTGAAAAAGCCGGTAATTTCTTCTTGCTTGGCAAAACCAGTCACCCCAATTACAAACTGGCGAAAGGCATTATTGCTCACTCCTCGCGCCAAAGCTGAGAGCGAATCAATCGCAATTCGAGAAGGTTTAAACGCGGCAATTTCAGTTTTAATAATCTGCAAGTGGTCTTCTAAACCAGCCGATTCTGGATAGGCGCAGATAATTTTCAACAAACCTTTTTGTTCAAAATCTTCAAAATCAATTCCCCAAGAATAGGCATTGCGCGACAGTTGAGCGCGGGATTCTTCATAAGCAAACAAAATCGCTCGCTCGTTTCTAATGCAAGCATTTTGAATGAACTTACTAACTAAAAGCGTCTTGCCGGTTCCCGTCGCCCCCGTCGCCAAAATAATCGAATCTTTAAAGAAACCGCCGCCGCACATTTCGTCCAAGGTTTCCACTCCAGAAGAAACCCTCGCATTGGAAGATCGTTGAGTCAATCGCATCGCTCCTAATGGGAAAATGTTAATACCATCATTGGTAATTGTGAAAGGATATTCTCCTTTCATGTGAGTTGTACCGCGCAATTTCAGAATTTCAATCGTGCGGCGGCGGCGTTCTCCTTCTAAAACGTTGCGGAGAATTACCACATTATCCGAGACAAATTCTTCTACCCCAAATCTAGCCACCGGGCCGTATTCTTGCTCGCGTTCGGTAGTCATAATTGTGGTAACACCTACCTGCTTCAGGCGTGCCACCAGGCGAAAGATTTCTCGTCGCACTACACTGGCTGCATCGTACTGCTGAAATACTGCCGTCACCGAGTCAATGGAAACTCGTCTGGCTTTATATTTGCGAATGGCGTATTGCAAGCGTTCGATCAAAGCAGAAAGGTCAAAATTGCCTACCACATCCTGCCCTTCCGGATCGGGAGACGCATCTAGAATAAATAGCTTGCCATCTTCGATTAATTTTTGTAAATCCCAGCCAAAACTAAAGGCATTTTTGATAATATCTGTCGGAGATTCTTCAAAGGTAACAAAAACTCCTGGCTCATCAAAAAAAGTGATGCCGTTGTAGAGGAACTGCGCGGCTAATAATGTTTTGCCGGTTCCTGATGTACCGCTCACCAATGTTGCTCTGCCTACTGGCAAACCTCCGTGAGAGATATCATCGAACCCCTCAATCAGAGTGCGTATTTTTTCAACGCCTACTTTTACCGATTCATTTTGCTGCCCAATTTGATTCGTTGGTTTCATTTTTTGAACTAAAGTTATTAGCCGTATTCCCGATGCTAAATCAACCTGTTATATACTACATCTAACACAAAACCTGTCAACTCGGTTGTTTACCTTGGCATTATAAACCCAATTCTTCATCTTCTTCTTCGCGCAGTTCTTCGTAGAGCAGATCTAACCCAATCAAGACTTTTTCTCGGTCTGATAGATCGCCAATTATTTTTCGCACCGGAGGCGGCAATATTTTAGCTAGGGTCGGCGTTGCTAAGATTTTATCTTCCTCCGCTAGTTGCGGGCTTTTTAGTACGTCAATCACTTTTAGCGCGTACACTCCTTGGAATTCCTCTTCCAGAATATTTTTGAGGGTTTTTAAAGCTCTAACTGAGTTGGGCGTATTGCCAGCAACATAAAGCTTTAGAACGTAGGTTTTTTTCAGTGGACTCATAATTTTTTTCATGATTGATTATTTAAGGTTCATCGTTCATTGTAAGCGAATTATTATCAATTATTACTTCTGAACTCTGAACCTTTTATTAAGAATCTCTAGGAATGGAACGGCGGTACATTTCGCAGAGGTGGGCGATCGCATCGATTAGGGTCAGTCGGTAATCCAATAATATTTCATCGCTGCGCCCTTCTAATTTAAGTTGTTTGGAAAGATCGTCCATTAATTCCATGTGAATTTCCACAATTTGAGTAACCGAAATATCGCAAAAAAATGCTTGATTGACAAACTCATCAATTTTTTGATTCAACAGGTCGTCTTTAGAAAAGTACATCAACACAATCTCGCGGTACTCAGCTTTGAGTTGATTGATAAACTCCTGTTTCTGCTCCGATGAAAGATTGCGGAAAAAGTTTTGGGGATTTCGTTTATAGTACACGCCTAAGTATCCTAACCGCTCCCGAAGTTTGTCAGCTAGCCGGTGCTGCTGTTCTTGAAGAAAACTTTGATTTTTAACTTCTAAGGTGTCGTCAGACATGGAGAATGGAGGGGAACTAGGGAGCCGCGGCGAAAGATCTAAAAACACAGTAATAGCGTAGTCGATGTAGCGAGGAATTTCGCTGAGTTGGGTAATTGATATGCGGACAGCAACGTTTTGATAAAACAGGCTGGCATCTTCTGAGATGGAGTTAGCTGCTGTAGCTGTGGGGGCTGGGGTGGGACTCAAATAAAAGTCTTTGGCATCTAGCTCGACCTTTAAAATTACCAACGGTAAGAGAGTTCCCTGGTCGTACAGTTGGGTAAGCAGGGGCAATAACTGCGGATCATCTTGTAAAATCAGGCAATCTGGCACTTGATTGTCTGGCTCGAGTCTTCGCAAAAACTCTGGTTGAGAGTAGATTTGAGTCAGCAGATAGCGATCGCTACTCAAATATTGCGCCAGGGACTGACCCAGTAGCTCAGACTGTAGGTAGGTTAAAATCGATAGTCGCGATCGCACAACTTGAGGTAATAAAACAATAAGTTAAACGAGCCAGCATACCCAGCGAGCTAGGGCGATGCCGTCCCAGGCACAATACAATGCTTAACATTTAAGCTAACATTTGTTGAATTGTAATTAATTGTAATGGCTAATAGTGCCGAAGCTTCTGGCAAGGCTGATAATTAATCCAGACACTATTTTGCTCGCGCGTGACTCGGTGGCGAAAAAATTGCCACCGATACCTGTGGCATGGCTGACTCCTCTAAACGTACCTCCAACAAATCGCTTGTGGCGTCATGGGGGTGTTTTGGGAGCGACCAGTAGCCTGAGCAAGGCTCATCCCGTTGTGCTTGGAAATCTGGTCAGCCAGGAGAATCATCAATATTATGCTTAGTCCCTGTCTGCAAGAATTAATCGCTGTTGTTCCCACCTGCCTGCGGAAAACTACTGTAGGTGACGCCTTAAAGATTTTCAGCCAAAATGGGTGCGCCAGCTTGGTAGTAATAACCGAACAGGAATATCCTCTGGGTTTGCTCAATCTGAGCAGTTTATTGCCCTATCTGAGGCTAGAGTCCAGACCGGGAACGGTTGCATCGGCATCAGCAGGAATTATCCCATCTGCCCATCCCGATTGGGAACAACCCTTATCCGCCCTTGGTCTATCGATTATTCAACCCCTGGCAACTCTAAGGGCGGATTTAACCTTGGAGCAATTTTGGCCTCACTTCCAACAGCGCCCTGATTGGGCAATTGTTGACGCCAATGGCAAGTTTTTAGGATTGCTCGATTCTCAGCGCCTGTTGCAATATTTGGTCGGTCACCCTCAAGCTATTTTAGCCAGCGAGCAACCCCCACAACGGGGTAGCGCCGCCAAAATTGAAGAAAATTACCTCACTGCGGCTTGGGCATCGCTTAATCCTTTGATCGAACTTTTAGAAAGACTGCCTTTGCCGGTGATGTTGCAAACCAGTGGCGGTATGGTGCTGGAGCAAAATTTAGCTTGGCGGCGACACTTCGTAGCGTTACAAGATCCGGAATGGGTGAGACGAGAAGCCGCTTCGCTGCTAGAAAGTTCGCCCAATAAAGCCGCCCATCTGAGCGCCGCTAGTTTTCCCGACAGTGGAAATGTGCGATCGCTACAATCGAGGGCAAATTCCCAGGAAGTACCTTTGCCAACAGCTACGGCTGAGGAAAATCCTTTGCGCTTGGCAACGCTGACTAACGCCAATCCTACCCCCTTGAGCAAGAAAAAAGGCAGAAGTAAAGCCAAAGACGTCAAAAGGGAAGCAGCAGCTGAGGTTCAACCCCATCGGGAGCGAGGCGTCTCGGTTTGGCCTGGGTTACCGCCAACAGAAGACGCCAGCTTGTCTAACCTGTGTCAAATTGGGCCAAATCCAGATAGCTGCGTTTGCGTTTGTGCAATGGAAAATGGTACAGATCGCGTCTGGCAATTTGTCAAAATTCCTCTGGGAAATATTTTATCGGGGCTGGAGCTAGAACCAGTCACAGCGATCGCCGAACCACCCTTGCTAGACTCGCCTTTGGTCTATCCATTTCGGCTTGCCAACTTTCAAGCGATCGCCGCCCGTGCCGATGCCAGTAATTTTCTCATGGATGGGGGGCAGGCATTACAAGGAATTGACCTGTGGCTGGTGCTGGCGCAGGATGTCACCGAACAGCAACAGGTTGCCAAGGAACTGGCGGCTAAAAATGCCGATTTAATGCAGTTAAACCGGCTGAAGGATGAATTTTTAGCCTGTATCAGTCACGAACTGAAAACGCCCCTGACAGCGGTTTTGGGGTTATCCAGCTTGCTCAAGGATCAATTGTTGGGAGAACTCAACGAGCGTCAAACTCGCTATGCCCGACTGATCCACCAAAGCGGACGCCATTTGATGGCAGTGGTGAACGATATTTTGGATTTGACTCGGATCGAAACCGGGCAAGTAGAATTGATGCTAACTGCTGTTGATATCGCAACCGTGTGCGATCGCGCCTACGAGCAAGCCCGACAGCTGTACGCGATGCAAAATAACTCCGACTCGGAACAAACCGATAGCGAGGCGCTCGAACCTCGCTTTACTCTAGAAATCGAACCGGGTTTAGATAGCTTTGTCGCCGATGAGTTGCGCCTGCGCCAAATGTTGGTTCACCTGCTTTCCAATGCCTTAAAATTTACCGACGCTTCAGGGGAAATCGGTTTGCGGGTGAGTCGTTGGGAAGGCTTTTTTGCTTTTTGCGTCTGGGATACGGGCATTGGCATCCCAGAAGAAAAACAGCACTTAATCTTTCAAAAATTCCAACAACTGGAAAATCCCCTCACCCGTCAGTTTCAGGGGACTGGGTTGGGATTGGTTTTAACCCAAGGCTTGGCGCACCTGCACGGCGGCGATGTCAGCTTTATTTCTTCAGAAGGCTCTGGCAGTCAGTTTACCCTGCTATTGCCCCCTTGCCCGCCAGGGGGACTGCAGGAGCAAGGAACTCCAGGAACGCAGGAGAATGGCAGCATCACCGAGGAAGGTGTCATGCCTCCTAACCGATCGAGATTGGTGTTAATTGTGGAGTCAACCTCGCGGTTTATTGAAGATTTGACCGCAAAACTGAGCAGTTTGGGCTATCGGGTAGCGATCGCTCGCTCTGGCACCGAAGCTTTGGCGAAGGCAAGGGCATTACAACCCCAGGCGATCTTTCTCAATCCGGTGTTGCCCCTGCTGTCGGGTTGGGACGTACTAACCTTATTAAAATCCGATCCGCAAACTCAACGGATTCCGGCAATCGTCACGGCAACGATGGTAGAAAGAAAACAGGCAAAAAGCAACCGAGCCGATGATTTTTTAACCCTACCAGTGGAAATGGATGCCCTGCGCCACTGCCTGGAGCAATTAGCAAGCGTCCCGACGCCGGAAAATCAACCGCCACTGCCTGCCACCAAGCTGACGATTTTATACCTAACTAGCGACGGCACTAAAGCGGGGAATAGCCATTTAAGCCAAGTTTTACATCGCCATCACTATCGAGTTTTAGAAGCAGATGACCTGGATCAGGCGGAACTTTTAGCCCGGATATGGCAACCCCGCGTTGTTTTGCTCGAACGAGGAATTAGCGAGCCTTTAAACTACCTGCAACAGCTAAGTCGGCATCAAGCGTTAGCAATTTTGCCTTTGGTAACCCTCGATCCGGCGATCGCATCTGCTGCCAATCAAGTCAAAGGTTTATCGGTGTTTCCTTGTTTAGAACCCGCCGGATCTCCAAGCGAAACTTCTGCGGTATTGCAGGCAATTCAAGTCGCCGCCGGGATGAATTGGAAACCGAATATTTTAGTGGTAAATATTTCGATGCTGCCTGACTTAAAAGCAGCAGTTGCCGCTCAAACACCCCATCACCAGGGTAAAAAGCGAAGTAATTGGTTGCAGGCGCTGATTCAGTACCTACAAACGGCTGGATTTAAAGGTGCGATCGCTCGCACTTGGGATGAAGTTTTGCGACAAATTCAACACCGCAGCATTGACTTGCTGTTAATCGAGTTGGAAGAGTCTACCACCCATCCAGAAGCAATGAAGGTTTTCCATGCTTTGAGACAGTTTGACTCTCGACCTCCAACCTTAGTGTTGCTTCGAGGAGCAAAAGGTTTTGATTATACATCAGAACCTTGCGCCTATCAATACATAGAACCAAATCAAGCAACACCAGAGTTTCTGACTCCGGTGCTACTGCATCTGGTAAAGGAGGTGGCAACAGAAATCATCCCAGGTTTCCTATCTATGAAAGAATTATTAGAGCGAATTCGTCGAGGATTGGGGGCTGGACATTAGTTTGGTATACTATATTTTTCACTGTCATCAACAGAGATAAAAAATTATTCCCAGCGAAAACTGGCAATTAGCAATTAGCAATTAGCACCGCATGGGCAAAAAGAGTATTTTGGAACAGGCAAAGCTAGGCAATGGCAATGCGATCGCCGATTTGCTCAACCAATCGCTACAACCAAAGGATATCAGTTGTACGGTCAAATTAACAGGCGATCGCTTATACATTTTTGTCGAATCACTACAAGTTCCAGACCAAAAAGCCGTAGTTTCCTCAATCCGTCAAGCAATAATCGCCTTGCAGCTTGACTCGATCAAAAATGTGAAAATCTACGCCCGACAGTTAGAAGATAAAGTGGCAGCTTGGTCTGAAGAATTTAACTTAAACGAAAAAAATCAGACTGCATTTTCTGCCGTTTCTGCCTCGGACTTTAATGCCAATGGAAATTATCGCGAGTCTGTACAAAATAGCTCGCTAGCGCCAGAAGGAAAAATTTTAAAACCCAAAAAACAGAAAAAACCTTTTAAGCTATGGCGCAATCTAGAAAGAACGTTACTGGTACTGATTACCTTTGTAGCGACTACGGTAATCTGGGATAGGTGGGGATTTTTCAAACCACTAAATTATAACTCTGAGTTGAGCAATCGGCTCGACTCTTGGTTAAGCCTAGTTAACAAGCGCACGGCGGATATTTCAGGAGGAGCATGGGTAACCAAAGAAGCGGGAAACTCAGATATTCTCCGAGGTTTAGAAATCGCCTTATGTAAAGCGACCGTTAAACCAGAAATTAAGCGCGTCAGGGATAATAAATGGCGTGAAAGTGTTTTGAAAAATAAAACACCCATCGGTTACTGGCACTTAAATATCGCAGCCATGAACTCAAAAGTTTCTGCCCAGAAAGATTGCTTTCAAGTCGTCAGAACCGGAATCGAGGGGAAATATAAAATTCCTGATGTTCCATTCGGAGCTTACTTTATCTATGCTCCTTATGAAACTTCCCTGGCTAAAGCTTATTGGATGGTGCCCGTTCAGGTAGAAAGTACCAAACCAATCCAGGTCGATTTAGATAATTCCAATATGATGGAACTCTACAACCGAGAATAAAGATTAAATAACGCAAGTTGCTAGTTACAAATATGGTGGGTTTGATCCCCCCTAACCCCCCTTCATAAGGGGGGAACCGGATTCAAAGTCCCCCTTGTCAAGGGGGATGCGAGGGGGAGCTAAAATGCTTGACCTCATAACTAGCAACTTCAGTTAAATACTAAGATTTCTCTAAGTGAAAGGACGCTGGTTAATAGAACTAAAGCTGTTGTTTGGTTTACAATTAGATAGGGCGAGATGCGATCGCTTCACTCCCAGCCGCACCCACAACCTCGCTCGACCAAAGTAAAATACAATTAGCTGAATTCAAAACTAGCTAGATATAATTATTCAAGAACCTAGCAGCTAAAAATAATCATCCAATGAGCAATGCAGTTTTTGACATCGCTGTCAAGACAATCGGTGGCGAAGATAAGCAACTATCAGAGTATGCCGGGAAAGTACTCTTGATTGTCAACGTGGCTTCTTACTGCGGCTATACTCCCCAATATGCAGGACTAGAAAAGTTAAATCAAAAGTATCAAGATGCAGGATTGAGAATTCTGGCGTTTCCTTGCAACGATTACGGGGCGCAAGAACCAGGAAGCAATGCAGAAATTCAACAGTTTTGCACTCGTAAATACGGTGTCAGCTTTGAACTGTTTGATAAAGTTCATGCCAGAGGTACGCAACAGCACCCGCTTTATGCAACCCTAACCAAAGCAGCCACATCAAAAGGTGAAGTTTCCTGGAATTTTGAGAAGTTTTTGATTAGCAAACAAGGCGAAATTGTTGCCCATTTTAAGAGCGGCGTCGCTCCTGATTCGGCAGAATTGATTGCGGCAATTGAGCGGGAGTTGGCTAAATAAAGCAAGTTGGCTAAATAAAGCAAGGTGCTAATTGCTAATTGCTAATATAGCATCAAACTAGGGACGGATTTATCTGCTCACATCTTGCACCAGAGCCAACAGAAATAAATTTCTGGCTGTAGAGACGTTAC
>CAYXCW010000103.1:0-1996 GCA_964463555.1 uncultured bacterium
CATAAAATCGATCCCCCCCAACCCCCCTTGCCAAGGGGGGCTTAAGTGCAAATGGCTCAACTTGAAAGCCTGGATCTTTAAGCATAAAACCGATCCCCCCCAACCCCCCTTGCCAAGGGGGGCTTAAGATAGTTTAAGGGAGTTTTCCCGCTGATTAAGCGATTTTTTAGCAAATATTGCATAACTCGCAACTTGCGTTAATACTAACTCAAATAACAGTGACAATCTGGCTTTTCAATTAAAGATTCAACTAAAGCATTGAGGGCAACTGCGGCTAACAATCCACCGCCTAAAGTGCCTTCAGTGGTAATAAATGGCACGCCAGAACGGATTAATCTGCGCTTGGCAGCAGGGGCGTGACTAAAACCAATCGGCATTCCAATAATTAAAGCTGGTTGCAATTGCTGTTGTTCAATTGCGGCGCAAGCAGACATTAAAACTGATGGGGCATATCCGACGACTAAAATACAACCAGGGGAGAGTTGCTGTAATTTTTCTTGCCATTGTTGATCGTGCCAAAATTCTCGTTCTGCTTCGGCGGCGGTACTAATGTGGGGGTCATTTATTAAAGTTTCAACGGGACATTGGAGATGAGCTAATCTAGTTTTATCTAAAGCTGCCAGGACAGGTGGAACGTCGGCTACGACTTGGCAATTAGTTTGTAGCGCGTGGCGGGAAGATGCGATCGCTCCCTCTCCCACCCTAACAAATTGAACCAAACTCACATCCCCACAAGCTAAAACTAATTGGGAAAGTAAATATATTTCTATTTCCGATCGCCCGGATAAATCGGGCAATAATTGTTGCAAAGATTCCTCAAAACTTTCGGGATGAGCGTGAGTAGCGGCGTCCAAATTATCCCATAACTTGGCTAACTGTCCCATGCTATCTTGGGTTTCCACTTCCAAAAGTCGGAGTTGAGCGATCGCATTTGCCTGGATAATTTGACACGAGCGATCGCGTCCTAGCAATCCTTCCAACGCCGATGCAGTTTGGCGCAAATTTGTTAACTGTTGAACGATGGCGCGATATTGTTTTTGCAGTTGCGCCATTAATTCCTCAGAGTTGCCTGCTTCGGTTTGCAGCAACTTGTGAATGTGCGATAGATGAAATCCTTGTTGTTTCAGCGCCACAATCCGCCGCAAGCGCAGCACATCGGCTTCAGTATAAAGGCGATAGTTAGAATGCGATCGCCGTGCCGAAGGCAACAACCCAATTTGATGATAGTGCCGCACCATCCGGGGCGTAATATCACCGCCAACTGCCTCTGTTAATTGTTTGATGGTGAGATATCCTGCTAACATCACCCTGGGAGATTAGGGGGAAAGGGGGAAAGGGGAAAAAAGGGGAAAGGGGGGAAAGGGGAAAGGGGGAAAGGGGAAAAAGGGGAAAGGGGGGAAAGGGGAAAGGGGAAAGGGGAAAAGGGATTTGGAAAAGCTAAAGCATGAGATATATTGTCAAACTCGATTCCCACAGACGCACTTTTACCAAATATCTATTCCTCGCTGCCCATGTTTCCCCTTTCCCCCTTTCTCCCCTTTCCCCCTTCTTTTTATGCTACGGTATGACCCGTTTTAGTAATCGCCTCTTTCACCGCGTCTTCCGATGCAGTCGTTTCCACCGAGACGGATTTCCCTTGCACATCGCCCTTAACGCTGGCAGATGAGTCAAGTTCCATTACAGCTTTAGTAATCGTGTCAATGCATCCAGTACAGGCAATTGACGGGACTTTCAGTTCGAGAGCCATACTCCGATAACCCTGAATTAAAATACACCCTTGACTTTAACACTAATGTCAAGGTTTAGGGTAATTGGTAATGGGTAATTGGCGATCGCCGCGATCGCAAGACTACGCAAAGAAACCGGGTTTCTATGAAACATCGTCGCTTTAATAACGAAGATCGCAGCCAGAAGCCCGGTTTCTCCGATCTTCGCCCGACCCAAAGAAACCGGGTTTCTATGAAACATCGTCGCTTTAATAACGAAGATCGCAGCC
>CAYXCW010000103.1:2096-7358 GCA_964463555.1 uncultured bacterium
TCGCTTTAATAACGAAGATCGCAGCCAGAAACCCGGTTTCTCCGATCTTCGCCCGACGCAAAGAAACCGGGTTTCTATGAAACATCGTCGCTTTAATAACGAAGATCGCAGCCAGAAACCCGGTTTCTCCGATCTTCGCCCGTAAGTCGATTACCCATTACCCATTACCCATAACCCATTAGCAAAACTGTTATGGCTCAGAATACTTTCTCTCCCCGACCACTGCAACAACTACTCAACTCGCATCCAGAGGCTTTAGCGGCTGTGATTTGCGGTGTATTCTTAATCCTGGGTTGGCTAGCACTCCAGTTTAGCTGGATTGGATTGGCTTTAATACTTCTACCCGTCGCTTATGTGATAGGCGGTTACGAAAGCGCCCGCGAGGGACTGACTACCTTAATTGAAGAAAAAGAATTAGATGTAGACCTGTTAATGATTGTGGCAGCTTTAGGTGCGGCTGCCTTGGGTTTGTGGCGGCGGGAATACTATCTAATCATTGATGGGGCGGTGCTGATTTTAATTTTTGCCATTAGCGGCGCACTCGAAGGCTATGCGATGAAACGCACCGAGCGCAGCATCCGCAGCCTGATGAGTTTGACGCCAGATACAGCGCGGGCGATACTGCACGGACAAGAAAAGATTCTGCCGATCGCGCAATTAAAAGTTGGCGATATCGTATTAGTTAAACCGGGAGAATTGATTCCCACCGACGGTATTATTGCTGAAGGCTACAGTACGATTAACCAAGCTTCAATTACGGGGGAATCCTTACCTGTAGAAAAGACCATCGGCGATGAAGTATTTGGTGGGACAATTAATGGCAATGGCGCGATCGCACTCCGCCTCCACAAACCCCCAACTAGCAGTTTAATCCAGCGCGTCATCCAATTAGTCCAGCAAGCTCAAACAGAAGCACCCCCCTCCCAGCAATTTCTGACCAAATTTGAGCGGGGTTATGCCAAAGTAATCGTCTTCACCGGGATACTGCTGGCAATTCTGCCACCATTCTTACTGCAATGGGATTGGGAAACAACGATTTATCGGTCGTTGATTTTCCTCGTCGTGGCGTCTCCCTGTGCGTTAATGGCAGCAATTATGCCCACGCTGCTATCAGGAATTGCCAACGGGGCGAGACACGGGATTTTATTCAAAAATGGCGCCCAGTTGGAAAATATGGGGAGAGTGAGAGCGATCGCTTTCGACAAAACCGGCACCCTGACGACAGGGCAGCCGCAGGTTGTACAGATAATCCCCGTCTTTGGGAGAGACAAGGAAGAAGGAGTAGAAAATCGCCTATTGCAGTTAGCAGCAGCGTTAGAAGCTTATTCGGAACATCCGATTGGACAAGCGATTGTGCAAGCTGCCAAAGCGAGAAATTTAGAATTACCACCCGCTACCAACGTGCAAGCGCTGCCTGGTTTTGGGATTACAGGCGAAGTCGATGGAATTGCGATTTCCGTCGGTAAAGCTAACTTACTCGAGCAAACAACATTACCAATTACCGATTACCAATTACCCATTACCCAACTAGAATCAGAAGGCAAAACCGTAGTCTGGGTACAAGCAGCGGGGGAAATTTTGGGGATAATAGCGATCGCAGACACGCTTCGCCCCACAGCCGCCCAAACCATCCAACGCTTGAAACAGCTAGGCGTCGAACAAATGATCGTGCTTACCGGCGATAACCACAGCACAGCCCAAAGCGTCGCCCAACAGCTAAATGTAGACCAAGTTTACGCCGAACTATTACCCGAAGATAAAGTCTCCGTCATTCGCCGCTTGCAAAAGCAGTATAAAAACGTCGCAATGGTAGGAGATGGCGTTAACGACGCACCCGCCCTCGCTGCTGCTAGCGTCGGAATTGCAATGGGTGCAGCTGGTAGCGACATCGCCCTAGAAACCGCCGATATCGTCTTAATGGCAGATAGACTGGAAAAATTAGAGCAGGCAATTCGTTTAGGTCGTCGCTCTCAAGTTATCGTCAAACAGAATATCGCCTTCGCCCTCGGTTTTATTGTCCTGCTATTAGTCGCCAACTTCGCCGGTAATATCACCCTCCCCTTCGGTGTCATCGGACACGAAGGTTCTACAGTCTTGGTAACCCTCAGCGGTTTGCGGTTATTGAGAAATTAGGGTATCCGTATCGTATCTGAGCTTACTCGGGAGGCAGGAGCCTCCCATTACTCGTTCCCAGGCTGGAGCCTGGGAACGAGAGTGTAGAGGCTCTGCCTCGGGCTGGGGAGGGAGGCTCTGCCTCGGAGCGAAAAAAACTCAGGAACATTTCTTTCCATCCTCTTGTCAAATAGTACAACTGGATGAGGTGCAAAGCACCCGCGCAATTTTACCCTTAAAGTAACTGCAATTCGAGGCAATTTCCATGAACTTTAAATCGCTCGCTGCAATTTTAGTGTCAAGTTTAGCTTTATCTGGCGCGATCGCATCCACCGCTTCGGCACAAGTTCGCGTTGGCGAAGATGTTCGCGATGACGTTCAACTCAGCGATACTGGTACAACATTTTATTGCGTGAATTCCGGTGGAAACTTTGCCACTATTGCCGAACGCAACGGACGCCGCACCGCCCCCATTTTTGTTTGGAGAACTAGAGAATTTGGACGCGATTATACTCCCGAACAACGCTGCAATTTAGTAACAGAAAGATTGAATAACGCCACCGCTCAAAATGGCGGACGCTTGCGGAATTTACTGCTAACAACTGGTAGAGTGAATCGCCTTCCCGTTGTTTGTTATGTGAATAGCGATCGCACGGGTTGTAATTCCCAAAATCTCCTGTTCACCTTAGACAGTCGTAACGCCACCAATCCCGATACAGTCCTGCAACGCTTACTGCAATTTGGCGTCACCGGATCTGGCGATGCGATCGTTTCTTTTGCCCCTGGTAGTTCTTCTGTTAGCACACCCAGATTGCGACGCGGTTACTACAGTTTAAACAATGCCGTCAATCAAGCCTTTAGTATGCTTGATGATGATGAAGAAGAAACCCCCGCCCCAGTTCGTCCCGCCCCAGTTCGTCCCGCCCCCGTTACTCCAATTCGTCCCACCCCAATTCGCCCATCTCGCCCCGTAGATGGAGGTATTTAATAGCACAAGTTGCTAGTTATAAAAGCGATCCCCCCAAACCCCCCTTCCCAAGGGGGGCTTTTAAACCCGCCCCTACTCTTGCCAAAAACGCTTGCATAGCCTTTGCTTGGTAATAGCTAATAGGTAATTGTTAATTGGGTTAAAAGACTGTGAAATCCTGACAATTACCAATTACCCATTACCAATTACCCATTACCAAAAGCCAATCCGGAGAGTGTTAAAAATCTCCAGATTGGCTTTAAAATTTTGAAGTCAGCATTCTTGTGGGAGGGTGCAAAAGTCACCGTGAAGCTATCTTCAATTTATCTGGGTTTGGGTCAATTTTTGGTGAGGGCTATCAGCAGAGTAAGAACTTGGCATCGGCGGAAAAAGCTCGCAACCCTTGCCGTTACTTTTTTACTTTTTATCTCGACATATTTGTTGCTGCATCAGCTATGTTCTCTCGCAACTACCCCATCTCATCTCCCCGCCGAAGTTGCTCAAAACCGAGGAATAGCAGGAGACTCGGTATCAGAAATTGCCAGAGAAGTAACGGTGCGAATTATTACAAATCCGGGTTCGGGATCGGGAGCGATCGTGGGGCGCAGAGGCAATACATACACGGTTTTGACCAACGATCACGTCGTCTCTGGTCGAAGCGATAATAAATACACAGTATTAACGGCAGACGGACGCACCCATAATGGTCAGTGGATGCGATCGCGTCAATTTGGCGATTTAGATCTAGCCATAGTCCAATTTAACAGCAACCAGTCCTATCAAGTGGCAGAATTCGGCGACTCGAATAACCTATCGATTGGCGATGAAGTCTACGCAGCAGGATATCCCAATTGGTACTGGGTGAACTCCAACAACATCGAAGATACGCGCAATTGGGGACTGAGGGCGTATCGCCTCACCAGAGGACAAGTGGGGATGATTGCAGATCGAAGTCTTCCCAGAGGCTACCAGCTAGGATACACCAACGAAATCGAACAAGGTATGAGCGGCGGCCCAGTTTTAGACGCCAACGGACAATTAATCGGCATTAACGGCAGGCTGAAATTCCCACCCCAAGGTATAGACGTATACACCTTCGCCGACGGTAGCGTCCCCTCGCGAAAACTCTACCAGCAAATGGAAGCCTTAAGTTGGGCCATCCCCATTGCCACATTTCGGCAAATGGCACAACAATAAATTGGGTAATGGGTAATTGGTAATTGGTCATGGGCGATTGGAGGAAAACCAACAATCAACGAATGACTCGTATCATGTCCGGTTGCATCGGTAGCAAAAAGCGGGGCGGGTTTACTTATACTTGGCGCTAGTAGCAAAGTATCTCTCGTAAAACGCGCCCCTACTCCCGTCAAAAACGATACACAACCTTTGCTAAAAGACTTGATATCATTACCAATTACCCATTACCAATTACCCATTACCAATTACCACTCTAAAGAATGATTTCTCAACTGTTCGACATCGCTAACATCTTCGTATTACCTTTTTGGGCTTTAATGATTATCCTGCCCAATTGGGGAATTACCCGCAAAATCATGGAATCTTATCTGCCATTTGTGGCGCTGGCAGGACTGTACATTTATTTATTTGCTACTTCAATTACACCCGAAAATGCTCAAGCCCTATCGAGTCCCCAATTGTCCGATCTTGCCAAAGCATTTAGCAGTGAAACTGTCACCGCAACGGGTTGGATTCACTTTTTAGTGATGGATTTATTTATCGGTCGCTGGATTTATTGGGAAGGACAAAAAACCGGAGTATTTACTACCCATTCTCTCGCATTATCCCTATTTGCAGGCCCAATGGGTTTGTTATCTCACATCCTCACCAGTTGGATAACTCAGAAATTCTTTGCCGGTGAAAAGCAAGATTCTGTAACTCCTTCTACTAGCGCCCCATAACCTTAATCTGTCGCGCCAGAAACCCGGTTTCTTAGATCATACCTTCGCCAATTTTCTGCAACGCCCACATGCTAAAGCATGGGGCTACACAAACAAAGCCCACCTACGTGGGCTAAAATTTTTGCAGGCGGCGGAGGCATCTGAAAAGCAAGATTCTGTAACCCCTTCTACTAGCGCCCCATCACCTTAATCTGTCGCGCCAGAAACCGGGTTTCTTAGATCATACCTTCGCCAATTTTCTGCAACGCCCACATGCTAAAGCAT
>CAYXCW010000103.1:7458-27357 GCA_964463555.1 uncultured bacterium
AAGCATGGGGCTACACAAACAAAGCCCACCTACGTGGGCTAAAATTTTTGCAGGCTGCGGAGGCAGCCTTTGTTTGTATAGCCACACCCTTAAGGGTGTCGGCTTTTTGAGGAAGATATTGTTAGAGAAATCCGGTTTCTTTCAATCAATTATCATAAAATAATATTGCAATCATAACTAAAAGCCAGATTCTGTAACCCCTTCGACCACATAAAAATTTTTCGGGGCGGGTTTTACCAATAACCTGTGGGCAAAAAAACCGGGTTTCTGTGAAAAATTGTTGCTCGAGGAAAGAGATCTAAAAAGAAACCCGGTTTCTGATATCGTTAAACCCGCCCCGACCGCTTTATAATTAAGTTAAGTCTCCTGAAAGCATGACAAATGACCTACACCCCACGCAAACTACTTAACTTTGAGGAGTTTATCGCCCAATATGGAGATAATGCGCGCTATGAATTAATTGACGGAGAACTAAGAGACATGGAACCTACTGGCCCTCACGAAGCTGTTGCCGGGAGTATTGCGGGTAGAATCTATGTAGAAATTTTTCGGAATAATTTCAACTGGTTAGTGCCAAAAACTTGTTTGATAAAACCATTATATGCTGAAGCCACAGCGCTGCGTCCTGACGTAGTTGTTTTAGATAAAGCAGAACTAAGTAGTGAACCACTGTGGCAAAAAGAACCAGCTATCTGTAACGGTAATACCATTAAGCTGGTTGCTGAAGTCGTTAGCACCAATTGGCAAGATGATTATGCCAGAAAAGTGGAAGAATATGCTTTATTGAATATTCCCGAATATTGGATTGTGGATTTTAGAGGCTTGGGTGGTTTCCAATTTATCGGCAATCCAAAACAACCGACTTTCACAGTCTGCAGCTTAGTTAATGGTGCGTACCAGCAGCAACAATATCGCTTGGGAGATGCTATTTATTCTTATCTATTTCCTAATTTAAAACTGCGACTTGATGATGTTATGCCAACTTGAAATAATAACTTGCATTATAAAAGAATTAAAAGATAAATAGCAAAAACCCAAAAACGCATATGAACAACATTACGCAACGTTTCAACTCGGATACTATCCGGCAAGGGATAAATTTAGGCGCTATCCTTGCCGCACTTGGTATCAACGTCTATACCAATATCAATCCACCCAACGGAGTAACCATAGGCGAAATCTCCAATACAACATTTCGAGATATACTAATCACCCCGGCTAATTATGCCTTTGCCATTTGGGGACTGATTTATCTAGGATTGATTAGCTTTGGAATTTACCAAGGATTGCCAGATCAAAGACGCAATCCTCACCTGCTCAAAATCGGATATCTGATAACAATTGCGAGTATCTGTCAGATTGCTTGGGTGTTTCTGTTTCAGTATGGATTCTTTGTGCTTTCCCTCCTAGCGATGCTGGGAATTTTAATCCCGTTGATGCTGATATATGTGCGCTTGGGAGTTGGCAAAGAACGAGTATCTAGAAATGATAAATGGTGGATACATATTCCCTTGAGTATCTATTTTGGTTGGATTAGCGTCGCGACGATTGTGAATGTAGCGATCGCACTCTACAGCGTAAACTGGAATGGTTGGGGCATCACTCCCGAAGTGTGGGCAGCGATCGTGCTGGTTATAGCGGGAGCGATCGCCGCTATAATCATTGCCCAGCGTCGCGATGTCGCTTTCCCGTTGGTGTTTGTCTGGGCATTCGTTGCGATCGCCATTCGCCAAATGAACTTCCCGTTAATTGCGATCGCAGCCAGTGGGTTAGCATTTGCCTTATGGGTATTCCTCTTCACTAGAAACCGCCGGTAGACTTTTTAACAACTGGCACGCACTTACCCTATTTGACTCAAAACACCAGCAAAACTGGGGATATAGATACTTGTTGCCCAACATGGAAACCCCAGTTTACAGAAATTCTTCATTGCTGCAATTCCTGCCCCAATTTCTCGTTTACACGCGCTTCGTTATCAGTCCTTTACTGTTATGGGATGCGATTGATGGCAGCACCAGTATTTGGTTTATTCTGGGATATGCTTATGCCTTTTTCTCGGATATCTTCGATGGCGTCATTGCCCGTCGAATTGGTGTCAGCAATGCAAAATTGCGGCAATCTGATAGTTGGGCAGATGTGATTCTTTATTTATGTATTTGCATCAGCGCGTGGTTAGTCCATGCCGATAAAATTATCGCTTTCTCAACTCCATTAAGTTTAATCGCATTCGCCCAATTAATTTGGTGGATAGTGAATTTAGCCAAATATGGAAAACCCGCTTCCTATCATACCTATTCAGCCAAATTTTGGGGCATTACGTTGTTTATCGCCACGATTGGTTTATTTGGGTTTGATTATGCTGGATTAACCCTGTGGCTGGCAATAATTGCCGGGATTGTTCACACAATTGAAGAAATCGCCATGACGTTGATTTTACCTAAATGGACGCACGATGTTTTAAGTATTTTTCATGCGATGAAACTGCGTCAACAGTTGACAGTTGACAGTTGACAGTTGACTTAGCTCATTATTGGACATCGCTACTTTTAAAATCCGTTCAAATAGCTTGCGAAATACCTCCGGCACGCTATGCGATCGCATTCCTTATTCTCCCCCTTGACATTCGTGTATTATTTATGTATTATAAATTAAGCTTCTGATGCTCTCTGTTTAAGAAACAGGTAAAGATTTTCTTCTACCTGGGGAGGTTTCTCTGAGCAAAAATAGCTGGCGTAACTTCAAAAGTTCTATAAAAGTTAGCCAACTGGCATATTTTTCTGTAGGGTGCGTGACGCGGCGAGAATATTTGAACGTAGTAATGAGACTTCATTAGCGTCACGCACCAAGCACCGATTGTGACAGTTGCGTAAGTCCTGTTCTATAGAAATAAACATCGCCCGGGGCGGGTTTAACAAAATATTTAGCGATTCCGTAGATTGATTGGTAAAACCCGCCCCTACATCATTACCAATTACCAATTACCAATTACCAAATTATGAACCGCCTAGAAGTTGAAAACAGAACAATTCTGATTGCCTTGACAGGTTCTAGAGGTTATGGATTAGCGACAGAAACATCGGATTACGACTATCGCGGCGTTTTTATTGCGAGCAAACCTTACTATCTGGGATTTGAGAAAATTGAACAAAAAGATAGAGGATGGACGGACGAACCAGGAAACTTTTCTTATTTAGCTAGAGACACTTGTATCTATGAGTTGAGGAAGTTTTTAGAATTATCTGCCGATAATAACCCGAACATTCTAGAGTTGCTGTGGTTTAAAGACTACGTGCATCTAACCGAAATTGGCAGAATCTTACAACAACAGCGACACATATTTTTGTCTAAGAAAGTCAAGCATACTTATGCAGGATATGGATATGCTCAAATCAAGAAACTAGAATCGCACCGCCGATGGTTACTAGATCCGCCTCAAGAAAAGCCAAAACCAGAAGATTTCGGATTAGAACCAAATCAACCTCTGGGGTTAGTTGATATTAATTCATTTTTGGAATACCTGTATTTGTTGATACGCGATCGCATCCAATTTCTCTCAGAATCCGAAGAGCTTTATAACCTATTGATGGCTGAAATCGACTACAAAGGAGTATTAAAACAATACCCGCTTCCAGAAGAAACGCTCGATTATACCCAAAAACTAACAAATAGCTCAAAAGACTTCATCAAACTGTTGCAAAAAAGCCAGAAATATAACAGCGCTTGCCGCGAATACGACAACTACCAACAATGGAAAAAAAATCGCAACCCAGCTAGAGCAGCAATGGAAGCAAAAGTCGGTTACGATTGTAAGTTCGCGATGCAAGCAATTCGGCTTTTGCGGACAGGAATAGAAATCTTAGAGACAGGAAACGTGATAGTTGACCGCCGAGAAGCCGGAGATGCCAGCGAGTTATTAGCGATTAAAAATGGCGATTACAGCTACGAAGCCGTAATGAAGATTGCCTCAGATCTGTATAACGGACTAGATGTTGCTTATACAAAATCTACCTTGCCCAGAGGAGTAGATAAAGAGGCAGTAAATCAACTCTGCATCGATTTAGTTGAACGGCAAGGATGGTAAAAAATTCGGAATTAGAAACCGGGTTTCTTGCTGCGCTCTCTCGTTACCATAAACGATTTTTCATAGAAACCCGGTTTCTTTGGTCAGAAACCGGGTTTCTGTAGAGAAACCCGGTTTCTATAATTAGCCATAAACGAAGTAGGTAAACCTTCCTTTGGCAGGACTCAATCCCTTTGTTGCCAAACCATTAGCAAAATTAATTGCACCAGCTTGAGCAATGCGAGGATTGTTTGGTTCCCCTGGCTCAGGACGAACTACAACGATATGTCCAATTCCTCGCGGATTTTTCCAACAGCCCAAAGTCGGAATTCCCTTACTTGCTGCTTCCGTTGCTGCGGTTGCAGTAACTTTACGCCATCCATTTGCCGGGTTATTTAACCAGTCAAACATGGCATTTGCATCTTGCTCTTTTTCTCCAACCCAGTGAGTTAAAGGCGCGCGCAGACAACGCATAACATCCCTGGCAAATATATTGCAGCAGGTAACACTTCCGTCAGGCCAAAAACGTTTATTCCCAGAATCTTCCACGTTGAAGTAGTTAATTACTGCACGAATTTGATCGGCAGAACGAGATTCTGAATCGGCAATAACAGGCATATCGGCGTCTTGAATATACCGCGCTCGTTGTCCAGGATTTCCGCTCCATTCTTTAGGGTTAGAATTGGATGGATTTGCGTATCGGTTGCCGAATGTAGGCGGGAAGAAAAAGCCAGCTTCTACTTTTTGCTTTTCGCTTGCAGATAAATCGCCAAACTTGACTAACTGAGCTGCTTTAAACTTACCACCAAGCGCTGTCCAAGTTTGTTCGCCAACTACCCCATCTACAGTAAGATTGGCTTCGGTTTGAAATGCTATAACAGCCGCTTCGGTTTTAGGGCCAAAATCTCCATCTACTGTTCCGGCATTAAACCCTCTGGCATTCAAAACTTTTTGCAGTGCTTGAACATCTTCCCCTTTACTACCTAGACGCAGAAAACGGCTGAGAGTTGGTAATTCAAAGTCAGAATAGACTAAATTCCACGCTTCGCCACGCTTGCCTACATCAGGAATGCGCCAAATTGACGAACCAGGAAAATTATTCAGGTAATCTTGAAGTTCTGCTGCCGTTGCGGGTTTTGTTGCATCGCTTTCGGAACTCCAAATTGGCAGAATTGCTTTAGTCAAACCAAGCCGTTTGTGAGCATCCAAACAAGCCTTAACTTCTTCTGAATTCGTCAGTAAGAAATTGAATTTTTCAAAATAGATTTGAGGTAAAGCAATATCGCAATACTCATCCAACATTTTCCAAGGAACGTTAGGATGAAATCCAGGATGTCCAAAACTGGTATATCCGAGCGTTCCTTCTTTAACTAATGGACGCAGAGTAGCAAGAAGCTTTTCTACATTTGGGTGAGTGCTTCTGTCTTTAACTTCTTCTTCTACATCGAGGATATAACCATCAAGTCCGCAGGCAAGCGCTTGTTTAACTTTGGCTACCTGTTCGTCAACATCAGCAGTGCCGTAGTGATATCCCCATCCATAAACTTGAATCCCTTGGGATTGGAATTCTTGAACGATTTCAGCCGAACATTGCCAATCCCAAAATGTGGGTTGCAATCTCCCTTGAAATTTACCATCAAAAACTTTGAGATAAACTCGCTGAACTTGACATTTGACTAGCCGTTCTAGATAATTGCTGCGAATTTTTGCTAAATTCCAAATCCAAATTCCACGAGGTTGATTCACCACGATAATACTCCTATTAAATCTAATTAAATAACCACCCCTCAGCCGCTGGCCTTTCAGTACCTGTAGCGTGTAACTCTACAAGAGATAGAATCAATAGCATTCGGGTTTGTTCCCCACAATTGGCTAGAGTAATGTTTTAATTTCACCAATGCAGTTCTCTATGAATTTAACTTTTGAGAAAGCTTGTTACCAGTCGCTTTTTCTTGTGACACACAAGTGTGGTAACAAATAATACGTACCTCAAAAGGGTGAGTTAAAAAAATTTTTATAATGTTAAATCTGAGATTTTGAAATTAATAAACGAAAAACTCCCGCAGTCGGTTGATATGCTGGGGGAGTTGTGTTACAGGGGTAGGATGCGATCGCTCACCCCAAAGCAACAGCTGTGCGTCGGATATCATCCGCTACTTCCTTTGTTGCTCTTTCCATTCAAAGTACTCGCGCAGCACGTTTTCTAACCCCTCGCTGTAATCGAATCCATTGTCGATGCAGTAGATTTTAAACTTTCTGAGCAAGTCTTGCGGTACAAACCCCCTGACCATGCCGTAATTAGGATCTTTCTTTTTGTAAGTCACGGTAGCGATGTGTTGATGTAGCAACTTCTGTTCTATTATTCCACTCTACTTTTGTGAAGAAGTATTATCGAGATATATGTATATCGCGATATCGTGCTAGTCTATTACCACAATCAAAAAAGCGCCGCGCCAAGGGTGAACCAGACCCAAAGCGCGACTTTACCACCCATAGACATACCTACAGGAGGCACATAAACCATGTTACAGACCGATCTCGAATCAGGAAATTTCCCCTTTGTGCCGCTAGAAACTGCGGACAGTTTGCTAGCTGGAACGGATGATTACGAAGTGGTGCGGGTTTTGGTAATTGGTTCCCACAGAGGAGTCACTTCTACAATTCGCACGCTTTATGTCGTTCGATTTGCTCAAATTCACGAGTGGAGTCCCTTGTTACCTGCACCCGGTTCTGGTGAGGTGATGAGTATTTTGACTCGCCGAATCAGGTTCTAGTGAATCATTAAGCGGATTGGGGCGATCGCGTGCTAATTTTGGATGCGATCGCGGCACGCACAGAAACCGGGTTTCTTTGAAAAATCGTTGTTTGATAAGCAGAGATCCACGCAGAAACCCGGTTTCTAAGATCGTAGCGATATGCCTCCTGCGATCGCGGCACGCACAGAAACCGGGTTTCTTTGAAAAATCGTTGTTTGATAAGCAGAGATCCACGCAGAAACCCGGTTTCTAAGATCGTAGCGATATGCCAAGGGCTAGCTGCGCGATCGCAGTTGTATAGCACGTATACTTGCTAAAATGATTGCGATCGCTCACTAGAATTTGGCAGCAAATTAATATGAAACTTCCTCATTATCGAATTGGCGACCCGATTTTACCAACCGAAGCAGAAGCGGCTATGGCACTAGAGAGTAGCCACATTTTGGCATCTTATTTAGAAAATCGATCAGGCAGTTGCACCATCAAACTGATGGAAGATGAAACGAACGGAAAAACAATAGAAATTCCGGCTCATGTCATGCAACTATTAGTGGAGATTTTAGTACATACGGGGATGGAACACCCGGTTAAAATTAAACCGTATACAAAAGAACTCGCAGACTATCAAGCCGCCGACATTTTGGGTATTAGCCGTCATCAAGTATGGGATTTAATGAACTCTGGCAAAATTCCTTACAAGATAGAAGATAACATTCACCTGATGCGCTACCAAGATGTAATTGAGTATAAAAAGCAGGATGATGCGAGACGCAATCAAATCATGGATGAACTGGTTGCTGAATCCCAAGCAATGGGTCTGTACGATTAAACTATGACAGATTTAATTGTTGTCTATGATGCAAATGTATTGTATTCAGCACCTCTGCGGGATTTTTTGGTTGAGCTAGCACTTACCTCTGTGTTTGAGGCTCGTTGGACAGAGGAAATACACTCGGAATGGATGAGAAATGTACTGCAAAACCGTCCAGATCTGACGCTGGAACAGGTTACAAGAACCAAAAATTTGATGAATGCACACGTTAAAAATTGTTTGGTCACAGACTATGAAGAATTAATTCCACAATTGCAGCTTCCAGATCCAGACGATTGTCATGTTTTTGCAGCGGCAATTCGTTGTCAAGCGGGTTTCATTGTCACTTTTAACTTGAGTGATTTTCCTAACGAGATTCTTGCACCATACAACATTAGAGCAATACACCCCGATAGATTTATCTTACGCTTGCTTGACCTTAATTCCGACGCAGTTTGCCAAGCCGCCCAAACACAACGGCTGCGGCTAAGAAATCCACCGAAAACGCCTGATGAGTATCTGGAAACGCTGATAAATCAAGGACTGCCGCAGTCGGTCAGTCTGTTGCGGCAGTTGTGTTATGGGGGTAGTTTCTGAATTTGAATTTTCAGATCTGAAAATTTGCGGCTAGACTACGGCAGTTGAGATATGGGGTAGGGTGCGATATGCCTCCAGCACGCGCGATCGCATGTCTTCCCAGTATTGCATGAGCGGTAGGTTGCGATCGCGCACACTCTGAAAATAAAATTTGTCCTTATTTTACTGGAAATATTTAACTTGATTACAACCATCACCTTGACAGATAGTAAATTGTGGTTAACCGTTGTCAACCGTTGTTGTCAATGGTGATTTTGAGATACAATCCCTATTAGGGATTCAATCCCCGCTAGTACAGTGAAATAAATTTAACTCCCTATACCTGACTTTCTAACTGGTACTTAGAAATCAGCAGCTTTAAGCTGTTATTGGGCGTTACAAGGTGAAAAAATTTTTATAAGGGCATTTTAGCGGCATATTTAGCAAAAAATGCTGCTAAATTGCTCTTTTTGGTATTTGACTGTTGTCGCAAATTGACTGTAGTTTTGATATTACTTAGCGATTAGCTTCAAGGAGTACCAGCCCTTGAAAGTAAAGCTTTGTTTTCACCTCGTAAAACCTTGTAGCGTTTCCTAGAATCTTAGGGAGAATTTATGAATCAAAAAGTGTCTCGTGACCCTTTAGGGTTACTAGAAAAGTTGCTTGACCATCCTCATGGTTTGGAACTGGCAAGTATGGTTTATCAGCTACACAAAGATTTGCAAGCTGATACGCAACCAAATCCCCAGCTTGTTGCCATAGCCGTAAATAAAGCTAAGAGTTTGGGAATTCAAAACCCCCCGTATTTCAAGGGCAAGACTAACAATGAAATTCGGATGTGGCTGACTCAACATACCTAGCTGAGAAGCACTCACCATCTGGGAAATAAATTTCCCAGCTAATAGCTAAAGTCCACTTAAGTGGACTGAAATTGCTCATCAGTCCTCTTGAGAGGACTTAAGCTATTAGCCAGGGATTTTAATCCCTGGCGGGTAATGCCGTTGATGCAAGATTTCAGAATAACAATATTGGCTAGTTAACGCAAGTTGCTAGTTACAAATATTGTCGGTTTGATCCCCCCTAACCCCCCTTAAAAAGGGGGGGACCGGATTCTTAGTCCCCCTTATTAAGGGGGATTTAGGGGGATCGAAAATGCTTGACCTCATAACTAGCAACTTGAGTTAGTTAGATGGTGCGTTACGCTATCGCTAACGCACCCTACTAATTAAATTGTCACGCCTTCTAATTCTTCATCTGTCAATTCATACAATTCGCGCAACTTCTGCAACTTCTCCGGATCGGCTTCCCAGAAACCCCGTCCATGCGCTTCTAACATTCTGCCGACAATATTGCGAAAAGCTTCCGGATTTGCTTCGCGCAATTTCTTCGCCATTTCTGCATCTAAAGCATAGGTATCCGCCGCTTGATCGTAAACCCAATTATCGGTAAAATCAGCCGTACCGCCCCACCCAATTAACGCCGTCATCCGTTGAGAAATTTCATACGCGCCGCCGCTACCTTGATTCGCCATTGCATCTGCCCATTTGGGATTTAATAATTTAGTGCGATATTCCATCCTCAGCAAATCTTCTAAATTGCGCGGGGTTGTATCTTTCGAGAAACTTTCCACAAAACTGGCATTAACTTTCTTACCTTGTTGTTTCTCCGCCGCCTTTTTCAAACCACCCGTATTGGCATAATATTCTTGAATATCGGTTAACCCATATTCAACCGAATCAATTTCTTGCACCACGCGGCGAGTAGTTTGCAACAGTTGGTTTAAAACTGCCTTGCGAGATTGACCTTTATCGTTTCTGCCGTAACTGAAGGCATTGCGACTTTGCCAAGTATCTGCTAACTCTTCTCCAGAGTCCCAATTTCCATCAGTAACTTGCTCATTTACTAGCGAACCAAAATCGCCAGCGGGGTTCGAGAATAGACGCGCGGTGGGATTGGGAATATTTTGCTCGCGCATCCCCAAAACATGTTTCCTGATAAAATTCATCTCCTCCGGTTCATCAACATCCGCCGCCCGTTGAAACAAGTCATCTAACAACTCAATAATATTGACAAAACTATCGCGAAAAATCCCCGAAAGATTAGCCAATACATCAATCCGAGGATGCCCAACTTCCTCCAAAGATTTCAACTCATAACGCACAATCCGCCCCGTACCTTCCTTGACGGGTTCAGCACCCACCAACTCTAACAAAATCCCCAAAGATTCACCCTTAGTTTTAATCGCATCCAACCCCCACAACATCACAGCAACCGTCTCCGGATACTCCCCATGTTCCTCCACATGTTGAGCAATAATTTTCCGCGCAATTTCCCTCCCTCGTTCGTAAGCACCAGCAGAAGGCATCCGATAAGGATCTAAAGCATGAATATTCCGTCCCGTAGGCAAAACACCCGCACCATCTCTTAACAAATCTCCCCCCGGTGCAGGTGGAATATACTCCCCATTCAACCCCCGCAACAAATTCCTCAACTCATCCGTATTCTGCCCCAACAAATCGCGAATCTTCCTCCTCTCTTCTTCCTCTTCTCTGTGTTCTCTGTGTCTCTGTGGTTCGTTCTCTTCCTCTCCAAAATAAGCATCAAAATACGATGCCAACTCCTCATCATTCGGCGGTTCACCCAGCGTATGCAACCCCGAAGAAAACAGACGAGTTTCTATCACTTGTAAATACTCATACAACTTGACTAAATACTCATTAAATGCATGAGCGCTAAACATCCGGACATTCTCCGGCGTAAAAGCCATCCCCAACTTTTTAGCATCCTCAAACGCACAATCCGCATCCAATCCCGTATCCACAATCTTCTTACAAATCGCCTCCTTAAGCGCATAATTCTTTTGCGGATCTTCGCGATATTCCGCGATTAAATCTCGCAGCGCCACTAATTCCTTATACAATCCCGCCCTCCCGTAAGGCGGCACGTTGTGAGAAATCAGCACCCCATATCCGCGACGCTTCGCCAAGATAGATTCAGATGGGTTATTCGCGGCATAGATATACAAATTGGGAATATCTCCCAATAAAATATCAGGCCAAGAATACCCTGTATTGCCTAACGGAGATCCGGGCAACCATTCAACCGTACCGTGCATTCCAAAGTGGATCGCAGCATCGGCTTTAAAATCATTTTGCAACCATTTATAAAAAGCAGCATATTGAGGATGGGGCGTCATATCTCGTTCAAACATTAGCCGCATGGGGTCGCCTGCTATTCCCAATGGTGGTTGCACGCCGATCCAAATATTTCCTAACTCGATACCGCCAATATAATATTCATCTCCGTAAGTTTTGATGCCGCTGCTTGTGAGAGATTTCCATTGTTTTTCAATGCGGGTTGTGAGTAGGTAACCCAGCCATTTATCTAGAGTTTTGGCATTGACGGTGTTGTATTCGTTTCCATCAAGTATCGAGTCAATAACTGGTTCTTCTTTGCTGCGAATTTGAGGTTCATCTGCTTGTTTAACGCGGCGGATTAATTCTTCTCCATCTTCGGGTAATTCGCCGATTGTGTAACCTTGTTCTTTGAGTGCTTGGAGTAATTTAAGCAAACTGCGGGGGACGTTTAATAATGCAGCCGTTCCAACCGCCCCATATCCAGGCGGGAAACCGTAGAGAAGAATGGCAACTTTGCGTTCAGAGGCAGGTTTTTGTCTTAATTCAATCCAATTTTTCAATCTGCCAGTTAAACGCTTGACTCTTTCGGGAATCAGATAAATATCTTCTCCTACTAAACCGCCTAAAGGTATTGTATCTATGGCTCCATCTAATTCTGGCAAGGCATATAATACGACACTTTGCAACCCGCCAATACCTTGGCGCGTCCAAGAATGAATATCTTGAATTAACAAAGGTGCGGCGACGATGTAAGGTATATTTTTAGCAGTTAAAATACGTTTTGATACTTCTATCTGGCGTCCAGCTTCCATCGAACCCGCAGGGCCACCTACAAGCGGAAATCCTATTGTAGAAACAATGGCATCTACTTCGACTGCTTCGTTAGATAAAGATGGAGTTTCAATATTACCTCTTTGACGTTGAGTTGTTTCATATTGAGTTGTCATCCAATCGCGCACGGCGACATGTCCTTCAACGCCATTAATAAAAATAGGTAAGGGAATCAGTCCTGCTTGTTCAAAGTAATTAATTAATTTGGGAATATATGGCTGTTTGGTTACAACGTGTTTGCGATAAAGTAAGATTCCAATTACTGGACTGGTAATTGGTAATTGGTAATTGGTAATTGGTAATTCTTCTTTTTTGTCCGATCCGCTGCTATCTTGGTCGCAAGTCGGGGCGGGTTTATTTAAGTTATCTGTTTGGGTTGTAAGGTTATTGGTGAAACCCGCCCCTACAAACCTGCGCCGATACCATTCTAAATATTGGCGCGGCGATTCAAAATATCCTTGATATTCAGGGTGTAACAAACCCATGTTGGGGGTTTCGACTGGAGGCGGAATTTCTCCTACTTTTAATTCCAGATATTTTTCGGCTATTGTCCAGAACATAGCGGCGACGTTATCTGTGCCGCCAGCGTTCCAGTAACCGTAAATAATTAACCAGTTTCGCAAGTCTTGAACTTTTTGTACTGGGACGTATTTTAAGAGTTTCGGCCCTACTTTTAGGAAGCTAATATAACCGGCGAGTTTGTCTTCTTCTTTGCCGTTGCTGAATTTGTCTAAAATGAATTTAACGGGTTTGGGCATTCCTTTTGGTTTATCGCCAATTTTGAAGCCACCAATTTGAGTTAAACTCATCAATTCTAAGGCTGACTCGAAAACGAGGCGGATGGGAATTTGTTGCACTCTTTCGCGCAACCACATCACTTGGTCGTAGTCAAAGATTAAACTGGCGAAGAAGACATCCGCGCCTTCGAGGGCGTCGGCGACGACTTGCGGTGAGGTGGCGATCGCGCGATCGCTAAACACCCGCACATCCAACTCGGGACAGCGGGAAGCCGCTAACTGCGCGGCTTTCCGGTACAAGTCAGCGTTGAAGGATTCAAACCCAGCGATCAGAACAATGCGTTTCATACGCCAACCCCTGAAATATTTCTTTACTTTTATTTTAAGATCGCTTTCAGGTTATGGGCTGGGACGGGCAAGATGCCCATCCCACAATAAGCCGAACGACTAAAGTCGCGGCTACACAAACAAAGCCCGCCTTCGCGGGCTATAAAATACCGGATTTGGTATTAGGTAGTTGCCTTATGTTTGGGCTTTACGCGCGACATCCCGCCTACCCCAGGGTTTGATAATAGAAATAGCAATAATCAGAAAAAGGCTCGCTACAACGATCGAACCTCCAATCGTTGCACCTTTGATATCGAACATAAACAGCGGATTAATTAAGGCTTTGATTCGTTCTGTTTGGGAAATTGATGTAGCAGCATCTGCCCAAGGTTTAAGCCATAATGACCCAAAGGTAATCAGCAATAAAGTTGCTACCCATTTGACGATTACCCAATAAAATTTGAAAAATCCCCAAACGGTTAACCAGCATAGCAGCGTACCTGTTATAACTGATGCGATCGCAGACGGAATCACGACAAAATCATCTAGCAGTTTGACTGCTAAATTAAAGGCGTACAATTCGTCGCCATCGGTCATTTTTAAGCTGCTTAATCCAATCAATACCATGCAAAATGCCGTGCCAATCCAAATCGCACCGGATGTCAGATGGGCTGAAACTAACCAGTGTTTTGGCAGTCCGGTTAGTTTCTTTCCAGGCCGATCCTTTTTATCTTGGATCGTCATAGAGGGATTGGTCATTGTTTTCTCCCACGTTTTTGCAAAAAGACAAATATTCCCTCAATCCCCAACGCGATCGCATTGGAGACTTAGCAACAACAATTAGAGCGCTCTTAATTTAGTTTGGCTTTATATAGTATGCCACCTAACTAAATTTTAATCAATATCTTAGTCAAATTTTTTGGCTCCCTTATTTGAGCGAGTTAAGCATTACGCAAAGCAGGCGTTCCAGCTTGTAGCTTTGCCAACAAACCAATCAGGGTTTCCTTTTCAGCTTCCGTCAAATTAGCCATCAAACCTGTAGTTCGGCAGAAGTGATCGGGCAACATTGTACGCAGTAATTCTTGTCCCTTGGGGGTGATGCGAACGGTCAACATTCGTCTGTCTATGGGATGAGGTTGGCGCTTCACCAAACCATCCCGTTCTAGTCCGTCTAAAAGTCCTGTAATCGTGGCTCGCGTTACTCCAGCCCGTTCGGCACATTCTGAGGGTGCAAGTCCTTGTTCGCCAGCGTGGAGTAGTTGCATCAGTATGGTGAATTTTCCCATCGATAAACCATATCTGGCAAAATGCGTCTCATATGCTTCGTAGACCTCAGCCGTTGCATTTAAAAAGGCCAAACAAGCCTCTACTGAAGCGAGATCCATTTCGGGATATTGACTTGCAAGGCTGAGCAGTACCTGTTGAGTGGGATGCGATCGCGGCGTTAGCATAGGGAATGATTTGGTTAACAGCCTTATTATATTGTTCTGATTTTGAGAGCAGGCGATCGCTTTTTCACCAACTCAGGCGCGATCGCATTGCGTGCCAGAGCCATATTGCTCTCACATCCGCACATCTAACTTTAAACACGGAGAAGTCGCCAACCGTGCATCAGTTGATTAGCGTTTAATTCGATAGGCGTCTACTACCCCAAATTTCTTGTCTAATTCGTATCTGGTTGCGATCGCATCAAGCACGACGTTGCTAAGTCTCGCCTCTTTTTTTTCGGAAGGCATATTTTGATATCCTTCTCCATTCACGTTTGGTTCTACAAAAATTAATTCTGGCGGTGTATTTATCAAGTCATTCTTAAGCTCATCTTCCCAGACTTTAAAAAGGCTGAAAGATTCTCTTGGTTGGTCAAGCAAAGCGAAACTAGCAAATCTCGATGGGGAACGTCTACCAGACAAGTAATTAATAACCATAGGTCTACCCCAATACAGCACAGTCCTATCCTCTGGTACCGTTTGTTTTACATAAGCTGATAGTTCCACAGCTTGGGCTAGGTTCAACGCATCTCCAGCCGGGTAATTTGCCAACATCTCCTGAGTCGATACCTTCCCCAAATACCATTGAATTTGTAGATTTAAGTTGTTCGATATTTTTTTCGCAAGACCTAGAATCACTAGGCAGCATACTAAGCCTGCAAGCAGAGTTTTAATGGGTTTTGAAGGACGTTTAAAAAGGTTTTGCACACATGTAGCAACTAAAGGAGCCATAAAGATAGCTAATAAGGGTAATATAGCTCCCAAATGGTATTCAAACCCTTTCCCTTGAACTATGGCTGAAGCAATTGTATTGACGAGGATCGCCAACAGGAAAACTGTAGGTTGCGGTTTAGTCCGCCAATGAATTAGTATCCCCAAAATGCTCAGGGCTATATACCAAAACCACGATTTTAGAGCATAATTGCTCAAACGAGTTACGATCCCAATCAATGAGGTTGAGTCTTGACCATAAACTTCAAGATTGTAGCGGATTGCCACATTATACCATTCTTGTAAAGCCCCTGTTTGCCAACCAATTAGTGTTAATATTGCCAATAATGCGAGCAAGCTAAGTCCTGCGATCGCGTGGTCGAAAACAATAACTTTAATGTTCCGTCTTGTCTGTCGCATCAAAATTATATCTCCTACAGCCAGAAGCAAGGTTAAAAGTAAAAGAGTTGGTCTGATAAAGGTCGCTAGTGCTAAACAAACTCCTTGCACTATGCACCAGATTAAACGATTAGTCTCGATGCGTAGCAGTAGGGAAAATGCTGCCCCTATCAGCAGAGGTGTTACTACAATATCTCGCTGACCTGCGAACCAAATATTCTCAGATACGTACATCGCTTGATAAATTGGCACAACCAATAAACCTGCTAGCGTTCCCCAATATCTACGAATGAAAACAAATAAAAGGGCGCATGTGCCTAGCAGAAATAAGTAATCAAATAAGCGAAACGACCAGATTGTGTTTCCGAACAGCAGCGTTGGCAGGGTATGAACTAGCATAATACCAGGCCAATTTTGGTCGGCAGCATCGATATAAAGAGTACCGCCCTGGGAAATAATCCAACCAATGTAATCGTATACTGAGTTATCTGGGCTGGGCGGAAGACGCGAGTAAAGTGCGCCGAGAATAACTGTGTAGCTTAGCCACAGTAGGAAAAGTATCGATCTAGACCAATTTTTCATAGTATAGAAGAATTAAGCAACTCGACTTGTTACGATTATGGCTGGCAATGGATATCGAGGCAATCATTCATGACATGACTTGCAGCATCAAATCCAGCCTGCCTCGCAGCGTCCATTGCCGCAAGAAACACAGCCCTCTCAGCAGCGTCCATTGCGACCTTCCACGCGGCATCATAGGTATCCTCCCATGCAGCATCGAATGCAGCATAAAACGATCGATAAATTTCAACAAAGCGATCGCATCCCGCGTGCGAGGTGCGGTAGCGGGCGAAAAGTTCGACGAATTTCATCGCAATTCAGCTCGAATTATTCGCACGGCTGTGTTTGGCACCGATGACGAAGGTCATATTCGAGACGAATTCCGCATTAGAACTAATAACTTAGTCATCACCAACATTGACATCCAATCAGTAGAACCTGTGGATGAAAGAACGTTAGAAAGTTTGCAGAAATCGGTGCTCGGTGCAAATCGCGATTCAAATCACCACCGATGCCCAAGAAGCAGCGGCAAAACAAGATGCAGAACGGATCGAACAAGCTGCGAAAGCCAGACTAGAATGCCAGGTAATTGTTGACCGATGGGTAGTAGAAGGAGAACGCAAAAAACTGCTGGAATTACAGGTAGAAAATGCGGCAATTGAAGCCACAGGTCAAGCCACCGCAGAAGCCAGAGCCAAGGCAGAAGCATCGCGGATTGAAGGGGAATTAGCCGTTAATTTAGCGAGGCAAGAAGCGGAAGCGGCAAGAGTTCGCGCTGAAGCAGAATTGGCTCAATTAAGAGCGCGTCAAGAAGCTGAATTAGCCCACCAACAAGCGCTGATTAACCTGGAGATTGAAAAAGCTCAAAGAATGGCAGAAATTACCAGCAGCGAATTCAGCCAAAAAGTCCAAGCAATTGGCCCAGAGACTTTGAAAGCGATCGCGCAAGCTGGCCCAGAAATGCAAGCAAAACTTTTGCAAGCTTTGGGCTTACAAAGCGTTCTAATTACTGATGGCAGAAATCCGATCAATCTATTTAGTACCGCTCAGGGTTTGATTAATCCAATTTCATCGCAGTTGCCTTCAGATTCCCAGCAATCTTAGCTGGTATATGGTTCGGTGGTGAGAGTGCGATCGCGTTTACACCAGCAGGACTTATACAGCAACTTCACAGACATTGGTATCGGTGCGTTACACTTTGTTAACGCACCCTACATTTTGAGCCTTTGCGTCAGTCCTGACCAGTCACAGTTTAACACTTTACATAGATTTTATAAGCTTTGTTTTATATCATATTTTTGATTAATTGTCAATGCTATCATTCTTAATGAGGGAGTCCCTCTTGAATGGAAAATCAAGGGTGATTGCGATGATGAAACTTTTGGTGAAAGCTTTGATACCAATCGGAGTCATTGCTGCATTCGTTGGGCTATTGGTAAATATTCCCTCTGCAAATGCCGAACGGATTTCATGCACTGGACGCCGAACGGTTATGTGTCGCATCAACGAACCGAACGTGAATCGGCCTGTGACAGAGTACCCGGACGTCACCTTCGAGCCGGGAGATCGGGTAACCATTAATGCTGGTGGTTGCGTTCAGACCGGAGGTCGGGGAAGGACGTGGAAACGATACGTCAATCCATCTTCGGATAACGATTTGTATCACGGGCTGATATCGATTCCTGGTGTTACAAACGGGTTTGTAAGAATTGAGAACGTAATCGGGAGGACATTCACAATCCCACAGAACATCAACCCTCAAAATCTTTATCTCCGGCTGGGCTACGAGGATGATGACTACGGAGACAACGGGTACTGGGGTCATGACGATGGTACTGCCAATCAGTGCAGGGGAGTCGGCTCTGCATGGGTTACATTGAGAATCCAACCTAGCCCCTAAAGCTCTTTTGGGCGATTAGAATCTTAGCAGCGTGTGCTGGAATGGCATTCCAACTTAAAATGCATGGGGAATTGCTTTTTCACCCATGCAGAATTGTGAAGTTATTGTCATCGGCAGCGGCATCGGCGGTTTAACCGCTGCCGCCCTCCTCGCCCGTTACGGTAAGCAGGTATTGGTATGCGAAAGTCACGCGATCGCAGGCGGAGCAGCTCACAGCTTCGCGCGGCGCGGCTTTACGTTTGATTCTGGCCCCTCGTTCTATTGCGGCCTCAGCGACCCGCGCAGCCTCAATCCGGTGCGACAGGTTCTCGACGTTCTAGGAGAATCTATCCAAACGGTTACTTATGACCCTTTGGGACACTATCATTTTCCTGAAGGTAAGTTTCCGGTTTATAGCAATGGGAAACGATATCGAGATGCTGTGGCAAAGATTGCGCCTCAAGGCGCTATAGAATTAGAAAAATTTGAAAATCGCCTGTTGCCTTTGTACGATGGGATGAAGGGTATTCCTACAATTGCTTTACGCGCAGATTGGCAAATCGTACCTATTTTATTGGGACGATATTTGCCATCTTTATTAAAATTATTGCCCCATGTGGGAGTAATTCAAAGTTCGGTTGGCGAGGTGATGGATAAAGAGGTAAAAGATCCTTGGGTGCGGCGTTTAATCGATTTAGAATGTTTTCTGCTATCCGGTTTAAAAGCAGAAGGAACTATCGCCGCTGAAGTCGCTTTTATGTTAGGCGAACGTACTAATATCGGCGTCGATTATCCCATCGGCGGAAGTGGGGCAATTGTTGATGCTTTGGTGCAAGGTTTGGAACGCTGGGGCGGAAAATTGCGCTTGAATGCCCACGTGGAGCAAATATTAGTAGAATCGGGGAAAGTCGTGGGGGTGCGATTGCAGAATGGGGAAGTTATTCAAGCACCTATCGTTATTTCCAATGCGACGATCTGGGATACTTATAATAAGTTGTTGCGTGCGGAAGATTTACCATATTCCTATCGCGAGAAGTCGCTCTTAACTCCTGCCGTGGATAGCTTTATGCACTTGCATTTAGGTATCCGGGGTGAAGGGTTAGAAGATTTGACAGGACATCACGTTGTGGTTCACGATTCCAATCGAGATATTACCGAACCTGGGAATACTTGCATGATTTCGATTCCTTCGGTGTGGGATAGCAATTTAGCACCAAAGGGACATCATGTAGTCCATGCTTATACTTTGGAACCTTTCGATGGATGGCGACGGGATGATAGTTACGAAGATAGGAAAAAAGAGCGATCGCATCCTCTCTACCTTGCCCTAGAAAAGATTATCCCAGATCTGCGCGATCGCATCGTCGTCGAACTAATCGGTACACCCCTCACCCACTCCCATTATCTTCGCAGATACAAAGGCACATATGGCCCAGCGATCGCAGCGGGTAAAGGCACATTCCCCAGCATCTATACTCCCATCCCCGGATTGTACCGCACGGGCGATAGCACGATGCCCGGTATTGGAGTTCCCGCCGTCGCCGCTTCGGGCATTTTGTGCGCCAACACTTTAAATAGTTGATAGTTGATAGTTGATAGTTGATAGTTGATAGTTGATAGTTGATAG
>CAYXCW010000104.1:0-5412 GCA_964463555.1 uncultured bacterium
ACGCCGTCGTGCAGGACGCTGATTTTGTTATGGAATTCTGGGGGAAATTGGGATCTTTGCCAGTGGGTGGGGGAGATGCCCCAGTCGCAGCTGTATAAGTCGATTAATATGGGGGCGTTTTTGACTCTGATGCGCGCCATGTCATCGACTGTGAGGGGATCGGCGGGGTCAAAGTCGGCGTCGGAACCGATGGAATGATAAAACCACTCGAAGTAGCATAGCAGGACGGCGTTGGGAAAGGCGTCTTTGACGAATAAGGTGGGCCCCCATCCGGAATGTCCGTATACGATGTCGGGGACGAATCCTTCTGATTTGAGTTGTTCTGCGACTCGGAATACTGCTTGCCCGTGGAGGACGCCGCTTTCTAGGAATCGCACGTAGTGATGGGTTTCGGGGCGGGGGGTGCGACTGGGTTGAAATATGACTTTGCGGACTCCGGGTATTTGCCATTCTGGGTTTTCGACTTTGGTGGCAAATACTACTTCGTTGTTGGGGTCTTGCCCTAGTACTGCGGCGACGTGGCGAAATTGGGCGGGAAAATTGGGATGTAAAAATAAGATTTTCATTGGGGTTTTGGGTGGGTCGGTATTTTTTGAACCGCAGAGACGCAGAGGACGCAGAGGGAAGAGGTGGGGAGAGGGGGTTGGGTTTTTACCAGTTTAGGTTTGTGTTTAGGTGGTTTTCTAGGTTTTGATTGTGTGGTTGGAAGTAGGTTTGTAAGTGTTGGTAGGTGTCTGGGTGGATGGGGGGGTATTCTCCTGCATTATATTTACCATAGTCTGGGAGCTGATATGGGGGGATTTGTAGGAAGTTGCAGGTTTGATTGAGGATGGTTTCGGGGTGGTTGTATAGGTCTTCGCTTTTGAGGATTAATATTTGTTGTTTGGGGAAGTGGTTGAGCCAGTTTTTGATCTGGTCTATGTAGATGCCTCTGGATAGGTAGGTGTAGTGTTGGTGGTTGAAGCTGTAATAGTTGGGGTTTTCTAAGATTTTTTCGGTTTCTCCTGCTAGGCGGGTGGTTTCGGATGCGATCGCTTCCTCTAACCCTTTGTCTTCTACTCCCAATCTCACTTCGTGATAGTAATGCGATATGGCTCGCTCTACTGGGTTTCTCAATAATATTATTATCTTGACTTTTGGCAAATTTTGGTGTACTCTTTCGGCTACTAATGGGTGAAAGATGTAGTAGGGACTGGCTTCTCCGGTGATGAGGTTATTTTGCCGGTCGAAGGGATGAAATTGGTCTTGATACCATTGGTTTCCTTTGTCAAAGTTGAGGTCAAAATAATGCACTTCTTTGGTGCGGGCGGGGACTACTTGCGGATGTTGAATTAGATAGTTGTACAGTGAGGTTGTACCGCATTTTTGCGCGCCTATTATTAGGAAGTCTACTGAGAAGTCCATTGGTTATTTTTGGCTGAGATATGCTTCGCGGAATATTTGGGCGTATGCTTGAGTCATTTCGTCGAAGGTGGTTAAAGATTGGAGGACGTAATGTGAGTTTTGCGCCATTTGTTGGCGGAGGGATTTATTATCGAGGAGGGATGCGATCGCTGATGCTAATTCTGCTGCATTCCCTGGTGTATAAAATATCCCGTTGACTCCGGGGCGGACTTGTTCTTTAATCCCGAATACGGGGGTGGTGATGATGGGCAGGTTATACGCCATTGCTTCTAATATCACTCTGGGATAGCTTTCGATACGAGAAGTGCAGATGAAGATGTCGGCGGCTTGGTAATATCGGGCTGTGTCTGCTGTTTCTGGTACGATAGTTAATCGCTGTTGTAAGGATGGTGGTAGTTCTGCTGCTAGTTTTGCTAGTTGGCGACTGTAGTAATTTGGGCGATCGCCGACGATAAAGCAGCGGATGTTGGTATGGTGTTGTTGGGGGAGGTGGGAGAGGGCGCGAACAAGGTCTTGTTGTCCTTTGCGATCGCATACTGTCCCCAATAACAAAATTACCACTTCTTCGGGTTCAATTTCTAAAGATTTTCTCGCCTCTACTCGCGTCCAAGTTTGCGCTGCTGCGTTCAATGTTTCTATATCTAAACCGTTGTGAATGACGGTAAAATTGTGCTGAGTGTTTAGGGGTAAATAAATATCCCGCGTCGCATCGGCAACAAAAACGATCTGGTAAGGATAAGCGAAGCATTCTAAGGCGCGGGAGGCTATTTCGGCACCAAAATGGTTGAAGTATGTTTGCCAAGGTTCGCTTTCGTGCAAGTTCCAAATGCAAGGAATTCCTACTCTATGGGCGCAATCTACCATGAAAAAGTTATTCAGGGTATTGGCATAGATTAAATCGATACCGAGTTGTTTAATTTCTTCTCGCAGTTTTTGCAGTGCTTCGTCGTATGCCTCGCGGGTATAAATATTCGCCAGGGGATGTTCCCTCACGATGACTTCTATTCCCTGCTGTTGGTATACTTCTTTCAATGGCCCTTCGTTAACGCAGAAGGCGATGGGTTTTATCTGTCCTTTTTTGGCAAGGTTTACGGCAATTTCGTATTGATGCAGCGGCGCGCCTGTGAAGTTTAAGTCGTTGCTGCACATGAGAATTTTTAAAGGTGGCATTTCCCCGGTGAAAATCCGTCGCGCTTGGATTTGTACTTGTTCGTTTTCTAAGGAAAGATGTGGACTGTAGAAGCAGTCTGCTTTTTTTCGATATTTTTGTCGATAGTTTGCTGTTTCTTGAGGGTTATCGTTAAATCCTCTCGAAGTGCCTTCGTAATGAATAAACTCTGCTGTGGGACAATAAACGGAACGATACCCTTTTTCTAACAATCGATAACCGTAATCGGCATCGTTGTAAGCGACGGCGAAGGTTATTTCATCAAATCCGCCTACTTCGAGGAATAACTGTCGCGGGGTTAGCAGACAAGCTGCGGTGACGGCGGAGTAATTTCTGGTTACTTTGGCGTAGGAAAGATATCCACCATCGTCTTTATTTATCAGTTTAAATGCATGTCCGGCTAACCCGTGATGCATTCCGTGAATCACGCCTGCATGTTGTACCCTACCATCGGGAAAAAGCAATCTGGCACCGACTGCACCGACGCCTTCGATTTGGGCGTATCCTATCATTTGAGATAGCCAATCTGGGGTGATAACTTCGGTGTCGTTGTTGAGGAATAGGAGATAGTCGGTTTCGACTTGTTCGGCGGCGCGGTTGTTAATGGCGGCGAAGTTGAATTTCCCATCGGGATTTTTCACTTTTAAGACGCGATGGGGTATTTGTTCTAGATAAGCTAAGGTTTCCGCTTCGTCGCTTTCGTTGTCAATGACGATGACTTGGTAATTTTGGTAGGTGGTTTTTTCCAGGGAAGTTAGGCAATTTTGCAGCAACTTTACCTGGTTTTTGGTGGGGATAACAATCGTAACCGAGGAGCCGGTGTCTGGGAATTTATGGGAAAATAATCCTAAGCCCAATCTCACTGCCCATTCTGGTTGATAAACGGTTGCTTTTATCCCGCGTCGCTGCAATGCTTCTTGCACTGCTTTTTCGCCAGCGATGAAGCTTTTCGGTTTAGCAGTACCGCTAATAGCTGTCGATCCGGCAGTGGCGCGCCAGTGGTACAGTACTAATGGTAAGTGAGCGATTTTATTGGCTATTTCGGTTGCCCTCAAGGCGAAGTCGTAATCTTGCGAACCTTCAAAACCGACTCGCATTCCGCCGAGGGTTTCAAACAAGTTTCGTTTGACGGCGCACAGGTGGCTAAAGTACATGTAAGAAAGTAGCAATTCTGGCGACCAATCGGGTTTAAATTGAGGTGCGTATCGTTGTCCTTTGATGTCGATTTTGTCGTCGTCTGTGTAGAGAAAGTCGGTTTCTGGATTTTCCGCTAAGTATAAAGCGACTTCCCCCAATGCGTCGGGGGTAAGTTCGTCGTCATGGTCTAAGAATACCAAATATTCCCCGGCTGCTAAACTGGCGGCGCTGTTGGTGGCGGCGCTGATGTTGCCGTTTTTTGGCAGGTAAATTACGCGGATGCGGTTATCTTTGGTTAGCCACTTTTGCAATAATTGTGGGATGTCGGGGTTGGTGCTACAGTCGTCGGCGATGCAGAGTTCCCAGTTTTGGTAAACTTGGTTGGTGACGCTAGCGATCGCTAATTCCAAAAATTCAATCGGCGCATTGTAAACTGGCATCACTACGGATATTTTCGGCAAGCTTCCCCGACAGCTATTTAACCGCGAAGTTAAATGTGTCTCTGCTTTTTCATTCCACTGGTTAACCTGCAACCAAGCTTCATAGGTTTCTATAGGTTGGGGAATATTAAACCCAGATGGCGCTAGTTCTGTTTTTGACTGTTGTTCTTGATAAAGACTGATAACTTTTCCCACCAACCGGGGTATGTCTGCCGGGTTTGGTAGCAACTTCCCTCCCAGTCGGATGCGCCTTTCGTAGATTTTCTTCCTGACGACTTGGGTAAATCTAGTCAATGTCTGCCATTGGTTTTTCCAGTTACCAATTTCCCAGTCTCGCCGCACTATTAAAGGTAGCGGTGCTTGAAATAATGCTACTTCTCCATTTGCCAAAGTTGCTTTGAGGAAAACTTGCCAATTTCCCGGCGGAATGGCGAGGGTTGCTTCCCATCCGCTGGCGGCACTATCTTGCCAATTTGGGTAAGCTTTTCCCACATCTGGACGGTAATTTCCATAGGCGCATTCTACAGAAATATCGCCGACGCAAAGCACTAACTGTTCTATTCTTTGTTGGGGATGACAGCACCAACCTGAAAATAAAATCCTGCCGTTTTTTTGTTCCCACTCTTTCGGCGCGTCAATTGCTGCTTGTAAGGTTGAGATTACCAGGGAATAGGAGGCGAAGCGCTGCCATTTCCCCGCCGAAGTTAGCGCTTCTAATACCAGGTTATGCTTTCCGGCATTGAGGGAAACGGCAATCGAAAATCCTGATGCTGCTGCGCCTTTTATTTCGCTGTAGGCGGCGGCGACATCTTGGCGTGCGAGTCCATAGTTTCCGGCAAAAGTTTTCTCTCCCACTCTGGCGCGGATGGCTTGGATGTTAGATTGAGTATGGCAGCACCAACCGGAGATTTGAAAGTTACCATCGGCGATATTCCAATTGGTGGGAAAGTCGATGGAAAAGATAAAAGGTTTGATTAGGTAACGCAGGCGGCGTTTGATGCCAAAGTATTTTTGCCTCAACTGCCAGAATTTAGAAGATTTCATCGCCGCTATTTCGGCGGCGAGGGCTGCGTTCTCACTCCGGGCGTGAGATAATTCTGTATGCGATCGCTCTAATTCGGTTTGCCTTCTCTCTATCTCTACTTCCGCTTCATTTAATCGAGTCTGCAACCCATTCAATTGTCCCTGAGTTGCACCTAATTCAATTTCAATTTGCGCCAACTTCGCCAAAGCTGCTTGCAAAGTTGTTTCCTTGGCGTCAAG
>CAYXCW010000104.1:5512-27350 GCA_964463555.1 uncultured bacterium
TCTCCCTGAGTGGTGCCTAATTCAATTTCAATTTGTGCCAACTTCGCCAAAGCTGCTTGCAAAGTTGTTTCCTTGGCGCTGAGATCTCCCTGAGTGGTGCCTAATTCAATTTCAAGTTGCACAACTTTAGTTTGAGCTTCTTCAAATTGCTCTTTCCACTGGGTTAATTCCGTCTGTAATACTTTGCTTTTCTTGTCTAAGATACGGATGTTTAACCAATCTTGAAAGTCCCAAAGCGTTGAATATTTTATCCCCAAGTCTGAGGGTTTATCTCCAGCGTATCCCAGCGCGTTCAGATTCAATCTTTGATAAATCTCTACGGCTTCTGGAAAGCACTTTTCTATTAAACTTGGTCTGTGAGTGCGGGAAATTTTATCAACCAATAAAGCTGGATCGAAAATTTCTGTTTCTGGTACTTTCAGAGCGAGATTAAATTTTTGATTAATTGCTTGAACGAATGCTGAAGTTTCTTGGCTAATGGTATTAATATTAACTATCAGACAATTGTCAGTATATTTATCGTAAAATTCTAAAACTTTTCTGTTATAATGAATCCAAGCTAAAATTGCTAATTGGGGTTTGCTGAGTAAAATCTCATCTGTCCCGCGGCGATAAAGCGAATCAACTACTTCCCAAGGGGAACGATAGACGAAAATAAAATTAGCATTGGGTAGCAATTTTAGCCAAAAGTCTAAGAATAGGGTAGTGCGGGGATCTTTCCATCCCCAAATCGGAATTTGAGAATTTTGCTGGATAATATTTTGAGCTATTTCGACTAAAGAATCGGAGACGGGGATTGCAGATTTGAGAGTAAAACCTTGTTCGTCAAGTTTATGCGATCGCAATACCTGTTTGTGAAATTCGACAAAATCAACGTTCTCAAAATGCCCTTTAATATTGCCATAAGTAGGGCCGACTAACTGCTGTCCAATATCTACCCCCATACTTTGCAAAAGGGAAGCGGTTAAGGATGTTCCGGAACGGTGCATCCCTGCGATCGCAAAAATAATAGATGATTGACCAGCCAAATTCATAAATCAGTCCTAATTTTACCAGAAAAAATGGGTTGCGATCCTCCCCCTTTAAGAGGCAAAGGAAAAATCAATTTCCTTTGTCTACAATCCTATAAGCTTGAGCCAGAGGTAACTGTCAACTGTCAACTGTCAACTGTCAACTGTCAACTGTCCACTGTCCACTGTCAACTGTCAACTGTCCACTGTCCACTGTCCACTGTCCACTGTCAACTGTTCAACAGAGATTTGAGCGTGCCAGATGCGATGACTCGTTCTAATTTATGGCGATTAATTGCTTTCACCAAGATAACGTCATCGGGTGCAACTGCATTTTTTGCCAAAAAACATAACCATCCAGAATTAAGCGCTCGATCGTTTTGAAAATATGAGACTACATCGGGACGTTCGCTGTAGGGCAAACATCTCTGTAAGATTTTACCATTAACCAAGATCTGAATATCCTCTATCCCTCCGTTCTGATTGAAATCTAGCGCCCATCCATGTAACTGAAGTTCGCCCGTCGGCGTAAAATGGCAAATGTCTACCCGTCCATCTGGATGGTGACTAAAATTAAGTTCGGAAAATTTAATCGTCGGATTTTTAACGATTGCGTATAGATCTTGATTCCCGCAAAGTCCTTTGGGAATGCGAGTAAAAGCGGCTGAATTGCCAACAATTTGCTTGATAATTTGACTGACGAATTCCTCGCTAACGTAAGCTGTACCGTACAGTTGTTTATCGAGAGTTCTGCTTTCACTTTCAGGGGTGAAATATATTCCCCCAGCGTTACGCGCCACATCGGGTGGGATGAGAGAAATATCGTGAACGCTGAAAACTAACAGGCCGTTAGGGTTGAGTAAACTATACAGCTTTTCTAGCCAAGGTGCAAAAGTTATTTTAGGAGTATGGCTGAAGAAAGAAGAAGCCAAAATACAATCAAATTGCTGAGGTGGGGCGTAATCTTGAGGATTTTCTACGGAAACAATGCCGTTGACGCCAAACTGTTCCTTTTGGAATTTTACCCCAGCTTGGTAAATATCCGAAACCCAAATTTTGTTGGGGGGTAATTCCTGTAACAAGAAGCGGGTAAAGCGTCCATATCCGCAGGCAAAATCTAGGAAAGATGATACGTTGTCAAATTTCTTAAAATGCCATTCAACAATCTGTTTAACCCCGTCGAAGATGCGCTTCCCAAGGGAATAGTATCTTATACAAGCTGCCTGTTGATCTCCGTTTAAGTTTCGGAGACTGTAGAGATACATTTCATCATCTTCATCGATGAAAGTTGGGAAGGTTCGAGGGGATTTAAGTTGATCCTGTAAGAATGTTTTAATTACCGGATTGGTTTGTGCGATCGCTAATTTTGTTTCCACGTTCATCCCCTCACTTGCTTTCCCAAATTTAACCGTTAAATCAGTTCTACTTCTTGTTCTTTGTTGGCAATGTCGTAAGTAATTCTAATGCTGGGATCGATGAGAAAATCTACATTGCCAGTCGCACAGGAATTAGTTTCAGCTTTCACTCTAAACATTGCCACATCTACAGCTCGTGCTAGATAGGTAAAATCTCCATCTACGATACCAGAAACCCCAGCATTTAAGAAGTATAAACCGGGTTGTAGCAGACATTTAAACCGAAATTCCATTACCACGAGGGTTTCCGATTCTATCTGTTCGATTGACTGAGATTCAGCAGTAAAAGAAGCCCCACCAATTTCTAATCCGCTGGGAGTTTTAATTAACATACCGAAGCGGACTTTACTGGCAGCTTTGGAAAAAGTCACCGAGTAGGTGTAAATATAATCTCGACGACTGACCAAATGATTCACAACTTCACCATCGAGGGTAGTGATGCGAGGATCGATAATTTTTGCCCCACGAGAACGGTAATTAATTGTAGTCGCCGGAATCATTTCTGGATCGTAAAATTCGCTCGATTCTTCAAGTTTAATTATGTTTCTGTTGCTCGTAGGCTCAACTGACGAACTTTGATGATTTAATTGATGCAAACACCGGATTTCTTGCCGAATTGATTCCGCTTTGGCAGCGGGGGCGTAAATCATTTCTTGGTATTTAGAAATTGCCATTTTAGGAGGGCTAATCAATAGCAATTCTCCCCGATCCATTAAAATGGCTGAATCGCAAAGAGAGACGACTGATGTCGGAGAATGGGAAACAAAAAGAATCGTGCCGCCTTTATCTTTAATTGCTTGAATTCTGGCGTAACATTTGCGCTGAAAAGCTTCATCTCCGACTGACAGCGCTTCATCTACGACTAAAATATCGGGATCGACGCTGGTAGCAACCGCAAACGCCAAGCGAACAAACATCCCGCTAGAGTAGGTTTTGACGGGTTGGTCGATAAAATCCCCAATCTCTGCAAAGGCTGCGATCGCATCATACCGGGCTGCGATTTCTTGGTAGCTCAATCCCAATAACTGCCCGTTAAAAAACACATTTTGCCTGCCGGTAAATTCGGGATTAAAACCGCTTCCCAGTTCTAACAATGCCGCTACTCTACCGTTAACAACTACCTCGCCGCTGCTGGGGGTGAGAGTGCCAGCAATAATTTGCAGTAGCGTACTTTTACCCGAACCATTGCGTCCGACAATGCCGATGGTTTTGCCTTTGGGAATTTCTAAGTTAATATCGCGCAAAGCCCAAAATTCCTCGGCTTTAACTTTGCCAGGAATTAATAGCTCTTTCAAACGATCCGCCGGATTGGCATAACGCTTAAAGCACTTGGAAACGTTTTTGATGGCAATTGCTATCTCAGTCATGATATTGCTGAAAATAAACGGCTTTCTGAGAGAGTTACTCGAGCGAGACTTAGACAAAGAGAAACCGGGTTTCTCTGAAAAATTGTTGATTGGGAAACCAGATATCTATTGATAAACCCGGTTTCTTTTCTCCGTTGATGACAAGTTCAAAGCACATCGGCGAATGCTTTACGCAAGCGCTGATATACCCAGAAACCTGCGTAACAAACAACAACAGAAACGAGGGAAACAATCGCCCACGCTTGAGAGTGTCTGACCGCTCCAACTAAAATTAAATCGCGATAAATTTCCGCGATCGCTGCCATTGGGTTTAACATTAATACCCAACTTTGCCATTTTTCTGGAATCACCGAGACGGGATAAACAAGTGGGGTGAGGTAAAACCACAAATTCAACAAAACCCCCAAAGTTTGAGGTACATCTCGCAGAAATACCGTTAACCCTGCTACCAGATAGCTCAAACCAATTGTTAGCAACAACTGAGGTAACCAAATCAGCGGTAGCAGCAATAGGGTAACTTTCACCGTACCGGCAAGCAACCCTACCATGACAATCAAGGCAATTAACCCCAAAGAGCTTTCCGCAAAAGCGCTAAACACCGGCACTAAAGGCAGCAATGCGAGTGGAAAAACTACCTTTTTGACCAAATTAGTTTGGTTAATTACCGAGCCAGATGCTGCTACCAATGCCATGCTAAAAGCATTCCAAGATAACAATCCGGCAAAAATCCACAAACCAAAGGTTAAGTTATTTTCTGGTAACCCTTGGAGGCTGAGTTTGACCTTCAAAACAATCGAAAAAACATAGGTGTAAATCAGCAATTGCGATAGCTGATTCACTAAAGGCCATAAATTGCCCAACACCGAACCTTTATGCCGAGCTTCTAAATCTCGCACCACCAAGGTTTTTAGCAGATATAACTTCGCCCATAAAGGGTGTTGCGCCAGATAAGAGCGACTCACCCTTTCAGCTTTCTTTTCAACTCCTTTGACCGATCTCAGCAATTTTTGTTTCCTCACTCACTATCAACACACCACCACACAAAAAAGCTACCAGGTTAAGACGGGACAAGGGGGACAAGGGGGACAAGGGGGACAAGGGGGACAAGGGAGATAAAATCCGATTTGTTCATTGTCTCGTTTTAGACTGGTAGCACAAAAAATAACTCAGATTTGGAGATGCAGCACGATTGGCTGCACTTGAGGGACGGAAACGTTTTTTCCTTTGTAGATGGTAGTTTATTCCGCCATTAATGCGATCGCCACCACCAAAGCGCGTCGAAGGCGCGCTCCTGCTAGCAAACAGTTGATCGCCTGCTCGCTGAGTTTTCCAGTCTCAGGTTAAGATTTTATTCATATTTCTGCAATTTGGGCAAAACATTGGTCAACTGCCCCAGGTGCGATTTTTGCTTTCGCTCTTAGTCAGCGCCGGATCGAGAATTCCGTAAACTGTAATGTGGGGCTAATAACACCCGCATTTCAATCGCTATTGCCCACGGCGGTGGTGGAGGCGCTAGCTTGTGAAGCGCAGAAGCCGGTATTGTATGCAAAGCGTCAATAGCGGTTCTCCACGCTGTGGAGTGGTTTATCTAGTTGGAGTTCAAATGGAAATCGGTCAAAAAGTGCGCGTGCGTCGTCTGCGGGATCGCTCATCTGCCGAGGTGGTCAAACGCTTAGGTCAATCTGGCATCATTCAAGCCTTCAAAATGGTAGATGGCAGCGGAGTGGGTGTAGTTGTACAGTTTGATGACAAATTTTCTACCTGGTTCTTTGAAGACGAACTAGAAGCGCTCAAAGCATAAGGAAGCAACGATGGCCCTGATTTTGACATTTTTAGGCAAAGGTGGCGTGGGTCGCACGACGATCGCGATCGCAACAGCTAAAAGACTCGCCGCCTCTGGTGCGCGAGTCCTGCTGGCTTTTGGCGACACCGAACCAGCATTAAGTTCGCTCTTAGGTACGGCAATTGGCCCAGATCCCCAACAACTAGCTACTAACTTGCAGGCGGTGCAGTTTCAAACAACTGTCCTGCTAGAACGCAGCTGGGAACAAGTGAAAGATTTGGAAGCGCAATACCTGCGAACCCCTATCATAAAAGAAGTCTACGGTCAAGAGCTAGGAGTATTGCCGGGGATGGACAGTGCCTTAGCGCTGAACGCCCTGCGCGAGTACGAAGCTTCTGGCAAATACGATGCGATTGTCTACGACGGGACGGGAGATAAAGCCTTGCTGCGGATGCTAGGAACTCCAGAAATCATGAGTTGGTATATCCGCCGATTTCGGGATGTTTTTATCAATTCCGACTTGGGTAGAACTCTGTCGCCGTTCATTCAACCCGTCACCAGTGCCATTTTGAATGTCAACTTAATCGGGGATAATTTTGCTCAACCTACTAACCAGGTAAATAACTTGCTCGACCAAGGGAAGGCAGCAATGTCCGATCCCAAACGGGTAGCGGCTTATTTGGTAACTACCGGCAATCCAAATGCGATCGCTACTGCCAAATATCTCTGGGGTAGCGCCCAACAAGTCGGTTTGACTGTTGCCGGGGCAATTCTCAACCAGACAGTGATGGCGGATACCTTTGCCGCACAGAAAGCTCAAACTCTGGAACAAGTCTACGAGACTTACGACCAGGAAACATCGGCAACCGAGATCGCCACGTCCGAGTTTGCACCCCTGCCAGTCAGTACGGTTCCGGTTCGCCTCGGCGACGACTGGCAACCCCTAATCGACGCCCTACCCGATTTTCTCAAAGCAACGGGCGCGCCCAAACCCATCGAGATCGACATCGCTGGGCGTCAAGTGCGCCTGTTCTTACCCGGATTTGACAAAAAACAGGTCAAACTCACCCAGTACGGCCCAGAAGTCACTATCGAAGCAGGCGACCAACGCCGCAATATCTATCTCCCTCCCCAACTCAGCGGGCAATCTGTCAAGGGCGCTAAGTTCCAAAACAATTATTTGACGATATCGTTCTAGCACCGAACTTTGGCAATCTGAGAAACCGGATTTCTGGCTGCGATCTAGAGACGTTAAAGGTTGTAGAGACGTTACATGTAACGTCTCTACATCAAAAAGATTTTTCATATAAACCCGGTTTCTGTTGCCAAAGGTTCAATCCACCCATCTAAAATCCAACAAAATCCCTATGTCTGATTCGCCTTCCTCCCAACTTCCCACGGAAGCCACTACGGCTGAAGTGGATGTACAACCCAATACCGAAGCGCCTCTCGATGCCAGTCGCGATGCCAAGATGCGGCAAATGCTGGGAATGAAAGGGGCAGCCAAGGAAACCAATATCTGGAAAATCCGCCTGCAATTGATGAAGCCGATTACCTGGATACCTCTGATGTGGGGCGTGATCTGCGGTGCGGCTTCTTCGGGTAACTACACTTGGACATTAGAAAACGTGCTGATATCGGCGGCGTGCATGTTGCTGTCGGGGCCGTTAATGACAGGTTATACCCAAGTGGTGAATGAATACTACGATCGCGAAATCGATGCGATTAACGAACCCTACCGCCCCATCCCATCGGGAGCAATTTCGCTTTCCAGTGCGATCGCGCAAATTTGGGTACTGTTACTCGCTGGCATTGGTTTGGCATTTATTCTCGACCAATGGGCGGGACACCAATTTCCCACGATTACTTGTATCGCCATCGGCGGTTCATTCCTCGCCTATATTTACTCCGCACCGCCGTTGAAATTAAAGCAAAACGGTTGGCTGGGTACATATGCCTTGGGTTCCAGCTACATCGCCCTCCCTTGGTGGACTGGTCATGCTTTATTTGGCGATCTCAATCCGACAATTATCGTTCTGACGCTGTTCTACAGTTTCGCCGGATTGGGAATTGCGATTGTTAACGATTTCAAGAGTATCGAAGGAGACAAGCAGTTAGGATTGAAGTCGATGCCGGTGATGTTTGGCGTCACTACAGCCGCTTGGATTTGCGTACTTACGATCGATATATTTCAAGGTGCGATCGCAGGTTACTTAGTTTACATTCACCAAAATCTCTACGCGACAATCCTGATCCTGCTAGTGATTCCTCAGATCGTGTTTCAAGATATGTACTTCCTACGCGATCCGCTGAAAAATGACGTAAAGTATCAAGCAAGCGCCCAGCCTTTCCTGGTTTTAGGAATGCTGGTGGCAGGTTTGGCTTTAGGTCACGCTGGTGTTTAGTTCAACAGTGGACAGTGGACAGTGGACAGTGGACAGTGGACAGTGGACAGTTACCTCTCGGTCAAGGTTATAGGATTGCGAGTGAAGGAAATTAATTTTTCTTTTCCCCCTCAAAGGGGAGGCTAGCAACCTATTTTTTTTGGTAATTGGTAATGGGTAATTGATGAATTTATTTCTAAATACCTATTACCAGTTACCAATCAATCTATCGTTAGATAGAGAAAATAGCTGCTCATAATTCTTTACATTTAAGCTATTACTTCTACTTGGTTCTGAAAATAGCCGTGTTTGAACTCTTGTATCCTTTAGTTCGCGCAATTCAACCGTTTTTAGCGCCGATTTGTTTCTTCTTTGCTTGGGCATTTGTAGCAATTTTAGCTTGGGGCGCTTGGTCAGCGATCGCAGAAACAGCCACCAGGGCGAAAGTGATGCACGAAATTCCCTGTTCTAATTGTCAGTTTTTCACCAACGACCATCGCCTTAAGTGTACGGTGCATCCCCGGATTGCTAATTCTGAAGAAGCAATTAATTGTGCCGATTATTGTTCAAAAACAAATGTATTGTATTAACCCAAATTGGTAATAGGTAATGGCTAATGGGTAATGGTCAGGATTGTAAGGTCTTTTTACCGTGGTGCTAACACTTGGGATGCGGTTAATTCTAGCTGGGGAAAAGTAGAAGAAACGATGCGATCGCTGGCTCTAAATTCCACCGCATCGTAGAAACCTTCTGCTAGGGTACATACTATTACTACATCTGCAAGTGGATCGACAATCCAGTATTCAGGAATATTGAGTACGGCATATTCAGAACGTTTGCTGCGGTAGTCGGTGGTTTTGGTAGACTCGCTGACGACTTCCACGACTAAAATTGGTGGCGGATCTGTAAGTTCAATTACCGCTTCTCGATTAGTTAGAGATTCCCACTGTTCTATTGTTAAAACCGTTACATCGGGAATGCGTGAAGTATCCCAACGCCCAGCGCGAGGGGAACGAATACCTACGGAAAATCTTTGTGCTGTCCAAGCCGTCCCTAATTTTGCAATTTCTCCATCAAACGTGGATTCTAAGAACTTGGTGACTGCACCATGCTTACCAGTACCTAGACTCATGGGAATTAATTCTCCATCGACAAGTTCGTAACGGGTATCAGTACCATCATCGTACTTGAGATATTCTGCAAAGGTTAGTTTTTGGGTGGCTACTGTCATAGCGATCGCTCGATTACTATAGTGATTTCAATTTATCCGATTGTAACCTTTGTCTGGTTAATTGTCATAAAATTGCTATCTCTAGAAACGGACTTTTGCTAGTCAACATCGATGCCTTGAAATAAGCCTTGAAATAAATTTCAGGCTAAAAGCTAAAACCCGTTAAAACGGGTTAAAGAAGTTGGTGAAATTAGTTGGCTTTTTGACTTTTGCCAGAAGTCTAATTAAGAATTGGCATCTATTTCTAACAAGACTTTTAAAACACCTCGTTCTTGGGCGCGGGTAAATGCCGTAAGTCCGTCAGATAAAGGATAGCGGGCTTGAATTAGAGGTTCTACATCTACCTTCCCTGCGGCTAGGACTTCCAGGGCGGCGGAAAAGGGGCCACAACGGGAGCCGATGAGGGTAATTTCGTCCACGACTAAAGACGAGGCATCGAAAGTGAGATGACCGGCGTAGGTGCTTTTGAGTACCAGTGTGCCGCGAGGACGGAGGGCGCGGCGAGCGATCGCAAACCCTTCCGGATTCCCCGTACACTCGACAGATAGGTCAAAAGCCCGCTCAGTCACAGCATCTGCCAGCCCCGTTTTAATACCCCGCGCCGCCAAATTAGCCAATTTATGCTGATGTCGTCCCACCACCAATAAATCGCAACCAGTCAGCGCCAAAGTCTGCGCTACCAATTGCCCTAACTTGCCATCTCCCACTACCAAAACTCGGTCATCGGGGCGAATCGAGACTTGTTGCTGAATTTCCAACGCCGCCGCTACGGGTTCGGTAAAACTTGCGACATCGGTGGGAACGCTATCCGGTACGGGATGCAAATTCTGTTCTGGTAAGGTGAGATATTCAGCAAACGCACCGTTGCGGTTAACGATACCCAAAACGGTGCGGTTTTCGCAGTGGGTAGGTTGTGCGCTGAGGCAGAAACGGCATTTACCGCAAGCGGCGTTAATTTCGCCCACGACTCGCTTACCGACTAATTGGGATGACCCTTGTTCGACAATGCCGACAAATTCGTGACCTAAAATGCCCGTGTAGGGATAATAGCCGCGAATCAATTCCAAATCGGTATTGCAAATACCCGCACGCACAACGCGCACGAGTGCTTCCCCTGGCGGCGCTTTGGGCATGGGGACATCGGTGCGGAGTTGCAGTTGGTTGTTTTGTAACCAGATAGCTTTCATAGTTGGTTGTGAGCGGAGTTTAGGAATATTTTATTGGGTGACAAGCCCCACAGGTTGAAACCACTTGTTGTGCAAACTTGCGATCGCCTTTAAACTCAAAACCTAAAAGCCTGCGTAGGCAGGCTTTGTTTGTATAGCCGCGCCTTCAGGCGTCGGGGCATTCATTCAACTTCCTTGTTCCTCTCGGCGACTCTTCAATATTGTTACCATAGGAAGCAAAAGCGACATTTCTTTATCTTGCAATGGCACAAAACCATAATGCAGATAAAACCTCTTGGCTTCCTCATCGAGTGCATCAACTCTAACTGCAAAAATAGCCATTTCCGAACTCACTCGAACCGCCATACTTAGGGCGTGCATCAAGAGTATTGCTCCCAATCCTTCACCTTGCATCCGTTTGTCTACTGCCAACCTGCCAATCAGCATAGCAGGAGCGGGATACTTGGGTAAGCGTTTCGGGATATCCTCGTGCTTTGGAATGTTCTCGAATTCAATGGTAGATGCACTTGTACAGTAATATCCAACAACTTCTTTGCTTTCCGAGCCAGCAGTTGCAACAAAAGTTTTGGAATACCCTCGTCTTGCGTCTTGTCCGGCTATTTGCTTCAGGTACTCATTTAACTGCGGTTTTCCACAGTCAAAAGCATCTTTCTGAAAACTGTCATCCAGGGGTAATATATGCCATTTCACGGATTATTATTTTTCGTATTCATCTTGAAATTTACTCATAGCTGACTTCAGAGCTTGGCATGGTTCTGGTGGGTTTTCAATCAAGGATAAAAACAGTTCGCGATCGCGATCGCTCAAAACCAACCTCTGATGAGCTTCAATATTTTCCCTAGCAACTTTTAGGCATTGGGAAAGCATATAAGCACTCAAACTCAGTCCTGCTAATGATGCCGCTTTCTCTAATAAATCTTTTTGTTCGGGCGTAACTCTCAGGTCAATCCTGCTGTATTTTCGCTTTTTGGTTGCTGCTTTTTTGGTTGCAGTGGTCGCCATAATCAACCTTCAACTCCAAGCTATTGCTTGGCGATCGCTTACTCCAATATATACTATGTTACAACCAGTTTCGGCAAATGTACACACAAGGTTGCCGCTCGTCTAAACTGGGCGGGGCGAGAAATTCAAGTTGGCGATCGCTAGCAAGGGTTAAAGTACAAGAGGTTTTTATAGACGCTAGTTATGCTAAACCTACTCCACCGGACAAAAATCGTTGCCACCCTTGGTCCTGCGAGCAATACCAAAGAAGCGATCGCCAATCTAGTACAAGCAGGTATGAGCGTAGCGAGGCTGAATTTTTCCCACGGTAGCTATGAAGATCACGGTCGTACAGTTTCTTTGCTGCGATCGCTCTCTCAGGAATTAGACACCCCGATCACCATCCTACAAGACTTGCAAGGCCCGAAGATTCGGGTGGGGCAGTTAAAAGAAGCGATAACTTTAACGTCGGGAGAAAGCGTTTCTTTAGTACCCATCGCCGAATTTAACGAGCAGGCTAACACAATACCGATTGATTATCCCTACCTAGCGGATGAAGCAAGAAAAGGGGCGCAGGTGCTGTTAGATGATGGATTGTTGGAACTTAGGGTGGAAGCGATCGCATCAAAAGCCGTCCGCTGTAAAGTCATCAAAGGCGGTATTCTCAATAGCCGCAAAGGGGTAAACTTTCCCAGTTTAAACCTACGACTGCCTTCTCTCACCGAAAAAGATATCAAAGATTTAGATTTTGGCATTTCCCAAGGAATAGACTGGGTTTCTCTCAGCTTTGTGCGTCGGGCTGAAGATATCTACTCCCTCAAACAACTACTAGCAGCCAAAGGCGTCGATATCCCCGTCATCGCTAAAATTGAACGCCCCCAAGCTATTGCCAACTTGCAAGCAATAGTCAACGAATGCGATGGGTTAATGGTAGCGCGGGGAGACTTGGGAGTAGAAATGAGTCCTGAAAAAGTCCCGATGTTGCAAAAGCAAATTATTCGATTGTGCAATCAAAAGGGAATTCCCGTGATTACCGCTACCCAAATGTTAGAAAGCATGATCCAAAACCCGCGCCCCACCCGTGCGGAAGCCAATGATGTTGCCAATGCTATTATCGATGGCACCGATGCGGTAATGCTTTCGGGAGAGTCAGCCGTGGGTGCATATCCAGTCCAAGCGGTGGAAATGATGGCAAGAATTGCACAAGAAGTGGAAAAAGATCTCCACTTTGCCAACAATCCACCGATGGATAGCGATGAAACTCATGCCTTAACCGAAGCACTCAACGCGATTGATAAAATTGTCGATTTGCGTTGTATTGTTGCTTTTACCAGTTCCGGTTATACAGCCAGATTGGCATCAGCAGAACGACCAAAAGCCCCTGTAATTGCTTTGACGGACAATATCCGAATTTACCACCGCTTAAATTTAGTTTGGGGGGTGAAGCCGCTGTTACTAGATTTTCAAGTGGAATCGTTTGAGGATTTGGTGCAGCAAGCGGAGACTAATTTAGTTGAGCGTAATTTAGCTGCTCCCGGTGACCGGATTTTAATTGTCGCAGGAATTCCTACTCAAAAATCTGGCGGGACTAATTTCCTGAAAATTCACACAATTTAGCATTCAACCGTCTTAGAAACCGGGTTTCTGCATAGATCTCTAGTTTTCAAACCGACAATTTGTTACAGAAACCCGGTTTCTTTTAGAAACCGGGTTTCTGCATATATCTCTAGTTTCCAAACCGATAATTTCTTACATAAACCCGGTTTCTGTGCGTTGGCATCGGAATTTTATCAAATACCTCTACATCGGGCGTGCATATTTTCAGGTAGGTTTTGTTGGGCGGGTTTTACAAACAATTTATGATGCTCGCAGACCAACTCTATAAACCCGCCCCGTCCGAATTATGGCCTATAATTGTGGTTGATCGATTAACCTGATGCAGATGCCAGATGCAAACCCAAAGATGGCAAACAAACCGATACCTGCACAAAACCTCTATGAGACGGATTTCTATGCTTGGACTCAGGAACAAGCAATGTTGCTCCGCAGCGAACAGTGGAGCAAAATCGATTTATCAAATCTGATTGAGGAAATTGAATCTTTGGGTAAGCAGCAACGTCAGGAACTTCGCAATCGTTTGAGCGTGTTGATAGGGCATTTGCTCAAGTGGGAATATCAACCACAACATCGTAGTCGTAGTTGGCTTGCAACAATTCGCGTACAGCGCCGCGATACGTTAAGATTGCTGAAGGACAACCCAAGCCTCAAGTCTTATCTTGATGATTCACTGCAAGAAGCGTATGAGAATGCCAAAGATTTAGCAATGGGAGAAACTGACCTACCAGAGCAAACTTTTCCTCCCGATTGTCCCTACGATTTGTTGAAGGAAATTTTAAGCGATCGCTTTTATCCTGGCGATCCGAGTGAATTAGTAAACAGTTCAGAGTCGTAAATGATATTATGTCCTTAAACCCATTTGTGCAAGTGTTTTTGACAGGTGTAGATGCGGGTTTTACGAGAGAACGTTTCACCAGACCATTTTAATTTATTGGACAACAAAGAGTGAAACCTATTAGATTAACTAATCATGCCCAGGAACAAGCGATTGAAAGAGGTACAAATGAAGCATAAATTATTGATACCATTATTACAGGTAATAGACAACCTGCTAAAAATAATAGGTACAAATATCAAGCTACTTTTCAGTATAATAATGATTGGCAGAGTAAGTTTTACTCTCTCAAGAAAGTAGTACCGATTGTTGCCGAGACTGATACTGAGTTAGTCGTTATCACAGTGTATACTTTTTATTTTTGAGGTAAAAGTTTATGAAGATTAGTTATGATTCCGAAATTGATGCTTTATACATTAGACTTGTAGAAGGTAAGCATGAGTGTCGCACTTTACAGTTAACTGACGAAATTGCTTTAAATATTGGTGAAAATGAGTTGTTAGTAGGGATAGAAGTTTTAGACGCTAAACAAGTTTTAGGTGCAGGAAGTATCCCTAATGTAGTATTAGAAAATATATCTTTTACCGTAGCTTAAATAAGAAAAGCGAAAAGCGATCGCTCTAATTTTAGCTCTCAAGAATCGGCGATCGCTTTTATCCTGGTGAGCAGCTAGAGACGAAATTTCTACAGTGTAGTTCACAGCCCCAATTCCTGTTTGAGTTGTTCCAGAGAAATCGTGCGGTTGTTTTGCAGGTCTTCTCTAGCTAACTTTAGGTCTTCTAGGTCTTCCTGTTCTTCTAATTCTTCTAGGTGTTTTTCAATCAGGTAACGTAGGTAGTTTAAAGCTTCTTTGAGAAGAGGCTCTGGGGCTTGTTCGATCGTTTGCAGGAGTTGCTCTTTGATGGTCATGGCAGTCTTCTACCCTTGTTTTGCCAAATCCGAGGATCTAACTTTATGGTAACTTCGTTGAGCTTACTTCCAAAAGATCTACCCCCTCGAACCATTTTGCCCAAGCTTTAGCAATATCGTCTTGGATGCTATCAGCTATTCTAGATTGATGCTTGTACATCAAAAAGTCGATGAAGTCGCTGACTTCAGGTAAAGCTGACTCTGGAAGTTGCTGCAATTTGGCGATCGCTGATTCTAGAATAGTCATAATAATAACATCTGCCAATTTTTTGGCTGCAATCGGAATCGGAATGTTTCGACTTGCTGTAAATTAAGTCTTTTTACATTCTAAGGGAAGGCAATAGCGATCGCTACCTCTGCAAACGAATTGTTATGCCGTCGTCAACATTTTTCCCATACGACTGAATAACGCCAAAATAAATGCTTTTCGAGCTTAGCTCCCCTCAGAGATTTGCTATAAATCCGTCGAGCTTGCGATAAAGTTAGATACCGATCTGTGCGGAGATGCTCCCTCATTGCTGCTGCGGCTTCTGGTGACGACTTCATGTGTCTATTTTTGAGCATTTGAAATCCCCAGTTAAAAGGAACAGCAATCAAATCGCTCAAGCTATCTTGCCAGCTTTCGTATTCGAGTAAATCTAAAATCGCAAGTCTGCCGCCAGGTTTTAAAGCAGATTTCAGTTTGGGCAGCAAGCTTTCCACAGGTAGATGATGAAAAGTAGCGATAGAGACAATTGCATCGAACTGCTCGACTGGAAACTCCCACTGCAAGATGTCACCTACTTGAAAATCAATATTGGCATACTGGCTTGAACGCTGCTTGGCAACCTCGACCATATTAGAGGATAAATCGATTGCGATCGCTCTTTTAGCCCGTTGAGCAAGAAGACGCGAAAACTCGCCCGTGCCACAACCAATATCAAGAACAGTTCCGCAACGGGCTGGTAACTGTTTAAGTAAAAAACGGTGATAGTGATTGTTATGATCCCATCCCTCTTGGTCATATAGAGCTATGCGATCAAAGTCTTTCCGAATTTTTTGAGTCAGGCTCTCATTCATTGCTTGTTGTTTTTACCGGACATGATATGACTTTAAATAAGCGTAGGGTACGTTAACAACGCACCCTACAAATAAATAGCTTTCACAGTGGGAACGGTGCGTTACACTGCGTTAACGCACCCTACGAATTTCCTAACCTACTGAGGCAGAAAGCTGTTGCGTCAGCGCTTCTTTTAACACCGCTGCTTTGTCAGTTTGTTCCCAAGGTAACTCTAGATCTGTGCGACCAAAATGACCGTATGCGGCTACATCTTGGTAAAAACGACCGCCCCGTTCGGCTACGATTTTGCGTAAATTAAAGGTGTGGATAATTCCCGCCGGACGCAGTTCAAAATGTTCTTTGACCAACTCCAGCAACTTCTCATCATCTACCTTACCAGTGCCGAAAGTTTCAATGGTGATGCTGACAGGGCGGGCAACGCCGATAGCGTAGCTTAACTGAATTTCGCACTTATCTGCTAACCCAGCAGCGACGATATTTTTCGCCACGTAGCGGCAGGCGTAAGCGGCGCTGCGGTCTACTTTGGTGGGGTCTTTACCGGAGAAGGCACCACCGCCGTGACGCGAGTAACCGCCGTAGGTATCGACGATAATTTTACGACCCGTCAAACCAGCATCTCCTTGAGGGCCACCAATGACAAATTTGCCGGTGGGGTTGACAAGAAAGCGAGTTTGTGCATCTGGCTTGATTTCAAGATCGGCAAAGATCGGTTGTACGACTGCTTCCCAGAGGTCTTCTTTGATTTTGGCTTGGATGGCGGCTTCTTCGGTGATGTCGCCGATGGTGGCAGTGTGCTGGGTGGAAATCAGAATTGTATCGATGCCGACGGGTTTGCCATCTTCGTAGATAACCGTTACTTGTGTTTTACCATCGGGACGCAGGTAAGGCAGTTGCCCGGTTTTACGCACGGCTGCGAGTCGGCGGGCGGCACGGTGGGCGATGCTGATCGGTAAGGGCATCAGTTCTGGGGTTTCGTTGCAGGCGAAACCAAACATGATCCCTTGATCTCCAGCGCCGACGGCGTCAAATGCTTCATCGCTGGACTGTTCCCGCGTTTCCTGGGCGGTGTTGACGCCTTGGGCGATGTCAGGGGATTGCCTGTCTAAGGCAACCAATACAGAACAACTATTGGAACAGAAGCCGTTTTCGGCGTTAGTGTAGCCAATTTCGGCAATTTTTTTGCGGGCTAAATCGATGTAATTAATGTGGGCTTTGGTGGTAATTTCCCCAGTTAGCAGGACTAAGCCTGTATTAACTACAACTTCTGCGGCGACGCGGCTTTTCGCGTCTTCCGTCAGTAGCGCATCTAAAATAGTGTCGGAAATTTGATCGCAGATTTTATCAGGATGGCCTTCGGTAACAGATTCGGAGGTAAATAGATAGCGGCGAGACAATGGTAATTCCTCCTGGGAGATTAGATAATAAAAGGAAGTGTTTGAGCTAGGTTGACCCACTTTGACCATTCCCCTGATGAAGGGGGAATTTTTGGATTGAGAATGTCTCTTTTAGGTTTCCCCTATAGATGCCTTACATTCTCATGTCGTGGCATTTTCTCTAACTCAACGAGTGCGGGAAGCCGCGCCCAGCGCGTCCACAAGCTTTAATTCCCCTGTAACGGGGGTACTCGCGCTATTTTAATGCAAACTGCGACGCGCAGTTGCATCCAAAGCCTTTTACCCTAAACCGGGTATGAGTGGGCACTTTATTCTTCCCGTTCTTTCTTTAACCAGTCATGATAGCAATATTTCTATCAAAGGTTTGTAAAGATTCAGTATTTTTACTGTTTGGCTGGGATGAACTTAGAGGACTACCGGGTTCGATCTGGTAAATTTACTGATTTATGAGGGGAAGTAGGGGCGGGTTGAATCAGATTTTTCGCCAGATCTTTGTTGAGTTGGCAAAACCCGACCCTGAGCTTTTTTAATAATTCTTCACAGAGTTGGGTCTTGGTTAAACGATTTGGATTTCGTCTAGTTGGGCGATCGCCACATCTGCCGTTTCCAAATGCGCCGCCTCTGGATTGCCCCAGCATATACCAATACAACCGGCTGCACCAGCCTTTTGCGCCATTTCTATATCCGCCATCGAATCTCCCACCATTAAAGTTGCACCGGGTTCGACACCCAGTTTCTGACAAGCTTGCAGGAATAACACCGGATCGGGTTTGCTTGGCGCTTCATCTACGCCCATTTGCAACTGAATCCAATTTTCCAGTTGATAGTACTTGACAAATTCTTTAACTCGTGATGTTCTAGCTGCGGAAAGAATCCCCAATTTTAGCCCAGCTTGGGAGAGAAATTGCAGCACTTCCAAACAGCCGACAAATAACGGAGAGGGGGCAGTTTTTTGCAAAACTCGATCGGCTTCTTCAAATCCGCGACGGGCAATTGACAGGGATTCGATCCACCCTCTTCCAGTTTCGGCGATGTAGGCAGCGGCGGCAATTTCGTTTTCGCGGCGACTGCCGACGGCGATCAATCCAGTAGGATCGAGGGTATCTCCATTGATGCCAAATGCCATTAATAAAGGATCGCCGACGCCGGGAATTTGGGCATCGATGGCGCGACTGCGCTTTTGTCCCAATTGTCTCAAATAGGCGGCGGAATCTTCTAAAGTGCCGTCTTTGTCAAAAATAATGGCAGAGATTTGGGGAAAAGTTTTGTCTCGGCAGCGAATCGTAACCAATATGATTTTCTCCTCTGAATTTGAACAAAAAAAAGAGGGAATTACCCTCTTTTTGCCAGCTAGTTGTATTTCACCACAACTGAGCGATCGCTTACTCTTCTGCTGAGGGTAAAGCTGCTTCGGGGATTTCCACCGCGTCTGGGATTTCCACTGCCTCTGGGATTTCCACTGCCTCTGGGATTTCCACTGCTTCTGGGATTTCCATTGCCTCTGGGATTTCCATTGCCTCTGGGATTTCCACTGCTTCTTCTTCCGTCGCCTCCGCCGCAGCGGGTACTGCTTCCGCTGTTTCGCCTTGTTGTTTGGCTTTGAGTTGTTCGCGATACTTGGCTGCCATTTCTTCTGCCATATCGTACACGCGATCGCGATTGCGGATCATATCACCTGGTTCTGGTTCCAGCTGCTTGGTAGACAAGGAAATCCTACCCCGTTCTGCATCCAGATCGATGATCATGACTTTAATTTCGTCATTCACATTGAACACGCTATGAGGCGTATCGATATGTTCGTGGGAAATTTCCGAAATGTGCAATAAACCGCTGACGCCGCCAATATCGATGAACGCACCGTAGGGCTTGATTCCTCTCACCGAACCGATTACCACTTCGCCTACTTCCAGGCGGTTCATCTTGCGTTCTACTAATGCCCTTCTGTGGGACAATACTAGACGATTGCGGTCTTCGTCTACTTCCAGGAATTTCAGCGGCAGTTCTTCTCCCACTAAATCTTCTTTCGGCTTCCGAGTACTGATATGAGATCCAGGTATAAAACCGCGCAGTCCTTCTATCCGTACCAGCGCGCCGCCCCGGTTCGTAGCAAAGACTTGAGAACGCACTGTAGCGTCTTCGGCTTGCAATTGACGCACCCGTTCCCAAGCGCGCATGTATTCGATGCGACGAATAGACAGCGTTAATTGTCCGTCTTCGTTCTCATCGGTAAGAATAAAGAACTCGCGGGTTTCGTTTGATTGTAAAACCTCTTCGGGAGCGTCTACGCGGTTAATTGACATCTCCTGAATCGGAATATAAGCTGCTGTTTTAGCACCGATGTCAATCAGAGCGCCGCGCGGCTCTATACTGAATACTGTACCGGCTACTATATCGCCGGGGCTAAAGTGATAATCATACTTGTCTAATAGAGCTGCAAAATCTTCGTGGCTAAAGCCAATTTCTGCCGTTGCTGATTTCTGATTGACCATGCGAATAGTTTCCTGGTAGTTATCTCCGTAGGTTTTTTGCCTCCTGTGGATGTATACGCACTCTGGTAACGAGTTGTTTACACCTACACATTGCTCTCTAGAACTTACCCAAATCTGTTTGTTAGATTCGGCGTCTATTTCCTGCTTCATCCTGGGGCTTTCGCTGCCAGTCCACAGGGTTGTTTTTAGGTCGAGCCAACCCGATAATCTGTTGGAACAACTTTCGTTGCCACAGATAATCTAGACTTACCTAGCGATTTTAGGTAAGGTAACCTTTTGCCGCTGCGATCGCGCCAACTTGGCAGCGAAATCGGCACAGCAAGACTAGGTTAATTATTTTATCGCAAATCCAAGGTCTTATAATCCCCTTTTGGATAGAGATCGCCAAGGGGCAAGGCAAGTTAAATTTTTCGCGTCAACATCAAAGTTGAGGCTGCCTTGTGCCTACTTTCATCATTTCAAAGCAAATTCGTCAAATTTAACCACCTCTAATTCTCGATCTCTAGTATCCCAGCGATAGCTACTGACTGTTCCAGTTTCTGTGTCCAAAATGCTGAAAGCGGTGATATCGTTACTCGCTATATAGGGTAGCGGTTTGCCATCACTGCCGAACAGTGGAGCGATCGCGGGCAAGATCGGATCTAACCCATATGGGTCGCCTATAGAAGTATACTCCTCTTGGTACCCATTTGGTACGGGTCGCTGTTTTTCCTCTAGCGCCGCACCATAAGAATTTCCCACATTAGAAGTTTCCAAGTAATGAGTACCGTTGGGACTAACAAACCGATTCCACAAATGTGAATGTCCGTACAATACGAGTTGCACGCCTGATTTTTCCAGCAACGGCACGATATCGCGGCTGAGATAATCTTGTTCTTTTGGATACTCGTATCGCACCGCTGTAATATTGCCATCGGCGTCGCGTTCAATTATTTGTATTGGATCGGTATAAGCGGGAACGATATTATCGCCCAAAGTATGGGGAGGATGGTGCAACATCACCACTTTGTACTTAGCTTGTTGAAACTCTAAGCTATTGAGTTCGGCTTCTAGCAATTGGTACTGGGTACTACCGGGTTGAATCGGTTCAAAGATATGCTGACCATAGCCCCAATTTTCTGGAGTGTTGAGAGTGCGATCGCATTCTTTATACTTCCCCCTAGCATTAGGAGCCAGAGAAGGCGTCCGCCACATATTAGTCACATACAATACCACCAATCGCACATCCCCAAAAGTCACCGCATAATATTTTTTCCCCCCTACCTGACTCACAGGTAAAGTAAAAATCTCCTCATAAGTATCAGTATTAAAAGCATAATCCTTAACCCAATCATCCCCCTTCCGTACATCCGCGTTCAAAATCCGAGTAGTGAAGATTTTGGCTGCAACTTCTCGCGGCAAGGTATCATCAAACTGGTCATCCAAAGAGATATCCATCGAAAACCGCCCCATTACCTCGTGGTTGCCAATTGCCGTAAAAATAGGGGCATTTTGAATCAAGGCGCCACCTTGATAAACGGTTTTAATATTGTTTTTAGTTAATTGATAATTTGCCCGTCCTTGCAGACAGGGAAAGAAAGCACAACCCCGACGATCGTCAAACCATTCAGAAGCGCGATCCGGCACATTGACCAAATCACCAGCGAAGAAAACAGCATCAACAATTCCGACTGTTTCTACTACCTTTTGCAGATTAGCAGCCGTCATTGGCTTCAATTGGTGGTCAGAAGTTAGTAAAATTTTCAGAGGCGTTCCCGATAATGGTTTGGGTGCGAGGCTAAAACTATTGCTGGTGATGCTTTGCCCATCTTCCCTGACGCTAGTAACGCGATAAGGAACTTTTGTATTTTGGATTAATCCGGTTACTTCTGCTTCATGTCGCCAGATATCGCGGTTTGTGGTTTGTGGATAAACTTGCTCTAAGTGTGATTTTTGATCTTCCCTAGTGCGGCTTAATTTAGTAGTAGTCGCTGTCACAGTTTGGCTAAAATTTTCACCATAAGCAACTATGTGATGCGAACCTGCGAATTCAGTAAACCAAACTACCCGCACAGAATTCTCAGTTGGCAGTTGCAAAAATGGATCGGTTAATAAAGCAACCTGGTTAAGATTATCCATTGTCCTTGAACAGTTGATAGTTGATAGTTGATAGTTGATAGTTGATAGTTGATAGTTG
>CAYXCW010000105.1:0-26939 GCA_964463555.1 uncultured bacterium
TACCCTGATGACATCTAAATCCCTCAATATCATCCCCTAATTACACCGATTAGAACAAATGAAGATTCTCCAAAAGATAGTAATCCACCTGAAACCGAAGTAGAGCTTCTTGAAACGAAAGCAAAAGTTAAAGCACCGGGAACGAAAGGTGAAACCTCTACCACCGGACAATCCAAAATGGCGACGGGAACAGCAACAGGAAAAGATCCTACCCCTGACACCATTCGTGAAGGAAGCGTCCGAATGGAACAGCACCCGCAATATCAGGAGACAATCAGACAAGTCACAGAAGCGGGTTTTGAAATAATGGTTAGCGATGGAGCGCGTGTAGAAGTCAAAGAAGTTGTGGACTCGGATGGTAACGTAATTCGAGTTGAAAAGACACTTTATGTCCAAGAAAATATGAGATATTTAGACCTAGAACATGAGCTTGGACATATCAAACAACTTGAAAGATTCGGTGATAATATACCCCCTACCCAACGAGTCACAGAGCAACAAGATGGCAGTTTGAAAACAGCCCCTAATCAACAGGGGATATTAACTACATGGCAAAATACTATTACTGAATATCACAACCGTTTGGATGAATTTATTCGCCTTCACGAAAGAGGTGCAAGTCCTGAATTATTGAAAGAACACGCTGATGGTGTAGAAGAATGGTATCAAGTGTATTGGAAGAAAGGTCTAAAGAAAGGACGTAGTACATCTCAACAAGAATGGGCTGATAAGTATTTCCCCGATCTAGCCGAGCTTCGCTCTCGAGATCTTGAGATCGTAAAAACAATAAAATAGTCAAAAAATCCCTGTAATAAACCAAAAAAGAGGTTTGAAGCAATGAAGCCATCCCTAGAACAAAACTTTAGTGTCGCAGTTAGACATCAAATATGGGAAGAATTACCCGAAAAGGCTGAGTTTTATCGAGGAATTTACTCGGTTACCCTAAATTATTTAGTAAGTGTAATGTTTGTGCCAGAGTTTGAAATAACCCAAGATAACTGGCCTCCTGTATTGCCAGAAGATGTTGATGAAATTAGTTCAGAAACAGAAGCAAGACTTGTTACCGCAGCACTTTCTGATTATACGGTAACACCCAACTTACTCTTGGCAGGAAAACAGGAAATAATTACTCTTCCGTCAGTTAATGAAGATATGAAAGACTCGGATATTGAATCAAAAAGGGGAGTAATATTTTTCGTTAAACCTCAAGACTTTGAGGTTTTTAGTAAAGAATTGTCTGTGCTAGCTGACCAGACTCCGGGAGTGCATGATTGTGTAAAGATATCCGAAATAAAAGAGCTTGAATTAGCAAAATTTGTTCTATATAATATCATAAAATCGCAGCATTTTTATGCACGAGATTTAAAAATATTAAAGATGGAAAAGAAAAAGGATGCGATCGCATTAAATAAATCATCAGCAACCCCTCAAAACTAAGAAGGCGATCGCACTATCACCATCAATTCCAAGGGAGGCATTACCATTACAGGTATCGGGCCAATTACCATTAACAGTATTTCCGGCCCAATTACCCTGATGACATCTAAATCCCTCAATATCATCCCCTAATTACACCGATTAGAATAGTGGCATTCTATACTCTAATAATTCAGGGTTAGCATTTATATAAAAATTAACGATTTGTGGTAATTAAACTGCTATAATTGCGGTTATTATCAACTGGGGGAAATTGCTCCCAGTAGGGCAGCGGTAAATCCCACTAAAAGCAAGCGCGACGCAGTTTGGGGGAATTAGGCAATGAGCGAACGAGTACCAGCCCAAACCAAAAACTCAGCCAAACCCTCAATGGCTGCTCAACAAAGTTCATCCTTATTTGAGCAACGCCCGTTTACCGATGAGCGATACGAACCAATAGCAAAAGATTCAACAATATCAACTGACTCGCCAACAATTGGGCCGAAAAATGCCCGTCCCCGGCTCAATTTGTTAGAAATTATGCTTCAGCAGTCGTCTGGTAAAACAGCGAACCAAACTGGAGCAATTCAACGCCAACCAACGGAGGAAGCGAACGAGGAGGAATCAACCAACCTCCAAATGCAGCCAGAGGGGTCAATTCAGCTCAAATGCAGTAAATGCGAGCAAGAAGAAAAAGAAAAAAATCTCTATTTAAAGTCAGAAACGCTTCAGCGTCAAGCCGAAGATAACCACGACTGGGAACCTTCACCCGCAGCTTCTGCCCTTCAACGTCGAGCTAACAGCGCTTTCATTCCCAAACCACAGGTAAACCTAAAAACGAACGGTGCGGGTAGCTCATTGTCCAAACCAGTACAACAGAAAATGTCTGCTGCGTTTGGGGCTAACTTCTCAGACGTGCGGATTCATGAAGGCGCGCAAGCCAAGTCAATTAATGCACTGGCTTACACTCAGGGAAACCACATTCACTTTGCCCCCGGTAAGTATAACCCGACCTCTGAGGATGGGCAGAAGTTGCTCGGACACGAACTAACCCACGTCGTGCAACAAAGAGCTGGACGAGTACCAATTCCCCAAGGCAAAGGCACACCAATCAATGCAGATCCAGCCCTGGAAGCAGAGGCAGATGATTTGGGGGCAAAAGCAGCACAAGGCAAGTCTGTAACAGTGGCGGGGGCGAGTTCCGGCGTACAGCAAAAGTCAGCCCAGACAATACCCATCCAGCGGTTTAAGCTATTTTCTAAGATTGCCAATACAGTTAAGAATAAAGCCAGCAGCGCCGTTAACGCCGTTAAAAGCGGCGTCAATACAGTCAAAAACACCGCCCAAAGCGGCGTCAAAGCCGTCACAAACAAGGTCAGCAGCGGCGTCAGCGCGGTCAAAAATAAAGTTAGCAGCGGCGTCAACACCGTCAAACGTGGCTTCAGTAAAGCCAAAAATAAAGTCAGCAGCGGCGTTAACCGAGTCAAGCGCGGCTTCAATACAGTCAAAAACACCGTCAAAAACAAGGTCAGCAGAGGCGTCAACCGAGTCAAGCGCGGCATCAATACCGTCAAAAATCAAGCCAAGCGTGCCTACAACACCGTCAAGAAAAAGGTTGCAAGCAACTTCAAAGCCGTCAAGCGCGGCGTCAATTTAGTTAAAAACCAAGCCAAGCGAGCTTACAACGCCACCAAAAACCAGGTTAAGCGCGGTTTCAATGCCGTCAAAAACAAAGTTGGTGGCAATCTCAACATCGCCAAGCGCGGCTTCAACGCCGTCAAGAACGGGATTAAGGGCAACTTCAACGCCGTCAAGAACAAAGTCAGCAGCGGTTTCAACACCGCCAAGCAAACTTTCAACGCCGCCAAGAACGGGGTCAAGAGCGCCTACAATACCGTCAAGAACAAAGTTAGCAGCGGCTTTAATACCGTCAAAGAAGGACTCAAAAATGTCAACTGGCGGGATGTTGGTCACGCTGCCCTAGATGTAGCAGGCTTTATCCCAGTTGTAGGTGCGGTAGCCGATGTGGCAAACGCCGCTTGGTATTTGGCAGAAGGAGACTATACTAACGCCGCTCTTTCAGGTATTTCTGCGATTCCAGGTATAGGCGATGCAATTGGTGGCGTCGCTAAAGGTGGAAAAGCTGCCTTTAAACTGGGCAAAGCCGGTAATATGCTCGGCAAAGCCAACAAATTGTTACCCAATGCGGGGAAACTCGTCGGTAAAGCAGGCGGCTTGGCGAACAAGGTTTCATCCAGTGCAGGCAAACTCGTCGGTAAAGTTGGCGACTTAGCTAACAAAGTCCCCCCTGGTGTCAAATCCAAAATCAACAAAGTCATGAATGCAGCCGACATGGTGGGGACTGGAGTTGATGTAGCAAGCACCGCTCACTACTTGGCGCAAGGAGACTATGGGAACGCGCTTGTTTCAGGCATTTCTGCGATTCCAGGTGTTGGTAAAGGTGGAAAGGGTCTTTTCAATCGTGCCAAGGGCAGTAAGCTGTTCAACAAAGCTGGCAAGGGTATCGGTAAAGTTAAGGGATTCGCTAATAAAGTCCCTAGTGGTATCAAATCTCTTGTCGGTAAGGGCAAAGGTGGCTTAAGCGCAGCTAAGAATAAGCTCAATCGCGGTGTCAGCAGTCTTGGTGATAAATTGAGACGCGGCAAGGGTAAGCCTAACGCTGGGACTGCTGTTCCTAACAAAGTTTCTGGGACAAAAACGCCTGGTGCTAAGCCCAAGCGTGACTTGCCAATGACAACCAAAGAGCAGAATGTACTTAACAATACTGCTTCCAAGCGTGGCGATGAACTGACACCCAAAGAACTTAATGCAGAACGCAAGCCGAAACCGCGTCCTGAGTCTCCAACATCTGCACCGCGTCCTCAGAACTTAAATAACCCAGCGAAACTAGAACTAGAAGCCCCTGGCACTCCAAAATCTACGCGGTATCCTCACAACCAAAAGGTTGATACCCCAGCTACTGTTTCAACCAAGGTTGGTGAGATTGAGCATGAAGTAATGCCTCGACAAGTTGGTGACAAGATGGAAATTTGGGTTTGTAGCAATGCCTGTGATAACGTCACTGCTAAGATCGACGATATGCTGGCACAATTACCAGATAACCCAGCTCACCAAAAACTACGTGAAGATTTACTGGCGCTAAAGCAAGAAGTTGAGGCTTTGAAACCTCGATTAGAGACTGGGAAAAATCGTGATGGTGAATTTTGGGAACACTCTGAGATGAGTGAAGTAACGGGTCAAATTGCCAAGAAATTTCAAGAATTAGGTCAACAACATCCTGTTGTAGGGAGAGCTTTAAATGAGCCTTCACAGATTGCTAATGTTTTGACAACGGGTAGCCAAACACGGACATTTAACCCTTCGGAAACTGTGACAATCATGCAAGAACAGGGATTAGACCCTCAAACAAGGCTTGTATATACTATTAGAGATAAACAAACTGGTGCTGTGTTGAAACCAGGGGAAACCGTGGTTGAAAATAGCGACGAAAGGTTTAGGAGGTATGAACGAGCAGCAAGGGGTACTAATTTAGAAATTGAAATAGAAGTAGCCCCAATACCTCAAGCACAAAATAGGAGTCAGGCAAAAGGCATTGAATATCGCTTACGCGATGACTTGGAAGGACAAGGAAACATAATGCATTGGGACAACGAAAACAACAGACTTGGGCGTCAAGGACCAGGAACACCTTTTGAACCCTTACCAGGAACAAAGAGCAGTCGTTTAAGACAAGAAGGCTATACATGGAATGACAAAGGTCATTTAACTAATGAAACTGGTGAAGCCGCAAACATTCCACGGAAAAATGCTGCCATGACTAAAGAGGATCTGAGGAAATTAATGATAAAACATCAAGGAAATCAGAGAGCAATTGCAGAAGAGCTGGGGATGAACTATGAGGCTCTAAAGTCCCAGATGAAGAGGGCAGGACTTTCTAGTAGAAATTTTAGAAATTAAATTAAAAATTATGTCAATCACCAATAAACCCATCACTCACATTCCCAAATATCGCAGAGACGAAGTAGCGGAAGAGCTTTGGAAAATCATTGAACTGTCTCGACAAGATTTCAACCAATGTATTAAAGTAATACAGTCGCTAGATCGTAAATCTCTGATACGACTTTACTGGAACTATCTATCCGTTCACGCTAATTTTCTCTACGAACCTTATAGGATAGAAGATTACTCTGATGGACTTAATGACGATATAGGTCATTGGATTATTGGACAAGGTAAAGAATATTGCAACAGGGTTCTTAACGACCCAAGATTAGTTCCTCGTCTTGAAGATCTGGATGGAAATTTTGATTGTGAACCTCGGATTGTTAATGTCATTCATCGTGAATATAGAGAACGTTACAATAATAAGCATCTTCCCAACCCTGATTACTATCCTGATGAATTTTGGGATATCATTTATTTGGGAATCGAGAGTATCGAACAGCTGGTTGAGACAGCAAAGAATATGAAGCGAGAAGAACTGCTCAAATTCATCCATACCTACGAAGCTGTAATGAAGGAATTTGAAGAGCGCTTTATCAATTCACTCTCTCGTAATAATATTGACCCTCAAAACTTAGACTATAGCCTTCGGGATATAACTAAGTGGGTTGTCGCGCAAGGAAGGGAAGACTTTTGCGACTACTTGGAAAATATTTTTCAATATTACCATTTACCCATTGATTTATCTGACTCCAAAATGGCTATTTTGGACGCGATCGCTCAAGAATGCGAGCAACGTTATAACAGTTATCCATCCGATAAGTTCTGGGAGATTATTACTTTAGCGAAGCAAAACTTCGCTCAGTTTCGCGAACAAGTTGAACAAATGAGCCGCGAGCAACTGATTCGCTTGGCACAAGAGCTTCGCGAAGCGGGTAATACCCAACTTCAAGCGTTAGCTGATGCTCGATATTATAAGAGTCCAGAGTTTTCGGAATTCGATCTTGATGTTATGGGGAAATGGATAATTGCACAGGGAAGAGAATATTATGCAAAACTGGTTGCCCATCCTTACTTAATCCCTCGACATAAGATTCATTACTCCGATCCTGATGCAGCTATGATATTTGATATTGTAGATACGATTGATGAGGAATACTTCGATCGTTACAATGAACCTATGCCGTAGCTGCGGGCGATAGTGATTCAGTAAATGCACTTCTGAATAAACTGGCATTAGCAAAAGCAGTTGTATGGTTTTAATGATTAGTTAAAATCTAGCGTCATTGGTTCCCCACATTTTGCGGCTGGAGACTTGAGAGTTTTAGGCAGAGAAGATGAATATGCAAAAAACTGCAACAGAGTAAACGCTAGGTAGAAGCGCAGAGAATCCAGCAGTAAATTTAATTTTGCTCTACCCCGCTTTCTAACTGATTTTCGATCTGCGCGATCGCCAATTCTGGAGACAGTCCCCCGTAAATAACCGCCATCATCCCCGGTAAATATCTATCCATCATGGCTAAATTCGTATAAACCAACTGCTTGCATAATGCCGAACTCAAACGATCGCCTTTGACATCAATGCTGGTTTTGTATCGGATTTCTCCATCGCTCAAGTCTAATTCAAAATTGCCCAGCGCTAGATCGTAATTTGCTCGCGTCACGAATTCAGCCATACTCATCCGCTTATTTTCTGGCGCTTTTACGGGACAGATCGAGTAGAAAATAAATTGTGCAACGTCTTCATTCTCTACCGTTTGGGCATAGCACATCCAGTTACCATTATCGCCCGTAAAGCCGATTTGCAGCACGGGTTGTCCGTCTACCTGGGAAAACTCCCACTCGTCTTCCTTAAAGAAATTGACTACGGCATCAAAAACTGTTTCCATTTTTTTACTCAGGTAAATCTATTTTATACACAAGACAGATTTGTTATTTTTTTTTGCTCAATCCCTAAGTTTTGGTGCAGTTATTGGATGGTTTTCTGTAGATATATTATAAAACAGTATTGCTCAAACAACGCGCTACATCCAGCGTGTGGAGATAAGCGATCGCTATCAGATTCGCATAACGGACAATGGGAGTTTGATGATGACACAGAAACCTGATTTTCAACAAATGAGTCGAAAAGAACTCAGAACTTATGTACTTGCTCACCGCGAGGATAACGAAGGCTTTCCTTTGTCAGCGATGCCTAAATTTTACCAGCACTAAGTACAGCATTATGAGCGGTAACTCTTAACCCGATAAGAATGCGATCGCAAGAGCCTTGTAGTACAATACACGATAGGCAAAAACTTAAACTTATGCCAGAAGATTATTACTATTATCAACCAGAAGACTATATCGGAGCTGGACTCGCATTTCCCTTGCAAGTCAACGTTCAAGGTGGCGTCCAACTCAGTTCCAATACCCAAAACATTGAAGAATCTATAGTCATCATCCTACGGACAGATTTAGGGGAACGAGTTTATCGACCCAACTTTGGCTCGCGGCTGTCAGAATTAGTGTTTGAACCGATGAACGTTCAAACTCTTCTGTTGATCCGTTTATACGTAGAAGAGGCATTAGAAATGTGGGAACCGCGTATTACTTTAAAAGAAGTGCGTGCCGATCCAGACCCGGTTAGAGGTAGAGTAGATATTGAAATAATTTACCAACCTAAAGACAGTCCCGATATTCGTAGCTTAGTTTATCCCTTTTATTTATCACCCGCAAGTGAGTCGCTGTGAAATTTGACTTTTTACCCGAACTCCCCAAATCCGATCTCGACGATCGGACTTTTAACGACTTGGTAGAAGAATGCATTCTTCGCATTCCCCGCTACTGTCCCGAATGGACTAATCATAACCCAGGCGATCCGGGAATTACTTTAATTGAATTGTTTGCTTGGTTAACCGACCAAATGTTAATGCGGTTTAATCAAGTTCCCCGACGCAATTATGTCGCGTTTCTAGAATTGTTGGGAATTCGCCTGGAACCTCCTGCACCCGCTGCGTGCGAATTAACATTTTATCTAACTAAAGCACAACCAGAAGCAATTAAAATTCCCTACGCTACTGAAGTGGCAACGGTGCGAACTGAAACTCAAGAAGCGATTATTTTCAGCACCGATGAGGAATTTACGATTGGCAATCCTCAAATCAGATATTTTTTGACAGGATTAAACGAAGAAGATAGACCGGAAAATTTGCGCGATCGCTCTCCCACAAACAACCAATGGTGGAATCTAGAAGAAACCTTACTATTCGATCAATCAAGGCCAAACAACTGTTTTTATTTAGTTTTACAAGAAGACTTAGAAAATCCCATTACCGGAAATGTAATCGCTCTGACTTTTAGAGGAGAAGCTGCTAGAAGCACCGGGATTAACCCAGATGACCCGCCATTAAAATGGGAAGCTTGGAATGGTAAAAATTGGCAGTCAACAATTTTGCGAAAACCAGAAGACGATAAAACTAAAGGCTTTAGTTTTAGCGAATTAGGACAGCAAGGCACCAATCCTTTAATCGATGGAGCAGATGTAATATTACATTTGCCCCAACAATGGCTTAGCACCGACTTTGGCACCGAATATCGCGGACACTGGATACGCTGCGTTTACACCGAGCCAAGAGAATTACAACCGAGTTATAGCAGTTCCCCTAGCATTGTTGGGATAAAAGTTCGCTCGATTGGAGGTGCGGTAAATGCTAGCGAATGCGTTCGGATTGAGAACGAATTGTTGGGAGTCAGCGATGGCAAACCAGGACAGTTATTTCAATTACAAGCCAAACCGATTTTAAAGCGCAAACAAGGCGAATATATTGAAGTTAGACCGATTAATAGCCCAGTCGAAATTTGGCAAGAAGTTACCGATTTTGCTGACTCTGGTCCCGATGACCTCCACTATACTATTGATGCCCAAACCGGGATGATTCAATTTGGCCCGTTGATTCGAGAACCGATACAAATTAAACAAAGAACAAGAGAGCGATCGCAAATCCAACCAGGTGGCACAATTGTCCGACGAAACCCCACAGAAACTCGCAATTTATCAAACGTACAACCAGACTATGCCACTGGCGCTCCCAACGAAGCATTAGAGCGACAATATGGCAAAGTTCCTCCCCCAGGTGCGGAAATTTATATGACCGCCTACCGCACGGGGGGAGGAAGTCGCGGCAACGTGCAAGCAGAAAAATTAATCGTAATTAAACAAGCAATTCCTTACGTTAAAAGCGTCGTCAATTATCAAGCTGCGACGGGAGGAATTGACCCCGAATCGTTAGATGAAGCCGTGATTCGAGTGCCGCAAATATTGCGGACGAGAGCATCTGCCGTCACACCAGAAGACTTTGAAAATGTCGCTAAAACAGCAACTAGAGCCGTCGCTCGCGCTCATTGTCTTACCGATGCAATGAATACGACACCCGGTCGAGTTACGCTATTAATTGTGCCGAAAGTTGAGACGGAAACGATTGATTTTCGCTTGGGTATGAAACCAGATCGATATTTTGCCCTCAACTCTCAATTAGAAACAAAAATTATAGAATACATGAAAGACCGCAAACCTTTGGGAGTGCAGGTAAAATTACAAGAACCAGAATACGTCGGTGTGAGCGTTACAACTGAAGTTATCATCGAACCGAAATATAACAATCCTCGCGCTATAGAGCAAATCCGCAATCAATTGCTGATAGCTTTATACCGCTTTCTCAATCCTCTGACTGGTGGAATTGAGGGGAAAGGTTGGGATTTAGGTCGTCCTGTATCTCGTTCAGATATCTTTAGTTTATGCCAAAAAATTCCAGGAGTGCGCTATTTAGGCATGGTAGAATTGTTTGAGTTGCGAAAATATGTTTCCGGATGGTTTCGCGAAGAGCCATCCCAAGACATGGTTAATCCAGGTGCTTTAGGTTTAATCTGTTCTTGGGCAGATGAAGAAAATAGTCGATTAAAATCTGGTCATAGTATCGAGTTTTTTGATTAATGGTTCAACAGTGGACAGTGGACAGTGGACAGTGGACAGTTGACAGTTGACAGTTGACAGTTGACAGTTGACAGTGGACAGTGGACAGTTGACAGTTGACAGTTGACAGTTGGCAGTTGAGGAAAGAAAAATGACCAATTACCAATTACCAATTATCAATTACCAATCTAAAATCTAAAATCTAAAATTAAAGATGACTCAATCTAATTACCGTCCAACTTTAGCGATTAAACTAGCCTCGATGCAACCAAAAGAAGCAGCGGATGCGTCTGCTTTAGCAGGGTTTGCCGGGAATAATGCAGAAGTTGCGATCGCCAACAACCTTCTCCTGCAACCGGGCGAACCGGGGGAAATGTTGGTACAGTTAGAAAACTTGAGCAGTCGTCCGCTACAATGGCGATTGGAAATTGAGGGAGATTTTCCGCTAAATTGGTGCAGTTGGCAACAGGAAGAAGCCGAAGAAATTGCTCCTAATCAAAAAGTGGATAGATCGCTATCTTTCCAAGTTCCAGAAGATTATTTTGAAGCTCAATATGCTTTAGATTCGGGACGCGATCGCTTAAAAATTAATTACGAAACCCAAATTTATGTTTACGCTGAAGCCGAAACCCAACGGCAACTCGTTGCCTATCGAGTGTTTAACCTCTGCGTGCGTCCCTCAAGTTCCTACCTAAATTATCTCCCAGGAATTTACCGGGAAGTAGATTTTATCGGACGATTTTTAACAATTTTTGAGCAAGCATTTGACCCGGCTGTTCAAACAATCGATGTTTTATGGGCTTATTTAGACCCTTTGACAGCACCGGAGGCGTTACTTCCTTTTCTCGCACATTGGGTTGCTTGGCCTATCGATCGCCGTTGGGATATTAAACATCAACGTCGTCTAATTCGCAATGCGGTAGAACTTTATCGCTGGCATGGAACGCGCCGGGGTTTGCGTTTTTATCTGCATCTTTATACAGGCTTACCATTAGATGAAGAGCGACCGGAAGCCGAAAAACACATCAGTATCGAAGAAATTTTTACTCACGGTTTTGTGATGGGAAAAACGCTAATCGGTAGAGATTCAATGTTGGGGGGTGGGCGTCCGTTTCATTTTATTGTGCGCTTGCGTCCTGAACCGGGTAAGCAGATTGACGAACGATTGGTTAGGGATATTATTGAGCGAGAAAAACCGGCTTTTTGTACTTACGATCTTTTGATTCCTTAGACATAGAGGCTAACAACCTAAGCCGGAACAGTTGATAGGTAGCATGTATGGAGCGTTGATGGAAATTGACGCTCCCTACCTACTGCGTTGAGGGTGGGGATTCCTGCAACACCCTCGCGTCCTTGCTTAAGCAATAAACTTGAAATTTGTTCAAATCTGTTTGTATTGCTTTAGGTTAGGGAACAATAAGAGTAAGCTCTGGCATCGTCTTTCCCATCCATGATTGTCGTAAAGTTTAAACGCAAATTGCCCTTGCGATCGCTCTTAGTCATTCCCTTTGTGCTGCAAGTGATTGCAGCTGTGGCAACGGTTGGCTATCTTTCCTACCGCAATGGGCAAGAAGCCGTCAACCATCTGGTAAATCAGTTGATTGATAAAACCAGCCAACGGGTAGACGACCATTTAGATCGGTATCTGGAGTTGCCCAAACAGTTGAACCAGATTAATGTGGGAGCGATCGCTTCTGGGCAACTCACTCCCAGCAATCCTCAAGCCAGCGAGCAGTATTTCTGGCAGCAGGCAAAAGTATTTCAGCAGATTACCTACGTCGGCTTAATGTGGCCTAATGGTGCAGAAATAGGATCTGGAAGATACATTAATGGTGTCGATCTGGTAATCTTTGAAACAGTTGCTGACAAGTGGATCGGCGCAGAATACAGCGTTGATAATCAAGGTAACCGCGCTAAATTATTACAATCCTACAGCTACAGTCCTTTAAATCTACAGTGGTATAAAGAAACAATCGCTGCGGGCAAACCAATCTGGAGTTCTATTTATTCCATTGAGTTAAGTAGCGTTCAAATTGCCCAGGCGGGTAGGGCATTGCCGAACCAACCTGCCGATCAAGAGGGCGGACTTTATCAATATGTCGCGCTGGGAATAAAGCATCCGATTTATGACAAAAATCAAAAACTGCGAGCAATTTTGATTGCGGATTTAGAATTGCCCGACATCAGCCAGTTTCTCCACAGTCTTCAGGTGAGTCCTAACGGGCAAGTGTTTATTATGGAACGCAATGGGTTGCTGGTTGCTAGTTCCGGTACGCAGCCTTTTGTACGCAAAAAAAACAATAAACTTGAGCGTTACAGTGCCCTCAATACTCCTGATGCTCGCATTCGCACTGTGGCTCATGTTTTGCAGCAGCGATTTGGAGATTTTCAAAATATTCAGAGCCAACAAACATTTAACGTTACGGTAGACAAACAGCGAGAATTTGTGCAAATTCGAGCGTGGAAAGATGATTTGGGTTTGGATTGGTTGGTAGTAATAACGGTGCCCGAATCTGACTTTATGGCAAAAATTAATGCCAACACTCAGACAACGATCTGGCTTTCAGTTGGGGCATTGGTTGCCACTACTTTAATCGGGATTTACACTTCCCGCTGGATTGCACGCCCGATTCTACGTTTGAGTCGGGCATCGGAAGCGATCGCTGCTGGCAACCTAAATCAACAGGTGCAAGAATCACAGGTAAAAGAATTAAGCGTTCTCGCCCAATCTTTTAACCGCATGACTGCTCAGTTGCGAGCATCTTTCAACGAACTTGAAACAACGAATCAAACGTTAGAGTTACGGGTGCAACAACGCACATCTGAACTCAAAGATGCAAAAGAGGCTGCTGACAACGCCAATCTGGCAAAAAGCGAATTTCTGGCAAATATGAGCCACGAGTTACGCACTCCGCTCAATGGTATTTTGGGCTACGCCCAAATCCTCAAACGCAGCGAACCCCTGACGCAAAAAGGACGCAACGGCGTCGATATTATCTACCAATGCGGTTGTCACTTGCTGAATCTAATTAACGATGTATTGGATCTTTCTAAAATCGAAGCCCGAAAATTAGAACTGCATCCCACAGCTTTTCATCTGCCTTCGTTTCTGCAAAGCATCGTCGAAATTAACCGCATTCGCGCCGAAGAAAAAGGGATTGCTTTTGATTTCCAGATGGACTCGCAATTACCTGTAGGTGTTTGGACGGATGAAAAACGTTTGCGTCAGGTTCTGATCAACCTTTTGGGGAATGCGATTAAATTTACCGAGCGCGGTAGCGTGACGTTTAAGGTTGAATCGATCCCTGGTAAAATTCGGTTTCAGGTAGAAGATACTGGAGTCGGTATAGCCCCAGAAGCGATCGCAAAAATCTTTCTGCCCTTTGAGCAAGTCGGCGATGCCAAAAAGCAATTAGAAGGAACCGGATTGGGATTGGCGATTACCCAGAAAATTCTCTCGTTGATGCAAAGCAAAATCTATGTGCAAAGCGTTTTAGGTCAAGGCAGCACCTTTTACTTTGAAGTAGAACTGCCGGAAGTTGAAAATTGGGCAACTGGTTTGAGAGTCATGCCACAAGGAACAATTAAAGGTTATAAAGGCTCAAAACGCAAAATTTTGGTGGTGGATGACCGTTGGGAAAATCGTTCGGTGTTGCTGAATCTGCTAGAACCGATCGGATTTAAAATTATCGAAGCCAGCAATGGCAAAGAAGGGATTGAGCAAACATTGAATCAGTCTCCGGATTTAATTATTACTGACTTAGCGATGCCAGTGATGGATGGGTTTGAGTTTTTACAGAATGTGCGTTCGCATCCCCAATTACAAAACCAAATTGTTCTGGTTTCCTCTGCCAGCGTGTTTGAGATCGATCGCCACAAAAGCCTAGAGGCTGGGGGAAATGATTTCTTACCCAAACCCGTGCAAGCGGAAATTTTACTCCAACTTGTGCAAAAATATCTGCAATTAGAGTGGATTTATGAGACTAATAACACTGAGAACCAGAATGCTGAAACCGCCTCCGTCGAAATGCAGCCACCCGAAACAGAAATCTTGCATCAACTGTTTGATCTGGCTCAAGACGGAGAACTCGATGGCATCATTGAAATCGCCCAACAACTTCACAATGCTAATACAACAGCCTTCGCTCAAGAACTAATCCGCCTTGCTGAAGCTTGCGAACTCAAACAACTGCGAGCATTGATCCAAAAATACATCGTTTAACATAGCCAAAATAGAAACTAAAACCTATGCCATCCCCAAACCAACCGTTTATCTTGATTGTCGATGACAATGCAACTAACTTATCTGTGTTGTCTCAAGCGTTGAAAGCTGCTGGTTATAAAGTTCGCATAGCTGTTGATGGCGAAGATGCCTTAGCTCAGGTGGAGCGCCACCGCCCAGAACTGATTTTGCTTGATATTGAAATGCCGAAAATGGATGGTTTTGAAACCTGCCGCCGTCTCCAGGCAAATCCCGAAACAGAAGGGATTCCAGTGATTTTTATGACCGCTCTGACTGAGACGGAAAACAAAGTTAAAGGTTTGTCATTAGGTGCAGTTGATTACATCACCAAACCCTTTGAAGAAGCAGAAGTTTTAGCGCGCGTCAAAATTCACTGGCGATTGAAGTGCTTGACTGATTCTCTGGAACAACAGGTGAGCGATCGCACTCAAGCTCTGCAACAAGCTCAATTACAATTGGTACAACAAGAAAAACTCTCGGCGCTGGGGCAATTAGTGGCTGGAGTTGCCCATGAAATTAACAATCCCATTGGTTGCATTGTGGGCAATGTCAGCGTTGCTCAAGATTACATCCAAGATTTATTGAGCTTGATCGATCTCTATGGCGAGAAATTCCCTCAACCCGGTGCAGAAATTGAAGACAAACTAGAAGAAATTGAGCTAGATTACCTGCGAGAAGATTTACCAAAGTTAATTCAGGCGATGAAAGATGGAGGCGATCGCATTAATTCCATCAGCCAAAGTTTGCGAACTTTCTCCCGCAACGATAGCGATACTAAGCAACCTTTTAACTTACATGAAGGCATCGATAGCACTTTATTAATTCTGCGCCATCGCCTTAAAGCTAACGACTATCGTCCGGCTATTGAGGTCGTAGCTGAATACGGTCAGTTGCCAAAAATAGCTTGTTTTCCCGGACAATTAAACCAAGTATTTATGAATATTCTGGCTAATGCAATCGATGCTATAGATGAATTGAATCAGGGACGAAGCTTTGCTGAAATTCAAGCCAATTCTAATCAAATTACAATTCGGACGATGGTGGAAGGCAAACAAGTAAAAATTGCGATCGCTGACAATGGTAAGGGCATGTCAGAGCAGATTAAGGCGAATATTTTTGACCATCAATTTACTACTAAAGGTGTGGGAAAAGGGACGGGATTGGGATTGGCGATCGCGCGGCAAATTGTAGTAGAAAAACATGGCGGCGCCATCGATGTTAATTCTGAACTTGGCAAAGGCACTGAGTTTGTCTTGACTTTACCGATTTGTTAGCGCGACTGGCCTCGTGGGCATAATAATCTTGATCCTGTGTCAAATGAGGTCAGTATCCATGAACGCCACCGTCAATGCAACCGTTACTATACCTGGCTATCGTCTAGTAGAGCTACTATATTGTGGCAGTAGAACCGTTGTCTACCGGGGTATTCGATTGGTAGATCAACAGGCAGTCGCGCTCAAACTGCTGCAACAAGACTATCCTACTTTCCTCGATTTGTTACAGTTTCGCAATCAATACACCCTCGCCAAAAACCTCGACATTCCTGGAATTATTCGTACCTACAACTTAGAACCTTACCGCAACAGCTACGCGCTGGTAATGGAAGACTTTGGTGGTGTTTCCCTGCGCGACTATGTTCGCAACCAGTCACTTTCGCTGACCCAAGTGTTAGAAATTGCCTTGGAAGTGGCTGAGATACTGCACGAATTACACCAAAATCGCGTCATCCATAAAGATATCAAACCCGCTAACATTCTCATCCATCCATATACAAAACAAGTCAAATTGATTGACTTTTCGATTGCCTCACTATTGCCCAAAGAAACCCAAGAAATCAAAAATCCCAATCGACTCGAAGGCACCCTGGCATATTTAGCCCCCGAACAAACCGGACGCATGAATCGAGGCATCGATTATCGCAGTGATTTCTACGCCTTGGGTGTGACTTTATTTGAATTATTAGCCGGACAATTGCCCTTTCAGTCCAATGACGCAATCGAGTTGGTGCATTGCCACATCGCCAAACAACCGCCTTCTTTGAGCCAATTCAACCTTCCAGAAGCGTTAGCGAACATCGTGGCGAAACTGATGGCAAAGAATGCCGAAGATCGCTATCAAAGTGGATTAGGGTTAAAACACGACTTAGAAAAGTGCTTATCTGAGTGGCAAGAAACCGGACAAATTGCGCCGTTTGAATTAGCAGAACGGGATATTCCAGATCGTTTCATTATCCCGGAAAAACTCTACGGTCGAGCCACCGAAGTGCAAACCTTAATAAAAGCATTTGATCGCGTTGCTAACCCCCCTGAAGCTCTCTTGAATCAGGGGGTCGAACTGATGTTGATTGCTGGATTTTCTGGAATTGGCAAAACCGCCGTTGTCAACGAAGTTCACAAACCCATTACCCGCCAGAAAGGATATTTCATCAAAGGCAAATTCGACCAGTTTAATCGGCACATCCCTTTCTCGGCTTTTGTGCAAGCTTTCCGAAATTTAATCGGGCAACTACTATCAGAATCAGACGCACAAATACAGATGTGGAAAAATCAAATACTAGAAGCGATAGGAGAAAATGGACAAGTTCTGATTGAAGTGATTCCCGAACTAGAAATAATTATCGGCAACCAACCCCCAGTACCTGAATTGTCGGGAGCAGCAGCGCAGAATCGGTTTAACTTGCTGTGGCAAAAGTTCATCGGTGTATTTACCACAAAAGAGCATCCATTAGCGATATTTTTAGATGATTTACAGTGGGCAGATTCGGCTTCTCTACAGTTGCTGAAACTGCTGATCGATGACAATAGTTATCTCTTGATATTGGGAGCTTATCGAGATAATGAAGTTTCGCCTGCTCACCCGCTGATGATAGCAGTAGAGTCACTCAAAAAAGCGGGAAAGACTGTGAATACAATCGCCCTCGCACCACTAAAATTTAACGATACCAATCAATTAGTTGCTGAGACTTTGAACTGTGCGATCGCGCTGGCACAACCTTTGACAGAATTAATCGATCGCAAAACCCAAGGCAATCCCTTTTTTACCACCCAATTTCTCAAAGCGTTACACGAAGATGGGCAGATTGCATTTAACTGCGATCGCGGTTATTGGGAATGCGATTTGGCTCAAGTAAAGGCGCTATCTCTCACCGATGATGTAGTGGAGTTTATGGCGCAACAATTGGATAAATTGCCCGCTCAAACTCAAGAAATTTTGCAACTTGCGGCTTGTGTTGGCAACTCTTTTGATTTGGAAACATTGGCGATCGTTTCAGAGCGATCGCCAGCAGATGCGGCAGATGTTTTGTGGGCAGCTTTACAAGAAGGATTAATCTTGCCACAAAGCGAAGTTTATAAATTTTATCTGAGTCACGATGAACCAGATATCAATACCAACCAGAGCGAAAATGTAGAATATCGTTTTCTCCACGATCGCGTTCAACAAGCTGCTTATTCATTAATTCCAGAAAATCAGAAACAGGCAACTCATCTGCAAATTGGACAACTCTTGCTCAAAAATACAACCGCTACAGAGCGAGACGAGAAAATTTTTGAGATTGTCAACCAATTGAATGCCGGTATAGAACTGATTTCTCAACAAGCTGAACGCGATGAATTGGCGCAGTTAAATTTAGTTGCCGCCAGTAAAGCTAAGGCTTCTACTGCTTATGCTGCTGCGGTTACATACTTAATAGTAGGGATAGAACTTTTAGGTGCAGATAGTTGGAATCGCCAATATGACCTGGTGCTAAATTTTCATTTAGCAGCAGCAGAAGCACAATATCTCAACTATAATTTTGAGCCATCGCAAATTCTGGCTGAAATTGCCCTCCAATATGCTAAAACACTGCTGGAAAAAGTGAGGGTATATGAAGTAAAGATTCAGATTTATATTGCCCAAAATCAGTTACAAGCAGCAATTGATACGGCACTGCACGTTCTGGATTTACTTGAAGTTAGTTGGGAAAAAGAAGCTCCCAAAGAACTGAAGATTGAAGAATTAATTGACCTACCAAAAATGACAGATCCACATCAAATGGCAGTTTTGCGTATTTTGAATGCTATTGCTAATGCCGCTTATATCAGCAATCCCTCTCTTTATCAGCAAGCCGTTTTCACAGGGATTAATTTATGTATCAATTATGGCAATTCACCTTTGGGAATTTATTTATATAGTTTTTATAGTTTAATGCTTTATGAAAGCGGCGATATAGATACTAGCTATTTACTCGCTCAATTAGCTGTCAACCTGGTAGAAAAATTCAATAGCAGTCAATGTAAATCGTTGGTTTTAGCTGTATTTAACAGTTCTATTAGACATTGGAAAGAACAAGTTAAAGAAACCATTGAACCGCTGAGGGAAGCTTTTTACAGCGGTCTAGAAACCGGAGAGTTAATCTTTTCAGGTTATGCGATACTTCATCATTGCAGTCATTTGTTTTTTCAATCAGAAAACTTAAATATTGTTCAAGAAAAACTGCAACATTATATTGAGTTACTGCAAAAACAAAAATTAGCATATCACGTAGTTTACGGTCAAGTATGGCAGCAAAGCATCTACAATTTACTCGGTCTGGCTGAAGAGCCGTTCCAGTTGAACGGCGAGGCATTTAATCGGGCAGAAATTTTACCTATTTTAGTCGAACAACAGAACGGCACGACGCTGTTTGCTGTGTATGCGATGCAATCTCTGCTTTGCTATCTATTTCAACAACCAGAGTTAGCGATCGCTCACGCTCAACAAGCCGAAAAATACCAACCAGCTGCCCTGGGTCACCTCGTGACTGCCCAACAGAAATTTTACTATTCTCTCGCTCTCCTAGCTGCCTATGCTCGTGCAGAAGAGCAAGAACGAGATGCATATTTGCAGCAGGTGGCAGCCAATCAAATCAAAATGCAAATGTGGGCGCATCACGCACCAATGAATTTTTTGCAGAAATGGCATCTAGTAGAGGCAGAAAAATATCGGGTTTTGGGTAACAAAGTTGCAGCTATTGAACATTACGACCTGGCTATTACTTTTGCCCAACAAAACGAGTACGTTCAAGAACAAGCCCTCGCCAACGAACTCGCCGCCAAATTCTATCTCGATTGGGGCAAAGAAAAAGTCGCCGCCAGCTATATGCAAGAAGCCTACTATTGTTATGCCAAATGGGGTAGCTATGCCAAAACTTTAGACTTAGAAAAACGCTATGCTCAACTTCTAACGCCGATCCTGCAAACGGAAAAACAGCACTTCCAGCCCAATCAAACGATTACTCAGATCTCTACAGAAATTATTCATACCACCACCAGGGGTTCGGCATCGGTTCTCGATTTAGCCGCCGCGATCAAAGCTTCCCAAACCCTCTCGAGCGAAATTACCCTCGAACATTTGCTCTCAACTTTGATGCGAGTCGTGATGGAAAATGCGGGAGCCGATCGGGGTGCTTTAATTTTAGTCAACGACCAACAGTGGCAGGTAGTTGTTAGCTGCCCTAACGCTCAAAGTTGCATTTTAGAATCAACCCCCCTGGATGAAAGTGCCTCTGTTCCCCTCAGCATCATTAATCGAGTCAAGCACACACAAGAAGTTTTGGTGCTGGATGTCGCCCACGAACAATCTACCTTCGCCGCCGATCCTTATTTGATCCACCAGCGTCCCCAGAGTTTGCTGTGCAGTCCCCTGCTTAACCAAGGTAAATTACTTGGCCTAGTGTACTTAGAAAATAATTTAGCTACAGGGGCGTTTGGGTGCGATCGCATCGAATTGCTCAATCTGATTTGTTCCCAAGCAGCTATTTCCCTGGAAAATGCCCGCCTCTATCAGCAACTCGAAGATTATTCCCACACCCTTGAGGTCAAAGTTGCCGAACGAACTGCCCAATTGCAAGCGGCACAAAAACAGATGGTAGCGCAAGAAAAACTCGCTTCTCTCGGCACTTTAACCGCCGGAATTGCTCACGAACTGCGTAACCCGCTCAACTTCGTCAACAATTATGCCGAACTCTGCGTCGAATTAACCCAAGAACTCCTCCAAGAACTAGAAAATCCCACTCAAGACAGCAACTATATCCCAGAATTATTAACCGATCTCAAACAGAATGCCGCCGCCATCCATCGTCACGGTCAAAGAGCGGACAACATCATTCGCAGTATGATGGAACATGCCAAAAGCGGCACAGATCTCGCACAGCGCCAAGCTACCGATCTCAATCAACTGCTAACCGAGGCGATACAGCTGATCTACCACAGCCAGCGCGCCGCCAACCCTCATGTTCTAATCGCCTTCGACACTGACTATGATGATTCGATTGGTAAGTTAGAGGTGATGCCTAATGCGTTGAGTCGCGCTTTGATTAACCTGCTGGACAATGCCTGTTATGCGGTGCGCGCCAAGCAAAAGAAAGCCGATCCCAACTTTACTCCCAAGATTGAAATCGCCACCAAAAACTGCGGCAACTGCATCGAAATTTGCCTTCGCGATAATGGCACAGGCATGACATCGGAAATTCAGCAGAAAATCTTCGAGCCGTTCTTTACCACCAAACCTACTGGCGACGGCACGGGTTTGGGATTATCGCTAACTCACGATATTATTGTCGATCAACATAGGGGAAGCTTAAGCGTAGAGAGCGAACTTAATAGTTACACAGAATTTACCATCACCTTGCCCAAGGTAGGGCTGTAAACCCAACTCATACAGCGGATTGCACTCCTATGAGGTACACCTTTGTTTGTGTAGAGGCACCCTTAAGGGTGCCTCTATACAAACAAAGCCTGAAGGCTGTACCTCACTAAGAAAGCAAACCGCTATATCATGTCCAGTGGCATCGGCATCGTAGGGAGGCTTCTTGATGAAGACAATTCGCTTGGTATCAAAGGTTTTTGGTAAAAGTAGCCCCTACAACACTATTAAATATGCTCCTCCGATACCAGCAGACATGATATCAAACGATACAGGCAAAGTCGCTTGTAATATTGATGAACTACAGGTAAACTCAACACTCGATTGGGGATTTTAATTTAGCATCACATTTACTGAAAAAAGTCAAGTTGCCAGTTGAGGAAAAAAATCGGTAATTGCCATGTTTACTAAAGCGAAAAAAAACGTAGATCCCGCGGCAAAGGTTGTATCAGCTTCGCGATCGCTTAGGCTCTCTCGCAGCCTGTTGACTCGCCTGATCGTTGGTGGCACGACTATCGTCGTCAGCGTGGCGGCATACTTGAGCTATCAGAATGTCCGCAATCTGTTGCTTACCAACTTAAAAGATAAAGCTTTTTTGGCGGTGCAACAGGGCGCAGACGAAATCGATACCTGGATTGCTTTGAGGAAGGTAGAGGCAGAAACCCTGGCAAACAGTCCTACGGTGCAAACGATGGACTGGTTAAAGATCCAACCCTATCTGCAATCGGAAGCACAAAGATTAAATAGTTTCCTGGAATTGAACATCGTCACGCCCGATGGCACGTTTTTCGGGATGACGCAGGGAAAAACTAAGATTAACCTTGCAGATCGTACACACTTTAAGCGGGGTATGGCTGGGCAAAGTACGGTCACAGATCCGCTGATCTCTCGCCTACATGGAAAACATATTATCGTCTTTGCCGCTCCCATTTGGTCAGGTTTGATTCAAGATCCAACCCGGAAGACGATTGGTGTCAACAATTGCGTGATTGGCATTGAGCAACTCAAGAGAGTAATTAATGGGTTGAAATATGGCAACGGTAGTTACGCCTTTGCCCTCAACTCCAAAGGTGCAGCGATTGTGCATCCAAATCCTGAGTTGATGTCTACTTTGGAGAAACCTGCACCCAGTTTGATCGAGTCCAATGATACCCAGCTAGCAGCGATCGCTCAACAGATGGTAAATCGGCAACCGGGTATGGAATTGGTGACGATCGATGGGGTGGAAAAATATGTTGCTTTTTTCCCTTTGAAAGAAACCAAATGGTCGGTAGCACTAGCCATTCCGCGAGAAAATATTGAATCCCAACTGCGACTGCTCGATGCGATCGCTTTCGTCATTTTAGCTCTGGCAGGCACGCTGATCGCCGTACTGGTTTACGTGCAATCTTCCGAACAGGAGCAACTGAAAAAATCAAAAATCGCTTCTGATGTTGCGAACCAGGCGAAAAGCGAATTTCTGGCAAATATGAGCCACGAACTTCGCACACCCCTTAACGGCATTTTAGGCTACGCTCAAATTCTCAGCCGTTCCAAAACTTGGGGAGAAAAAGAACAGCGCGGGGTGCAAATTATTTACCAATGCGGTTCTCACCTGCTGACTCTAATCAACGATGTTTTAGATCTGTCTAAAATCGAAGCTCGCAAACTGGAACTGTATCCCAAACCGCTGCATTTACCATCATTTTTGCAAGGAGTAGTTGAGATTTGTCGCATCCGCGCCGAACAAAAAGGTTTGGAATTCACCTACAGTCCAGATCCCAACCTGCCTGAAGGAATCGCAGCCGATGAGAAACGCTTGCGGCAGGTTTTGATTAACTTACTGGGCAATGCAATTAAGTTTACTGAAACAGGCTCGGTGACGTTCAAAGTTGAAGCATTAGCACCCAAATTAGAACCGTCCCCAATCCAACCGATTCGCTTTACCATCGCAGATACGGGTGTGGGGATTGCACCGGAACAAATTGAAGCCATATTCAAACCATTTGAGCAAATTGGCGATCGGAAAAAGCAATCTGAAGGTACGGGATTGGGACTTGCTATCAGTAGCAAAATCGTTAAACTGATGGGCAGCAAAATTCAAGTGGAAAGTCAACCAGGAATCGGCAGTGATTTCTTTTTTGAAGTAGAACTACCCCTGGCAACTGATTGGGCAAAAGATAACCGGGTTGCTGAAGGGAAAGAACTCATAGGTTATGAAGGCAAACCTCGGACAATTTTGGTCGTAGACGATCGGTGGGAAAACCGTTCTGTACTGGTCAACCTGTTAGAACCTTTGGGTTTCTCGATTGTCGAAGCTGTCAATGGTCAAGATGGTTTAGCTAAAGCAGCAAACAACCCAGATTTAATTATTACCGATTTAGCTATGCCTGTGATGAATGGGTTTGAGCTGCTGCGTCAGATCAGAAAAACCGATACTCTGAAACATTTAAAAGTTGTGGTTTCCTCAGCTTCGGTGGCAGAAATCGATCGACAAATGAGCCTCGATGCTGGAGGGGATGAATTTCTGCCAAAACCAGTGCAAACACAGGAATTATTTGACATCTTGCAAAACCAGTTAAACTTAACTTGGAAATATCAAGCCGCTGCTCAATCAAATTCTCAACCCAATGATGGCAGTGCTAAGGAAATTGAAATCAAAAATCCAGTTGATGCTATTCAAACTATTCCCAGTTCAGAGGAATTACAACAATTACTAAATTTAGTCCAGCGAGGCTTGATGAAAAAATTAATCGAGGAAGCCAAACGGCTTGAGCAAACTAATTCAGCTTACGAGCCATTCTTGGAAGAAGCGATTCAACTTGCTAAAACATTTCAGATGGAGAAGTTAGAATCCTGGCTAGAACAGCACATGCGTTAAAATCGCCCTTGCTTGAAATAGTTAAACTTGATTGCTTAAATTAGGATGGCAATTTCTATGTTTTCCCAAAACTCTGAATTAATTCTGATAATTGACGATACACCAGCCAACCTGGATGTGATTTCGGATACGCTAAATGATGCCGGATTTGAGATAGCGATCGCAACCAGTGGCGAAAGAGCTTTCAAGCAACTGCAATTGCAATTACCCGATTTGATTCTGCTCGATGTGATGATGCCGATTATGGACGGGTTTGAAGTCTGTCAGCAATTAAAAGCAAATCCGATTACTCAAGATATTCCTGTGATCTTTATGACAGCCCTATCAGATACCGAGAGCAAAACTAAGGGATTTGAATTGGGAGCTGTAGACTATATTACCAAGCCATTTCAGGAAGCAGAAGTGCTGGCGCGAGTTAAAACCCATCTGCAATTACGACGCTTAACCAAAAACCTCGAACAACAAGTAGCGCAACGAACTTCGGAACTAAATCAAGCATTGCAGGATTTAAAATCCTCCCAATTACAGTTAGTGCAAAGCGAGAAAATGTCAGCTCTTGGCAATCTGGTTGCGGGCATTGCTCATGAAATTAACAATCCCCTTGGATGCGTGCATGGAAATCTGAATCATATCGCAGAATATACTCAAGATTTATTAGGAACGATCGAGCTATATCAGCAACATTACCCCCAACCCGCCGACGATATCCAAGCACAAGCACAAGCGATTGATCTGGACTATCTGCAAGAGGATTTGCCCAAACTGATTCACTCGACTCAGGAAGGCATTAAACGGATCGCAAATATTAGCAACAGTTTGCGAACTTTTTCCCGCGCTGATAGCGATCGCCCGATTCCCTTCAACCTGCACGACGGCATCGACAGCACGCTGTTAATTCTCAAACATCGTCTCAAAGCCAACGCCACTCGTCCGGAAATCGAAGTCATCACCAATTACGGTCAAATTCCTTTATTAGAATGTTTTGCCGGACAATTAAATCAGGTATTTATGAATATTTTGGCAAATGCAATTGATGCAATTGATGAATTTATATTAAAAGAAAAAGCGCACGAAAAAAAGAATAAAGGTGAAATTCGCATCGGCACGGAACTTTTAAATAGAGCGGTTGTGATTCGGATTAAAGATAATGCGATGGGAATGTCGGCAGAAGTAAAAGCCAAAATTTTCGACCATTTATTTACCACCAAGGGAGTAGGGAAGGGAACGGGATTGGGATTGGCGATCGCGCGCCAAATTGTCACAGAAAAACACAATGGTTCGATAGAGGTAAACTCGACGCTAGGTCAGGGGTCTGAGTTTATTATCACACTTCCCATAAATAGTCAAGTTGCAAGTTAAGGATAGGGAGTAACCACAATGGGTTGCTTTGGCGATTGGCATCCGAAAATTGCGATCGCGCTGGAATTACCATATTGATGTTGTAGATTTAAATAGCAGATTTGAGCGCCAGGTTTTTATCCGATGATTTGGTCGAAAAACAGGGATTATTATCCGTCTATTGTGAAAATACTTATTGCAGGTTTAGTGGGAGCGATCGCACCTGGATGTACCAGCCTTGCGACTCCCAGCATTCAACAAATTCCAGCCAGCAAACAGAATTCTCCCACTGCTGCCAATCGATTTGGTCTTCAAGAAGGTATGCCATATCAAAAAGCACGAGAAATTCTAATTCAAAAAGGTTGGCAACCCCACTTAATGGGCGATGCGCCCAACCTTAACGATACTTCTGTCAGAGAGTTATTTGAATTGGGCTATCAGGAAGTGAAAGACTGTTCTGGAACCGGACTGGGGCCTTGTCGGTTTGAGTTTACCAATGCAGCCGGAGAATTATTAGTTGTATCAGCGATCGCGGGAGGAGCTAGCAATAGAGAACGTCAAGTTTGGCGTTGGTTCATTGAGAAAAAGACGGACTCTGATGCCACACAAAACCTGCCATTCGTAGGAACTAGATTGTTTAATTTTCTAGGTGGAAATGGCACTGTTCAATCAATTACTATTCAAGCCGATGGAACGACTATCATTAAAAGTCATGGTACGGTTAACAGTTCAGTTGAATATCGGGGAAAATTCTCCAATCGCATCAGATTGCAAGATGGATTTGGCTTAATTTTAAACTATGATTATGATAAAATATATAGCCTATCCCCTAATGGACAACTAGCTAAAGGCTGTAAGCGTGAAGGCACGCTCTGCGAATCAAATCTTTACCAACCTTCTATTGCAGAGGGTTTGTATATTATTGGAGGAACAAGTCAGGGTTTAGAAGTCAAAGGGCAACAGTATCGATATTACGACGAGGGTGGGGAAAAAGAGTGGAAGCCCATTTCTGAGTTGAGTTACGTTAGCGATGGTGTGGTATTTGATGGCAAAACTTATTGGTGCATACCTCCTAGAAGAGAAGCAGGAGTATGCTCTGCAAATGGATGGACTCCAGTCAGATAACTCACATCTTGCACCAGAGCACCAGAGCCAACAGAAATAAATTTCTGGCTTAAAGCTAAAACCCGTTGAAACGGGTTAAAACTTTGATTTTAGTTAGCTTTAGCTAACTTAAGCTTTCAGCCTGAAATTTATTTCAGGGCTGTTTGTCGGGTAGGTGCAAGATGTGAGTTAACTTACATCTTGCACCAGAGCCAACAGCTTAAAGCTAAAACCCGTTGAAACAAGTTAAAACTTTGATTTTAGTTAGCTTTAGCTAACTTAAGCTTTCAGCCTGAAATTTATTTCAGGGCTGTTTGTCGGGTAGGTGCAAGATGTGAGTTAACTTACATCTTGCACCAGAGCCAACAGAAATAAATTTCACAGCTTAAAGCTAAAACCCG
>CAYXCW010000106.1:0-26542 GCA_964463555.1 uncultured bacterium
GTCCCCCTTATTAAGGGGGATTTAGGGGGATCTAAAATGCTTGACCTCATCACTAGCAACTTGAGTTAACTAGCAACTTGAGTTAGTACCCAATTAAATGCGATCGCTCTAATAAGACTCAAGGTTTCTGTTAAGGCGGTGACTAAAAACTATCAACAGATCCGGAAGCCTGCACTCTTGTGATGAAGATATTACTGGTTTAGTGCGCGATCGCACCGCCCATAACTCGCTAAGTATTAATACTTGTTTCTCCCAGCCCCTCCCGACTGATGACTTGCTGCGAGCAAGTGCGATCTGCACAAAATCTGCACAATTTTTTTATACCAATAAAGATTGGCATCCTGCGTATTGGTGAAGAAAGGAGAAAACATGGATTTCTTAAACCCCATCGCTGTTTGGATAGATCCCAAGGACTGCAACTCATCCGTCGTGCTGCATAAGTTGGGTAATGGAACTTACGCGACGCATCTATACCATCGCGATCTGAACCAACTCAGCTTTGGGCATTACCACGGCAAAGATTTACGCTCGGCATGGTATGATTACCAGGCGCGAACCAAAGCCCACATCTGAGAGCAAAAGCATTACTGGCTGGTGAGCCAGGTAATCGCACTTCTGATCCAGTCTTCAGGATTGGTGCTTTTGGCGACTACAGCATCTTGGCTCACAGCCTGTAGTGCTTGTGCAATTTCGCCGCTGCTATATCCGAGTGCTAGCAGCGTCATTTCTACATCTTCTAAAATTGCTGGTGCTGGTTGACCAGATTTGAGAGTATCGAGTTTATTAAAGTTACGCCATTCGGCTAGCTTGGTTTTCAATTCTAAGGCAATGCGTTCTGCTGTTTTGCTACCGACACCGGGAGTTTTGGCTAAGGCGCGGGTGTTGCCGGTGACGATCGCTTGAACTAATTCTGGTAGAGTTAGGGTGTCTAGAAGCGCGATCGCTAATGCGGCACCAATTCCGCTGACACTAATCAAACGGCGAAACAAATCCCTTTCCGCTGCACTACCAAAGCCGTATAGCACCATTTGATCTTCTTTAACTTGCAAGTGGGTAAATACTTGCGTTAACTCTCCTACCCCCGGTAATTGCTGCACTAAACGCGGGGGTATTTGCAGTTCGTACCCGATTTGATTTACTTCCAATACCAGGGTGACGCGATGGTTGCTAGCGGTGTGGATGGCTGCTACTGTTCCTTTGAGATAGCTAAGCATGAGATGATTTCAGATTTAACATGTAAGATTGCAGATTTACCAAGAATTGCAGATTGATAATGTAAAATTTCAGCTCAAATTTCCAACTCAAATTTGAAATTAATTCAATCTGCAACCTCAAATCTAAAATTAACTCAATGTGAAATCAGAAATCAGAAATCTCTAATATTCCAGTTCACTCAAGAAAGCCGAAGTAGTACAAACCTTCCAAAATTCCGGCGGCACAATGAGCATTAGCTAAGTATATATGCTCCGCAGGATTAATTTCGTACCATTGCAAAAGTTCTGGCTGGGCATTTCCGACAATAATGCCTCGTTCTTTACCCATGCTAAACAAAGCAATGTCGTTGCCAGAATCGCCGCAGGCGACGGTTTGAGTTTCATCAAATCCCCATTTGTGGCGCAAAAACTCCATTGCCAAACCTTTGTTGCCGCGTTTGGGGAGAATATCTAAGTCTTTGCTGCTGCTGTAGACTAACCGGGTATTTAAACCGCGCTCTTGTAATAAACTTTCTAACCTGGGTAACACTTCCACAGCGGCTTCTTCAGTGAGAAAATAGCTGACTTTGAAGGGGCGCTGTTCGGTGTCGGGTTGGGGTACTAAATCGGCAAAATGGGCGGCGGTGGCGGCTACCAAATCCCTATCCCACCTCGAGGAGAGTTGTTCTGACCAAGTGGCATCGGGGACTGGCTGATTCGGGTTATAATAAATTTCCGTACCCACTGACGTGACGAGGGCGTCGGGTGTCAGCAGGTGCTTTTCGGTGGCGAGTTCGCGATAGAGGATGAGCGATCGCCCGGTAATATAAACAATCTTACTATCGTACTTCTCGCGCGAGTCTTGCAAATACTGGTTTAGTTCTTTGAGCGCTGAGTCATCGCCGACTAGCGTATTATCCAGATCTGTTACGAATAAAAATTTAGCCACTGTAACCTCTTTGGATGAAAGGAGTTTGGATCGAGAAAGGGTAATTGGTAATGGGTAATGGGTAATTGGTAATTGGTTTTTCTCATCACCTATGACCCTTTATTTAATTTAAAATCCTTTGATCCAAAATCTAAAAACAAAGTTGATCTGAGGGAGCTGGGGGAGCTGGGGCAGCTAGTGAAGAAATTAGTCTCACATCTTGCACCTACCCGATACACAGCCTCCAAATAAATTTGGGGCTGAAAGCTTAAGTTAGCTAAAGCTAACTATAATCAAGGTTTTAACCCGTTTCAACGGGTTTTAGCTTTCAGCCAGAAATTTATTTCTGTTGGCTCAGTGCAAGATGTGAGTAGTTCTACTTCCTTGTCTCCCTTGTCTTCCTTGTCTCCCTTGTCTTCCTTGTCTCCCTTGTCTCCCTTTTTAGCGGCGGCGCTGCTGCTGATTACCTCTAACCGCGGCTAGGGCATTGCGGGCATTGGTGAGAGCGGTTGTATTGCCTTGTTGTTGAAATAAAGCTACAGCACGCTCGAAGTCTTTAGTTGCTAGCTGCCTATTGCCCAGTTTGAAATAGCTAACGCCTCGATTGAAGAAAGCTTCGCCGTAGTCGGCTTTGATGGCAATTGCTTGGGTGTAATCGCGAATTGCGTCTTGATGCTTGTCTAGTCGGTTATAGGCAATGCCGCGATTGTAATATGCCCTTTCGTTGTTGGGTTCGAGGCGAATGGCTTCGTTGTAGTCGGCGATCGCTTTATTATGATCCTTGAGGTCGTCGTAGGCGTTACCTCGGTTGATAAAAGCTTGGGCGTTGTTGGGATTTAGTCGTATTGCCTCAGTGCTATCGGCGATCGCTCCCTGATAATCTTTTTGGAAGTAGCGGGCGACTCCCCGGTAATGGTGAGCATCTGCCATATCTGGTTTTAGCCTAATCGCTTCGGTGGTATCGGCGATCGCTTTGGCATAGTCTTTGAGAAAATAGTGTGCGATCGCGCGTTGCAAGTAAGCATCTGCCATATCTGGCTGGAGTTTAATCGCTGTGGTGAAATCGGCGATCGCTCCGTTATAATTCCCTTGCTTAGACTTTTCCAACCCCTGGGTGTAGACTTCCATCGCCGTCGTTTGGGCTTCGGTTGGGGTGGCGGGCGTGGGTTGTTCGGCGGCTGGGGTTGGCTGTTCTTCTGTTGCTTGGGTTGGGGTATTAGCCGGAGTCGGTTCTTGGGCAGCTGGAGTTGGCTGTTCTTCTGTTGCTTGAGTTGGTGCGCCAACCGGATTCGGCTGCTCGACGGTTGGGGTTGGTTGTTCTTCTGTTGCTTGGGTGGGTGCGTTAGCTGGTTTGGGTTGCGTTGGTTGTGCCTGTCTGGTTGCCGGTTTGGGTTTTGTTTGAGCTACTGGTGTTGTGCCTGTTTGAGAGCGAGTTGACTGAGCAAAAGCAGTCGCGTCGATGCTACCCAGTGCGGCGGTGAATCCCAAAATGGCGATACTTGTGTGAAGGCGGTTCATAAGCTTGACCAATCGACTTTTGATGGAATTTAGAGCAACAGCTTTCAGAAAAATTTTCGTTATCGCCCAACTAGGATATCAGATGAGGGAGATATCAAATATTAAGAAGATGGCGAAAATCAAAGCAACTGTTAAACCCTTACCCTACTTTCCCCCGGCCTGTGACTGCGCCTAAACTATTTTTGTTCCCTCTTTCTCGTCGTTAATGTTTTCTTGGTTACCGCAACTAAATCCGCAAGTTAAGATTCTCGCCTGGGGTCGCTTCCTCTCGGAAATTGGCACGGGTTTTACTTTGTTTTATGCTCCTATTTTTTTTGTCAACCAAGTAGGATTATCTGCGACTGAAGTGGGCTTAGCCTTGGGTAGCGCTTCTATTTCTGGTATTCTCGGACGCATTCTCGGCGGTTTGTGTTCTGACTCTCCCAAGTGGGGACGGCGTCCGACGCTGTTACTTTCATCTGCTATTTCTGCGATCGCTTCCTTGGTGTTGGCGATTACTGTTAATTTTTCTACCTTAGTTTTGGGAAATTTACTGAGCGGTTTTGGCACTGGCTTATATTGGCCTGCGGCGGAAGCCGTAGTCGCCGATTTAACAGAGGGAGAACAGCGCCGCGAAGCTTACGCGGTGACGCGGTTAGCAGATAATCTGGGATTGGGAATTGGGGTAATTTTAGCCGGTGCATTAATTGGCACAGCGGGAACTTATCGCTTGTTGTTTATCATGGATGCGATTTCGTTTGTTGTATTCTTTGCTGTAGTTTATTTAGCGATTCAAGAAACCTATCGACCATCCCCAAGCCGGGAAGAAACAGAAAGCGATCGCTCTTCTATGGTAGGTTGGAGGGCGGCACTGCGCGATCGCCGTCTAGTTGTTTTCGTTTTGGTCAATGTTATCTTTACTACCTACGTTGCCCAAAACCAAAGTACTTTACCGCTTTATTTGAGTAAAACGGGTTTTTCTGCGATCGCAATTAGCGCGCTTTTTAGCTGGCAAATGATTGTCGCCATTCTGGGTTTAATCCCCGCATCTCGTGCTTTGAGGCGTTTCAGTCACCCGCAAGCGTTATGCGTATCTGCCTTATTGTGGGCGATGGGATTTATTTTAATTTGGTTGACGGGGGTAGCTGAATTTGGACATTTAGCTTGGGCGATTTTAGGGATGGGATTATTTGCGATCGCTACTGTTTCCTACACTCCTTCCGCTTCTTCCCTCGTCGCGGATATCGCACCAGTTGATTTGCGCGGCGTCTATCTTTCAATTAATTCCCTATGTTGGGCTGTTGGCTACGCGATTGGCCCTTCTATAGGTGGTTGGGCAATGGATCAATCCCGTTCAATTGTCTATGGCTTTTGGCTATTTTTAGCCTTGAGCGTAATCGTCACAATTGGAATTTTGCAATATCTAGACCGAATTTTGTTAAAGCACAATTAACTAGGTGGGTATAAGTTATGGCTTACAGGGATTTCACCTTAAAAAAAGTCAAACAGGATTTTAACTTAACCTTAGTTGAAACAGAACGATTCCTACCTGAAATTGCAGCGATCGCACCGAGTTCATCCCTGGCTGAATTTCTGGCAGAAGGTCTTCCCTTAGCGGGTGCGACGGGTTCGGAAAAAGCCAGATCGGAATTCATTATTAGTCCGCTTTTACTCGAAGTTCGCAAAATATTAAATCGAAAAATTAGCTTGTTTTCCGGCGAAGAGTTCAACGTAGATTATGCTTTATGACTAAATGGAGTCTGCTATTTTCTGCTAAGTCGTTCCCCAGAACAAATGATTATTGAAGCACCTACGGTAATGATTGTAGAGGCAAAAAAAGCAGATTTAAAATCGGGAATAGGACAGTGCGTAGCGGAAATGGTAGCTGCCCAAAAATTTAACCAAGCAAATAATTCTTCTGTTCCTACAATTTATGGTTGCGTTAGCAGCGGTACGGCTTGGCGATTTATGAAACTAGAGGAACAAACTGTTACCATTGACTTAGTAGATTTTTTCTTGCCACCAGTTGAGCCTATCCTGAGAATATTAGTTTGGATGCTTAAAGGAGAAGAATCGGGAGCATATCAAGTTTGTAAATTTACGCCAGCACCCTAAAGGGTGCGGCTATACAAACGCGAGCCATCCTTCGCGGGCTAAAGCTTTTAAAGCCTGCGAAGGCAGGCTTTGTTTGTGTAGCGACACCCTTTAGGGTGTCGGCTACAAAGTTGACATGCTCCCGAAGAATCATCGTTACTGACTGGGTAATCCTGCTCGAAAAATCTGCTCAGCGGTCAATGAAAGTTCTGGAAAGGTAGGCGACTCAATTCGGTCATCTTCCCTAAATTGTTTGAGCTGATACTCTCCATCTACCAATTCGTAGACCGATAGAGTAGGGCGCTTAGGGTCACCGATGTAGCGCTTACCTCCCAGTCCCAGGTAATCCACAATCCAATATTCGGGAATACCGATTTCTTCATAATCTCTCAGTTTGGTTAAGTAATCATCTCTCCAGTTAGTACTGACGACTTCTACCGCTAACCTGATTGAGCTTCCCATCGTGATGATCGATTCTTTTTTCCAACGCGGTTCGTTTGCGAGTGCGGGTCGATCTAACACAAGCACATCTGGATAATAGCCCGATTTGTCGTCAAGAGATTTAACCATATACTCTTTTGGCACAAGGTAAGGCAGTTGCTGACGTTCAATTTCTACAAACACTTTGCCAAAAATAAATCCGGCTACATCCGAATGGTCGCCAGTTGCTAAAGGCATTTCAACTATTACCCCATTATGTAGTTCGTAGCGGTGTTGCGAGTTCTCTGGATACCATTCGATGAACTCGTCAAATGTCACTGATTTGGGTATAGCTTGAATCATGAAGATTTCTCCTTTTCGCTTTAGGGAGAACTAACTGTCAACTTACTTAAAAAATTTATTAGCCGGACGGCGTTCTTGTAATTTGCGATAAACTGCTTTCACATCAACGCCATGATGAGCTAAAGCGACCAAGGTGTGGTAGAGTAAGTCTGCGACTTCGCCTGCGATCGCATCCTTATCATCATCTTTAAACGCCATCACTACTTCGGCGGTTTCTTCGCCAATTTTTTTCAAAATCTTGTTATCGCCACCGGCAAATAACTTGCAAGTATAGGAACTTTCGTTAGGATGGTCGCGGCGATCGCAAATTACTTCAAATACCTGAGACAATGTATCTGCTGGCGGTGCGATCTTTTGCCCATCTACTCGATGAAAGCAACTGCGTTCCCCCGTATGACAAGCAATATCGCCGATTTGCTCCACCGTTATCAGCAAAGCATCGCTATCGCAATCGTAACGGATACTTTTCACGTTCTGTACGTGCCCGGATGTTTCCCCTTTAGGCCATAATTCGGCACGGGAACGACTGTAAAACCAAGTGCGTCCTGTTTCTAAAGTTTTGGATAGCGACTCGCGGTTCATCCAAGCCATCATCAATACCGTACCATCCAGATAATCTTGGACTATTGCCGGGACGAGTCCCCTTTCGTCGTAGCGTATTTGGTCAAGGGGAATGGCAGATTGTAAAGGCGTTGGTTCCGCAGCGGACATAAATTCTAATTGCGACAGCAGCGTTTTAATCTTACCAAAAACTACGAGATGCACCCCGATTAAACGCCTGGTCGCAAAAGTTCCAGGAAGTTTTTGTTAAAAAAGATTAAGCAATTTGTGGTTTTGTAACAGAATCGATCGCAATCACGCTGTTAAGGCTGACACTCTGAATCCGGACGGCGCATCTAGCAACCTTGTGAGCTTTAGACTCATCGCCGTACCATTGCAGGGCGCAGTTAAAAGCAGCGCGGTAGAGGTCTTGAGCGGATTCAGAAAGGAGACTTCGGACTTCGGTGGGTAAATCTTGGTTAGTTTTGTAAAGAGGCATGGTAAATCAATTCCAGATAGTATAACTAAACAGTCTATTATGGTAAATCGCAGCTTCCGACTATCCTAAGGCAGACCTTTTAACCAGCAACAAAGAGCGCAAGCATAAATTAAGGAGTTAACGTTGATTAGCACCAGCTTGAACACCACTAAATCAGAAGAAATTTTTGCCGCAGCACAGCAGTTGATGCCCGGTGGCGTTAGTTCGCCAGTCAGAGCGTTTAAATCGGTGGGCGGACAACCCATCGTATTTGACCGCGTCCAAGGTGCTTATATCTGGGATGTGGACGGCAACCAATACATCGATTATGTAGGCAGCTGGGGGCCAGCGATTTGCGGTCACGCCCATCCTGACGTAATCAAGGCGTTGCACGAAACCCTAGAAAAAGGCACTAGCTTCGGCGCCCCCTGCGCCCTGGAAAACGTCCTGGCAGAAATGGTCATCGATGCGGTTCCGAGCATCGAAATGGTGCGCTTTGTCAACTCCGGTACCGAAGCTTGCATGGCGGTGCTGCGCCTGATGCGCGCTTTCACCGGACGGGACAAAGTGATTAAATTTGAAGGGTGCTACCACGGGCACGCCGATATGTTTTTGGTCAAGGCAGGTTCCGGCGTCGCGACGCTGGGCTTACCCGACTCCCCTGGCGTCCCCAAATCGACCACCAGCAACACCCTCACCGCACCCTACAACGACTTAGAAGCGGTTAAAGCTTTATTTGCGGAAAACCCCGACCAAATTTCCGGAGTGATTTTGGAACCTGTAGTCGGGAATGCGGGATTTATTCCCCCCGATGCGGGCTTTTTGGAAGGCTTGCGGATGATTACGCAAGAAAACGGCGCCTTGCTGGTATTTGATGAAGTGATGACGGGTTTCCGCATTGCTTACGGCGGCGCCCAAGAAAAATTCGGCATTACCCCCGACTTAACTACCTTGGGTAAGATTATTGGCGGCGGGTTGCCCGTAGGAGCTTACGGCGGGCGGCGCGATATCATGTCGATGGTTGCACCTGCGGGGCCGATGTATCAAGCAGGAACGCTGTCGGGCAATCCTTTGGCGATGACGGCGGGGATTAAAACCTTGGAATTATTGCAAAAACCGGGTACTTACGAGTATTTGGATAAAATTACCAAAAAGCTAGCAGATGGATTGCTGCAAATTGCCAAAGAAACTGGTCACGATGCTTGCGGCGGTCAAATCAGCGGTATGTTTGGTTTATTCTTTACTGCTGGCCCGGTGCATAATTATGAGGATGCCAAAAAGTCGGACTTGCAAAAGTTTAGCCGCTTCCATCGCGGCATGTTAGAACGGGGCATTTATTTGGCTCCTTCGCAGTTTGAAGCTGGATTTACTTCCTTTGCTCATACCGAGGAAGATATTGACAAAACTTTAGCAGCAGCGCGAGAAGTGATGTCGAGTTTGTAGGCTGGAATCAGAAACCCGGTTTTGGCAAAAAGCCGGGTTTCTTAACCAAGCTAATGGCTAATGGTTAATGGTTAATATCAAAAGATTAGGAATCTATCTGATAATGAGCAATTAGCAATTAGCAATGAGCAATTAGCAATTATCAAAGCCCAAGGTTAAATTTAAAATCTAAAATTTTAGCAATTGTGGGTTTTCAGATTATCAATAAACTGCAATTTTCGCGCAAGGTAGCCGCTTTATTACGCAAGGCTACTCAACTAAAGCAGGCAACAAAAAGGCGCAAGAGATTTTTTAAGCGCATTGGATCTGGTTTGGGGTTGGCGTCGGCGATTCTGATATTGATTGGTGTGGTTTCATCTCGGAGTATTGTCGATCTGGTACAGACTAGCAAGTCGGCAGCGCGATCGCATCAGGTGATAGAAAAATTAGAACACATCCTTACCGACATTACCAATGCCGAGACTGGACAACGGGGCTATGTGATTACGGGAGAAGAGTCCTATTTAGAACCTTATAATCAAGCGATCGCCAACATCAACCAAGACATTAAGCAACTGAAGTACTTAACGGCTAATAATCCGGTAGCAAGGCGGCAGATCGATATCCTAGAACCATTAGTAGCAGAAAGGCTGAGCTTAATCGATACAACGATTACCTTACGGAAGTATCGAGGATTTGAATCCACATTGAAATTTATCCGCAAGGATCAAGATAAACCCGCGCGTTTGATGCAGGAAATTCGCTCGATTGTGAGGGAACTGCAAACGCAAGAGAGGAAATTGTTAAATCAGCGCGAAACCTCCGCTAAATCAAGCGCTAAAAACACAATTATTGCCTTTTCAACTAGCATCGTTCTGGCTTTTTTGATTTTGGCTTTTGTGTATTATCTGATCTATCGCGAGATTGTCGAACGCAAGGCAGCAGAGCGATCGCTTAAACAAGAACGCAATTTTATTAGCGCTATTTTAGATACATCCAGTGCCTTAGTTTTGGTTTTAGATACCCAAGGAAAAATTATCCGCTTTAACCGCGCTTGCGAGCAAATAACAGGTTATTCCTTTGAGGAAGTAATGGGGCGGCAGTTCTGGGATTTGTTTTTGCTTCCGGAAGAAATTGAGCCAGTTAAAGTTGTATTCGCCTCGCTTGCTAGGGGTAACTTCCCGGATGAATACGAAAATTATTGGGTGACGCGAAATGGGGAAAGGCGGCTAATTTCCTGGTCAAATACTGCACTTTTGAATCAGGATGGATCGGTTCAATACATTATCAGTACTGGCATCGATCGTACCCAACGCAAGCAAGCTGAACGGCGTTTGCGAGCGCAGCACGCCATTACTTGCATATTGGCAGAATCTAGCACCCTGACGGAAGCGATTCCCAAAATTTTACAGGCAATGTGCTTTAGTTTGGGATGGGATTGGGGCGAACTTTGGGGTATCGATAGACAGTCGAATTTGCTGCGTTGCGTTCACACTTGGCACGTGCCGCTATTAGCAGATGAAGCTTTGAAAAAGCCAACGGAAGTGTTTGAGGCGGTTACCAGGCAGATTTGTTTTGCTTTGGGTGAAGGCTTTCCCGGTCAAATTTGGGCTGGGGGTAAACCAGCTTGGGTGGTAGATGTCGTAAAGGAGGATGATTTTCTCCGCGCTCCAATGGCGGCTAATTTAGGATTGCACGGTGCTTTTGGTTTACCAATCAAAAATGAAACTGGAATATTAGGCGTCATTGTCTTTTTCAGCCGTGAAATTCAACCGCCAGATCCTGAATTACTCAAAATTATGGCGGCGATTAGCACTCAAATTGGTCAGTTTATCGATCGCAAACAGGCAGAGTTAGAACTGCGAGAAACAACGCGGTTACACCAGGCGATTTTAGAGAGTGCAAATTACGCGATTATTTCGATGGATGTAGACGGAATTATTCGCACTTTTAATCCAGCAGCTCAACGGTTGTTGGGATATGCGGCAGCAGAAGTGGTGGGGAAAAAAACTCTGGCTATTTTTCACGATAAACAGGAACTATCGGCGGTAGGGGGGAAAGGGAGCAACTCTGGATTGGAAGCAATTTTAGCCGAAACGCGCTCTGGCGATCGCATAGAGCGCGAATGGTCTTATATTCGCAAAGGTGGCAGCCGCTTTCCGGTATTATTATCCCTCAGCGCCCTGCGCGATGCAGAAAATAACATTACGGGTTTTTTAGCCATAGGTCGAGATATTAGCGATCGCAAACAAAAAGAAGCCGCACTGAGAGAAAGCTAAGAAAAATATCGCTCGGTGGTTAACAACATCAGAGAAGTTGTTTTCCAAACCGATGAGCGAGGTTTGTGGACATTTCTCAATCCCGCTTGGACGGAAATTACCGGCTTTTCTATCGATGAAACTATCGGCACTGATTCATTTAATTGCATCCATCCCGATGACCGCCCGCGTCACGTTATGCTGTTTCAACCCTTGCTGCAAGGTAAAAAAGAATACTGCCGTCACGAAGTGCGCTATCTCACCAAAGATAAAGATTTTCGCTGGATTGAAATCTACGCCCGCCCCATGCGTGACGGAAACGGTGTAACATTAGGCACATCAGGTACCCTCAACGACATCACCGAAAGGATGCGGACGCAAGAGGCGCTGCGGGTGAGTCAGGAACGCTACGAATTAGCAATTAGTGCGGGCAATGTGGGCGTTTGGGATTGGAATATTCTCACGGGGGAAATCTATATCGACCCTACGATTAAAGCAGCGCTGGGCTTTACAGATATGGATATTCCTAACACATTGGAGGGGTGGCGAAGTCTGATCCATCCACAAGATTTAACCCGGGTGTTAGAGGCTACGGATACTCATTTAGCAGGCCAGAGCTTCCAGTATGAAATCGAACATCGGCGACTGCATAAAAATGGCAGCATCCGATGGTTTCTCTCTTGCGGCACGGCGTTTGAAGATGGGGAAGGGCGGATGTGTCGGATGACCGGGACGGATACGGATATTACGGAGCGCAAGTTAGTACAGGAAGCATTAGAAAGAGAGCGGCAACAATTGCAACAAATTATCGCCAGCGCTCCCGTAGCGATGGCAATGTTTGATACAAGATTGTGCTATTTGGCACACAGTAATAAGTGGTTAAGCGATTATGACTTAGAAGGTTTGGTATTAATTGGTTGCAGCCACTATCAAGTTTTACCGGATATTCCCGAGCGATGGAAAGAAATTTATCAGCGGGCGTTAAAAGGGGAAGCGATCGCATCCCCAGAAGATGTATTTGAACGGGAAGATGGCTCGAAAATTTATCTGCGTTGGGCAATAGAACCTTGGCGTCATCCCGATGGCAGTGTGGGCGGGATTGTGATGGTTACCGACACGATTAATGAGTTAGTAGAAGCCAGGGAAGCCGCCTTAGAAGCGTCGCGATTTAAATCCCAGTTTCTCGCCAATATGAGTCACGAAATTCGCACTCCCATGAATGCGGTTTTGGGAATGACTGGGTTATTATTAGACAGCAATCTCGACTCAGAACAGCGAGATTTTGTCGAAACAATTCGCATCAGCGGTGACGCGCTTTTAAGCTTAATTAACGAAATCCTAGATCTATCCAAACTCGAAGCCGGGGAGATGGATCTAGAAATTTTAGATTTCGACCTATCTATCTGCATTGAAGAAGTATTAGACTTACTCGCTCCCCAAGCTCATGCTAAAGGATTGGAAATTGCTGGTTTAGTGTATCAAAACGTTCCTATTCAACTGCAAGGCGATGCGGGGCGCTTGCGACAAATCCTCACCAATTTGATTGGAAATGCGATTAAATTTACCAGCGCTGGCGAAGTGGTGTTGCAAGCAGAACTGCTATCAGAAACCTTTAGTACAGCAACAATTTCTTTGTCAGTCAGCGATACGGGAATTGGCATTGCCCCAGAAGACCAAAATAAACTTTTTGCCCCTTTTACTCAAGTCGATGCTTCTACAACCCGCAAGTACGGTGGGACAGGTTTGGGATTGGCTATCTGCAAGGAGTTGGTAACTTTAATGGGAGGAGAAATTGCCTTAGAAAGTGAGTTAGGAAAAGGCTCTAAATTCTGGTTTACAGTTACTTTTGCTAAGGCTGTTTCCGGCGTCGAAGATCCAAAGGTTCTTGCCCAGCGGCGATTGTTAGTTGTAGATGACAACGCCACCAATCGCAAGGTTGTTTACCATCAAGCAGCGCGCTGGGGAATGCAAGTCGATGAGGCGGAGAGTGCGGCGGCGGCGTTGAATGCTTTACACGCGGCTTGCGCGCAAAATATGCCCTATGATGTGGTATTAATCGATATGCAAATGCCCCAAGTTGATGGTCTGAATTTGGGAGCAGAAATTAAGTCAGATTTGGCTTTAGCTGCAACGCCGCTGGTTATGCTTGCCTCGACGAATCAACGGCAGGAAGTGCAGCGCGCAATCGAGATCGGATTCGCGACTTATTTGGTTAAACCGATTAAACCATCTCGGCTGTTTAAGCTGCTATTTAAGCTGTTGGAAATTCAATCGCCGTTATTAGAAACCCAGACAAAATCTGACTTATTGACTACCGATGCCTACCCCATTCCCAATGGGAAATTAAGAATTCTCTTGGCTGAAGATAATTTAGTCAATCAAAAAGTAGCGCTGAAACAACTGAAAGGTTTGGGCTATGATGCCGATGTCGCCGCGAATGGGGAAGAAGTTTTGCGGCTCATAGAAAAAATTCCCTACGATTTGATTTTGATGGATTGCCAAATGCCGGTAATTGACGGTTTTGAAACTACGCGAGAAATTCATCGCCGTCCGGAAAAATGTTTTCCTGGAGGGTGTCGTCCTTTAATTGTGGCGATGACGGCAAATGCCAGAAAAGAAGATCGAAAAAAATGCCTCAATGCCGGGATGGATGATTATTTGAGCAAGCCTATTTCTAAGGAAAAATTGGCGGAATTGTTAGAGCGGTTTAGCCGCGGAATTTTACTGACAGGATCGGGAATGTTGCATCAAGAAGCAGGGGCAAACCTACCCGATCTAGATTGGCAATACTTGCATCAAATATCTGAAAATAACCAGGAATTTGAATTGGAACTGTTGCAGATTTTTGTGGAAGATACTCAAGTGCATTTGGAGGGAATTAAATTGGCGATCGCATCGAATAATTTCCTTCAGTTTGAGCGAGAAACCCATCATATCAAAGGTGCTAGTGCCAACATTGGCGCTGCTTCTATGCGGGTAACCGCAGAAAAATTAGAAAAATTGGCTCGCTCGCAAAATTTAGAGGAAACTACCGATTTAATATCACAATTAGAACAAATTTTTCACCGCATTCAAGCCGAGCTACAAAACCTTTAATACTGTTTGGCAATCAACATACAATTACGCTCGTTGACTTGCTCGTAACTAAAATTATCAGCTAGCAATGATATAATTTTTAACCCTCGCCCTCGTTCGTCTTCGTTGTCTTCAAATTCGGGAATTTCTTGCAATTTCTGGTTAACGTTAAACCAGGGGCCATAACACCAAATCCTAATTTCTATATGTCGATCGAACCTAGTAGCTTCAATATCAATCGGCGTTTCTGGGGGTAGATCTTTATGGGCGTGTTCGGCAATATTTGTAAAAGCTTCCCAAAGCAGCGTTTGACACTTATACCAAATATCTTTATCGGGGATGGGCGGCTGATTCAACTGCTCAAACCAGGATAAGACTTCTGCACAGACTCCTAGATCCGTTTTGACTTTAAGATTAATTTTTTTTAACATTTTGCCACCCTAATTATTTTAATATTTTAATTCTAATCTGCAAGAATGTTCCGTAAACAAAAATTATTTAGGTATAATAAAACAATTAGCTCGTTCTCTGATGGCGCGACTTAGAGTTTTGAAAATTTATGGCAAAAATTTTAATCATCGATGACGATCCCACCTTGCAACTGATTTTAAAAAAAAATCTCCAAAATCAGGGTTATGAAGTAATTTTAGCCAGCAATGGTGAAGCCGGAATTGCCCAAGCAAAACAGCACCATCCGGCTTTAATTATTTGCGACTGGATGATGGAAAAAGTGGATGGATTGGAAGTATGTCGCCAGATTAAAGCGACACCCGAATTGACAACTACTTTTTTGATTTTGCTAACGGCGCGCACCAACGTCGAAGATCGGATTCAAGGACTCGATGCCGGGGCGGATGATTTTGTTTCCAAACCGATTGAAATGAATGAATTAAAAGCAAGAGTAAGGGCTGGGTTACGGTTAAACCAGTTGTACGAAGACTTGCAAAGCCAAAAGCAAGCTTTAGAAGGGGCAAATCAAAAGCTGCAAGCAGAATTAGACGAGGCGGCGGAATATGTGCGGAGTCTTTTACCCTCCCCGCTAAAAGGAAATGTGACTACAGAGGCGCGCTTCATTCCATCAGCCAGATTGGGGGGCGATTGTTTTGACTATTTTTGGCTGTACGATAGCCTTTTAGTCATGTATTTGTTGGATGTATCGGGACACGGAGTTGGCTCGGCGCTGTTATCGGTTTCGGTGTTGAATGTTTTGCGATCGCAATCCCTCCCTAATACTAACTTTTTTCAACCCAGCGATGTTTTGAAGTCCCTCAATAACGCCTTTCAGATGGATAACCACGGCGAAAAGTATTTCACAATCTGGTATGGCGTTTACGACCAAATTAATCGCAAATTGATTTATTCTAACGCCGGACATCCACCCGCAATAGTTTTATCAGGCACATTTGAAAACGCTCAAGTTAAACGATTGGAATCTTCAGGCTTACCAATTGGCTTCTTACCCGATACCGAGTATGAAGATGGTTATTTAGATATCCCTCCTGGCAGCAATTTGTACGTTTTTAGCGATGGTGCTTACGAAATTCCCCAACCAAATGACAAGATTTGGGGAATTGAGGCTTTTATAGACTCGCTGACCAAGTTTTATCAGACAAATAATTCTAATTTGGAGTTAGTCATAGACCATATTTGCCATGTAAATCGCCATCAACCGTTTGATGATGATTTATCTTTGTTAAGGTTTAACTTTGGTGGCTAATCCATTAGGGGCACCTTAAAAGCTGCCCCTACAAATCTTTCCTCTCAGAAACCGGGTATTTTTTTTAATAATACCTGCGCCTACCTAAGCCAATTTTCTAAACCGCCCACCAGCTAAAGCATGTGGCTAGACTCACATCTTGCACCTACCCGATAAACAGCCCCCAAATAAATTTGGGGCTGAAAGCTTAAGTTAGCTAAAGCTAACTTTCATCAAGGTTTTAACCCGTTTTAACGGGTTTTAGCTTTAAGCCAGAAATTTATTTCTGTTGGCTCTGGTGCAAGATGTGAGTAGACAAACTCTCGCAAAGCGTAGCAGGCTCAAATACTTACAGGCTGCGAAGGCGGCCTTTGTTTGTATAGCCGCACCCTTAAGGGTGCCGGATTTTGGCGAAGGTATTGTTTAAAATCCCAGATTTTTAGGTTATTATTCAGTTTCCAGAATAGCTTTGTTGAACTCTTCCCGATTAGCAAATGGGGTTAAAACCCGCTCCATTTTAGTCAATTCAAACAACATTCTGATCTGGTCGTTAATTGAGCAAATATAAAATTTACCTCCAGCCGAACGTACTGTTTTGCAAGCTAATAAGATTGAACCTAAACCAGAACTATCCATAAACGATACATTCTGGAGATCGACTAATACGATTGATGCGCCTTTTTCCATCAGATCGCTAACATCTCGACGCAGTTGATTTCCTTTAATCCCGTCTAAAATTCCAGATGGTTCAATGACTTGTAAAACGTCCTTCATTTGCAACATTGGGGTAGCTTGATTGGTCTTTATCTATTGTAATGCTGTGAGGTACGGTGGTTTTTGCGATCGCGGATGGGGAAATGTGGGGAGCGATCGCTTACACTATTCTTACCCGGAGATGGCCTACTCGGAACCGCTGGTTGTCGCCAAAGTAATACAGGAATCGTAATAGCGCCAGCGATCGCTACAATACCAGCAGTTATCCATATAATTAAGCTACTGGGTCGATAGTCGCCCCGCTCAATTTGCCCTAAAACTTTGTTGTAGCGCCACGCCGATAAAGCAACCAAGATAATCCCCATAACTACCAAACCTACCCCGATATTTTGAGAATTGATAAACGAGTCGGTGGGTGCGTCTTGTCCGGTTACAGATGATTGCAATTCCCGCAAAAATAAACCAAACCGTGCTATAGCAAAGCCAAATCCAATCAAAGCAATAGAAGTTCGCAACCAAGCCAAAAAAGTACGTTCGTTAGCTTGATGCTCTCGCTGGCGGTCAATTTTTGGCTGTCTGTCCATTAATGGCTAATTGCTAATTGCTAATTGCTAATGGTCAAAATATTAACACCAACAGAAACCGAGTTTTTGGCATTATTTACCAGAAAAAATGGGTTGTTAGCCTCCCCCTTTTAAGTGGAAAGGAAAAATTAATTTGCTTAGCTCACAATCCTATAAGCTTGAGGGAGAGGTAACTATCAACTATCAACTATCAACTATCAACTATCAACTATCAACTATCAACTGACTTAGCGATAGTTTGTAAATTGCAAAGCCACCGGATAATCTTCCTGCTTCAAGCGCTGAATTATTGCTTGCAATTCATCTTTTGATTTAGCAGAAACCCTCACTGCATCGCCTTGAATCGAGGCTTGTACTTTTTTAAATTCGTCTCGAATCAACTTGGTAATTTCTTTGCCGATCTCTTGGCTAATGCCTTTTTTTAGTTTAATTTCTTGCCGAACGCGATTGCCGCTGGCTGCTTCAACTTTGCCGTAGTCAAATATTTTTAGCGACAGGTTACGCTTGGCTGCTTTCTGTTGCAAAATCGTGTGAACCGACTCTAAAGTGAATTCGCTGTCGGTGTTCACCGTAATCGATTCTTTTCCTAATTCCAAGGTTGTTTTTGTATCTTTCAGATCGTAGCGACTGGCGATATCTCGCGTAGTTTGGTCTACAGTATTGACCAATTCTTGGTAATCAAAATCGCTGACAATATCGAATGAATATGTAGACGCCATAATAAATTGGTGATTGGTAACAGTTGACAGTTGACAGTTGACAGTTGACAGCTAGTGAACCATCCTAGAATCACCTGGCTCTAAACCGAGTTTTTCGTCGATAATTGTTCGCTGTTCGCTGTCCACTGCCAGGTAATTGATAATTTACAGATCGCAGATTGGATCGTACTCAAATCTGAAATCTGAAATCTGAAATCTGAAATCTAAAATTACCCATTACCAAATTGCTGAGAAAGACTCAAAACCATTAAAGTGCCGATTCCGAGGGAACCGATACCGAACATGAGCGATCGCGCGAGCGGCACGTTCAAGATATAAAATACCGAAAACAGCAAGCGGGCAATTAGGTATGCACTAGCAGCGACTACAGCGAATGACGAATTTACACCCGTCACGTAAGCCATCAGTGCTGCTGCTGCAAACAGCATAAAAGATTCAAAGCCATTTTGATGCGCCCAAGTCGCCCGCTTGGCATAGTCCGGCAATTTATCGAACATGGCACGCGGTGCAGCCGTATCATAGCCGACCTGCTGCCGCCCGTAAGCGACCACCAAAAATGGTAAATATACGAGAACGGCAGCCGCTACGATACTGGCAAGCAGAATAAAAGACACCGACAGTTGAGATAGCATCATTCACCTGTATTTTAAAAGTTTAATTTCTGCTAATAATTAACAACTAATAGCTGAAGCTTAGCCCAATTAGCAATTAGCAATTAGCAATTAGCATAACTTTGCAGGCAAATAATCGCGCCAAGCTAATCAAAGTAAAACAACGTCACCAGTTTTCGCTGATCTTCTGCATCCTTGCAAGTTTGCAGCAGCGTGCGGCTATCGTGAAACGCAAAGCAAATTAGCTGCTGACACCGAGTGACGATTTCTTGATTGCACAAGGCACTCGCTTCTCCTAAAGACAGATGATCGTTTTCTGGTTTTTCTACCAAGTGCATCACCTGTTCTAGCAATTCGCGAGATTCGCGGGGCTGACGCTCCAAACTTTGAGGTAAAATCACCGTCAACAGTTTGGGGTCAGCTCGCATCGCCCCTCGGATGGCAGCACCATTAGTGCCACCGGCACCAGAGGTGATCAAGCGATTGCCCGATAAAACTAGGGCATAGCTCATCATCTCAATTAGATTTTGATGGGTAATCGGAACGTGACGCGACCCTAACAGGGCGATCCGCTTAGCACCCGTTTGCTGGATCGTTGCCAGTTCTTGGACTAATTCATCGACTTTGGAAATATCTATCGACTGACTCAAGGCCGGTTATAGGCTGAACGACCTAGTTATTGTAACAAACCTTGACTATTACAGCGTCACGGCAGTTTCTAATCCTAATTTAGCCATCAGTCGGTCAATTTCAAAGTGATGCCCGATCGTTTGATACGCGCACTGAACCTTAATCGGTTCATGCAAGCGCACTTGTCCAAAAGCGCGGTCGATAATTTCCACGGTGGTCAGGGTATCCAAATCTACCGATAACACTGGAATTTCTACTTCCTCGGCGCGGCTCAAAATATCTTCCACTGGCGGGATGTGTCCGGTTAAAATCAGGCACTGGGTGGAAGATTCCAACGCCGCCATTTGCAGATCGGTGCGATCGCCTCCCGTTACCACTGCCATGTTTCTTCTTTGGCGGAAATACTTCAGCGCCGAAGATACGTTCATCGCACCGATGGTGAGGCTTTCGACCATCAAGTCCATGCGTTCCTTGCAGCACAGTACTTCTGCCTGCAACTGATGTACGAGTTCCCCGACGCTGACGCTTCGCAGCAGGGTGTTACGGGGTACGATTCCCAACAGGGGAATATGGCGATTTTCCAAAAACGGTTTGACGATGGTTGCGACGGTTTCCAACTGTTCCGAGGGGACATCGTTGAGCAAAACCCCCAACAAGCGATCGCCCAATTTTTGCTTTGCCGACACCAGCTTATGCACCGACAGAACCGATTCAAACCGCGCTACCAGGAGAATCGAGGCGTCGATACACTCAGCCATATCCCGTAACGACAGGTTAAACAAACTGCCTTCATCCAGCGTCCCAGGGCCTTCTAACAATACTAAATCTCCACCCGGTGTCGCCAGGGTTTCCGCGAGTAAGGCGGCGTAATCAACGCGATCTTCCTCCACCATTCGCTTTTGGATCGCGGTTTCATCCAGAAACAGGATCGTTGGTAGCAAACGGTTTTCCTTTAAGTGCAGCAGGGGCGCCAAAAACTTGACATCTTCATCGATCCCATCGGTATGGGCATCTTCCCAACAAGTTCCTAGCGGCTTACCATAAGCGATATCGAGTCCGCGTTTCTGTAACTGGGGGGTCATGCCCAGGATCGTGGTGGATTTACCACTGCAAGCTTCCGTTGACCCTACGATCAAATATTTTGACCCGCGTTTTCGTGTTTTCTCAGTGGATTGCGGCACACTAACTACTCCTAAATTCAACAAATGGGGCTGCGATCGCCGCTCTTATGTTTAACGACTGACGCCAAATCCCCCTCCCCCTTGATTGTGGGCGCTTTCGCGTCCCAGTGGAAAAACTTTTTTTGACAGTGGAAGAGAGGTTCTTATTTATATTTTCGGGAAAAATTTGATAAAAAACTTTTTTCCCTGGGATTGGGGGAGCAGGCAGAAGTCTGACATCGTTTAAATTTGGTAACTGACGTCAAGCCCCATCCTTAATTCTAGGTGCAATTCAGTACTTGATATCCTCACCGTTGGCACATCAGCGGCTTAAACTTGACTGGGATCATTCATCTAGACGCAAAAGCTTGCGGTAGAAAGTTTTGGAAAAATCTACCGTGCGACTCCCTCTGTAATTCATCAGCAGTTCAATTAAGAAGTTAACAAATTCAAAATTAGCCATTGTCACTTCATAACTCAGCTCAGCATTGCCGTCAAAGCGCATCTGACACCGAGTTAAATCCGCTGGTAGGTTAGCGATGTTCCAAGTGGCGATGAAGGGGATGCTTTTACCGCCTTCAATTTTGCGTTCGCCCTCCAAACTACCTTCTTTGTAGAGGCTAATTGCATAGGGTAACACTTGGCGCTTGTTCCCCTGGTAGTAGGGCATGTAGACAGTTAAAGTTTGGGGAGGAGCGGGCTGTAGCTTGTCGATAGACATATAGGTATTTTCCTCGATCCGGCTATATTGATTGAGTTGCGCGCGCGTCTCCCAAGCGGAGAATCGCTGCCTCATCCAATATTATTATTCCCACGCAGCCGGTTTCTTTGCAGCGACCAGAAACCGGGTTTCTTCGCAGATATGGGCTTCAAAATCGACATTTTTCCCAGAAACCCGGTTTCTTTGCAGCGACCAGAAACCGGGTTTCTTCGCAGATCTCGGCTTCAAAATCGACATTTTTCCCCAGAAACCCGGTTTCTTTGCAGCGACCAGAAACCGGGTTTCTTCGCAGATCTCGGCTTCAAAATCGACATTTTTCCCCAGAAACCCGGTTTCTTTGCGGCTTCCTCAGCTCTCTCATCTTAAGTTTCTCTTCAGAATCTCCATACCAAGAGGCGCACAGAGTGGCAAAATATGGAAAACCTCTCGGCGTACCCTTATGACACCTCTGGTTGCAAACTACTACCTAACCTACCGTTGCAACGCCCGCTGTCATTTTTGTGATATTTGGGCTTTAGAACCGGGAAAAGAAGCTGATTTTGAGACAATCTGTCGTAACTTGGTAGATTTGCGCCGTCTGGGAGTTAAATACGTAGACTTTACCGGCGGCGAACCACTGCTGCGTGCAGATGTAGGTGAAATCTACACCGAGGCGAAACGGATGGGATTCACCACCAGCATGACCACGAATACGATTCTTTATCCCAAACGGGCTAAGGAAATTCAAGGTTTGGTGGACTTCCTGAATTTTTCTTTGGATGGTCCCGATGCCGAAAGTCACGACCATTCCCGGGGCGTGAAAATATTTGACAATTTAGTCGAGTCGGTGAAAATCGCCAAATCTTTGGGCGAATATCCCGTCCTCAACCATACCGTCACCGCCCAAAATTTCCACCGCATTGGCGAAGTGGGAGAACTGGGGCAGCGCTTGGGCGTCCGCGTTTGGCTCAATCCAGCCTTCACAGCCCACAGCAATTACAATTCCAAGAAAAATCCCACGCCGGAAATTGTCAAATCGATCGAGGCCGCAGCCAGACAGTACAGCAATGTGGGATACAATAAGGCCGCATTAGCTTTTATTGAAGCTGGGGGCAACGACACCAACAATCCTCGCTGTAAAGCAGTGGAAGCGGTGATCGCCATTTCTCCCAACGATGAACTGTTGCTGCCTTGTTACCACTTTGCTCAAACTGGCGTCCCAATTAACGGGCGATTGTACGAACTTTACCGAGAATCGGAAGAAGTGGAAAAATATCGCCAATCTCAAGGTAAACTTCCAGTATGTGAAGGCTGCACGGTCTGGTGTTACCTGATCCCCAGCTTCTTCAAAGGTGTAGACAAATACTGGTGGTTGAATCAAGTAACCTATGCCAGCGAATTCCTGGCCCGAAAACGATTCTTACAACGAGCCTGACGATTTTGCCTCGTCGATGCCCTCGCTCCCAGGCTCGGGGGAACGCAATTTTGGATTAGAGTCCACCGATGGGAACTCCCAATCTCAACCTCCTGTCGGCAAAATTCCAGAAGCTGAGAACGCTCTGGAGTCAGACTCAATCCAAAATCTGCTCCCCCCCTGCCCCCCGAATAAAAAAAGCGATCGCCCTCACATTCCCCTTAACAAGGGGGACGCGAGGGGAATCGCCAGGGGAGAGTCCAGGAGCCAAAATCCATATCAGGGGCGTCGGCGTAAAGCTGCTGTAGTGCTGACCATCGTTTGGAGCGGTACTATTGCCCTGCACTTGGTTTCTTGGGCAACCTGGATTGTGCTGGGATTAACTACTTTGATGGGAATTCAGGTTCTGCGGGTTGTCCGGGCGCGACCTAGAACCGTTCCCGATATTTTATCTTTGGACTCCGAAGACGCTCCGCCTTTTGTGTCTTTGCTGGTGGCAGCTAAAAATGAAGAAGCTGTCATCAGTAAATTAGTGGAGAATTTTTGTAATATCGATTACCCAAGTTGTCGATACGAAATTTGGGTGATCGACGATAACAGCGATGATGGAACGCCGGTATTGTTGGATCGGCTGGCGACCAAATATGACCAGTTGCGGGTGTTCCATCGGGCACCTGGTGCCGGAGGTGGCAAATCAGGCGCGCTCAATCAAGTGATACCCCTAACCAAAGGGGACATTATTGCCGTATTCGATGCGGATGCCCAAATGCCTCCCGATCTGGTGCGGCGGGTGTTGCCGTTGTTTGAACGGCAGGAAGTGGGGGCGGTGCAGGTGCGGAAAGCGATCGCTAATTCATCGACCAATTTTCTCACCCGTTCTCAAGCCGCAGAAATGGCTCTCGATAGCTTTTTTCAGCAGCAACGGATCGCCATCGGCGGCATCGGGGAATTGCGCGGCAACGGTCAATTTATCCGCCGCACGGCTTTAATTGGCTGCGATGGTTTTAATGAAGAAACGATCACCGATGACCTGGATTTAACCATTCGCTTGCATCTGGATCGATGGGATATTGACTTTTTCCTCGATCCGGGCGTCGATGAAGAAGGCGTTACCAAACCGATGGCGCTTTGGCATCAGCGCAATCGTTGGGCAGAAGGCGGTTATCAACGCTATTTAGATTATTGGCAACCGCTTTTGCGAGGTCGTCTGGGTAGGCGAAAAACCTTCGATCTGTTGATGTTTTGGTTTTTCCAATATCTGCTACCTACCGCCGCCGTGCCGGATATGTTGATGGCGATCGCTCGCAATCAAATGCCAATGCTAACCCCTGTAACGGGGATGACGGTTACCCTATCGTTGGTCAGCATGTTTTGCGGTTTGCGACGCATCCAGGTGACTCAAAAAGGACGAATGTGTTTGTCGGAAACGCTGCTGCAAACTTTACGCGGCACATTGTATATGTTGCACTGGTTTGCCATTGTCGCCAGCGTTACCGCCCGCATGTCAGTACGACCTAAGCGTCTGAAATGGGTGAAAACGGCGCATTCTGGTAATGGGTAATGGGTAATGGGTAATGGGTAATTGAAAGATATTTAAAGCAACTTTTATATCGTTTCCGGTTACATCGGAATTACAACCTGTATATCCAATTACCAATTACCAATTACCAATTACCCAGAATCAATTAAAAGGGTTCGTCATCTGTTTCTTCCAATTCAAATTCCCCTGTTGCTTCGTCTGAATATTGCGGTTTAAAGTCGGCGGCAGGGGTTGTTGTTGGTGCTGCGGAAACTGGGTCGAGTAATTCTAATTCATCGGTTAGTTTAACGACTTTTCCTTTAAAGAAGTCTACGAGTTGTTGGGATGCGATCGCTACTTCATCAATCTCTGGATCTTCATCTTCGCTTTCGGGATCGATTTCAGTCAATTCTGAAACTTGAATTGCCGATGGTGGCTGTGGATTTTCCACTTTTGCGGCGACTGAAGGAGAAGGTAGAGAAGGATGGCTAATCACGGGCGCAGTTGGTTTATACCAACTAGCTTTTTCGTCTTTTTGTTCCTTATCTGCTATGTTTAACTCGCTATTAGCCAAGGGTTCTATTGGCTTGGGCGTTGCTAATTGAGTTTGGTTAGATTGTTTGCTAGTGCTGGGGAGTATCGTCGCTGGTGGGAAAGTTTCTTTTGGTTGCGATCGCGTTTCAGATTTGCCAATATTCCTAGAATTAGAAGCACCGCCAACTTCTAATTTTACTTTCACCTTACGGTTACAAACTTTTAAAAAAGCCGCTTCAATATTCGATAACTTTCGCTGAGCTAGCTCAAATAATGGCTCCGTACTAACTTTAATATACGCTACATTTTCATCACACTTTAATAATTGGCAGTGCTGACTTACTAGCGCTTTAGCCGCAAACGGTTGCAAGTTTTCAATTACTTGTTGCCAAATTTCATCGGTTCCGCTGGGCGGTTCAGTAGCCGCAATCGGTTCGGCGTTTGTTTGTGGGGCGTAGATTTCCCGATCTGGGATTGGAGGTTTTGGCGTTTCTGATTGTACGGGTGGTGGAGGAATTTCTGCTGGTTTTTCCGGTTGATAAGTTGGTTTCTCCTGCGTTTGGGAACTAAATTGAGGAACACTAGATTGTTGTGGTTTGGCAATGTGGTGAGAAACTCGCTCAACAGCTTGCACCTGAACCGGCGCAACTGTAACCTGACGGTTAATTGCTGAGGGCAATAATCCCAGCAGCGTTACTTCTAACCACAAGCGCGGCTGCGTGGTATTTTTGATTTGAACTTCGCTGTCTTTGAGGTGTTTTTGTCCGGCTAAAATGTAAGGAATTTCCCAGTTTTGGGAAAACTCGCATAACTGATGCCAAGTTGGTTCGGTACAGGCGACTAAATCCGAACGATCGGGGGCGCTTTTGGCTATGAGTAAATCGCGGTAGAATCCAGCTAGGTTTTGCAGGACGATTAAAGGTTCTCTGCCCCGATCCATTAAGCGGCGGCTAATGTCGATTAGTTCTACAGAATTATTGTCTGCGATCGCACGCAAAAGCGCCATCAAATCCCGTTCTGGTACTGCCCCAACTAAGTCCCAAACCCCATCTACCGTTACTTGACCGGGTAATAAACTCAATTGGTCGAGCAAGCTTTCTGCATCTCGCAATCCGCCCTGGGCTACTTGTGCCACTAGAGTTAGCGCTTCGGGGGCGATATCGATGTTTTCTTTCTTGGCAATATTCCCTAAGTGTTTGACCATTGAGTCCAAGGGAATGCGGCGAAAATCAAACCGCTGACAGCGAGAAATAATTGTTGGTAATACTCGTTGGGGATCGGTAGTAGCTAAAACAAATACAACTTGATTTGGTGGCTCTTCTAATGTTTTTAATAAGCAATTAAACGCCGCTTGGCTGAGCATGTGAACTTCGTCGATCAAATATACTTTGTATCGACATTGAACGGGAGCAAATTGAGCTTTTTCGATTAAATCTCTGATGTTATCAACCCCCGTATTGCTGGCAGCGTCGATTTCAATCACATCGAGGGCGGAACCATTGGCAAGTTCGATACCGCGACAGACTGAACAATTCCCACAAGGTTGTTCGGTGGGAACTTCGCTGTTGAGACAGTTGAGCGACTTTGCTAAAATGCGGGCACTCGAGGTTTTGCCCGTGCCTCTGGGGCCGGTAAACAGGTAAGCTGGAGCAATGCGTCTGGAGAGGATGGCGTTGGTTAGGGTGGTTGCGATCGCTTCTTGACCCACCAAATCCCCAAACCTCTGGGGACGATACTTATGATGTAACGGTTCGTATGTCATGGCGACTCGCTGAAAAATCCCACAGCTTATCGATTTTAACGAGCGATTGTCTTTTGTGGAACCACAACCAAGTCGGTTTCAAAACGCGAATTTATTATCACAAATTTATCCAAAAGTAAACTATCTAGTTAAATAGCTTGACCATCCGCGGAATCAATACCACAATTTAGAATAACGTTCAACAGTGGACAGTGGACAGTGGACAGTGGACAGTGGACAGTGGACAGTGGA
>CAYXCW010000107.1:0-15896 GCA_964463555.1 uncultured bacterium
TACCAATTACCAATTACCAATTACCAATTACCAATTACCAATTACCAATTAGCAAAAATGACAAAACAGCGAGTTCTCTCTGGAGTTCAACCAACCGGGAATCTTCATTTGGGAAACTACCTGGGAGCGATTCGCAACTGGGTAGAAGGGCAAAGCCAGTATGATAATTACTTCTGCGTGGTGGATTTGCACGCGATTACCGCACCCCACAACGTGGAAACGCTAGCATCGGATACCTACACGATCGCGGCGCTTTACCTGGCTTGCGGTATCGATTTACAATATTCGACGATCTTCGTGCAATCTCACGTCTGCGCCCACAGCGAATTAGCTTGGTTGCTCAATTGCATCACTCCCCTTAACTGGCTGCAAGATATGATTCAGTTCAAGGAAAAAGCAGTCAAGCAAGGGGAAAATGTCAATACCGGCTTGTTGGATTATCCCGTTTTGATGGCGGCGGATATCTTGCTGTATCAAGCGGATAAAGTCCCCGTGGGTGAAGATCAAAAGCAGCATTTGGAACTTACCCGCGACATAGCCAATCGATTTAACCACCAATTCGGCAAAGGGGAAAAAGTGCTAAAATCCCCAGAGCCGCTAATTCGGGCTGATGGGGCGCGGGTGATGAGTCTGACGGATGGAACGAAAAAAATGTCTAAATCCGATCCTTCCGAGTTGAGTCGGATTAGTCTGCTAGACTCTCCCGATGAGATTACCAAAAAGATCAAGCGCTGTAAAACCGATCCGATTAAAGGTTTAGAGTTTGGCAATTCCGAACGTCCAGAGTGCAACAACTTGCTGACGCTTTATACGATCCTTTCTGGGCAAACCAAGGAAGCCGTCGCCGCTGAATGTGCGGATATGGGTTGGGGTCAGTTTAAGCCACTCTTGACAGAAACGGTAATTTCTGCATTAAAGCCGATTCAAGCCAAATATCGTGCTGTAATGGATGAAAAGGGTTACCTAGAGTCGGTGTTGCGCCAAGGAAGGGAAAAAGCAGAAGCGATCGCTAACGTTACCCTATCCCAAGTAAAAGACGCCCTGGGTTATTCCAAACCCCTGTAACAATTCTCTCCTGCTCTAGTTTCCAGGCTCCTGCCTGGAAACGCCTTTCTGGAGGCTCTGCCTCCAAAATCAGCATTGTTATTGATCGGAGAAAGCCAAGATACTTAGCCCTTGTTTCCCTAGCCCCTAATCCCTAATCCCTAATCCCTAACTATAGAGATTTGAGATGGATATTGGGTATTTTAGATTAGATTGAGAAATCAAGCTTTAAAATTTGCAATTACCGCATTACCTACTACCACAATCGCAATGTTGAGTCACCAATCCCCAAAGCTGTTAAATTCGTTCCGCACTGCCGTCGAGGCAAGAGAATTTTTAGTTACCGCCGAAGTTATGCCGCCCAAGGGAGGTAACCCCGCCCACATGGTAAAAATGGCGCAACTGTTAAAAAATAGAGTTCATGCAGTTAATATTACCGATGGTAGTCGGGCGGTGCTGCGGATGTGTCCGCTGGCGGCATCGATGATTTTATTGCAGCAAGGGATTGAACCAATTTGCCAGATGGCTTGTCGCGATCGCAACCGCATCGGACTGCAAGCCGACTTGATGGGCGCCCATGCTCTCGGTATTCGCAATATTTTAGCCCTCACAGGCGACCCAATCAAAGCAGGCGACCATCCAGATTGTAAAGGCGTTTTCGATTTGGAAGCGGTACGCTTGCTCAAAGTAATCGATAAAATGAATCGCGGTTTGGACTGGAACGATAAACCCCTCACCGATGGCGCAACCGACTTATTTGTCGGTGCTGCTGTCGATCCTCAATGTGCGAGTTGGTCAGGATTGCAGCAACGATTTGAGCGTAAATTAGAAGCAGGGGCGCAATTTTTCCAAAGTCAGTTGGTTACCGATTTCGACCGACTAGAAAAATTTATGGATCAAATTGCTGCTGGTACTAACAAGCCAATTTTAGTCGGAATTTTTCTGCTTAAATCCGCAAAAAATGCCCAATTTATCAATCGCTGCGTGCCTGGAGTTAACATTCCCCAACATATTATCGACCGATTAGCAGCCGCAAAAGATCCTTTAGAAGAAGGGGTGAAAATTGCTGCCGAACAAGTGCAACAGGCGCGTCAACTTTGTCACGGCGTCCACATGATGGCGGTAAAGCGAGAAGATTTAATTCCCCAAATTTTGGATATGGCGGGAATTGCTCCCTTATCCGCTTCCCATGCAGTGGCAGTAGGAGTGTAATATCATGTCCGTTGAATTGCCCATAAAAAGACGCCCTTGCACGGCAAGATCGACCTCCATTGTTTATCCGATATATCTCTGATGCGTCCCTACGCAACAACAGAGTGAGGTTTTTTGATTATGGGCAATTGGGCGGACATCATATAAGCTGTAGGAAAGATTTTACAATCTGTGGGTACAAATCAAAAATTTTTGACGGGAGTAGGGGCGGGTTTTACCAGCCATTCTGTGAGATCGCCAGATATTTTTTTAAACCCGCCCCAGCTGATGCTAACATCGCATCTTAACGTCGCCATCTGTCAAATTGATCTTCAGAACAGCCGTTAATAAAAGTATTTCTTACCCAACCTCTAAGGGGTCGAACAACTTCCGGGAAAGTTCCAGGACGTGATGTAACTCTTCCAGAGATTTGCACCCAATTACCCGCTCTTCGCACCGCCCTAACACCGTCTCCCCTGTTTAGTGTGGTGACTACTTGAGACTGGGTATTGGGGGTGCTGCGGACGTTAACGTTATTGGCGTTAATAAACGAACAGATGCCATTATTTTGTGCAATAATTTGACGTTGATGCTGTGAATTTAGCGTTCTAGGATTGGCGATCGCATCTGACGCCAGCACCAGACCAGTCATAGAAGCAGATAACAGTGCTAACCCATATAAAAATTTTCTTGAGTTTGGCATATAAAATTAAGAGTAAACAACCACCAATTTTAACTAACTTGCATTCGGTCTAGCGCAATTTGTAACAAACTGCTTTACCAAATTGTACTGGCTCGAAGGCGTCGTCAAGATTAATAGTTGTTTCTCCTCCACCTAGAAATAAGTAACCGTCTGGTTTTAGAACTTGCTTTATCCTCGATAAAATAGCTCGCTTGGTTTCAACTTCAAAATAAATCAGAACGTTACGCAGAAAAATAATATCCATTTGAGTCAGTGGAGGAAAAGTTAAAGTTAAATTAATTTGCCGAAAATCAACCATCTGGCGAATCTCTTCTTTTAGCTGCCACTCATTACCGCAAGGCTGAAAGTATTTGTGCAGAAATGTTTTGGGTAGTTCTCTAATAATTTCATGTTGACCGTAACGTCCAGCGCGAGCTTTTGCGATCGCGAAATAATAAGCCGAGGCGGGTTGATATAATTGATCTGTTAGAGTCAGAAATTGGCAGGTATTACCCGCCCCTACACAATTTGAAAATATACCTGGGAAACGAGGCAGAGCCTCGTTCCTCTAGTTCCCAGGCTCCAGCCTGGGAACGAGATCGGCGAGGCAGAGCCTCGCCAGGAAGCGATATCAAACTGTTGTGGCAGCAGCTTTGTAATTTTTGACTCTGGTGCCATCTGCTACCCCTAAAACCTTTGCTAACCAAGGGGGAGGAGAGGTAGCGATCGCTTTTTGCAATTCGCTCAAAACTTCTCTGGCAGCGCCGCCTTCAGTCACTTTCATCGGGTAAAGTCCGCCTTTGATTACTTTAGCAGCCGCAGGCCCTCCAATCGAGACTATATATAGCACGTGGCAATCTTTAATTAAACTGACTCGGAAAGCATTTTTATCATCTGATAAATCTGCTTCCAGCGCCGATCTAATATCGATCAGGCGCATTTCTGTTGCTGATAGCTGATAAATCAGATATCGCTGACAAGAACCAAAATGCCCATCCAATTGTTCTTTATTATTAGAAGCAACTGCAATCCGAACCGAACCGGGCATATCCCCATCTTGATAAGGTTCTATTGGCGGCAGCGTTTTCTCCACTGCATCGATTTCACCCCATAAGATTCTCACTGCTTCTTTTAATGCTGCTAGGGGCACGGTTGTATCTTCTCCATCCTCTTCGCCGTCGAGATCGTATGTCTGTCCGATCGCGGTTTTCAAGGCGGTGACGGTAATTTTACTCAAGCCTGCTTCATCTATGCGATCGCCCAATTCTGATTTTAAACCTTCTATTACTTCCCCCACCGATATTCCCGGTAATGCCCTAGCAGCTAATGCTATTCTTAAAGCCACTTCATTTGAAATGGGTTGTTGGTGCATGGTTCTCTCTCTACATCATTAACCGATTGGATACTGCGAGTTGCTAATTGCTAATTGCTAATTGCTAATTGGTAATAGCTAATTGCCAGTTTACTAATATAGTATTTTTCCTGACATTAGCCATTAGCCGCAGGTTTTAGATAACTCGCAACTTATGTTAACTAGCAGTATAGGTTTTTTATATTATTAAAAATCAAGGTTGGATTTCCGTATGATTTAATACCAATCTTCTCACCTTAGTTTATTTTTTTTACTCAAGAAATGTTTTGTTTTATTAACAAAAGCAAATTTAAACAACAATTTTAGAGTTATGATTGAAGATTTCAGATTTAAAATAATAATTCCGCCTAAAATCTGCCATCTAAAAATCCTCAATCTGAAATTAGATAAATCTGCAATCTAAAATCTTCAATCTAAAATTACTTCAATCTGCAATCTAAAATCATCAATCTGAAATTAAATTAATTCCAATTACCAACTAAGGTATATGCTGACCAAAAATAGGGATGGGAAAGAATCAAGTTACCTCTAGCGGCAATTTCTGGCGGCAGCGGAATCAGACGACCATCGGATAATTTTAATTGTCCGCCTTCTACCCGCACTTGTTCTTTTAATAATGCTAACTGTGCTTGTTGAAGCGCCTCGGTTTTAATTGGTGTTGTCCGCAATTGCAGATAAAATTCTGCCATCAATGCGAGGGAACCTTCATCAGAAGCATACCAAAGACTTCCAATAGCCGTTTTTACCCCTGCTTGAATTGCTAAACCAGCAAACCCTAATTCTGCATCTTCGCTTCCTAGCGCGGTTCTACAGGCGCTTAAAACGAGCATTTCTACTTTGGGGGGAAGTTCCCACCCTACGTTTTGCGATAAGTTTCTTAATTGATTTAGCCTCAGTTTATCATCCCAAAATTGGATGTAAGATTCGCTGACATCTCCAGGTTTAAATTCCGCGTGGGTGGCGACGTGGATAATTTCAAACCGTTGTTTACGGCTAGTTGATTGGAGGTTGTCTAATGTGGCGGTTTCGTTGAGAAATTCTACCCCTCGCCAAAGCTGATTTGCTAATATTGGGATTTCTACTGCTACTGCTGGTAAAGCAGTTTGATCTTGGGTGCTTTTAGAAATACCCATTGCCAAGATTTGCGAATTGGCGATGGAAACGTAGCGGGTATCGGTGAGGCTAAAACTGGGAATTAAAGCGAGGCTGTATTGTTCGATTAAAAACTGTTGACCATCAAAAAAAGCCCCGATTGGAATTGAACGCAAACCCCTATCCATTGAAAATAATAAGGTATCTATTTTGTTAGCTAAAAGGTCGGCTTTTAAAGGCGTAACAATCCACTGATAAAGTTGTTGCGCTGGAGCTTTGTAATCGTCGGTATTGTTTAAATCTGTTACTCCAATCCGAAATTGTCTGCTAACTTGTTCGACCAGGCTGCGATTGGCTTCGGGAATTAGTTTGCGAATGATAATTTGATTGGTGTTTTGTTTAGATTGTGCAGTATTACAAACTCCATCGTTGGGTAAAATTAGTAACAATTCTAGCCTATCTGCTAGGGAGATTACGTAAATTAGCGCCGCTTTTTTTCCGGTTGTTTCACTCAGTTGGCAAAGCGTATCTGAAATTTGATCGACTGAGACAGTTTTACCAAATAAATCAAAGCCGAAATAGTTAGAAATGTCTACGGCTTGCAGTTCTTCAAAAGCTTGGACTGCCCGGGCGTTTGATGCGCCTCTAAGGAGGTTATCAAAGCGATCGCGGTCAACAGTCCGCTTACTTTGAGATCCAGGCACATCGTTTCTAGGTGGCGGATTAATTTCTATGGGGCTGGGAACTGTGACATCAGATTGAGTCCCCGATTGATTCAATCCAGGGGTGGCTGAAAAGATAATTAGAAGGCAACAAATCAATGAAGCGAGCAAAAAGTTAATCAGTTTCATAAATTGAAATTAAAAAGAAATTAGATAACCAACTCCTAAGATAAATCGACTGCCGTCGCCTGCTTTACCAGTAATATCGGTAACGGCAGGCGTAATAATCAAAGGAATATTCTGGAAAGGGACGACTGATAATCCCACGGTTAAATCTTGACCCGTCCATTCAGCGATCGCACTCACAGGTTCGACTACCCGCACCGCAATGCTACCAAATAGATCGATGGAATTGCGATCGCTTTGAATATCCAATTCTGACCGAAATTGCCCGCTACCAACCCCAACCGAAACATACAGTTGACTAAAAAGATTTTCTGTGCCTTCTTGCAAGCGAAACCGCTTCGTTACTACACCGTAAGGACTCGTACCGCCATCGGTATTGCCCCAAGCGATCGCATTTTGCACCCCGACTGCAATGTTAAAATCCCCTGGCAACTGTCGGTGCAATTTAAAGCTAACCGTGCCATCAGCGCCGGGAGTTTCCCACAAGTCAGTCACGGTGACGCCCACATCTAAACCTACCCATCGTTGTGCATCCCCCAATCCGAACCCAATCCCAAACACCCCGTCGGCAGAGTTGGTAAAGCGAGTGCGAGTTTGCAAACCCAAACCCACGCTCGCGCTACCCCAAGATTTGCCATAAGCTGAAGGATTAATAATGGTAACGCCGGGATTAGCCCGATATCGAGGTTGCCTCTGATTTCCTAACGGTAGCAAAGGCAAGTTTTGCGGTTGAAAAGGCACTTCTCCAGGTGTAGAAGGTTGAGGCTGCAAACTGGGAGCAACACCAGGTGCATCGGGATTTTGTACAACTTCGGTTGGTAATGGGAAATTGGTAATTGGGAATTGGTAATTGGTAATTGGTAATTCTCCCCTGCTCCTCTGCTCCCCTGCTCCCGGAGTCACCTGCTCACCTGCCCAAAATACCCTGTTCTGCTCTTCTTGTGCAAGGCAAGTTGCGGGAGTCGCGACGACTAAAATTTTGATTACAATTAAGGCGACTAAGTTTGATACACTCTTCTTCGTTGCAATCACCACTGATAACCCCCAAAAATTGGCACGCATGTTGCCGCCATCCTAGAATAGTAGAAAAAACCCGATTGAAGAACGATGGTAAACCGTTGGGCTGACAAACAACTGAAAAACTGGGAAGCGGCACTGATTTCCCTGGAAGCAGGTTGGCATCAGTTTAACCAGGCTACCAAAGGATTACCAGATGCGCTGGATGCGGGAATGCCCATTGCATCGATCGAGAAGACTTACGCGCTCAATTGGGATAAAGTATGGGAAGCGATCGCATCTGACCAAATTCGCGGCCCTCAATCTTTCCAGCTGTGGGAATGGTGGTTTCAAGGACAGACGCTCAAGCATCGCTTGCAGCAACTGCGAATCTTAACCCAAGACTACATTGAAGAAACTCACCACTCAGCCCGCCAAGCAACAGAATTTTGGCTAGGTTTCGACCAAGGTAAAACGGGCTGCCGTACCTCTTATATTGAAAATACCCATAAACCATTAGTCGTCACCCCACCAACTCCCTACCAGAAAGGCGAAATCTTGGGTTGGCATTATGCAACGGTTAAACAGCAAGTTCAAGAACGACTTGAATGTTGCAGTCTGGATACCTGCCAACTATTTACTTGGGGTTAGGGGCGCTTGGGCTAAGAACGGGCGAGAATTAGTCTCCAGAAGCCTTGAAATAAATTTCAAGCTAAAAGCTAAAACCTGTTAAAACAGGTTAAGAGCTGTAGAGGCTGATTCTAACAGATAGTTAGAAAATCTGGTTAAGCATTCTAGTCAGTTTTAACTGACTTTAGCTTTCAGCCAGAAATTTATTTCTGGGCAAACTTGCATTCTTTTGTTACTATTCGTAAAATCCTCCCCTAGAGCCAGCGTCCATCCGTTGAGATAGAATAAAGAGGAATAGGTATTGCTCTTGTAAGGTCGTCAGGAGGAAAAGAACTATGTCTAAACTACATGCTGTCCGGGTCGCTGTTGCGATCGCTCCACAACGGACACAAGGCACAGAGACTATAGTTCGCTCCTATACCTTCCAGGAATGAAACTAAAAAATTCCTCTGTGCTACTTGTGCAAAACAATTAGCACGCATTGAGGAAATACCAGTGAATTTAGATTCTTTAGGCTGGAACGAGTTTTTTGCTTCCAGTTTTACATCCTATCGTCTGCAAGGATTTACGGTAGGAAGGGTAGCAATTGAACGCCGAAATACTTACGTTCTCTATAGCGAAGTTGGAGAACTAACAGCCGAAATTACCGGCAAAATGCGGCATCAGGCATCGCAACCAGAAGATTTTCCCGCCGTCGGAGATTGGGTAGTAATTCGCACCATTGATTCAGAAGCACGAGCCACAATTCACGCCATTTTACCCAGAAAGAGCAAGTTTTCCCGCAAAACCATCGGTGCTAAAACCGAAGAGCAAATCGTTGCTGCCAATGTTGATACTGTCTTCTTAGTCTCCGGATTAGATGGCGATTTTAATCTCAGAAGAATAGAACGCTATTTAATTCTGGCTTGGGAAAGCGGTGCAAATCCAGCAATTGTGTTAAACAAAGCAGACTTGTGCAACAACATTGAACAGCGCATCGCGGAAGTTTCTGCTGTGGCGCTGGGCGTGCCAATTATTGTCTTAAGTGCTGCTAACAATCGAGGATTGAACGATCTTAAACCTTATCTTCAATCTGGCAAAACGGTGGCTTTAATTGGTTCTTCTGGCGTTGGCAAGTCTACTATTACCAATCAATTGTTACCAGAAGCAACTCAAGCAGTTCAACCCGTGCGCCAAAGCGACGATCGAGGCAAGCATACAACATCCCATCGCGAGTTAATTTTACTGCCCACAGGCGGTTTAATTGTAGATACCCCAGGAATGCGGGAACTGCAAATTTGGGCAGGTGATGAAGGTTTGCAGGAAACCTTTGCAGACATTGAAACTCTAGCTCACAAATGTCGCTTCCGCAATTGTCAGCACGATAGCGAACCTGGTTGTGCAGTGCAGCAAGCTTTGGCAGAAGGGCAACTCGATTCTTCCAGGTTTTTGAGTTACCAAAAACTGCAAAAAGAACTCAACTATCTGGCGCGCAAACAAGATCAACGAGAATATTTAGCGGAGAAAGATCGATGGAAAAAGATTCATAAAGCAATGCGAAATCATCACAAGCGTTGATTAGATATGGGGTAAAAGTCAGATCGTGTCCGGTAGCATCGGTTGTATATATTTTGTAGGGGCGAAGCATTCGGGCGATAACTTCTGTAATTAACGCAAGGTTTTGTATCCGAATGCTTCGCCCTGCGCTTACGCAACCGATAGATGGTGAGGTTATACCAAATCCGCTTTCATCACCCCCTTTATACCAAACGACTAAAGTCGCGGCTACACAAACAAAGCCCGCCTACGCGGGCTGTAAAATAAAGGGGGTAGCTAACCCGGATTTGGTATTAGAGGGAGTGCGATCGCTCTAAACCAACCTGTCAGCGAACAAGACGCGCAGGTGCAAATAGCCCTTTTCTCTTGCTGGAAGAGGGCTGATTTAAGTGAGTTGGCGATGCCCATAGCGGAATGCGCGAATTACTAAAATTAGAAAGCAAATTGGTAAACCCAGAAAGCAAACAGCCGTTTCGCTTGCAAAAAATACCAAAATTAATGCGCGAATTACTGAAATGAGTAAGCGAAAGGGCTTTATGACAAAGTAAATGGCCTTTTTGCTTGCGTAAAATCCTAAAATTAATGCGCGAATTACTGAAATGAGTAAGCGAAAGGGCTTCACGAGAAAGTAAATTGCCTTTTTGCTTGCGGAAAACACCAAAATTAATAAACGAATGACTGATATGAGAAAGCGAACAGGCTTCAGGAGAAAGCAGATGTCAGCGCACAAGAAGCGCACGAACATCATTAACTGACTACCAACGAGTAGAATTAAAACAGCCATTACCCGATTGCAACCTATGCTAAGAACCGTTGAAGGCATTTATCAGAATGGGAAAATTGAGCTAACTGAGCTACCGCAAAACCTCAACTCGCGCGTCCAAGTTCTCGTCACCTTTCTTGAACCGGGAAAGATCGATCCTGCTAAACTGCGCCTATTGATTGACCAACTAGAAACCATCGCAGGCATCCAGCAAGGCTTTGAGGAACTAGAGCGCGGCGAAACGCGCCCGATTGGAGATTTTATCCAAGAAATGAAACGGAAAAAATATTAGTTGCGGTGTTATTTGCTCTTGCGATCGCATCAAACCAAATTCAAGGCGGTGGGTGACGACCCAGAATTTCTTCTTCTGCCCGAATTGCTAGCATAATTGCACGATTCATATTGAGGGCATTGATGGTTGCTCGTCCTGTAGCTGTTAATCCAACAATTCGTACATCATCCCATCGGAAGTGTTCTTTCCACGATTGCTGGCGAGGATTAAAGATAGGTACTATTTCACCTGTTTCTGGATCTTCAACCGTTTGTCGAGCTGCCTTACGCAGCGAACATGACACGCAAGCAAGTGCTAAATTATCTACTGTTGTTGGGCCACTTGCTACAACGGGAACAATGTGGTCGATATGAAATGTAGCAGCCTGACCGGCTTGGGACAAACTACAATACTCACAGCGATCGCTCGCTCTTTGAATGACCAATCGACGTAAGGAAGCTGGTATCGTTGACATTTATCCCTGCTTAGTAACGCGCTGCGATCGCAAACGAAGCAAAGATAAAAATTCTGCCAACTCCACAAGTCCTTCTGCCTCCAATCGCTCTGTCTGGGTCAACTCTTTGCCTGCGTCCTGGCGATCTAGCAAAAACTGAAGACGCTCGTGGACAGCTAATGGGAGTTGAAAATAAGTTAACTCAAGGGGTATCTCAACAATCTCAGGCATATTGAGAATCTTTTGGGAAAATAAGTTGAAATTGCTACTCCTGATAAAATCAGTGTAACCTAAAACCGCTTTTGATTGCTCTTAGGCCATTAAAAAATATTCATCAGGTTTTACTTGTAGTATTAATTTTTTGTTTTTGCCATTTTTCTACGCTTTGTTTCACGGCTTCTATTTCTGCAAAATCTACCCGAATCAGAGCGGTTTCAAATTCTACGCCCAAAACTGTGCTGACTTCGAGGATTTCGACAAAGCTGGCACATTGATAATCTGTTTCTTCATATTGCTTAACTCGCTGTTCGTCAATTCCTAGTCTCTGAGCTAGTTCTTGCTGGCTGATTTTTGCTGCTAGGCGAGCTTTAATTAAAGCATCTGGCAATTTATTTAAACTTTCAACTTTAATTTGAATCGGCTGGCTGTTGTCGCAATTAATCAGTCTTTCATATTCAGCAATTTCTTCTTTTAATTCGTCAACTTGACTCGCATATGAGTCTCTATGAAGCTTCCAGCGCTCATATGAGGCTTTCAAACTCTCATTACTATCCAATTCAGCAAGCGATCGCTCAAATCTCCGCAACCAATCCAAGGAGTGCTGATATTGTTGTTCGTTTTTTATCATCATGGCTCCCAACGTTGTAAATCTATTGCAACAATTCCTTTCAGCGTATTTGTCCTTGTATCAAATTGAAAGAAGTCTATGTAGGCTGTACCCGTATCATTAGCTGGGTAATTGGATGGGAATATTTCACCTCTGTACTTGTTTTTTTGCTCGGCGCGTCTCAGCGTAAAATTATATAAAGTAGGAGCAATAGATTTCAGGTGATTTATATCAACTCCATTGTCTTCCCAGCAAACATTGAAATCACCAGGATTTTGTTTGTTAGTAACAAAACTGCCATCTATAAAAATAGTTGGACATCCTGCTGATTTGAGTTGTTCCATTGCCATTTTGAGTCCATCTATCATCCTCAGCCGACGCGGTGTTGTACCAAATCTACCTACAAATTCTTCCCATTCTGCCCAATGAACTCCTGCTGGTAGATTGCCGTTTTCATCGAAGTCTGGAATCACTTCCTCACACCCAATTCACAGATTAATTGTCTGGATCTTGAGCGTATCATATATGTACATATTCAGGGAGAAGGCAGACAGTGTTTCTGCAAGTAAGTAGGTGAGTATAAATAAACTGAACACCGGGCGGGCAGAATGCCCACCCCACAAGAGATCTGAAATTCTTGTGGGGTGGGCATTCTGCCCGCCCCGCGCTTACATAACTATTTTCACTTTATTTATCTGCACCTACTTACTATGGGAACGATGCTTGCAGAGGTAGCAATTCGCACCCCTGCATATCTAAATCTAATTTACTTCAAGTAGGCAATCGTTACACCTGCACCGCCTTCTTTGTCTTCGGCTATGTTGAAACGCTCAACTTGCGGATGCTGTTTTAAGAATTCGTGGACGCCTTCGCGCAATTTTCCCGTACCTTTGCCGTGTACGATCCACAAAACTCCGGCTTCGGTTGCTTGGGCGATCGCTTGCTCAATTTCAGGTTCTGAATCTGCAACTCTTCGCCCTCGAATATCGATGGTATTTCGCGATGTGCGAATCACCGGCGTTGGTTGAGGTGGCGATGTTTCTTTGCTCTTCTTATTAACTGAAGTTTCAGTTGGAGCAGGTTTAGGTTTAACTGGCAAGTCGGGTTTTTGACCATCTAATGATTCGATATCTTCTAATCCAACGGTCATTTTCATCATGCCGAAACGCACGCTTAACTGATTATTTTCATTCGGTTCGCTCAACACTTCGGCAGTTTGTCCGAGGCGGGGAATGCGAATGCGATCGCCCACAAGCGGTTTAAACCCAGCTTTGGGTTTCGGCGGCGGCGGTGTATGTTTTTGAACTATTTGATTGATCTCTTGGGTTGCTGCTTGGGCATCTTGCGCTGTCATCCCACTTTGTTGCAAGCGGCGAATCACCGATCCGATTTCTGCTTTGGCGGCGGCGATCGCTTTTTGCACTTCTTGTTCTTGTTGCAGTCGCAATTGGGTTTCCCTTTCCTTTAATGCGGCTGCTTTTTGCGCTACGTCGCGATGCAGGCGCTCTGCTTCTTTTAATAATTGCGCGGCTTCGTCTGCTTTGCTTTCCTGACGGCGACGTTGCGCTTCTAACCCGGCGATGACTTGGTTGACGTCTTCCGACGCACCACCGACGTAGGTTTGAGCGAGTTCGATCACGTCGGGTTTTAGTCCCAAACGTCGCGCAATCGTGAGAGCATTGGAACGTCCCGGAATTCCCCACAGCAAGCGGTAAGTCGGCGACAGACTCACATCGTCAAATTCTACGGAAGCGTTTTCAAATCGCTCGTCTTCATATTTGAGCGCTTTGAGTTCGCCAAAGTGCGTCGTGGCTATGGTTAGCAAAGCATTGTCGGCTAGGTATTGTAGGAGTGCGATCGCTAACGCACTTCCTTCTGCCGGATCTGTTCCCGCTCCCACTTCATCGAGCAATACCAGGGAATTGGTAATTGGTAATTGGTAATTGGTAATGGGGGAGGTTTCTTCTTCGTTGTTACTAACGGCAGCTTCGCCGGTAATTGCGTTCAAAATCCGACTAATTCGGCGGATGTGACCGGAAAATGTAGAAAGGCTTTGCTCTAACGATTGTTCGTCCCCAATATCTGCCAAAATTTGCTCAAACCACGGCAATTCTACCGGCTCGCGCGCGGCTACGAACAATCCCACCTTTGCCATCAATGCTGCCAAACCGAGGGTTTTCAGGGTAACGGTTTTACCGCCCGTGTTGGGGCCTGTTATAGTTACTACCCGGATATTCGGCTGTATCAGTAAATCTACTGGGATGACTGCATGACCTTGTTCGTGCTGTTGTTGCCAAACTAGGAGGGGATGGCGCAACTGACGCAGCGTGATGGAATTTTGGACGTTGGTATCGCTACCAAAATCGATAAATCTGGGGGGATTGGCGCCTAGCCAGAAACTGTAACGGGCTTTGGCGGTGGCAAGATCTAAAGTTGTAGCGATCGCCAGCAATCTTTCTAAGTCAGATTGAACTGCGGCGACTTGTTCGCTCAAAGCTTGGCGGATCGCTTCTTCTTCGGTTTGCTGTTGCCGCAATAGCTGGCGCATCTGGTTTCCGGAAGCAACGATCGCATTCGGTTCGATGTAAAGCGTCGCGCCGCTGCTGGAGGTATCGTGAACGATGCCGGGAATTGCGTCTTTTTGGGGTGCTTTGACGGGAATTACAAAGCGATCGCCCCTTTGAGTTATCACCTGTTCCTGTATCGCGTTCGATTGGCGCTGCATAATACTTTGCAGGCGCTGATAAATCTGCTCGCGAATCGAGCGGATTTGATTGCGAATTCCGGCGAGTTTAGTACTCGCTCGATCTGAAACTTCGCCTTTATCGTCGATGCAGCGGTGAATTTCTTGTTCTAGTTCTGGATACGTCCGCAATTCTGCCACTAGCGAGTTCAGAACCGGCAAATCTTCCTGAGAGTCGATAACGCGCCGCAATTGCCTGGTTCCGGCTAACGTTGTCGCGATCGCCAACAGTTCGGTACCGGATAATATACCTCCAATTCCTGCCCGCAACAGGGAATCGCCGATATCTTGGATACCTTCAAACGACAACCCGGCGGCGAGGCGACTTTCTAGCAGGTATACTTCTTTAGTTTGATCTAATAGATGTATACTTTCAGACTGAGTAGTGGGGATTTGCAAATTGCGAGATGCGATCGCTCCTAATTTTGTGGCAGCAAAGGTAGCTAGATGCTGACACAGGCGCGACCATTCTAGAAGTTCTAAAGTCTCGGATTGAATCAAAGCTGCTTGTCAGTTGTTAATTGTTAATTTTTAACAGGGGCTAGGGGTTAGGGGTTAGGGGTTAGGGAATACCGATGTTAAGCACAACAGATTAGGGACTATGGGTCTAAGGTGGGATCTATATTTTATCTAAACTCGTCCCCAGGATGCAATATGGTAGAGAGGGATATTATCTAAGTCGAAAGAACTAGGGTTAAAAATCAAAAATTACCTCGATTGAAAGAGACAATCCTATCGGTGACTTTTCTAAACTTAATTTGTTAGGCAAAAGTTTTGATAAAGCTTTGGAGTTACCATGTCTCAAGCTCAAGAAAACGAAATTAGGCAACCCGTTAGCGTAGATCGTCACAGCAAAGAAGAGCCAAACGTTAAAGAAAAGAATTTAACCGCAAATCCAGGCGATAGAATTTCTGACAAAGATCAATCAATTGAAGAAAAAGCTCAGCAAGTCGCTGTTGATAGTCCCGACATTACGGGCGACCATATTACAGTGCCTACCTATTTTGTTGTCAACGAACCCGATGGGGAGCAAAAGGCACTCCACCACGTAAAAGACGCCGAAGAAATCTCCGATGTAATTCGTCAAGCACGAGTTGATGAAAACGGCGAGCGGATTTGGTGGTAATTATTCCGAATTACGAGCGAGCGCAGCATTTGATAATTAATTAACACAAATGCTTCGCTCCTACTTACCAGATAAAATGGGTTGTTAACCTCCCCATTTTAAGGAAACAAGAAAAATTAATTGCTTCGCTCACAATCCCATAAGCTTGATGCCGAAGTAACTATCAACTATCAACTATCAACTATCAACTATCAACTGCTTCGCTCCTATTTCCCAGAAAAAATGGGTTGTTAGCCTCCCCATTTTAAGGAAACCATTTTAAGGAAAAAAAATTAATTGCTTCGCTCACAATCCCATAAGCTTGATGCCGAAGTAACTATCA
>CAYXCW010000107.1:15996-26339 GCA_964463555.1 uncultured bacterium
ACTGTCCACTGTCAACTATCCACTGTCAACTATCAACTATCCACTGTCAACTATCAACTATCAACTATCAACTGTTAATCATTGCTTTCATGTTTTTTTTGCAAGGCGTTAATTGCTTTGAGAATTAAAACGCAGCTAATGCTGTGAGTAATAGAGCTATCCATTACCATTTGTCCGGCTACATTTAAGGGAACTTTAACGGTTTTGATCCTTTCTGTTCCTTCTCTTTTCGTTTTGGTAAATGTTAAGTGTTTTGCTAAAAATAAATGCGCTGGACAGCGAACAATTGAAGTATCTACATCAACCACACCGAGTTCAATCCATTCTTCAGCTTGGATGCCCTGTTCTTCTAAAAGTTCCCTTAGTGCTGCCTCAACGGGTGTTTCATCCTCATCAATTGCACCGCAAACTGCTTCGATACTTTCTTTGCCCAGGGCGTAGCGAAATTGTTGAATCAAGTATACAATACCGTTGTTATCTAGCGGCAGAATTGCTACCCCCGGTTTCATACTGACTGTGGCATACATGCCAGACTGTCCATCGGGTTGAACAACTTGGTCTTCGCGAACGTTGATATATTGATTGTCGTATTTGTGGGAAGTTTCTTGGATTGTCCAAGGGCCGTGCTGTTGTTCCATCATAAGCTAGCTTGCTATAGTTGAGGTAAATTCATTCAATTAAACGGTAAAAACAAAACTAAAAAAGTTTTGTATTATACATTTACCATTATAATTATCTTTGACGATAAAAGATATAATCAATAGTTGATAGTTGATAGTTGATAGTTGATAGTTGACAGTTGACAGTTGACAGTTGACAGCGATGCACTAAGCTTGTATAAGTTTTGACAGTTACCTTTTGCTGAAGCTAAAAGGATTGCAAGCTTGGGAAATAAATTTTTCCTTTACGGCTTAAAGGGGGAGGCTCTAAACCCATTTTTTATGGTAATAAAAAATGATATGAAGTTGGAGAAAGTAAAGAAGAACTTGGTTGATTGCCAAGTTCTTCTTATATCATGTCCGGTGGTATCGGCAGTGTATCGATGGCTAATAGCTAATTGCCTTCAGAGTAGCCATTAGCAGTTACACTACCGTTGCAAAGGGACATGATATTATATCGTGTCCGCTAGCATCGGTAGTGTATATTTTTAGATTTTGTAGGGGCGAAGCATTCGGGCGATAACTTCTGCAATTAAACCAAGGTTTTGTATCCGAATGCTTCGCCCTGCCCCCACGCAACCGATACAACCGGACATGATATTACAGGTTAATATCAAAGCTTATTCTTCCTTGTCTTCCTTGTTGTCCAATATCACTGCGGTGAAGTGGGAATCACTTCTGGATTATCGTCAAGTGAAAGTAGGAATTGGATTAAATCGGTTTGTTGGGAGGTGGTAAAACCTGCTTCTGGATCAACCCAATAGTTGTGTCCGCTACCGTCTACATTGGATATTTGCAAATCTGAATTAGCGCGGTTGTTGGCGATCGCATTTTCCCTCAATTTCCGATCGAGTAACACCCGCAAACTCGCCGCCGCATCGGGTAAAATTCCCCGCATTAAGGTACCCGCCATGCCGATTTCGTCAGATTTGGCGACTACGAAGCGATCGCTCTTCTCATCCATCGCGATCGCCGCCGCACTCGCCGCCACGCCGCCATCGTGCAAATAAGGCGCGGTGACGTGCAGTCCGATTAAACTGGGTACTTTATATCCTCCCGCCGGATTATTAATGCCAAACGCCAGTTGCTGTGCTTTCTTGGGTGTAATCTCCGTCGGGACGGGTAATTCGGGCGCGTTGGGGGGTACTGGCGGAAATACGCTACTAGGATAGGTCTTGGGATCGACGAAAGAGCGCGCGATCGCTGCTAAAGTTGGGGCGCGGGATGGTTGCGTACCGATTTCATTTTGCGGAATCACATCGTGGTTGGTGAAATAGCGTCCGCTGTGACAGTCAACGCACCCCGCACGAAAGAACACCGCCCCACCTCGCTCAACTGATTCGCTATCAGTAGAAAAATTAGGCGGTGGTGCCAAAGTATTCTGCCAAGCAGACATAGCATTGAGTTGTTCTCCAACCGGAAATTTGGGAGAATTTGCCATCAATCCATCCAGCATAAACGGCGAACCTTTTGGATATCCGGGCATCCGAATTACTTCGTTAAGTGCAGGTTCCCCCGGCGTCGGATCGTTTTTATCAAAAAAGTTAGAAGGTTTTGCCGCTTCTGGCAACCGAAAAGCGGGATTTGCTGCATTTTGCAAAATTACGCCCAAATAAGTTTCTTTATCGATGCCTAGCGTTTGTAAACTGCTATCTGCCCCAGTTGTAGCATCAGAATTAGTAGCGTGAACGTTGCTATTAAGCGTTGTCAATCCGTGAAACCAACCAATCGCAGAATGTCCGCTCCAACCATAAGGCCAAGCATCAAAAGTATAGGAAGATGGATTTTGGGCAGGATTATTTACTAAGGTTGCAGTAGAATCAAAATTACCTGGAGGCCAAGTTAAAAATTGGGCATCAACGGCATTTTCTAAAGTTTGAATATCTGGTAAGCGAGAAGTATTGCCTGCGGCATCGATGTAAGTTCGATTTCCCGGCGGAATTTGCAGGGGATTCACACTTGTATGGCGAAACATTGCCGCCGAATTAGTGGCAAATGCCAGCACTAAACCAGGGTTGATATCGTTATTCGGTGCGCCTTCTAAAATGCGCCCGGTGTTTTGATCGACGGTAGCGTGGCACATGGCGCAAGTAATGCCAACGCGCACTTTCCCTTGCTCGATGCTGGGACGAATTCCCAAAGGAATAGGTAAACCTGCTGCTACGTCTAATCCGGTATTTAATAACGTACCCGCTTTAAATGTGCGTCCGCCAATCGTGGTATCTTTATCTAGCGGCACTTGTAAATTTGTGGTAGGCTTGCCGCCCAGGGATGCGATCGCGCGCGTCATACTCCAAATATTAATCTGCCCATCTAGAACGCCCACCACATCAGTTAAAAATATTTCATTCTTAAAAGTTTCCCCATAAAATGCCCTGCGCCCCAGAGTTAGTAAATCTTCCGTCACCTCCACCGCGCCATTTTCAGGTAACAGTAATGCGCGCCCTTCTGCGGTTTGTTTGAGCCGCGTTGCCCGCTCTTTATCCATTGGGTAGCCTAACACATCAAACGAGCCAATTTCTTGCGGTGTCGGCTGCGTCAAAGGCGTAAAAGTACTGCCAAGACTGGGAGTTACAGAAAAGGCAATTTCAACTTGGTAAGCTAAGAATCCTATGACAACAATTAAGGCAAGCAAAATCAGAATCGGACGCAGCTTCATATATCTAGTTATATCTTTTTGAGAGTATTTTAACTTTAAGATTGCAGATTTGAGATTATTTAAATCTGCAATCTTAAATCTGCAATTTTTCTAACGACTGCCCACAGGTTGCCCTTCAGTTGTGGCAATTTCACCTGCTTCGATTAATTGCTTGAAGCGGCGCAAATCGTCTCCAATTTGTTGTTCTGGTTCTTCGCCGAAAAGTTTGGCAACCGCGGCGCCGATTGTGCCACCCGGCGGGTTATATTCTATCACTACTTTGACTTCCGTACCGCGTCCGCCAGGTGCGGGTTGAAAGCGGACAAAACCGGAGTTATCAATATCTGCACCTTCAACCGATGCCCAAGCAATTAAATGGTTTTCTTGGTCGTTGATGATTTCTGCATCCCATTCGACGCTATTGCCTAAAGGGGCGTTAGCTATCCAGTGCGATCGCTTCTCATCATACACCTTGACGAACTTGAGGTGCTTCATAAATCGGGGCAAGTTCTCGAAGTCGTGCCAGAAGCGATATAGTTCTTCTGAGGATGAGTTAATCGTTACGGTTTTTTCTACTTTAATGGTTTGGTTGGTGTCGCTGGCTTCTTTTTGTGCAGCCACGCCGCGATAAACTAAACCTCCACCAGCGAGTGCCATTAACGCGCCGCGTAGAGATCTTTGAGATAAACCATAAAGTACGAGTGCGCCACCGCCAATTAACGAAGCCCAGTTGCCAGCATCGCCTTTATTGCTTGGCGTTTCTGGTTTGATAATATCTGATTGCGTGGTTTCCATTTTTTTATCCTAATGCCCGCCGCGCCTAGCGCCAACGTTATAAATCTACTGTCATCAATCTATATCTGTTACTTTTTTTGCTCGTCTGTCTGTAGGCACATGCCAAGAGTTGTAGCCGTCTTATCAGGATAAATCCTGCGTCGCGCTTGGTTTTTTATTTGTTTGTTTTATTGAACCGCAAAGGCACTATAGACGCTTTCTTCGGCTTCGCGAAGGAAGAACAAAGAAATAAATTGTCTGCTCGCAGTAAGGGAGTATTTCATCCTTTAGATAGATGTAAAGTTTTTGATTTATTGCTTATATTTTATTGCTGGTTTGAGACTGGCAACCTGGTTAACCATAAAGTCGCTCGCTTGGTAGAGGATAATTTAAATATTAAACGGTAATGTACTTGTAAAACAAAAATATGTTTGGATAGCATCGAGACTGAGGCGCGATGAAACCAGAAACCGGGTATCTTCGTGGATCTTTAGTTATCAAACCAAAGATTTTTCATAGAAACCCGGTTTCTTTTTGTAAGTTCTGAGGATTATTTTGGTTCGTGCGATCGCATTATGGATAAAAACCAAAATCAGCTAGGAAATTTGATTGCTGCGGGGATATTGCTGGGTATGGGTGCAGCCGGATTTTTTGATGGCATAGTTTTACATCAAATCCTGCAATGGCATCATATGCTAACGAATGTCAGACCAGCCACAGGTATGCCTAATTTTGAAGTCAACACCTTTTGGGATGGTTTATTTCATGCTTTAGATTATGCGCTGACTGTAGCGGGCGTGACATTCTTGTGGCGTGCGGCGTCTAATAATAATACTCCCTTATCTTTAAAAACTTTTGTTGGGTCGTTGCTCATCGGTGCAGGGTCGTTTAACTTGATTGAAGGTATCATCGACCACCAAATTTTAGGCATTCATCATGTCAAACCCGGCCCGAATCAATTAGCATGGGATATTGGGTTTCTTGCCCTTGGTTTAGCGCTGGCAGCTAGCGGCTGGATTTTGTTACAAACAAAACCACAGAATGCCACAACTTAAGTTTAAAAATTAGTCATAAATGGCAACCCGGCAAGAAAAGATGCAACGCAAGTCCAGATATAAAATCCTTCGAGATCTTCTTGGTCGAGGGCAGATCCCATTTGCACCATAGAGAAAGGAAATAACAACAGCAGCAACATCAGGAAAACGGCGGATTCTGAAGCAGACATCATTGCACCTTACTAGATTATTTAATGTAGATTTTGAACGTTCAATCTCAGCGGTAACTCTCTCCGTAGGTAGAATGATAATGAAAGGGGACTTGATCGAAAAGCAAGTTGCTTGGGATGATTGCAGCATTTCTTATTTACAAGGTGGGAAAAATGCGATCGCATCTCCCATACTGTTTTTACATGGCTGGAGCGTAGGGGTTGAACCTTATCAAGACAGCTTAAATAGCTTAGCTCAGCATTACCAAGTAATCGCGCCTTATTTACCAGGCTTTGGAAAATCGACTGCTCTTGACTGGGTTCAAGATTACAGCGACTATGCTGAGGTGATGATAAATTTTATCAACATTTTAGAATTGCCAAAAGTTCATGTTATTGGACATTCTATCGGAGGAGGTATAGCCCTAGCATTAGCAGCGTTAAAACCCTCGCTTGTTCGCAGTCTTACAATAGTTGATAGTACGGGTATTCCTTTGGGTTCTCCTCTAGAGGTATTGCTGCGAAGGGCAATTGAAATGCCCGCACAAATGGGGCAAATGAAGATTGAACCTGTGTTGGAAAATTTTAAAGGTTTGCTGTATAACAGCTTGTTCCATCCAGACAAGGTTATCCAAACAGCATCGATGGCAATAGAAAAAGATATCAGACTCATGTTGCCCAGAATTGAAGCTCCCTGTTTAGTTTTGTGGGGAGCAAACGATCTGCTTACGCCTATTTCATTTGCTCAAGAGTTTTCCCAAGATATAAAAGGTGCAAAACTGGTAGTTGTGGATGGAGTATACCACGAATGGGTTTTGTTTTTTGCAGAAAAATTTACGGCAATTGTCTCAGATTTTATTGATGAAGTTGAGCGGAAATCAGTTAATAACTCAAGCGGTAATTGCTAATTGCTCCCACAGGTCGTAATTCTGGCTGGGAACGCCATTACCAGTAAAGCACCAACCCGCTTTTTCTAAGTGCCAAAGACAGAGTTTGCCGTTGATTTGAGTGCCTTGCTCGCCTCAGCCAACGTCTGAGCAATTGAGCGCTGATTTTGTAAGAAAACGCGAGCGCAATTGCGCCCCGGTATTCCGGAAATTGAGCCGCCCGGATGAGTTCCCGCCCCGGTCAAAAATAAATTTTCAATCGGGGTTTTATAGTTGGCTAATTCGGGCAAGGGGCGGAAAAACATCATCTGATCGAAGGTCATATCGAGATGATAGTAATTGCCTTTCAGGAAGCCCAAACGATCTGCAAGTTCGGCAGGACTTTCTACATGACGGGCAATGATAGAGTTTTTCAGATTCGGTGCGTAATCTGCCAATTTATCCAAAACTTTGTCTGCGACTTTGTGCTTTAATTCGTCCGTCCAACCCGTGCCGTTTAATCCCGTACCTTCTGCACCCTTAATTTGATAGGGGGCAAAAAATTCGATCCACAGGGTATGCTTGCCATCCGGCGCTAGCGTAGGATCTACTACTGTAGGAATGACGGCAAACATAGAGGGATCGTCGGGAATTCTGCCAATGTCTGGATCGGTGTGAGCTAATTCTACATGGTCAACCGAGTCGGCAATTAAAATAGCGCCGGTGAGGTATTCATCTCTGTGATTGTGATGAACAAAGCGAGGAAGTTCGGATAAAGCGCAGTCAATTTTGAGGATGCTTTCGTTATGATTAACGATGCGACGCGAGATGCGATCGCGCAACTCCGGATCGGCTACATCCACATCCCTTTCATCGATTAATTGTAAAAACAAACGCTTAGCATCAATACTAGAAATGACACCACGCTCCGCTCGGTATTCCTTACCATTTGCCAGTCGAACTCCCACCGCTTGATTATTATCTACCAAAACTTGTTTAACTTGTTGCTCGGTGAGGATAACTCCGCCTAAATTCATCACTAACCTCACCAATGCCTGAGTCAATGCCCCCGTACCACCCCTCGGTCTAGCAGCGCCAGGATTGTGACGCATTGCCATCATAATAGAACCAACCGTACCCGTTTTTTGAGAAGGAGGTAAACTCAATTCCGATGCTTGACGCGCCAAAGGAGCTTTGACAAATTCTTCATCAAAATACTCGTTTAATAAATCCATCGGACTGGTAAACATTGTCCGCACCAAGTCCAATATTTTATCGGGAGGCCCCATCAAAGAAAACATATCTTTCAGCTTTGCCGCGTCAAAATTTCCCGATATATCAATTAACGATTTTGGCGGCGCGTTGAACATAGGAATTAGCATCCCCAAAACTCGCTGCCAAAAGTCGATAAATTCCGCGTATTTACGCGCATCTCTAGAATTAAACCGGGCAATTTCAGCGCAAGTTTGCTCAACCGAACGGTAACCGAGAAAATATTTCCCATCCGGATGGGGACAAAAGACTGTGGGGTCATAGAAAAGGTATTCTAAACCATATTTGTGCAGCTCTAATTCTTGCACAACCGGCCCCAAATGAATAAATATGTGGTCGATGGCACAAGGGTTAAATTTAAAGCCTGGGGCTGCTTCTTTTAAGCTTTCTTCTGTTGTCGATCCTCCGCCAGGAATTGCCCGTTTTTCTAATAATAGAACTCTATAGCCAGCCTTTAGCAGGTAAGCAGCACAAACTAACGCATTGTGTCCTGCACCAATTATTACCACGTCATAAACTTCCATTTTCGCAGCTCCAGCGCTTGGTTTTTTTCGGTTGAGGGATTGCTATTTCTGGCAGGCTTGTAACAAAAACAGCGCTTCTGCCAAAACATTAACTTTCAATTGTTTGCTTAACTTCTAACTTAAGAGAGAATCTAAAATTTAAGTAAAATTGTATCTATTAACACAGCTTTAATCTAAAAGATCGGGCAAATTAAGCCTAAGTGACTTACACCGCAGTAACTAGAGCATTAAGAAAAAATACGGGGAATGAAATCGTCTTTAGTTCTGTGGTAGCCAAGGCTTTGATCGGGAGGTCAAATTATGTTTGCTCTAGAGGATTTTGTGCTTCATAAACCTACTGGGCGACTGGGAAAAGTAATTGGCTACGGACATCAAATACTCAATGGCGTTTATATGACAACGCTCAAAGTATTAGTGTCTGAAGCTTCAGATTGCGAAAAAAAAGGTTTTGTGGAGGAAGACTTGTATTCCGCATGGACTCAAGCAGTTAAGAGTTAGGACAGTAAAACATGTAGTGACGTGGCACAGCTAAAACGGTGCGTTACGACGGATTGTTGAATTTAAGTCAGAGCAAAGGTTATCGCCGTCTAACGCACCCTACTCTAATGCATCAAATTAGCTGTGCCAAGCCAGTAGGGTGTGTTAGCGATCGCGTAACGCACCATATTCTTAATCACTCGCTAACGATGGAATTCGCCCTTTGGGCAATCTGCTTCATGGAATCGCACGATGAAGCTACGTTACCAACCTGCGTCACTTGTTGCTTTAACGGATAGGTATTATTTTTCACTTGCTGCTCAAGTTCTTCGATAAATAGGTAAAGATCTGCCAGCAATTTGTCAACCGTTACCGTTTGAGTAACTTCAGTACTTGGTTCAACTTTCATGTTTCTCCTGACAGTTTTAGCACCCTGATAATCAGGCTTTTATTTACTCTTAATACCGAAATTGGTTTTGTCTTGATATTGTTTTGGTAATTGGTAATTGCTTTCTTTGAGAAAAGCAGATTGCAGATTTGAATTAAATCTAAAATTACCCAAATCTACAATCTAAAATCTGAAATCTACAATTCCCCATTACCGATTACCGCTACAAGCCTGGTTTCAACAGCACTTTGATGCAGTTATCTTTTTTGTGCTTGAAAATTTCAAAGCCTTGTTTCGCTTCTTCCAGGGGTAAGCGATGGGTAAAAACTTGGGATGGATCGACTTCGCCTTCTAAAACTCGACGCAGCAACATCCCCATGTATTTCTGACCGAACATTTGCCCCATTTTGAAGGTCAAGCCTTTATTAAAAGCTGCACCCATTGGGATTTTGTCTACAAAACCACCGTAAACACCCATAATAGAAAGAGTGCCGCCTTTGCGACAAGCCACCATCATTTGTCTCAGAACTGTAGGGCGATCGGTTTCTAATCTTACCGCTTGTTTTGCTTCGTCGTAAAATCCTTCTAAACCCATGCCGTGTGCTTCTAATCCTACGGCATCAATGCAGGCATCGGGGCCGCGTCCGCCGGTCATTTCTTTAAGTGCTTCGCCTGCATCAATTTCTTCGTAATTAATTGTTTCTGCGTTGGCGAATTCTTTAGCCATTTGCAAACGTTCTGGCACTCGATCGATAGCAATAACTCGTTCTGCACCTAACATATAAGCGCTTTTCATCGCGAACAATCCCACCGGGCCTGAACCCCAAACTGCTACAATATCTCCGGGCTGAATATCGCACATTTCGGCCCCCATGTAACCCGTAGGAAAAGCATCAGAAATAGGCAACAATTTTTCGTCGGGAATGCCTTCGGGAACTTTGATCGCACCGTTGTCAGCAAATGGTACGCGCACGTAGTCGGCGAAAGCACCGGCATAGCCACCAAAAGCATGAGAGTAACCAAAAATGCCCGATGTACCAAAGCCGTAAATTTTGTCTTGTATATAGGCGTTGGGGTTGGAGTTATCGCACAGCGACCACATTTGTTGCTGACAAAACCAACATTGACCGCAACCGATCATGGAAGAAACAACCACGCGATCGCCTTTCTTTAACTTCCTAACTTCGCTGCCAATTTCGACCACTTCTCCCATAAATTCGTGACCGATAATGTCACCTTTTTTCATGGTAGGAATGTAGCCGTCATAAATATGCAAATCCGAACCGCAAATCGTTGCCGATGTAATTTTTAAAATCGCATCTCGCGGATTGAGAATGCTTGGATCGGGTACATTTTCCACCCGCACATCGTTCGCACCATGCCAGCAAACAGCTTTCATTTTTCTTTGTCCTTTTTTGATTTGATTTACCTAAAAAACACGTTTCTTTCGGTCGCAATTCTCAAACCTTCAGCGACAGATAACTGCCCACTATCAACTATCAACTATCAACTATCAACTATCAACTATCAACTATCAACTA
>CAYXCW010000108.1:0-19548 GCA_964463555.1 uncultured bacterium
TAAAGTCCAATATTGTCTAATCTTGGGTAGCTTTGGGTAGGATTTATATAACGGTAAAAACAGGAAACAGATGACCGATTACCAATTACCGATTACCGATTACCAATTACCAATGACCAATTACCCAAATGATATGATTCGGAGCGTATTTTGGAGTTAAACTACCATGCTCATGCGAATTGGCGCTCGGTTGCCAAGTGATGCGCTCTCGCGCAGTAACTTGTTTCGTCTAATTGCCTTTTCCTCTGCTTATTTGGGGACGCTGTTGTGGAATTTTGCCATTCCTAGCAGCTCTATGGCGGCTGCTCCCAAGAATGACTTTAGACTTTGTACGTCGGAGTTGGTGCGCGCTCGCGTTTCGCCGGAGGCGGCAGCAGATGCTTGTTCCGGTGTACTGTATCCCAAAGATTTAGCCGCCTGCGTTTATAGAATTAATCAGCAAACGAATATCGCCGCCGATAATGCGCTGCCTTGGTGTACGGCGGTGCGACGTCCCCGCGAGCTAGCGATCTGCGTGGTTAATATTACGACTCGCACTCAAGGTACGGCAAGTGAAGCTGTTTTGGAGAGCTGTCGCCGCAGCTTATTGCCGGTTCGCTATGCTGAGTGCGTGGTGGGATTAAATCGCGGTATAGATTTTTCTGCTACTCAAGCAATGGCTTACTGCATCGATGGTAGCGATCGCCCGCGCCAATTTTATCCTCCCATTCCAGCTTCCCAAACTTCTCAGCCAGAGCCGGTAAACATCCCCGTGCCTCAGTTACGCCAGTAGTTGCTAGGCTACCATCGCTGCTGCGCTTGAAGGATGGCGAGTGCGATCGCCATCCTCCGGCACAATACCAAATCCGGGTTCTAAACCCCTTTATTTTATAGGCCGCGAAGGCGGCCTTTGTTGGTATAGCCGCGACTTTAGTCGTTATTTATTTTATAGGCCGCGACTTTGTCGTTATTTATTTTATAGGCCGCGAAGGCGGCCTTTGTTGGTATAGCCGCGACTTTGTCGTTATTTATTTTATAGGCCGCGAAGGCGGCCTTTGTTTGTGTAGCCGCCACTTTAGTCGTTATTTATTTTATAGGCCGCGAAGGCGGCCTTTGTTTGTGTAGCCGCGACTTTAGTCGTTCAGCATCAAAGGGGCGATCAAAGCGGATTTGGTGTAATTTTCTTCCCTTAACCCCCAACCCCTGATACCCAAAAAAATAAGCCCGGAGTAACCGGACTATAAAAGTTAACCTGTTTGAGGAAAGGAAATTGCGACACCCAGCCTCTTGCCTTATAGGATGGGTAGGAGAGAGATTAATTTAATAGTGACAAGCCTTTATGGCGTTAATATGACGCTGATATGTCAATCTTGTAAAATTCTACATAACGCAAGTTGCTAGTTACAAATATTGTCGGTTTGATCCCCCCTAGCCCGCCTTCATTAGGGGGGAACCGGATTCCTAGTCCCCCTTAAAAAGGGGGATGTAGGGGGATCTAAAATGCTGGATCTCATAACTAGCAACTTGAGTTACCTAGCCTCAGATGAACGCCGATATCCTCAAGAGTGAGACTATGGCATTCAAAGATCGCCTGTACAGTTTATAACAATACTGAGGGTAATCAATCCGGATTTGTTATACCAAGCATAGCTTAGAAGGCAAAACTGGTTCGGATCGTGCCGACATAAATCAAGCTATTATCAGAATTGTGTTCTGGATTCGTAATCACAAACACCCCTGGTGTAATCGAGATATTATTGGTAACTTGATAGCGGTAGAACGCTTCTATATGTAAGGAAGTATCCGGATCTTCGCGCCCAGTCACATCATTTTCTATGACTTTTGGCGGTTGACCAATAATAAATCCTGCCAAATTACCCCGTCCGCCAAAATCAGGAAAGGCAAAGGTTGTCGCCCAAGTAAAAATAGAGGCATCGCTGCCTTTATTTGGGTTAGATTCAGCAGTTGCATTAATCAATCCTACCCAACCGGAAATACTGAAGTTCGGGGTAACTTGGTAAGATGCTTCTAGACCATAGGAATTGGTCGAGGTAGCGGCACCATCAAAAGGATCTTCGGCATTTTGACTCCCCTTACCCGTCGCAAGTTTGTAGGAATGGACATAGGTTAAACCGAAACTGAGACTTGGGGTAGGAAAGAGGGTTAATTGAGCGATCGCACCATAAGGGCCATCAAACAAACCGATTCTGGGGTCATTGACAGCCGATGCCAAATAACCCAAAGACAACCTAACAGCCCGATTAAAACGATATTCTACACCAATTCCCCTACCGCCGTTCAGCGCATAAATCGGCGATTCACCGCTAAAGTTACCCACATTACCCAAAAGCGAACTGTTGATATAAGGATTGAGCGTCGGAGTAAAGTCACCAAAACCTATTCCTTGAACGCCGATGAAAACGATTGCCCTACCAACGGGAAACCGATAAAACAATGCGCCCAATTCAATATCATTGCGATTATCGCCGGTAAATGACAGTTTGGCAAAGTTAGTGCCGGTGATATCGGCTAAGTTGGGGGTATTTTGTGCCGCTAACCTAGCTCTAAGTAAGTCTTGCCCAAAAAAGCTGGTATTTAAGTTTAATTCGGCTCGGTTACTGACAAAAATATTCGCATCGATATCGTTACCGTTAACATCTTCGCCGCCAACTCCACTCACGGCAAACAGAATTTCTCCCGTGAGGGTGGTTGTAGTAGAAAATTGTTGTGCTTCCAGCCGACTTACAGATGCTTCTAAGCTATCGATTCGCTTGGGTAATGTGGCTAATTCAGCGGCAAATTCGGATTGCAATCGTTGCAGCGTTGTTAAATCGTCTTGGATTTGAGCTTCCCCAACCCGCGCTTTAATTAGCTCGTTGATCCGTTCTAAACAAGCATTTAAACCGGCGGCAAATTCGTAGCGAGTCATGGCTCGATTGCCTCGGTAAGTACGATCCGGATATCCTTCTATACAACCGTACCGCTCGACTAACGATTGTAAAGCTTGAAATGCCCAATCTGTGGGTTGTACATCTGTTAGTTGAGAGACAGAAGTTACTTGTCCCATTGGATCTGTCGGCGAATTATCCAATGCTGTCTCTTGTGAAAAATTAGCCATCGTATTTTGTGGGATAGGTGTCTCGCCTGTCACTGAGCCTTGACGGGCAATATCCCCATCCCACAACGAGTTGCTATTAATTGTTGATTGGCTTGTATTGACTTCTTTTGCGATCGCTTCCTGTGCAACGGCATTATTACTCAGTAGCAAAGCCGCACCCCAAAACCCTAAACCGAATAATAGTTTTAACACGATTTATCCTCACATCTATTCAACCAGCAAAACTCAGCCATTAGGCAACTATTGCGTTCAAAAAACACGCAATCTTTCTCACAGCTTTTTACTTATAAAAGCTGCTTTTATTCGGTCTTTATTGGTTAAACCGAATCAATTTTTAAACTAATATTTGGCTCATTATGACTGATTTTTCGGGTAATTTGTCAAGCGATCGCAATAAAGCGATAACTTTAATTATTGGCGCGATCGCATTGCAGAAATACTTTGCTATAAATAAAGAAGGAAACATCCATCGTAAGGATGATTTCCATCAACCGTTAGATAGAAAAATGTTCAGCTTGGTGAGGAAAGAGTTTGTAGCGATCGCTACTCTTAGGGTGGAGTTCCAATCGCTCAACCTAGTACAATAGAATTCCAGGATAGAATTCCAGGGTCGCCTATAGAAGCAGGAGAAAAATATGAAACGGCTTCAACAACTATCTCAAGCATTAATGGCTAGCATCCTTGCCCTGGGTGTTGGCGCTTCAGCAGCCAACAATCCATCCGCGCAGGCTGTGCAACTCTCAGGTGGTCGAACTTCGTTTGGCGTTCCTTTTCAACTAGGTGAATCGAGAACTACTCAAGCCAGCGTGCGCTTCCGAGGAGCAACTTACTACTTCACTTTTGACTTACCAAAAACAGCAACTCAACCATTGCATCGCGTCACAATTCAGCAACAACGCGGCATTTTAGTTGAGTTCGATTCTGCGAGAACGAAGGCGTATTTGAATCGAGAACCAAAGCAAACTTCTAAGTTAGGTGAAGTGAAAGTTAATCCCACAACCCAAGAAGTTGACATAGTTTTTGACCCACCAATTCAACCAGGTCAAACAGTAACAGTTGGCATTGGGCCATTTGAAAATCCAAGTTTAGCTGGGGTTTATCAATTTGGTGTTAAAGCTTATCCCCAAGGATCGCAACCCCAAGAGCAATTTTTAGGCTATGGCCCGTTGCGCTTTTTTGATGCTAGGTGAAACAGTTGATAGTTGATAGTTGATAGTTGATAGTGGACAGTGGATAGTGGACAGTGGACAGTGGACAGTGGACAGTGGACAATTGTTCGCTGTCCACTGTATAGAAACGATCGAAATCCTGCAATTAGCTATTAGCAATTAGCAATTAGCTATTAGCCATCGCCACTTGCCTTTTAGTAACAGCATCACCAGTCTGAACGTCAAACCAGTGGATATGCTCTGGCGGTAGTACCAAAGTAATATTATCGTCACTCCACTTGCGATCCGGTGGTAGTAAAGCGCGCAGTGAAATTGGTTCTGCTTGTGAATTTGGCACTCGCACGCTGACCAAATAATGCATCCCCAAATTTTCCACCAAATATACTCGACCGCGTATGGTGTTGGTATCTTCTGGTTGTGCCACGCGGACGTGTTCGGGACGAATTCCTAACACAATGTTAGGCGGAACGCTGGTTAGATTTGGCAGGGGTATCCGGGAATCACCGAGCATCGCGTAACGTCCTTGACAAGGTAGGCTCAGTAAATTCATCTGCGGACTGCCGACAAATCCAGCCACAAATTGATTCGCCGGATGGTTGTAAATCCGCTCAGGTGAATCGAGTTGTTGAATCAAGCCGTTGTTCAACACCGCCACTTTAGTAGAAAGCGTCATTGCTTCGGTTTGGTCGTGGGTAACGTAGACTACCGGCACATGTTGGGCGGCGAACAGTTCTTTCAGATCGGCGCGGACTCGTTCCCGCAGGAGTGCATCCAAGTTCGAGAGCGGTTCATCTAACAAGAATACCTGCGGACGGCGCACCAAAGCACGACCCACAGCAACGCGCTGTCTTTGTCCCCCAGACATTTGACCGGGTTTGCGGGTCATTAACTCTTCTAATCCCAAAACTTGCGCCACATCTGCGACTCGTCTTTGAATTTCTGCGGCTGGAGTTTTTTGCAATTTGAGTCCAGAGGCGAGGTTATCGTACACGCTCATGTGAGGATAGAGGGCGTAACTTTGAAACACCATTGCGATATTGCGATCGCCCGGTCTTTTATAAGTAACATCCTCACCCCCAATCGAGATTTTCCCGCGAGTTGGTTCCTCTAAACCTGCAATCAACCGCAAGACAGTAGATTTACCACAACCAGAAGGCCCAAGCAAGCTGAGAAACTCATCATTATCCACAGTTAAACTAACATCTTTAACCGGAATAACTTTGGGAGTAAAAGTCTTATTTAAGTTTTTGAGTTCGAGTCTAGCCATTGTTTTATTTGCGAGTTCAACAGTTTTCTGGTACGTAGGTTTGATTTTGGATTATGATGATAATTTCCAATCTAAAATCTCAAATCCAAAATCTAAAATTGTTTCATCCTTTGACAGCGCCAGCAGTCAAACCTTGGACAATCTTGCGTTGGAAGAACAAAACCAGTAAAACCAAAGGCAAGGTTCCCAAGACAGTGGCAGCAGCGATGGGGCCATAGGGAATTTCAAATACTGATGCACCACCTAATTGAGCAGCCCCTACAGGAATAGTTTTCAATTCTTCACGAGTCATAAACGTGAGGGCAAAGATAAACTCATTCCAGGCGAAAATAAAGGTAAGAATCCCAGTGGTTACTAAGGCGGGAATTGTCATCGGTAACAAGATGCGCCAGAGCATTTGAAACGTATTATAACCATCTACTCTAGCCGAATCTTCCAAATCTTTTGGTAATTGCTGGAAAAAGCTCCGCAGCACCAAAATTGTCAGAGGTAAATTGATTGCCGTGTAGGGAATAATCAGCGCCAAATAGTTATTGCCCAATCTCAGCGCCTGGATAATTTCCAACAGTCCCAGGAACAACAAAATCCCTGGAAATAAAGTCACAATCAAGACACCTGCGAGGATAACTTTTCCACCCCAAGGGCGTAACCTTGCTAAAGCGTAAGCCGCAGGCGCTCCAATTGCTAAAGAAACGGCTGTGGAAGTAATCGATACAAAGGCACTATTTAAAATATAGCGCCAAAACGGACGACGGGTGAATAATTCAATGTAATGATTGAACGTGTATCGAGTGGGAACGTACACAGTAGGAACGGCGGCAATATCTTCATTTACCTTGAATGAAGTTAGCAATTGCCATAATACTGGCGCTAAGCAGAATAGGACAACTAAAGCCACTCCTAACAGCCTCAAGATTTTTTTCCAGGGGATCTTAGAGCCTCTGGTTGGGGTTGGAGTTGTGGGGCGGTCTTGTGCGATTACAGTCATAATGTGGCATGGGTAATGGGTAATTGGTAATGGGTAATTGGGGAAAAATTAGCGATTCCCAAAGACTAATAACTGACGCGGGATTTGTTTAGTAAAAAGCTAGCGATCGCAACTGCTACAATCAGCAACGAAAATGTCACCACAACGAGGGCGGCACCATAGCCAAAATCTAAGTAGCGCATCACTGTCGAATAAATATACAGCGACACTACTTCCGTCGCACCTCCAGGGCCACCCCCCGTCATCACAGCAATCAAATCGAAAATTCCGAAAGCTTGAGCAAACCGAAATAGTAAGGCAATTAAGATTTGCGGCATCAGCAATGGTAGGGTAATGCGAGTGAAGTTTTGCCAAGGAGTTGCCCCATCAATTGAATGAGCTTCGTAGAGGTCGGGAGAAATTGATTGCAAGCCAGCTAGCAGCAGAATGCTAATAAACGGCGTAGTCTTCCAAACATCAGCAAAAACTACAGCCATCATTGCCAAAACTGGGTCACCTAACCAGTTAATTCCCGTCTGAATTAAACCCAACCGCAGTAAAATATCATTCACTACGCCAAATTGGTCGTTAAAAATCCAAGCCCAGGCTAGACCAATTAAAGCAGTAGGTAAAGCCCAAGGTATAATAGCCGTCGTGCGGACAAAGCCGCGTCCAAAAAACTTCTGATTTAAGATTAAGGCAATTCCCAGTCCTAACAATAATTCCAACACAACGGATGCAGAGGTAAATATTGTTGTCTGCCAAAAAGTTTGCCAGAAACGACCGTCCCCCGCCATCCGGGCGTAATTATCAAAACCAGAGAAGACAGGTTGCAGTTTCGTACCCAAATTTTGCGTAAATAAACTCAACCAAAAAGCTCGTCCAATCGGATAAGCGAAGACAAACAACAGCAGCAACAACGCGGGTATTAATAATATCCAGGCCGTCCGTTGTTCCCGACCTCGAATTGTATGTGTGTTAACCATTTTGCATTTTGGATTTTAGATCTTGGATTGTAGATTGTAGGGTGCGTTAGCGACAGCGTAACGCACCACCCCACCAGCAACGGTGCGTTACGCTACCGCTAACGCACCCTACTGGGGATTCCCTAAAAGTCGGCGAGTTTCATTTGCAGCAGATTGCATTGCACTTTCAGGACTCATTCTGCCTGTTAGTGCAGCACTAAGGTAGCGTTGCAAAATATCGGATGTTTGGGCATATTGAGCAATGGGCGGTCGCAAAACTGCTTGATCTACTACCTCTAATAACTGCGGATAGTGGGGATATTTAGCCACAATTTCCGGGTCGGTAAATAATTCCCTTCGGCTGGGAACAAAGCCTGCGGTTAAAATAAATCGGCGCTGTGCTTCGCGACCAGTAAAATATTGAATTGCTTTCCAAGCTTCTTCTGGGTGCGGTGAAGATTTAGCAATGCCTAAACCCCAGCCTCCCAAGCAAGCTGCACTACTTTGACCGGGGGCATGAACCATTGGTTGAATCGCAATTTTTCCATTAATTGGCGAACCTGGTTGATTGGCTAAAGGCCAAACGTAAGGCCAACTCCGCAAAAAGACTGCTTGACCGCTTTGGAAGAAACGTCTGGTTTCTTCTTCTTGGTAAGTTGTCACCCCAGGCGGGGAAATACCCTCATCAACGGTGTTGCGAAGAAACTCAATTGCTTGTAAGGTTTCTGGTCTATCTAGTCCAACTTCTAAGGTGTTGGGATTTACCCAATAGCCACCAAAACCTTCGAGAACTTCGAGAAACATTGCCACCAATCCTTCGTATTGGCGACCTTGCCAGACATAGCCCCAATTCGCTTTCCCTGCCTGTTTTAAGGTTTGGGAAATTCGCATCAAATCCTGAAATGTTTCTGGGGGATTTAATCCGGCTTCTCTGAGCAAGTCTTCCCGGTAGTAGAGCATTCCCACATCGGAACGCATGGGAATTCGGTAGAGTCTGCCTTCGTAACGTCCGCCTTCTACATCTTTCTGCGAAAATGCGGCTAATTCTTCGGGGGTAATGCGATCGCTCAGGTCTAATAACCACCCAGCCGCGGCAAATTTGGGCGTCCAAATGACATCCATATTGATTAAGTCATAAGGAGATTGCCCCAAAATAAAAGCCGAGGTGTAAAGGTCTTCGAGCAAATTTGTCGCATTTGGCCCTTCGATAATGTTGATGCGAATGCCTGGATTTTCAGCCTCGAAGTCTTTGACTAAACCTTGTTGCCAGGGTTGGGCATCTGGAGCGGTCATTAACAGGTTGAGGGTGACTGGCTGCTGGGCGTAAACTTTCCAAGCGAAAATTACAATACCCAAGAAAACCGCCAGTGAAACGCCAAACAGGCGGAGAAATCCCAATCGTTTGAGGATTTTCTGTAGTTTGTTTTGTGGCTGACGATACAACATTGTAAAAAAAATTCAATTATCTTAATAAAGGGAGTTTCAGGTTAATCCCTGGATGGAACTAGAAAAAAATGCTATCGGCTCCGCTCCTAGATGAACTCAAACTAGGGGGTTTGTTCTTGCAGAAGTGGAACTGATTTGGCTCTACTCACATCTTGCACCATTATCAACAAGCCTTCAAACCCTTGTTTCTTGACGAAAAATCTAGGCTTTCAAGCTGAGCTATTTGCAAGAAACTAAGGTTTAGCCAAAGTGCAAGATGTGAATCTACTCACATCTTGCACCAGAGCCAACAGAAATAAATTTCACATCTGAAAGCAGGCAACCCGTTTCAACGGGTTAAAACCTTGATTGTAGTTAGCTTTAGCTAACTTAAGCTTTCAGCCCCAAATTTATTTGGAGGCTGTTTATCGGGTAGGCGCAAGATGTGAGTCTAGAAAAATTCCTGCGTATCTGTAACGCTAGTAGTCTGATAGTTATAGTTGCAACTCTCCAAAGATATAGTCAGATCTTTGCAAAAATACTCCTTTCAGATGTATGATTGAAAGTTATATCGTGTTAAGATAAGGTTAATTTTATTTTTTTTAACTACTAATGTTCCTATTGAGTGCAAATATGTGGACTCGGAAATTTTGTCAATATTTGCGTAGAAATTATCATTCAGCTTAAAACCCTTAAGCACGAAAGGAAAGCTTTAGCAAAAGGTGAGTGTCAACTATCAGATGCTAACTCAATTGACGTTCGCGAATTCGCTCTAAAGTTCCGGTGGGAATAGAAGCAATTAACTGGCGCGTATAGTCTTTGCTGGGTTCGCGGTAAATCATTTCCGCAGGGCCAATTTCTTCGATTTGACCGCGATTCATGACCATGATGCGATCGCTCATAAATTTCACTACGTTTAAGTCGTGGGAAATAAAGATATAAGTCAGGCCAAATTCGGCTTGCAATTCCTTTAACAAATTCAAGACTTGCGCTTGCACCGAAACATCCAGTGCCGACACCGACTCATCGCAAATAATAAACCTGGGATTGAGCGCCAAAGCGCGGGCGATGCAAACCCGCTGCCGCTGTCCGCCAGAAAATTCGTGGGGATAGCGGTGCATCCAATTCGGATTTAAACCTACCCGTTCTAACAAATAGGCTACGCGATCGCGCTGTTGGCGGCGGTTTTTATTGGGAGCGTGAATTAACAAAGGTTCCATCACCGCATCGCCAATTTTCATCCGCGGATCGAGGGAACTAAACGGATTTTGAAACACAATTTGTATATCCCGCCGCAGTTGCTGGAGGCGCTTTCCAGTTAAATTAGTAATATTTTGCCCTTCAAAGATTATCTTACCGTTCATCGGTTCGATTAATCGGATTAAAGTGCGAGCGAGGGTACTTTTTCCGCAACCAGATTCGCCCACTAACCCCAATGTTTCCCCTGAAAAAACATCAAACGAAACGTTATTCACTGCCATAAAATAACGTTTCGTTTCGCCAAAAATGCCCCGTTCTGGAAAAGCTACCTTTAACTCGCGCACCGATAAAAGTGCCTCTTCCCCCGCGAACATATTCCGCGACTCAGATATATCTCCTCTGCTTCTCTGTTCCTCTGGCGTGTTTTTTTCGCGGATTTCGATTTCGCCGCTTTCACTGGTCACGACTTCCATAAAATCAGCTACCGTGGGTAAATATTTCAACTGCTGATTTAGTCGGGGACGACAAGCTAACAATCCTTTGGTATAGGGATGGCGAGGGTTAGAAAAAATCTGCCAAACTAAACCAGACTCGACGATTTTTCCTTGATACATTACCGCCACCGAGTCGGCTATTTCCGCAATTACACCTAGATCGTGAGTAATAAATATCATCGACATTCCCCGCTTGCTGCACAACTCGCGCAACAGTTCGAGGATGGTTGCTTGCACGGTGACGTCTAAAGCGGTGGTGGGTTCGTCAGCAATTAACAGCGTCGGGTTGCAAGAAATTGCCATTGCAATCATCACGCGCTGAATTTGACCGCCGGAAAGTTGGTGGGGATAGCGGTCGAGGATTGCCAGTTTTTTCTGGTTGATGTGCTGGGATATTTCCCGTTCTGTGGGTTCGGATTGGCGGATAGGTAATTGTTGTGCCAATTCCAGATAATTTTGGCGTAAAATTTCGTCAGCAGGAAGCAGTTTCACTTCTTGGAGGAGAGCGATCGCATTTCTTCTAGCTTCTGTTTCCGAAACTTTCTGATGCTGGCGAATTGCCTCGACTAACTGAAACCCAATCGTATAAACCGGGTTGAGGGAACTCATCGGTTCCTGAAAGATCATCGCAATCTTTCCGCCCCGATATTGTTGCATTTTAGACCTGGGAAGCCGCAACAAATCGATCGCAGGTTCCGTCGGGCGAAGTTCTTCTCCTTGAGCCTCAAATGACTGAAACCAAATTTCGCCGCTAACTTGGCTGGGTGGCGGGATTAAACCCATGACGGCGAGACTGGTAACGGATTTCCCAGACCCCGACTCGCCGACAATTCCCAGAGTTTGCCCCCGCTTGACTTCAAAGGAAATACCATCAACGGCTTTAATCGGTTTTTCAGCGGTAAGAAATTGGACTTGCAGGTTCTGAACGGCAAGGACGGTGTCGGTCATGGAAGTAGCGTCAGGAGATTAACTGGATTTTAACCAATCAATCCGAGATTCAGCGTGTAGATCGGGAATTTTTTTACCTGATGCCAGAAGAAGGCTCTCTGGTTTTTGACAATCTTTTTAGATTTGAGCAGGTTGTAGAATCTGATCGATCGGTTTCCCCCGATGCAGTTCGACCCAGTTAGCCTCAACGGGTTGATAGCAGCAGTAACACACCACGATCCGTTGGTTGGTATCGAAGGATGAGAACTGGTCAATCTTGTTAACTACCCAGTCTCCATCTCGTCCGTGGGTGACCCCGTTACCAGGGTCTTGTAGGTTGGCATATTCTCGCAGGCGATCGCCTACTTGGGGCAATTTTCCTGAAAAATCCCACTCTGTTGCCAGAATGTCAGTCAGACCACCAGATGGTAGTAACTTTCGTTCCTCCCAGCCATGTGCTGAAAGCGATTCAGCTTTAAACACTATCCACGTTTCGTTCATCATTAGCCTCCTCAAAACGTTTATCTTCAAAAGAAGTTTGTTTCCCGTAGAACACGCAATCGACTTTGAGGATGCGATCGCGTGTTGGCTCAATCCGCTTCAGTCTCCAGTTGTACTTACGCCCCATCTCCCAGCACTTCTCCGGGTTAGTGGCGCTGTGTATGTTTTCCTCTTGGTTGTCTTGATTCGTCATTGATTAGACGCTAGTTTATACACTTGCTAGCTTCTAGGAACCCAAAGAGTGTACAGCGAATTGCACTCGGATGAGGTAAACAAGGGAGATGATGGAGGTAAGAGGTAATTCTTCCCCATCTTCCCCATCTTCCCCATACCCTTAACTATCGCCCGCCGGGAAGCGGGGTATTGCCTCCAGGTTGGACGACGCGAGTATTTGCAGGCAAGTTGGCGGTGTCGGAAACCTTCTCTAATACGGTAGCGTTGGCACCAAAAGCAGTAGGTCTGGGGCGTCCGGCGTTGATGCCTTGTAGTTGCAAGCGCAGCTTTCTGTCGGGGGTTAATTCAAAAATTGTCGGAGCGGAGCGATTACCTTCGGCGATGATATCCAGTTGCATCGGTCGAGCTGCGGCATTAATTCGGTATCTCAAATCTAAAGCTTGAGCTTGTCCGGATGCGGCTGGCAGGATGATGTACATTTTGCCATCCCCGCCAAAAACCATCCTCAGCGGCGGCGCACCTGGTCTTGTAGGTGCTTGCCACAGTCCTACCAATCGTTTGGCAACGTCTGCTTGTGCCACACGTTGAGCTTGTGCAACAGACGGAGGATTGGCTGGGTGGGTGGTTGCGTCTGCCATTTGGATGCCGAGTAGGGTTAACAGCAAGGCAGATGCAGTTAACTTGAGCGGTAATGGTATTGCGCCTGAAAGCTGACGAAAATTAAAAGCAGTGTTTTGCATAGGTCAAGCCTGAAAATCAATCAGATCTCACAGTGCCTTTTTTGTTGAGTTTACTATCAAAGCGACTGTTGCCAACATAGACAAAGCGATCGCATTCCTAGTTCCCGTGCTAGAGTGTGGCACGGCTTGTGCAACGATTGAAATTGCAGCACAATCTCGAAGATATCATTTTGTTAACGATCCTGCTGGAAGTGAGGAGTTAAATGAACGGTGAAGCGCAAAAGCTGAATATGCCAGAGTTACAGCAACAAGTTGGCGATTTGCTCAGGCAAGCCAGCAATTTGATGGATCGTGCTAATACCACGCTGAGTTTTGAGGAAACTGGCAGCAAATACGCAGAATTTCACCAAGAAGTCACCCAAGCAGCCGTTAATGTCGAAGATTTAGAATTACGGATGGCAATTGTCGCGCCAATGAAGGCGGGAAAATCAACAATTATCAACGGCATCATCGGTCAAGATATCCTGCCTTCGCGCAATGCGGCGATGACTACAATTCCGACGGAAATTATTTTCGAGGCAGAGCGAACTGAGCCGGTTTTAATCTTAAGCGATCAAATTCGGCAAGTGTTTCGCAACACGTTACTGTCGTTGCAGGAAAAAATGCGCGATTTTGGGCTGGAATCGCTACAAGAAAAAATTTCGGCTCAATATCCCCATTTAGCAAAATTACTCGCAAAAATTCAAGCGCTAGCGAAAGTTTCTATTTCTGAAGAGGTGGCGGGTTGCAAGCGAATTAACAATACTTTGACGGCTTTAAACGATATTATTCGCCTCTGTAGCGTTCTCGATCCGATGGCAGATCCGTTGCGATCGCTTACTGATGTTCCCCGCATCTGCACTCCGTTTTGGCAAGCTCAAACCGCTACCCCAACCAATTTATTAGGAAAGTTGGTAATAGTCGATACACCAGGGCCAAACGAAGCCGGAGAAAATCTCGCTTTGGGTAACGTGGTTGCCGAACAATTGCGGGCGGCTTCAGCAGTATTAATTGTCCTGAATTTTACCAGTTTAAATACCAAAGCCGAAGCGGAAGTCAAAGAAGATGTCAAAAAGGTAATCGAATTACGGGGACAAGAGAATTTATACGTGTTGGTGAACAAAGTTGACCAGCGCAAACATGGAGACATGACGCCAGAACAAGTACGGCAATTTGTGGCGGCGGAATTTGGGATTGGCGATGGAGAAACAAGCGATCGCGTGTTTGAAATATCCGCCCGGTGGGCATTTTCCGCAACGAGCTTTTTAGTCGAGTTACAGCAGCAAAAGGATGTAAAATTGCAGCAAATGCAATCGGCGCGATCGCTGGCTCAAGATTTATTCCCCCTCGATTGGGAAGAAGAACTTGAAGAAATGGATGCAGAAGAATTAAAGCGCAAAGCCGAAAAGCTGTGGAAGAAATCGGGTTTTGCGCCGTTTTTAGAGAAAGCGATCGCATCTTTAATGTCAGAAGCCGCACCCAGATCTTTGCTATCTTCCCTCAAACTTTCCCGCAGTCGTTTGGTAGAACTTCGGGAAGATATCCAACTCCGCAGTCGGGCAATTAACGAAGATGGTGCCAAACTTTTGCTAGAAGTAGAAGCATTAGAAGGCGATTTACATAGTATCGAAGAATGCCGCGATCGCTTGCAGGAAATCGAGCAAATCAAAACCAATCTTTATCACGAACTCAACCAGATTCTGGAAGAAGTGAAAAAAGAAGCCAAAGTCAGCGTTGAAACTTATTTCACCGAATCAGAAGATCGGCAAGCAGATTTGCTCACAAAAAGCAGCAGCAAAGCCACCCAATTTCTAAATTGGGTTTCTAATAAATTCAAATCCCCCTTAGATTTGAAACGCCAAGCTACCCTCGAGTTCGATACCCTGAGTGAAGCCGAAGAATTTGCCGATTTAGCCGTCGCCTACGCCAAAAAAAGAGCCGATGTTTTACTAGAAGGAATCCGAGAGAATTCCCGCAACCAAATCGATACAGCCCGTCAAGGCATGATAGATTTCTTGGACGAACAAACCAAGCCGATTGTAGAAAGAGCGCGGGAAAGATTGAACGAAAATTTCCAACTCAAGTTATCTTTACCCACACCCCGCTTAGAATTTGAAGAAATCGACTTTACCAAACCCCGCGTTTTAAGGCATACCAGATCCGTAGATCAAGGTTACGACGAAGTAGTCAGAACAAAAAGATCGTTTGCCCATTTTTTATGGCTAGTGCCGTTTGAAGTCAAAGAACAAATCAGACGCCCGAATCGCCGGGAGAATTTCTACACCGTATCCTTGCACGGAATTGTCTATGAGGTGAACAAGTTAATCGAACAAAACATCAACAACCTCAAGCAAGATATTAACCAATATCTGGATGAAGACTTTCAGCAGCGCATCGATATTTTCTTTAACGATCTAGATCGCTATCTCAGCAACTATCGCAATAGTTTGAGACAGGCACAAGCCGACCAAAAATTATCAATTGAAGGGAAAGAGAAATTGAAAATAGCACTCAATTCCTTGATTCCGCAAGTGAACGAACAAATCGCTCAAGCCAATTCTTATCTGGAACATACGGAAGAATTGATGGCGAAGTTGAGCGGGTAAAAAAACCGGGTTTTTTTAGCCCCCAGGTTAAAACCTGGGAGTACACAAACAAAGCCCGCCTGCGCGGGCTAAAATTATTAAAGGCTGCGTAGGCGGGCTTTGTTTGTATATTCACATCTTGCACCTACCCGATAAACAGCCTCCAAATAAATTTGGGGCTGAAAGCTTAAGTGAGCTAAAGCTAACTACAATCAACGTTTTAACCCGTTTCAACGGGTTTTAGCTTTAAGCCAGAAATTTATTTCTAGGCTTGGTGCAAGATGTGAGTATAGCGACACCCTTAAGGGTGTCCCGATGCAAGGCGAAGGTATTGTTAGCGCGATCGCGTAGCGTGCCGGAAGCATATCGCATTCGCATTACATACAAGCGAAAATAGAAATATAGACGCGGAGGCAAAGAAGATGTATAAAATCGAAGTGTTTGATGGGATAGAATTACTGGTAGCTCTGCCAGAATTGAATTTGAATGCCGGGGCGAGAGGAGAAATTGTCAATGCTAATCCAGATGGAACTTGTGAAGTAAAATTTAGCGATCGCCAAGGAAAAACCATCGGATTATGTACGCTATCATCTGAGCAATTTGCTCTCGTTTGGCGGGAAGAAGCAGAGTATTCGCTTTGAATGATTATCCACCACTTTCAAACTAACCATTTAGGTGCTAAAATTATTATCAATGTTCCCCAGAGATTATTTGATGACAACAACAGAGATTGTTCCGAAACTGCTAGAAATACTCTCGCAATTGCCTTTATCTTCGCAAGAGCGAGTATTGGAATTTGCTCTATCGTTGCATAAAAAACAACTATTTAAACAGTGGGATGCTATTTCTAATGAAGAAGCTGCTGCTCTTAAATCTGAGTTTGCTGATGAAGATTTAGATTTTGCAGAAGCAGTTTTAACTGATTATCTACCTCAGCTTCAGCAAGAGGATGTAGCTTGATGAGGGGAGATGGTTCAGAACAAGCAGGTATTCGACCTGTTGTTCTTGTTCAGCGAGATACGCTAGATCGTTTAACCACCACTGTAGTAGTTATTCCTCTGACAAGTAATCTGAGACGTGCCAGGATACCAGGTACAGTTGTTATTCCTGCTGGTGAAGGAGGCTTAAACCAAGAAGCTGTGGCACTTTGTTATCAAATTGTTGTTATCGATCGGCAGAGATTAATGCAAAAAATAGGAACTCTTTCTGCCAGTTATTTATTGAGACTAAAGGAAGCGCTGGAATATACATTACAGCTTGATGAATCAGATGATAATAATGCAGAGTTGGAGAATTAATTTATCGCGATCGCACTATGATTGGACAACAGCGATCGCATTCAAAAAGCACGTTTAGCCGAGTTAAAAGAAAAAATCAGAATAGGGATTGAAGAACTTGATCGCGGTGAAGGAATCGAAGGCGAAGAAGTCTTTGCAGAACTTGAAGAAGATATCCGGCTGATGGAAGCGATCGCGTAATGGTTGGCAGCATGATTGAACCAAAATTATTTGATATTGTTGAATTGCTCGTGGATTTACCTGAATCTAACTTGCGCTTAGGTGCGAGAGGGGCAATTGTAGATTGTTATTCTAATGGGGAATATGAGATAGAGTTTAGCGATCGCGACGGAGAAACAATCGCGCTGTGTACTCTTTCTGCAAATCAATTTGTGGTTGTTTGGCAGGCGCAAACAAAGCGTTGGCTGTTGGTATCAGAGCAGTTAGCTACGGTGGTCGATCGTTTGTCTGAAGAAGAACAGAAGCAAGTTTTGAACTTTGCCCTTTCTCTGTGTCAAAAATAGTTAGCGATCGCACTCTATTTCCCCACAAGCGATCGCTCTTGGTGCAACAACGACTGTAGCGCGATCGCGATCGCATTACACACCAGCGATACATAAATGCCTTGAAATAAATTTCAGGCTAAGTAGAGACGTTACATGTAACGTCTCTACCCGTTAAAACGGGTTGAAAATTCTTACCAGTCAGTTTCAACTGACTTAAGCTTTCAGCCCGAAATTTATTTCAGGGCTGACTGCCTAAGCGTCAGTATCAGCTTCCCGATTGACTAATTCAGGATAAACAGGGATGAAGGGTACTCCTTCCTTGCTGAATCGCACCGCCAACTTCCTGGCTGAGACAAAGATGTCAGGATGATAGATATCGATTTCAGGATTTTCAATCAGCTCCCAGACGCCAGACAGCGCACAATAGCGCGATTCTGCAATCGCCAAGACGCAGAAGACCACATCAGAGTGTTGCGGCGATTTGTCAAGAGCGCCAAATTTGAAATAATTTTCAATCCACCCGAACAAGCATTGTTCGATAATGCGCTTGCTCAAGGTTAGTTTCCAAATTCAGGACATCCGCAAAGAAACCGGGTTTCTGTGAAACATCATCGATCGCAATTAGAGATCTGCACAGAAACCCGGTTTCTAGATCAAGGTGTAGCAGTAGCGATCGCTCACCACGACGTCAGGTAGCAAATCCTAGCAATTTCAGAGAATTTCATTCATCTTCCTTCTTTTTGCCGGGAGGAGGGGATTGTTTTTGATTTTCTTGGTTTATAGTCCATTCCTCTATAAGTTCTCTAGCTTTTTCGCTCATCGCTAATCCAGATTGAGCGCAAGCAACCTTAAATCGGGTTCGCATCTCCGAACTTAAAAAGACGCGGATAAACACATCGTTGGCTTGATCGGTGGGCATTTCCAATACCTGAACTCCCACTAATCCTGCCACCTGGACAACCAAGTTTAGAATATCCACTTGTACTACTTGTACCATGTGAACTACTATAACTATTTATTCTTTTTTTCCTTGCTTGAGGGATTTTCAGCTTCTTCCTGGTTTTTGAGCCAATCAAGAATCAGTTGGTGAGCCTGCTGGCTCATGCTGGTCTTGGTCTTAGCACAGGCGACCTTAAATCTAGTTCTTTCTGAATCTGACAAAAAGACCACAAGTTTCACGGTTTTGTCTTCGGTGGACACAATGACCTAACTAATAACGCTGCTTAGCCTAATCATCGCACTTGACTAAACCAGCCGAAATTAGTCATATAGGTAAGGTATGGTAGTTTACCTATGTATGCTATACATAGCATTCATAGCTCAAAAACGCCCAAGTCATCTACAGAGATGTAGAAACATAAAAACTTGGATGGAAAGACTCTAATGGCTAAAAACGGCTTTAAATATCACCAAAAGCCGCTTTTACAGGTTTATAACCAATTTACGCCACCTATTTGTACTATGAATTCTCAAAACATCTACTCAGACAGCACTCTCGATCCACATGTATGGACAATAGCGATCGCACTCCCAGACGCCAGACAGCGCACAATAGCGCGATTCTGCAATCGCCAAGACGCAGAAGACCACATCAGAGTGTTGCGGCGATTTGTCAAGAGCGCCAAATTTGAAATAATTTTCAATCCACCCGAACAAGCATTGTTCGATAATGCGCTTGCTCAAGGTTAGTTTCCAAATTCAGGACATCCGCAAAGAAACCGGGTTTCTGTGAAACATCATCGATCGCAATTAGAGATCTACGCAGAAACCCGGTTTCTAGACCGCAAAGAAACCGGGTTTCTGTGAAACATCCTCGGGAAAGGCAAGCGATATATACAGAAACCCGGTTTCTAGGTTCGTACTGCATTTCTTAGGGTGCATCGCGCCAATCGCTGAGTAACTCGCGAGATGCTTTCGCCTTCTGCTGGCGTAAGGGTGCTTTCGGCATCCCAATATCTACGTTGTGTCTTGATTGACGCTTCGACTGGGATTGTTTGCGATCCTTTTGTTTTTGGGTTACTGTTGCAGTTTCCATAAGTTTCACCTTGTCTTTTTTAAATTTGTTTTCTCTATCTTTTAACTTCACAAGATGAAACAGCATCTCCGGAAAGTTGCATCTTAGACTACGCCCGAAGGAATGGAATTCACGGCTATACAAAAGTTCAACAACCTGCGAAGGCAGGTTTAGTTTGTGTAGGCGCGATTTTAATCGTTATCTTCACAACCTGCGAAGGCAGGTTTAGTTTGTGTAGGCGCGATTTTAATCGTTATCTTC
>CAYXCW010000108.1:19770-26234 GCA_964463555.1 uncultured bacterium
ATCTTCACAACCTGCGAAGGCAGGTTTCGTTTGTGTAGGCGCGATTTTAATCGTTCATTCGGTGCCAGATGTGAAGAAAGCTAAACACCTTTTTTCTTGTCATACACCACCTGACCATAATCGAGTTTAATCAAGCGGTCTGCGATCTGAAAATATTGGTCATCGTGGCTGATTGCCAATATCATTTTACCTCTATCTCTCAGTTTTGGTAAAAACTCAGTGTAGAAGATTTCCTTAAAAATTGGGTCTTGATCCGCAGCCCATTCATCAAATAGATAAATCGGTCGATCTTCCAAATACGCAGTTAACAGAGCCAATCGTTTCCGCTGACCTTGGGAAAGCGCCGTAGTAGAAAGTTTTGTTCCTTCGACTTTGACCTTGCGTTCCAGCTGAAGTTGGTTTAAATAACCTTGGACTTGCGTATCCAGATTTGAGCCATCAAATCCTAACAAACGCTCAAAAAGATAGAAGTCCGAGAAAATAACTGAAAAATGTTGGCGATACCACTCGCGATTTGCTTCGGTAATCGGTTGCCCATCAAAGATAATTTCGCCCATTTCTGGGATGTAGAGTCCGGTGATTAACTTCGCCAAAGTCGATTTACCGCTGCCATTACCACCGACGATGAAGGCGATTTCTCCGGGAACTAGGCTCAAATTGATGGGGCCAAGGGTAAAACTAACATCTTCGCGATCGCTTGTATAAGTATGCGTCACTCCCTTAAGTTCTAGATCGTGCCAGGAATGATTCAAAACAGGTGGAACCGTCGCCGCTTCGGAGCGATTCTCTAAGGATAAACCGAGCATTTCAATCTTCTGCAAGGCAATGTTGGCTTTACTGATGATGGGGAGTTTATTGACAATACTTTCCAACGGCGCGATCAAGTAAGTGAACGTGATGATGTATCCGGCAAAAGTTTCGGGGTTAATCGCCATCAGATTGGGCAGTAAGAATAATACAACCCCGATGGCAAAGAAAAAGATGAGTTTACCCCAACTCGAAGTGATGGCAAAAAAGGTTAAACCGCGGACGCTGTGACGGCGAAAGTCGGCGGCAGCGATCTGCAAATCATCTGTCAGGAAATCTTGACGGCGGGCATAGTTAAGCTTGAGTTCCTTAATGCCATCGGCGATGCTGCGGAAGTGTTTAAACAGAATATCTTGGTCTTCGCGGGCAAGGGCAAGCTGCTTGCCGCCGCGTTTTAAGAGAATGTTAGTGCTGCCGATAGCGATCGCAAACAAAACCATCACCATCAAAAATACTTGCGGCGACAGCAAGGTGACATAAATCAAGCACCCCACCACGATCGCCGCATTGATGCAAAGAAAAGGAATGCTGAAAACAGCGTTAGATATTGCTTGCACGTCCTCAGTCAGGGTAGCAAGCAATCTGGGCGTCCCCAACTGTTCCAAATGACTCAACTGGGAAGACAGAATCTGACGCGAGAGGCGCATCTGCATTTTAAACACAGCATCCTGAGACAGACGAATCAGCACCACCTGAGAAACAATACTCGTCAGCAGCGCCACAAAAGCCAATCCGACAAAACCCCAAGCCAGCAGCATCCGTGAGGTAGCATTGTTACTGCTGATAGCATGACCGATGAGGGCGATCAATCCAGCGCTGCTACCGCCGCTTAAAAATCCGGTAGCAATTGCGATCGCCACCATCCCCCAGGAAGAACGCAATAGAAAATAAATCAGATTCATGGCAGGAGTTGAGTATTTCTGCTGTGATTTAACCACATGCTCCTGGTGGAGTTTATCCGTTGAGGTTCACTGCCGTTACCTGTCACAAGCAATATGAGGAAGAGGGGAGAGATGGGGAAGATAGAAAAGACAAGCGAAAGTTTTTGCTTTCTTGTCTCCCTTGTCCTCCTTGTCCTGGTACTGGAATGGTTGACCCGTGATATGGTAACTGAGAACCCTTTTTTCCGTAAAAACTCCAATCAGAGGTGATGTAAAAATTACTTTATAAAATAGCTCCGACTCGCGCTTCGCCTCCTCACACAGATGGCTGATTTTACATTTGGCGTATCGTGCAATCGAGCAAAAGTAACATATGGAACAGGTACAAACACCGCTAAAGACACAGTTACCCAGTTTTTCCCTCATCTTAGAGACGGAAAATTTAGCAAATGCCGACCTCAAGGGTTTATCTAAGTCTTTAGCAACACTGGCAAATCAAGACATTTCGCCCACTTGTGCGAATGAGGTTTTGCTGATCGATAGCGGTGACACTCCCACCCACATCCTAGAGCATCTGTGCGAACAGTATCCTTGGATTAAAGTTCACCACGCTCAATTAGGGACTGGCTATTACAAAGCCAAGATGCTGGGTGCCGAATTAGTGACGGGGGAAATCGTAGTTTATTTTGATTCAGACTGCATTTACCAACCTAATTGGTTAAGAAGTATCCTGACTGCATTTACCGCAGGAGAAGATATCCAAGTTGTTGCGGGAGAAACCATGACGCTTTCTCAAGGCGCTTACGGCACGGCGATGGCGCTGACGTATATTTTCCCCCAACATTCCGGAGATAAAACTCTGGCTCCAACTGCTCAATATTTCCTCAATAATGTAGCGTTTCGCCGGGAATTTCTCCTAAGCAATCCCATTCCTACCGATCTGCCCCTTTATCGCGGTAACTGCGTCATTCATGCCCGTAACTTACAAGATCGTGGTTACACGATCTGGAAACAATCGCAAGCGAGGGCAACTCACGCCCCACCAAATGGTTTTTCTCACTTTTTCTGGCGTTTTTTGCTGATCGGACACGATTATTACTGGCAAAATCGCTTGTTAGCAAAAGCTGGGGATGAAACAAGCGATCGCAACCGAATGAGCAGCTACAATGGCAAGTTAGAAATTTTCTCAGATCGAGTCAAGAAAATGTGGGTGGATAACCCCCGTCAATTTATTTATCTTCCCCTTGCTATTCCCATCGTTATCGCCGCATTGGCACTGATTTTTACGGGTTACTTTATAACCATTGTCAAACCAAAATTATTGCTGGAGGTCTATAACGATATCCTGGGAGATTGAAAAAATTTGAGATTGCAGATTGTAGATTTCAGATTTATATCATGTCCGTTCAATAGCCAATAATAAAAAAACTCACAGAGTCGTTGCGTAGGGACACGGCATCAAAGATATCTCGGATAAACAGATAAGGTTAATATTGCCGTGTCCCGGCTCCCGATCTTGCATAATCAACCGGACAAGGAACTAATTAAATCTGCAATCTGCAATCTCAAATCTGCAATCTCTTATTCCCATTGGGTTAAAAGACCATCTTCGATCACTCGCAGTCGCCTTCCTCGCCAGTATACGCCTTGTCCAAATGCACCGATTGCCCAAACGGCAAAGCTGAGTAAGTCGCGCCCAGGTAGCAGCCACAACCAAGGTATGAGTTTTGGAGTTTTGATACTGAAAATTGCTGTGAAGGATTGGGTATAACGGATAACCAGTGTAATTAGGGATAGAGCGATCGCCCACTCACTAAACCCCGACAAAATCACCAGGGGCAAGCAATACACCGTTCCGTAACAGAACGCCATTGTATAGTACTGAGAACCGCGATTGTAGCGAATTGTTCTTGCCCAGCGCAATTCTCGCCGAAACACTTCGCCGATACTCTCGCGCCCCGTGTCCGACTCGAGAACATAGCGGGAGAATTCTACCCGATATCCTGCCATTGCTGCGCGCTTCCCCAAGTTATAATCCGACCCGATGCGGTTGAGGTTTAAGCCGCCGAAGTTAGCCAGGGTTGATTTACGGGTAGCCATTGTTGCACCGACGGCAAACCGAAAACCGGCATCTATAACGCGAGCGAGCAAGGCACTAGGTATAAAATCGACACAGCGACCGAAAGATGCGATCGCCGCACCCAAAGATTGAGGATCGTACCCGACAAAAGCACAACTCACCAAACCAACTTCAGGATCGGCTAAAGGCGCAGTTACGGTACGAATATAATCAGGATTGACGCGAATGTCGCTATCGGCAAAAATAATAATTTCGTGTTGAGATGCTTCTAACAGATAGCTCAAGTTGCTATCCTTATGGTTAATCCCGCGAGGTTCCAACCCCACAAAAAGTTGAGCTTGGTTGGCGAAAGTCTCCACCAGTTGTTTGAGAAGGGGGATAGCGGGGTCTTGGACATCCATCACTCCAAATAGTACCTCGTAATCTGGATAATTCTGCTGGCAAAAAGCTGACCAATTTTCCCAAGCCCCTTCATCCAAGCCACAAACCGGCACTAAAATCGAAACAGGATCGGCCTGATTTTCTATCGCTGAATCGGTAGCAGCAAAAAACTGGTGCGTACAGACAGCACAGGCTAGATAAAAGACGATCGAACCAATAATAAGGATAATTAGCAGTATTTCTAAGGCAGTAATCATCAAAAACCTTGGGTAGGGTATCCCAGTTTCATATCACATGTGGGGCAGTTATGGAAGATATCGCAGATGGAAAAGCTATGCTAAAGATAAAAGAGAACCAGCCTTAAGTTAAACACTGAGGGAACCCTTGCCCATTGTTGAAACGTCAAGCGATCGCGCACAACTATGATTGAACTTTTAGCCGCCCTTTCTGCTGCTGCTGCGGTAGGAGTGGGGAGAGTTGCCCTACCCCTACTATTAATTGGGCTGTTACAGAACGACCTGTGGTCTATAGTACCGCTATTATCTCAGTTTCATCCACAAGTCGTTGTAGGAGTCCTCACGAGTTGGTCGTTATTTGAACTGGTTGCTTCTAAAAAGCTATTGGGGCAGCGGGTACTGCAAACGGTTGAATTAATGTTCAGCCCAATTGTGGGAGCAATGATGGGGATTACTATTGCCGAAGCTAAGGAATTAGAGCCTTGGTTAATTCCATTGATTGGGATCACAGGTGGTTTATTAGCTTTAGTACTACAGCTTGTTCAAGTCGGTTGGTTTTTTAGACTGCGCGGTTTGCCTCTATGGTTGGTGTTTGCCCAAGACGGTTTATGCATAGCGCTGGTTTTTTTCGCTTTTGATGCCCCCAGACAGGGAGGATTAATTGCCTTATTTTTACTATGGTTAGCTGTTCGCAGTTCGAGTGATTGGTATCGGTGGTACTGGCAACAGCGACGTCAAAAGCAATTTTAGATTTTAGATTTTAGATTTTAGATTTAGGATTTGGGATTGAATTTAAATCTGATATCTGAAATCTAAAATCTGCAATTCCCATTACTTGGCTAAATCTGGAAATACTTCTCGGACTGCTGGATGAACTAGCTGGTGGTTTTGAACGTTTAAGCCTTTGCCTAAAGCTGGTTCCATTTCTAGCGCTTTTATGCCGCGATCGGCTAGTTTTAACACATAAGGTAAAGTACTGTTATTCAGTGCCTGGGTAGCTGTCCAAGGTACTGCCCCTGGCATATTGGGGACGCCGTAATGCACAACGCCTTCCTCGATATAGGTAGGGTTAGTGTGGGATGTGGGATGCAGGGTTTCGATACAACCGCCCTGATCGACTGCGACATCAACGATTACCGATCCGGGACGCATTTTTTGCACAAAAGATCGCGTTACTAAAATCGGGGCGCGACGTGCGGGGACTAAAACCGCACCGATGAGCAAGTCGGTATCTGGAACTAGGGCTTCAATTGTGGTAGGACTGCTGTATAGCAGTTCCACTCTGGAGCCAAATAAAGTTTCTAGATATGCCAAACGATCGACGTTTATATCTAAAATCTCGACTCTAGCACCCATGCCGACGGCTATGCGCGCCGCTTCTGTCCCCACAACGCCGCCGCCTAAAATCGTCACTTTTCCAGGACTAACGCCGGGAACGCCGCCTAAAAGCACGCCCCGTCCTCCTTGCTGCCGTTCTAGAAACCTAGCGCCAAATTGCACCGCTAGGCGTCCGGCGATGATGCTCATGGGGGTGAGCAGAGGGAGTCTACCATCTGGTAGTTCTACTGTTTCGTAAGCGATCGCCGTCACGCCACAATCGATTAGATGCTCGGCAAGGCTCCGAACTGCTGCTAAGTGCAAATACGTAAATAACAACTGCCCTTTTTGTAAAAACTTATACTCTGGTTCTAGCGGTTCTTTTACCTTTACCACCAGTTCTCGGTTCCAAGCATCCGCTGCTGTGGGAACAATTTCCGCCCCTGCCTGGATATAATCTTCATCGCTAAAACCAGCACCGACACCAGCAAAAGTTTCTACCTTGATTGAATGTCCGCGATCGCGCAGCACCCGCACGCTGGAAGGACTCAACCCAACTCGAAACTCTTGATCCTTTGTTTCCTTCGGAACGCCAATTTCCATATTTAACCTCTACCAAGCCCTTTATCTCTAGCTTAAGCCCGAATTCTTTTAGGTGCGAGAAAAGGGGAACAGGTGAGCAAGTGAGCAAGTGAGTTTCTGTTTTCACCGTTATATAAATCCTACCCAAAGCTACCCAAGATTAGACAATATTGGACTTTA
>CAYXCW010000109.1:0-26076 GCA_964463555.1 uncultured bacterium
TGCAAGCTTTAGAATTGACAAAAAGACTGCTGGGAGAAGACCATCCCCATGTTGCCAGCAGTTTGAATAATCTGGCAGGACTCTACGATTCTCAAGGACGGTACAGCGAAGCAGAACCTTTGTATTTGCAAGCTTTAGAACTTGCGGAACGAGTGTTAGGTGTCAGTCATCCTAATACTATGACTATCCGCCAAAATCTGGCTAATTGCCTACAGGAATGAGCGCAATCAATTCGCACTCAGGTTAGATGAGACAGAGGTGGGATATTCATGTTACGATAGCTTCAAAAGCATTCAGCCTGACAAACAGAAAACACTATGAGCCTAGTCATTTCCGATGAAATTGTCAAAGCCAGCGGTATATCAGAAACCGAGTTACTGCTGGAAATTATCATTATGCTTTTCAAACAAAAGAAAATCAGCATCGGCAAAGCCAGTCACCTAGCAGGAATGCACCTACTTCAATTTCAACACGAACTCGCCCGTCGTCAAATACCAATTCATTACGATGTGGAAGATTTTGAAGCTGACATCAAAGCCCTGCGCGACATGGGCAGATTATGATTGTTGTTAGCAATACTTCCCCAATTACCAACCTAGCTGCTGTGGGACAGCTAAACTTGCTGCAACAACTCTATGGTACTATTATCATTCCCCAAGCCGTTTATCAGGAATTAACTAGCGCAGGCGATACAATTCCAGGCGCTACCGAAGTTCAAACATTCAATTGGATTCAAGTCCAGCAAGTGACTAACCGCACGCTAGTCAACTCGCTTCTAAATCAACTCCATCAAGGTGAATCTGAAGCGATCGCACTGGCAATTGAATTGCAGGCAGACTGGCTTTTAATAGACGAGGAATTAGGTAGAAAAGTTGCTGCTAATAATCAATTAAAATTCATTGGGATTTTAGGCGTTTTAATTGAAGCTAAACAAAGAGGGCTAATTCCATCAGTCAAATCTGTGCTAGATAATTTAATTAATCAAGCCGAATTTTGGGTAACTGAAGCCCTCTATAATCGGGTTTTACAAATGGCTGGTGAGTAGAAACCGAAAGCCAAAATTTCTGTTCAAGACGCGATTCCAACTTCCTCGTCAGATTCTAGCACGACATCTTCATATACAAGCGCGATCGCACACCGAAAATCAACGCTACTTAAATAAATCTCCTCTCCTTCTTCATAAGTATAAAGTTCCCAAATCCCTCTATCATTTAATCGAAAAACTTCAACATTCATCTGTTCCGCATCAATCAAAACGTATTCTCTGAGAGTGGAAATACGGCGATAGTGTTGGAATTTTTTCCCGCGATCAAAACTTTCTGTACTCGGCGAAAGAACCTCCACAATTAGACAGGGATGATAAATTGCTTCAATAGCGTTTCTGTCCCTTTCATCGCAAGTTACCATCACATCAGGATAGTGATAGGGGCCATTTTCAGATACACCTACTTTGGCATCTGCCATAAACGCTTTACACCCTTTACCCCTGACGTGAGATTTCAGGGCTGAAGCTAAATTAAGGGCAATCGAAGTATGGGGAATAGTTCCCCCAGTCATGGCAAACACTTCGCCGTTGATATATTCGTATTTAATTGGTTGTTTTTCTTCCCATTCTAGATATTCTTGGGGAGTCATGTATTTAGATTCACGATTAGCTACCATAGTAAATTTTCTTATATAATTGGATGAATTTAAAGATGCGATCGCACGCTCCCTAACCATTCATTTGCTCAACAAAAGCTTGATGTTCTGGCGTTGCCAACCCCATCTGCAACACCGACTGCACCTCAACCAAATTCCCCGCGATTAAAGCTGGGACTGATAACCACAAACCTGGAAAAACTTCGCTTCTAATAATTCCAGCTTCATCTGTTGATAAAGCAACATATTCACCTTCTCTTAAGCGAAACCAATCGATTCTTTGGTTGTAAACTTGCCAAATTAGATATTCTTGAACCCTGTTGCGCCGATAAACTCTTAATTTTTCTCGCAAGTCATAGGAAGCACTACTTGCCGCTATTTCAGCAATAAATTCCGGCGCACCTTCGACATAACTATCTTCACTAATTGTTGATTGCCCGCCAACTTCAATTCGCAACAGTGCATCGGGTTGGGGTTCGTTATCTGGATCGAGGCGAACTGTGGTATTGTCTGCTAGAGCAACCCCAGGTGTAGCTGCCCTGTAAGCAAACAACCATCCAATGATATAAGCATGTGGTGTGCCGTGAATAACTCGAACTGGCGATCCCATGTATACAACTCCTTCAATTAATTCGGCTTTCTTCAATTTGGGCATGGCATCGTAGCGTCGTTCAAATTCTGCCCTGGTAATGCGATCGCCGTTTTCCAGAGGTAATATTTTCGGGATTATTCCTGTCATAATTCAACCCTCAAGCATTTGTTTTGATTGTGCCATATCGCTTTTTTGTGCATCGGTGGGTTTTGTGCGATCGCATTCACAGAATCCGGGTTTCTCTAAGAAACCCGAATTCTCAAGTTCTCAAAAGCCCCCCTTAGCAAGGGGGGTTGGGGGGGATCGGCTCGATCGCTAGCAACTTGCGTTACTAAAATTTACCGTCCCGATGCCCGTGAAGCTGGCGCTACCCTTGCAGCGAATCGCCTTCTTGTCGAATACGGTAACGCACCAGAATCGTCACCAACTCGCCTGGATAATTGACTGCGGGTTGCACTGGCGTCCAGTCGTCTACCTGTGCAAAGTCTTTTTGATACAACGTGTTGATCGTTTCTCGGATTCCGGCATTAGAACTGATAATCAGAATCCGCACCGCTTCCCGTTCTGGTTCGGATGGTTCAGAATTAGAACTGTCAGATCCGAAAGAATCCGCACGAAATTCCTCTGCCATGATATTTTCTCCTGATTTTTAGGTTTTCCTCAGAAAAGCCAAAAATCTAGCCACCCCGCAGCCATGAGAAAGCAGGGTGGCTACCGAGAAAATGTTACAATTCTCAATTAGCCTCCCGACTGCTCGTAACAGTTTGGGGGGTCAAGCTGTCCATTGCCGTTCCACCGGCTTTGGGCAGCGAAACTAGATTTTCGCTCTACATAGGTTGCCGTCCGGTTCAGGGTTTGGCAACCTATAGTTGTTGAGCATAGCGGCATTAGTTCCAACCGTCAAGAGGGGCGGTCAGAATACAATATGCGAGCGATCGCTCCGATCGTGTCCGGTTGCAAAGGGCATCCCACGCGGGGGGCGGGTTTAATCAGATATCTCGTGGTTCCAAGGATTGGTTGGTAAAACCCGCCCCTACAACGCAATTAACTGTATAAATCCGATGCTAACGTACACGATATCAATACTCAAAAGCCCCCCTTGCCAAGGGGGGTTGGGGGGATCGATTTTTTCTCTTAAACCCCCCTTGGCAAGGGGGGTTGGGGGGATCGATTTTTTCTCTTAAGCCCCCCTTGGCAAGGGGGGTTGGGGGGGATCGATTTTACCACCAGCGAAACATCTCGCCCATCTTTCCTCAAAAGCCCCCCTTGGCAAGGGGGGTTGGGGGGGATCGGCTTAATCGCTACAACCCTTCAACCAACTGATTTCGAGCCATTTCCAAAGCTTCTTTTAACTTACTCGCATCCCGTCCACCTGCTTGGGCTAAATTCGGGCGTCCGCCGCCACCGCCGCCGCAGATTTTGGCAATTCCCCCAATAAATTTGCCAGCTTGCAGTCCTTTTTTATTGACTTCTGGACTAAAACATGCTACCAAACTCACCTTATCGGCTTCGGGAATTGACCCCAAAACTACCGCAGCGTTACCCAATTTATGCTGCAATCTTTCTGCGGCGGTTTTGAGAGATTCGGCGTCAACGTCTCCCAGTTGTGCAACGATAATTTTGCTATCGCCGACGGTTTCAGCTTGTGCTAGCAATTGGTCAGATTTAGCGATCGCCAATTCCCCTTTCACTATATCAAGCTGTTTCTGGGTGGATTTTACTTCGTTTTGCAGTTTGGTGATGCGCTCGGGTAGTTCTTCGGGTTGGACTTTAAAGCGATCGCTCAATTCCTTCACTACTTTATCCCGCACATTGAGATAATCTAACACCGCTGGCCCCGCGACGGCTTCGATCCGTCGCACGCCCGACGCTACGCCTGCTTCGGAGACGATTTTAAATACGCCGATCTCAGCAGTATTACTGACGTGAGTCCCTCCGCACAATTCCATAGATACGCCGGGGAAGTCTAACACGCGGACTTCTTCGCCGTATTTTTCCCCAAACATAGCGATCGCGCCTTTTGCTTTAGCTTCTTCTATGGGCAATATAGAAATGTGGGCAGAATGTGCTTCGGCGATCCAAGTATTAACTTGTTCCTCCACTTGTTGCACTTCTTCTGATGTCAAAGGACGAGGACAGTTAAAATCAAACCGCAAGCGATCGAAGGCGACTAAAGAACCTGCTTGGGAGATCGAATCATCGACGATCTTTTTCAATGCGGCTTGCAATAAATGCGTTGCGGTATGATTGGCTTGAGCGCGACGACGACAAGCGCGATCGATTTGCGCGGATACTTTATCGCCTACTCTTAACGTACCGCGTTCGATGCGTCCAAAGTGGACAAAGAAATCCGATTCTTTTTTCACATCTTCGATTCGGATGAGCAGATCGCTACCGGAAATATAACCGCGATCGCCGATTTGTCCCCCAGATTCGGCATAAAATGGCGTGCGATCCAAAACAATTTGTACGTTGGTTCCGGCGTCTGCTTCTTCTACCGCTTCTCCAGCGAGTAAAATTGCTTCGACAACGCTTTGAGTCGCTGCTTCAGAATATCCCAAAAACTCGGTCACTTTAATTTGTTCCGCTAACTTATCCAGCGAACCTTGTACCGTCAAGTCGATAGTTTCGTGGGCATCTTTAGCGCGTTCCACCTGCTTTTTCATTTCCACATCGAAACCAGCGGTATCGACGGTGAGGTGATTTTCTTCCGCGATTTCTTGCGTCAGTTCTAAGGGGAAACCGTAAGTATCGTAAAGAGTGAAAGCACTTTCGCCGCCGATCTCGGTTTTGCCTTCCTTCTGCAACTGTTCGATAATTTCAGCCAGCAGTTTTTCCCCGCGTTCCAAAGTTTTGAGGAAACGAGATTCTTCCCGTTGCAATTCGGCTTTAATTTGCGCTTCCCTGATGCGGACATTGGGATAGGCAGATTCGGAGAGAGCGATCGCACTCTCTGCCACTTTAGTAGTAAATTCCCCTTCAATCCCAATTAATCGCCCGTGACGCACCACGCGACGAATCAACCGGCGCAACACGTATCCCCGTCCGATATTCGACGCGCGAATTTCATCGGCAATCATGTGAACCACGGCGCGCACGTGGTCGCCAATTACTTTGAGAGATACTTTAATTTTCTCATCGGCTTTACTGTAATCAATCCCAGCAATATCCGCCGCCGTTTTAATAATCGGGAAAATTAAATCTGTCTCGTAATTGTTTGGAACTTTCTGCAAAATTTGTGCCATCCGTTCCAAACCCATTCCCGTATCGATATTCTGATTTGCCAAAGGAGTTAAATTCCCATCGGCATCCCGGTTATATTGCATGAATACCAGGTTGTAGAACTCGATAAAGCGGGAATCATCGTTTAAATCGATATTTTCATCGCCGCGTTCCGGGTGAAAATCGTAGTATATTTCCGAACAAGGGCCACAAGGGCCAGTTGGACCAGATGCCCAGAAATTATCATCTGCGCCCATGCGTTTAATTCTGGCTTCCGGGACGCCAATTTTATCGCGCCACAGGGCAAAAGCTTCGTCATCTTCTTCAAACACGCTGACGACGAGGCGTTCTGGGGGTAAATTAAAGACTTGGGTGGAGAGTTCCCAACCCCAGGCGATCGCTTGTGCTTTAAAATAATCCCCAAAGCTGAAGTTTCCCAGCATCTCGAAAAACGTGTGGTGTCTTGCCGTGCGTCCTACGTTCTCGATATCGTTAGTCCGGACGCACTTTTGGGAGGTAGTAGCGCGGGGGAATTGAGGCGCGCGCTGTCCCAAGAATATCGGTTTAAACGGTAGCATCCCAGCGATGGTTAGCAGTACGGTGGGATCTTCTGGCACCAAAGAAGCGCTAGGCAGGACTTGATGTCCTCGCTGGGCGTAAAAATCGAGGAATTTTTGCCGGATGTCGCTACCGCTCTCAAACTGGGGAAAAAAAGACATGGATTTTTATAACGAACTACGAACTAGAATTTCAAGGGTTTATTTATTTTTACATTTTGGTTATCGGTAATGGGTAATGGGTAATGGGTAATTGCTAATGGCTAATTGCTAATTGGTAATTGGTAATTGCCGAGTTTTTGACTATCCTCCCCCAGCTCCCCCATCTCCCTCAGCTCCCTCAGCTCCCCCAGCTCCCTCAGCTCCCTCAGCTCCCCCAGCTCCTTTGCAGTTCGTGAAGACTCATCAAGTTTGATTAATGGGGTAGAGCGGGAAGAAATCCTCATGTTAATTTGATATTGGATACCAAAAGAACGGAAATTTCAGGGTTAAGACCTGGTGTCCCCCGTCTAAGACCCAGTTGCAGCTAGACCAAGGAAAAGCATCGTTGTCAGTGGCAAAACGCTCTCGCAGCGAGAGCAAAGCCAAACCGAAGTCTGGTAAAAAACAACTCGTTAAAGACCGTGGTTGTGAAGCTGCAAGGCTTGTCCACCTTAGTAGTATACAGTTAATTCTTTGTCCTAGTTGACGATATAACGCTTGAAAAATCGAACAACGCATTCTTGTGAGCCTAGCTGCCTTCAGTTAGGCTCGCGGTGTTTTTAGGCCAGCGTCACCCTCAACGGACACCATCGGTTTTTTCGTAGATTTTAAGATTTTTAAGTAATTAATAATACATTAAATGCGTAAAAAACTCTTCCCTAACCCTGGAAAAAATTAGTGCGACCAAGAAGGCATACCCCTCCGAGAAGAACTTGGCAGAGACATTTCCCACATCACCATGTTCGGTGTGTTCTTGTATCCTATTCAAACTAATCAAGCTGGCGATCGCTAATTAGCCATTAGCAATTAGCCATGAGCAAGCACTATTTACTGACCGCGTCAAATATGTGGATTTTACTTACGCAAAAAAACGGTTATTTGTGTAACCTATAACTAATATAAATTTTACTGATAAGCTTTTACCTGCCCAAAGTATCTTCTATAAAGATTGTGTTAATTTATACTAATTAGCCGGGAAATCAATCAGACTCGTTGTAGAAGCAAAAAAAACGTTAAAAATACAATCGGTGGCTGAACGAAAAGCAGAAGATATACTGATAAAAAATCGGTCGGGGTGTCTTGTTGCTCTTGTTTGGGTCACCACTTTATGTTCTACTAACCGTGAATGTTATCTCGCCTGACCAGGGTCAAATCGTATACTTTCCCACCCAACGCCTCACGCCAATGGATGGTTCCATTCTTGTAGTTGGTGGCAATGACTTTCAAGCGACAATTTTAGACCGGCTTGAGACTTTACCAGCTTGTGATGTAGATGTCGCATCCACCCCGAAAGAAGCCCAGCATCTAATTCAAGCACAACAGCCTGACGTGCTGATTTTGCAAGCTAGCTTGGTAGGCAATTTGGATCTTTGTCGGCAGCTCAAACAACAGACCAGTCTGGCTTGGATATATTGTATTTTGATCGCCGATCAACCTGAAACCCAGAGCGAGGAAATCGTTCCTGGCTGGAATTGGGAGTTAGCCTGTAGAACAGCTGCCCTAGAAGGGGGGGCAGATGCCTTTCTGCTGCTAGCGTTGCAGGAACTGGAAGATTTACAGTCAAAAACTGGCTGGAAACTGCAAAATCATTTACTTCAAACGCAAATACGAACCGGGATCGCGCGGGTGCAAATATACCGCAATATGATGCGTACCAACGATTTGCTTAGCGCGATCGCACTCTCCGATCCGCTGACAGAACTGAGCAACCGGCGAGCGCTAGACTGGGAACTACCCCGGCAAATTCAGAACGCCCGCCACCGCACCACACCTTTAAGCTTGCTGGTTTTAGATATAGATTATTTCAAATCGGTCAACGACACATACGGTCATTTAACGGGCGATCGCTTGCTACAGTTACTCTCGGCACGTCTGCGGCACAACCTGCGGTTTCAAGACACCCCTTTCCGCTACGGTGGCGAAGAATTCGTTATCGTTCTCAGCAACACCAATCTAGAGGAAGCAGAAGGAGTTGCCCATCGCCTCAACAATCTTATCGGCAAACAACCTTTTGCGATTGATGCCAACTTAGCGCTACCAGTTACCGTTAGTATCGGCGTCGCCACGCTACAACCAACCGATGACGCCAACGGCGTCAGTTTAATCAACCGCGCCGATCAAAATCTACTCAAAGCTAAAACCTCTGGGCGCAATCAAGTAGTTGCCGCAGAGTGAGCTGAGGGAGCTGGGGGAGCTGAGGGAGCATGTCAAAAACCAGGCAATTAGCCATTACTCACATCTTGCACTAAGCCCAGAAATAAATTTCTGGCTTAAAGCTAAAACCCGTTGAAACGGGTTAAAACCTTGATTTTAGTTAGCTTTAGCTCACTTAAGCTTTCAGCCCCAAATTTATTTGGAGGCTGTTTATCGGGTAGGCGCAAGATGTGATATTAGCAATTAGCCATTAGCAATTAGCCATTAGCAATTAGCCATTAGCAATTAGCCATTAGCAATTACCCATTAGCAATTAGCCATTAGCAATTACCCATTAGCAATTACCCATTAGCAATTAGCCATTAGCAATTAGCCATTTGACAATGCTGCTCAATTATGCTATAGCAAGAATGCACATCATCGCCGCGTTCCATTGCCGCCACGAGGGCTTCATAGGCAGACCAGTGGGCTTGCAGTAGAGTACGAGCTTGCAAAGCAAAAGCGCGTTCTTGCTGGGGATAGGCAGCAGGGTTGCGACCGATTTGAGCTAAAACCGTGCGGAGTTTTTCCCGGTCTTCCGCGCCGCCTTCGACGTTGCCGTAGACTAAATCTTCCGCCACCCCTCCCGCCATCCAAACCGTGCCGTAACGGTTTAACATTTGTGCCGATAAGATACCTGTTTGGATTTGCGCGGCTAATTGCTCGTCGTCAAAGGCAACGCCGCCATAGGCTGCGCGACCTTGCTTGTAAGCTTCCCAAGCACTGAGAGCGTAACCCGTGACCGGAATTGCTAACAGGTAAGCCACCAGAAAGTGCCCCGCTTCGTGGCGCAGTACCCGGGCGCGATGCTTGGGGTCTAAATTTGCCAGCCAATCTAAAAGCAAGGTGGCTCCCTGTCCTTGCCAAGTGAAAGAATCCAACGTAGCCAATCCCAAAATAGCGAAGGTTGCGATCGCCACAACCGCAGGTGATAAATTAATCAACGGCCCCAGCAACACCGAAAGCGTCATCGCAAAAACAGAAATGGCAATTAAATTCAGGGCAATCTTGCTCATGTTGGCACAAAAGTAAAAAATCCCAATTCTTTCTTATTATGTGCAAGGGGAAAGCGGAAAGAGGGGGAAAAGAGGGGAAAGGGGAAAAGGGGGAAAAGGGGGAAAAGGGGGAAAGGGGGGAAGGGAGAAAGGGGAAGAAGGGGGGGAAAGTCAATAGCTAAAGCAATAGATCTGTTTTCTCTGTCGATTCCCATCCCGCATATCTATTCCTCCCCAAGAGTGTTTCCCTTTTCCCGTTTTTCCCTTTCCCCCTTTCCCCTCTTTTCCCTCTTTCCCCCTCTTTCCCCTTTCCCCTTACCACCGTGCATACCCAACCGCAAGATAGAATGAATCCAAGCAAAGGTTCTCAACATTTTATTAAGACTCACCAGGAGAACAGCAACGCATGGGCAAAGTAGTCGGCATTGACCTGGGTACAACCAACTCAGTGGTAGCCGTAATGGAGGGTGGCAAGCCGGTTGTCATCGCCAATGCCGAAGGAATGCGAACAACTCCCTCTGTAGTAGCTTTTAGCAAAGAAGGAGAACGCATCGTCGGACAAATGGCGCGGCGGCAAGCTGTTCTAAACCCCCAAAATACCTTTTACGCCGTCAAGCGCTTCATCGGTCGCAAGTACGACGAAATCAACCCGGAATTAAAGCGAGTCCCCTACGGCATTCGCAAAGACGAACAAGGCAACCTCAAAATCAAGTGTCCCCGTCTGAATAAAGAATTTGCCACCGAAGAAATTTCGGCAATGGTGCTGCGAAAGTTGGCAGATGAAGCCAGCCGCTATTTAGGGCAGCCGGTGACGGGTGCAGTAATTACTGTTCCGGCTTATTTTAACGATTCTCAGCGACAAGCAACGCGGGATGCAGGACGGATTGCCGGATTGGAAGTAAAACGGATTTTAAACGAACCAACCGCAGCAGCGTTAGCTTACGGACTCGACCGCAAACAAAATCAAACGATTCTAGTATTCGATTTAGGCGGCGGCACGTTTGACGTCTCGATTTTGGATGTGGGAGATGGAGTATTTGAAGTCAAAGCCACTAGCGGCGACACTCAGCTAGGCGGTAATGATTTCGATCGCAAAATCGTTGATTGGTTGGCAGATAAATTTCTAGAAGAAGCAGGAATAGATTTAAGGCGCAACCGTCAAGCTTTGCAACGGCTAACGGAAGCCGCAGAAAAAGCCAAAATCGAGCTTTCTGGCGTCACCAGTACGGAGATTAATTTACCTTTTATCGCCGCCACCGAAGATGGCCCGGTTCACCTAGAATATCGTCTCACGCGGTCTGAATTTGAAAGCATGTGCGGTGAATTGGTCAGCCGCTTGCGCCGCCCGGTAAAAAGAGCGCTGGGCGATGCTAATCTAAGTCCAGATCAAATTGATGAGGTGGTGTTGGTTGGCGGCTCAACCAGAATGCCAATGGTGCAAGAACTGGTTCGCAGTTTAATTGATATCCAGCCGAATCAAAATATTAACGCAGATGAAGTGGTCGCAGTGGGGGCAGCAATTCAGGCAGGAATTTTAGGGGGAGAACTCAAAGATATCCTGCTGTTGGATGTTACACCCTTGTCTCTGGGTCTGGAAACTATCGGCGGCGTGATGAAAAAATTGATTCCCCGCAATACTACAATCCCGGTGCGGCGTTCGGATACCTTTTCGACCGCGGAAAACAATCAAACTCTGGTGGAAATTCACGTCCTCCAGGGGGAACGGGAAATGGCAAAGGATAATAAATCCTTGGGACGGGTGAAGCTACTGGGAATTCCTCCCGCACCGCGAGGCATCCCGCAAATTCAGGTAGCGTTTGATATCGATGCCAATGGGATTTTACAAGTAACCGCCCAAGATCGAAGTACGGGTAGGGAACAAACTATCACGATTCAGGGCGCTTCTACCTTGAGCGATGAAGAAGTGACTCGGATGCTGCGAGATGCAGAACAATATGCGGCGCAAGATCGACTGACAAGGGAACGCATCGATAAGCGTAACCGTTCGGAATCGTTGATTTCCCAGGCAGAACGGCAATTGAGAGAAGTAACGCTTGATTATGGCTCTCAGTTTTCCAGCAGCTTCCGCTACCGGATTGAAAGCGCGATTCGGGACTTGCGCGACAGTTTGGCTAAAAACGACGACAGGGGTATTGACAGGTCGCAGTCAGACTTGCAAGATGCGATCGCCGACTTAAATCGCGAAATCCGCGAACGCTTCAGCGAGGAAGACGACGACTTTTTTGGCTCAATTCGTCGCGTCTTCGCCGGAGATGATGACGACGATGACTATCGCGAAGAATCCCGCCCCTATTACAACAATCGCGAAGACTACCGCCCCTACGGACGCGATCGCGAAGAGTCCCGCTCCTATTACAATAATCGCGAAGAGCCGCGCCCCTACGGACGCGATCGCGAAGATTCTCGCCCCTATTACGATAGCGGCTCAAGTCGTCGCCAGACTTCCGATAGCATCGGCTCAAGTTCAAAGCGCAAAAATTACCAAAACGATGATTGGGATGATGATGATGATGAATGGTTCTAATTGGTAATTGGTAATTGGTAATTGGTAATTGGTAGTTGCATAAGACGGGTGGCGCATTTCGGTATAAAGACTTTTTACCGGAATGCCTTTCCCGTATAGTACTAGGTAATAAAAACCAATTACCAATTACTCATTACCCATTACCCATTACCCATTACCCATTACCCATTACCGCCAACTTAATGACTAAGACAATGCAAAACTATCGGGACTACTACGCAATTCTAGGTATTGAGAGAGATACTTCGGCAGAGGAAATTAAAAAAGTTTATCGCAAGCTAGCAAGGCAATATCACCCGGATATGAATCAGGGTGATAAAGAAGCCGAAGAAAAATTTAAAGATATTAGTGAAGCATATGCAGTCCTCTCTGACGCCGATAAACGGGCAGAGTACGACCAGTACAGTCGCTATTGGCATAAAAAAGGCTTCCCAGGTAAAGGCACGCGCCCCTCTAAACCTTGGGAAAATGGCAAAGAGCGATCTGGGGACAAATTCGATTACGGTCAGTTTGAGGACTTTGAGAGCTTTCTCGACCAACTTTTGGGACGGCGGAAAGAAAGTCGCGTCGCCACCACAGCAGATTTCAATTCCCGTCAATCGGTATCCACAGCCGATCCGTTTCGGCCCGGTACAACTAAAGTAGCTTATACGGTTTCTCCCCGTCCCGCCCGCAAAGATATTGAAGCGAGACTAACTATACCTTTAGAAAAAGCTTATGTGGGAGGAGCGCAACGCATTCGCTTAGAAGATGGGCGTTCGATTGAAGTTAACATGCCTCCTGGTATGGTAAGCGATCAGCGCATCCGCCTGCGCGGTCAAGGGATTGAAGGGGGCGATCTGTTCCTGAAAATTACCGTTGAACCCCATCCTTTCTTTAAGATAGAAGGCGACGATATTGTTTGTTCTGTGCCGGTGACTCCCAGCGAAGCTGTTTTGGGCGGACAAATTGAAGTCCCCACCCTCGATGGACGAGTGAAAATCTCGGTACCGCCAGGGGTGAAGTCGGGTCAGCGTTTGCGGCTCGCGAATAAAGGCTATCCTGTGAATGAGAGCGATCGCGGCGATCAGTTAGTGGAAATTCAGATTGTAGTTCCGAGAAATCCCAGTCTGCGGGAGAGGGAACTGTATGAAAAGTTGCGGCAAATTGAAACCTTTAACCCGAGGACTGACTTACCAGTTTAGGTTGCATTAGGGGAATAGCGATCGCAAACTCCGTACCTTGTCCCGGTTTTGACTTACAAGACAGGGTGCCGCCGTGCTTTTCCGTGATAATTTGGTAGCTAATCGAAAGCCCCATACCCGTTCCTTTACCCACGGGTTTAGTTGTATAAAAGGGGTCAAATATCTTTTGTTTAATATCTTCAGGAATTCCCATTGCATTATCGGTAATGCGAATTTCTATAGTTTTGCCATCCACCACTTTGGTAATAATTGCGATCGCCGGATTGGATATTTTCTGCATATCAATTGCTTCATCTAAAGCATCAATTGCATTGCTAAGGATATTCATAAACACTTGATTAAGTTGTCCGGGGTAACATTCCACTAGCGGTAAATTGCCGTATTCTTTAACCACTTCAATATTAGGACGACTTGAGAAAGCCTTTAATCGATGCCCTAAAATCATCAAAGTGCTATCAATTCCCTCGTGAATATTGACGGATTTAATTTCAGCTTCATCGGTGCGCGAGAAGATGCGTAAAGAACTGACAATTTGTCGAATGCGGTCGGTGCCAAGCTTCATCGAGTCTAAGATTTTAGGCAGATCTTGGAGTAAAAAATCTATGTCGCTTGCTTCTAATTCAGCCTGCACCTGAGCCACGGGATGGGGATAATACTGTTGATAGCGTTGCAGCACTCTCAACAAGTCTTGAATATATCCATCTGCATGGCTAATGTTACCGTAGATAAAGTTAATTGGATTGTTAATTTCGTGTGCCACCCCTGCCACCAGTTGACCCAAACTAGACATTTTTTCATTTTGAATTAGTTGGGTTTGAGCTTTTTTTAAGTCTTTTACCGTTTGCTGAAGTCGCTTTTCAATCTGCTTGCGTTCGGCGACTTCATTGATTAACTGAACTTGCGCCTTCCGCAGTTCTAAATGCACGTTAACCCTGGCTAAAACTTCCTCAAAGTAGATGGGTTTTGTAATGTAATCAACCGCTCCAATCTGCAATCCTTTGACCTTATGTTCCGTATCGGAAAGGGCAGTCATAAAAATTACTGGGATATCTTTTGTGCTGGCATCTGCTTTCAAGCGTCGGCAAGTTTCAAACCCATCAATTCCAGGCATCATTACATCCAGCAGAATCAAGTCTGGTTGAATCAATGGAATTTTTTCGATTGCTGTTTCCCCACTTTTAACTACTGATACTTTGAAGCCATATTGGTTCAAAAACTCAAATAAAACCCGGATATTGTTGGGGTTGTCATCTACTATTAAAATAGTGCTATTTTGAGAATCTACCATAGGTTAGTTGCTGCCAATATAGGGTTTTACCAATTCTGTTATTGCTTCTAGGTCAAACTCCTCAGCCAGCGCCAATATCTTATCGGTAATGGCTGTATATTTAGAGTCTAACTGTTTGAGCTGTTTTGCTTCTACCTCAACTAAATTTACGTCGCACTTCACAGCGGCTTCATATAGTTTAACAAGTTTTTCACGGGGCGGAAACACCATTTCACTGGTTAAATATGCTGCTGATTTTTCGGCGATGGAATACTCAGTTTCAGTTTGATAAATCCAAGTTAACTGCAAGTGTTCTTGTAATTGTTCTAGTAGCTGTGAAGCTTGGATAGGTTTAGGAAGAAAATCATTGCAACCTGCCTCTAAAGCTTGTTGACGGTGGAAGTCAAACACGCTGGCTGAGGAAGCAATTATTGCTACATTTTCCAGATGGGGCAAATCTCTTATATGCTGGGTCATGGTTAACCCATCCATTACCGGCATTCTCAAATCGGAGATAATTAAATCCGGCTCTATTTCTTTGGCTTTTTCTAACCCTTGTTGACCGTTATTAGCCTCAAAAATTTCAAACCCCAGGGGTAAAAGTAAATTCACCACAACCGAGCGATTTTCCCAACGGTCATCGACAATTAAGATTTGGCGTTTTTTGCCTTCAAAGCCCATAATTCTCCCAGCTCTATCGATTCTTTGATGATTTACTTCTAGATTTAATGCTGGGGGTAGTTCTACCTCAAACCAGAAAATACTTCCCTTTTCTGGTTGACTTTTAACCTTGAGCGTGCTATCCATTAAAGCTACAATTTTTTGACTGATAGCTAATCCCAATCCAGTTCCTTCCATCCGCTTTTCTGTATCGCCGACCTGCTCGAAAGGTAGGAAAATTTTATCTAGTTGTTCCTCACTGATGCCAACTCCGGTATCTTCTATTTGAAAGCGAACTAGGGAATTGCAGATTGCAGATTGCAGATTGCAGATTTTGGATTCATTTGCCGCCGGATTGATTACTTCGACTTTGAAAGTAACTTTTCCTTGATTGGTAAATTTGATGGCGTTGCCCAAGAGGTTAATTAAAACTTGACGCAGGCGTTTTTCATCAGCATGTATGGCAGAGGGTAGTTGAGGAGATGGTTGATAGTCGAAAGCAATTTCTTTTTGCTCGGCTTTCAGGCGGCAAATTTCTGCTACCCCTTCCAGAAAAGCGGAAAAATAGAAATCATTGGGGTAAAGTTCCATTTTCCGGGCTTCAATTTTAGATAGGTCTAGGATATCGTTAATTAAGGTGAGAAGGTGGGAACCGCACTGATAAATAATGTTGACGCCTTGACGTTCTTTTTGATTAAAAGTTTGGGAGTTTTGCAGAATTTGGGCGTACCCAAGGATACCGTTAAGAGGGGTACGCAGTTCGTGACTCATGTTGGCGAGAAATTCACTTTTCGCTTGGTTTGCTTGGTCGGCGATAATTTTAGCTTGTTTTAATTCGCCGGTGCGTTCTTCGACGCGGAGTTCTAATTCATTTTTGGAGTTTCTGAGTTTGGCTTGAGCGATTTTATTTTCTGCAATTGCGGCACATAAAATATAGGTAGTTAAGGCAATAACGCTGATAAAAGATTGCAAAAGCAACAAAGATTCTTTGATATACTGACGGTAGAAAGAGCCGAAACCGTGGGAAGTGCCATAAATTGCGATCGCACTCACCACCACTACCATTAAAGTCGATCCTCGCGCCCCAAACCGAAACGCCGACCAAATCAACAGCGGAATGATGATATACTCCAAGGGATAGCCGCCCCAAAAAGCCACGCGACAGAGTGCGATCGCGCACAACACCAGCAGCATCAACTCGCACAACTCTCTCCAGCTATATCTTTTCTGCACTCTTGATGCGGAAAACCACGCTAGTATTGCTGGGGCAACTATCAATTGACCGGCATAGGTTGCAGTATACCAACCCCACCAATTATCACCATATTCTGCCCAAGCCATTTTACCCACAAGACACAAGCTGGTAATGCAAAGCGTGGTAGTAACCACCAAACTAGGCATCAGTGAGATAGTAAATTGGAAAACATCTCCAGTCTTCTCCAGGATAGGGCGGCGAAGGGTAAAACGATTAATCAGAAAACCAGCTACTAGCGGGTCAATTAGAGCAATAAAAGCTTGGCTACTGCCGAACAATATATTATCTTGATAAAAAAGTAAGCTATTGGCAATCAGTTCGCTCACCAGGATAGCAGGCCAGATGCGATATCCCAACAGCAGCACTGCCGCTAAATATACACCCGTCGAAGGCCAAATTGCCGTAGTGCCATCCTGGAAGTACAGCTCTCGGCATAAAATAGCAAGGCTGAAGTGAATCCCAGGTAAAATTAATAACGCTATCAATAGCTTTTGATCTAAGATTTGTCGGGATTTTATACCGATTTGACTGATTTGCATGGTTAGTACTTCACCCCCACTATGGTATTTGGCAGTTGAGCCTGCTAATTTAAGGATGCCCGCAAAAATCATTCAGCAAACACCGCAACGAGATCGGATCTCGCTCAAACTTAGATCGAGAGTGCTTGCTGGGCAAACAACTTTTGACTGATAATGACAAAGTCCGCCATGAGCCATTAGCCAGATCTCAAATGCCAGCAACAACTGATTTTTTTCAAGCTTCCCAGTGGGCGGGTATCCTGACTTTAGTCTGCGCTGCCATTACCCTGATAGGATTTATTTTAAAATGGGGTATCCGCTTTCGGCTGGTGGGCGCTACCAGTTTTATGGGTGTCCTGACGGCAGGTTTGTTTGCCTTGGGATTGGGATTGTTTACCCGCACGGCGATTCCCGGTGCAGTGCGCTACTCGGTGATTTATGATAATGGGGCGACCTTGGCAGCGATCGCTGTTCCCAATCAAATTACCGAATCCGAATTAGATGCTACCCTCCGCCAAGCTGCTGGTGATTTATTTTCCTACGGTAGAGCCGGATCTGCAAGTGCCCAATTGCTGATTCGAGCGCGCACTATTACCCATCCCGAACCAGGAATTTCTCAAACGCTTTATTTGGGTGAAGTCAAGCGCAGTCTCGCCAGTCGCGAAGATAATAATCTGGAAGTCAAAATTTATTCGCAAAATTTTGCTCAACTAACAAAATTGTAGATTTTAGATTTCAGATTTTAGATTTAAAAATAAATCTGAAATCTGGAATCCAAAATCAGTAATTATTTCCCCAAATCTGAAATCTGCAATCTGAAATCTGACATTTTCCCCAAATCTGACATCATGTACAATTTTCTGCCAATCGCTTACTTTCAAAATCAATTTTGTCCTTTTGAAAACGCTACAATATCGATTGCTACTCATGCTTTGCATTACGGAACCGGAGCGTTTGGCGGCTTGCGCGGCATTCCCGATCCGCAAAATCCAGATAATATTTTACTGTTTAGATTAGACCGCCATTGCAAACGCTTAAGCGATAGCGCTAAATTGCTGCGCTATGATTTACCAGCGGAAAAAATCGAAGAAATTATAGTAACTTGGGTCAAAAAAAATCAGCCGACAACGTCTTTTTATATTAGACCTTTTGTTTATACGTCGGATTTGGGAATTGCCCCCAGATTGCATAAAATCGAGAAAGATTTCTTTGTGTATGGGCTGGAATTAGGCGATTATTTAGCGGCAGACGGGGTGAGCTGTCGCATCAGTTCCTGGTATCGTCAAGAAGACCGCAGTTTACCCCTCCGCGGAAAAATCAGCGGCGCTTACATTACTTCTTCTTTAGCCAAAACCGAAGCGGTAGAATCGGGATTCGATGAAGCGATTTTAATGAATTCCCAAGGCAAAGTCAGCGAAGCTTCGGGCATGAATGTCTTCTTGGTGCGAAACGGACAGCTGATTACGCCAGGATTCGAGCAGGATATCTTAGAAGGTATTACGCGCGATAGTATCCTCACCGTCGCTCAAGATTTAGGGATTAAAACCATCGAAAGACCCGTGGATAAATCAGAATTGTACATTGCTGACGAGGTGTTTTTAAGCGGGACGGCGGCAAAAATAACCCCGGTGAAGCGAATTGAAGGGTACGAATTATCGAGTAACCGTCCAATTACGGAAAAGCTGCGGGAGAAACTAACGGCGATCGCAGAAAACCGCGATCCTAATTATGCCAGCTGGGTTTATTCAATTTCTCTTAAAGATTGAGCGGGGTGAAACGCCCTACAGTAGCAATGTTGTGCAGATAACATGGTAGTGTTGTAATCCCAGTTAAACTTTGTCTAAGGTGTCAGCTTCAACTACTACTGGTTTGTTTACTTTGACGGTTGCCCCCGCGCAAGTTATCCGGGGGAACTTAGCAATTGAGAGCGTCGATTTTGCTCGCATCGGCAATCGTCCCTTGGTGGTGGGAGGCTCAAGCACGCTAGCTGTAGTTCAATCTAGATTAGAGCCAGCGATCGCTTCTCAACAACTCTCCGCAGCTTGGGCATCCTACAGCCCAGATTGTAGCGAGGATAGTTTGGCAATGTTGCGAAGTCAAATCCAACAGCACCAAGCCGACTTTATTATCGGCGTTGGCGGCGGCAAAGCCCTCGATACGGCTAAATTAGTCGCCCACCAATGCCACTTACCCATCGTCACCATTCCCACATCAGGCGCTACCTGTGCCGCCTGGACTGGACTTTCTAACGTTTATTCCCCAGAGGGCGCATTCCTGTACGATGTACCCTTAGATCGCTGTCCCGATTTGCTCGTACTCGATTACAGTTTGATTCAAACTGCCTCCCAACGTACCTTAGTCGCCGGAATTGGCGATGCTTTGGCGAAGTGGTACGAAGCATCAGTTAGTAGCGGTACTTCAGAGCAAACTTTGATTATCGCCGCCGTACAACAAGCCAGAATTTTACGCGATATCCTGTTCCAAAAATCAGCAGATGCCCTCAAACAACCAGGGGGCGAAGCTTGGCGGGAAGTTGTCGATGCAACCGTATTGCTCGCAGGCGTAATTGGCGGAATGGGGGGCGCTCAGTGTCGCACCGTCGCCGCCCACGCAGTTCATAATGGATTGACTCATATCCCCGCCGCCCACGATGCTTTACACGGGGAAAAAGTCGCTTACGGTATCCTCGTGCAACTGCGATTGGAAGAAATGGTGCAGGGCAATCAACTAGCAGCAACCGCCAGACAGCAGTTGATGAAATTTTACGCCGAAATCGGCTTACCTCAAACCTTAGACGATTTGGGATTGGGGAATATTACCTTAAAAGAATTGCGACAAGCAGCTGAAATTGCCTGCAATCCCAATTCCGATATCCACCGCCTACCGTTTAAAGTCGTACCCGAACAATTAATGGCAGCAATGGTTTCCACCACAACGCCGATTGAGTCGGGGAATAGGAGCAGAGGAGCAGAGGAGCTAGTGAGCGCATGAGAAATGTAGGGGCGGGTTTTACCATTAAAATTTGGTAAAAACAGACAATTTAACTAAACCCGCCCTGGTTAGGCATTTTGCTCGACAACCGTTCCAACCAAACAGAAAATAGAATCAACCCTACCCCCAGTAGCTTTCTCAGAAAAATTAGCAATTAGCAATTACCAATTACCAATTACCAATTCCCAATTCCCCATCTTTCAATCTAAAATCAAAAATCTGAAATCTGAAATATAAAATGGATTGGATTAGTCCCGCTGAGCGACTGCAAGCACTACCGCCTTACGTATTTGCCCGTTTAGACGAATTGAAAGCCCGCGCCCGCGAGCAAGGACTTGATTTAATAGATTTGGGGATGGGAAACCCCGATGGATCGGCACCGGAGCCTGTGATTGAGGCTGCGATCGCAGCCCTAAAAAACCCCGCCAATCACGGCTATCCGCCGTTTGAAGGCACTGCTAGTTTCCGCCGCACCATCACCGCTTGGTACAAACGCCGCTACGATGTCGATCTAGATCCCGATAGCGAAGCGTTACCCTTATTGGGTTCTAAAGAAGGTTTAACCCACCTGGCACTCGCTTACATCAACCCAGGGGATGTAATTTTAGTCCCAAGCCCTGCCTATCCTCCCCATTTTCGCGGCCCTGCGATCGCTGGCGGCAAGGTTCACAGTTTAATTTTAAAACCGGAAAACGATTGGGTAATCGATTTAACAGCAATTCCCGACGAAGTTGCCCAACAAGCCAAGATTCTCTATTTCAACTACCCCAGCAATCCTACCGCAGCAACTGCCCCCCGCGAATTTTTTGAAGAAATTGTCGCGTTTGCCCGCAAGTATGAAATATTACTCGTTCACGACTTGTGTTACGCGGAATTAGCATTTGATGGTTATCAACCCACCAGCTTGCTAGAAATTCCAGGAGCCAAAGAAATTGGCGTGGAATTTCATACCATGTCCAAAACTTATAATATGGCAGGTTGGCGCGTCGGTTTTGTGGTCGGTAACCGCCGCATCGTACAAGGGTTGCGGACGTTAAAAACTAATTTAGATTACGGTTTATTTGCCGCGTTGCAATGCGCCGCCGAAACCGCACTTCAGCTACCCGATAGCTATTTAGAGCAAGTGCAAAAACGCTATCGCACCAGGCGAGATTTTCTGATTGATGGATTGGCAGAACTCGGTTGGAGCATTCCCAAACCCAAAGCAACGATGTATGTTTGGGTACCAACGCCCCCCGGTGTCGGATCGACGGATTTTGCCCTGTCGGTTTTGCAACAGACGGGTGTGGTGGTGACGCCGGGAAATGCCTTTGGCGCTGGCGGTGAGGGCTACGTGCGAGTAAGCTTGATTGCAGAGTGCGATCGCTTAGGCGAAGCCCTCCGACGCTTAAAACAAGCAAATATCCGCTTTCAGGCAGAGGCAGGAATTTTAAGTTAACAATAGAAGCAGCGTCGATCGTTAACAGTTCTTCATACATGACCAACAATAACCCCTGCGAGGAACCGACTGAACGTTGCGTATTGGTTTGTCAGCATCAAACTTGCTCGAAAAACGGCTCAGCCAAGGTTTTGGAAGCGTTTAATGCCGTTACAATACCAGGAGTAAAAGTAGAAAGCAGCGGTTGTCAGGGTCAGTGCAGTTCTGGTCCTACCGTGCGAATTCTCCCAGATGAAACTTGGTATTGGCAAGTTAAACCGAATGACGTACCAACTATCATCGAACAGCATTTACGTGGGGGAAAACCTGTAGAAGCCAAACTCAACCGCAGAGTTCATCTATCCTGGGAGATGTTTTCTCCTTGAATAGGTAATGGGTAATGGGTAATAGGTAATAGGTAATTAGAGCGATTGCCAATTTCAGACTGTAGATGTCAGATTGTAGTCAATCCAAAATCCCAAATCTAAAATCTGAAATCTAAAATCTAAAATTCCCTATGCCCTATCGGTTTAGCTGGTTTGATTGGTTGTGTCTGTGGTATCCTCCAGGGTGGTTGATTTTATTTAACCGCCACTGGCAACATTATCATAGCGACCCCGATGGCTGGACTTGGCTGGAATATCCGCTATTTCTAATTCCCGGTGGTTTTTATCTGGCATTGTTAATCCGTTGGTTGCGCCTTGGTTGTCGTTTACCGCACCAAGAAACGGCTAAATTCGATCCAAATTACCAGCAAGCTTTCCGGGAAGAAGTTTTAGCGCCGATTGCCCAATATTATTATCAGGCAGAACTACACGAAATAGAAAATTTACCCCAAAACGGGCCGCTAATTGTAGCGATGAACCATGCCGGGATGTCTTTTCCCTGGGATTTTATGACCTTAGCTTATTTGTTAGGAAAAGCGCGGGGATGGGCAACGCAACCCCTAGCTGGGGTATCGTTATTTGACCATCCTTGGGTGATTTGGTGGTTACCACCTGGATGGTCAAAGGTTTTGGGCGCAGTCAGGGCAGAAAAAGAGGAATTTGAAGCAGCGATCGCGCAAAAAACCATTTTACTTTACGCTCCAGAAGGTTTGCGCGGCCCCGGTAAAGCTTGGCAAAATCGCTATCAACTTGAAACCTTTCATCCGAGTTTTATTCGCTTGAGTAACACCTATCAAATTCCCATTTTACCGATTGTTTGCATCGGGAATGAATACTTACACCCTTTTACGGTGCATTTGAGAAAATTGGCTAAAAAATTAAGCCTGCCTTTCTTGCCAATTTCCCCTTTGATGATTGTGTTTATTTTATTTCCATCAATGGGAGTTTGGGCGATGAAAACTCGCCTGCGTTACTTTATCCAACCAATCTTAGAGAAAGGAGTTGATTTAGATATCAATCGTTCAACCGATTACGAGCAAGCTCAAAGATTCCGCGAAAAAATGCAAAATAAAATTAACAGCTTGGTAATTGGTAATAGGTAATTGGTAATGGGATTTATTGGCATATAAGGGCGAAATTTGACGAAATATAACACCCGCCCCTAATGCCTGACAATTACCCATTACCTATTACCGGCGTCAACAAGAAAAACAAGAAGTTAAAGAGAGTTACTACAATTAAACCGATGATTTATAATCATAGGTAACTCTAAAATTCAGCAATTAAGGCGATGACACACAATACCCAAGAGCCTAGAGAGTATGATGTTGTACTTGGCGGTGAAAATATAATCCCCGCTACAGGGGTTGTTTTGGGAGGAGTTGCTGGAGTTAAGAGACGCTTTGCTAGTGCGATCGCAGAACACAGAGTGGCGGCAGTTAAAGAAGCAAAAAAATATGGCAAAGCTGGATTGGAAATAGGGATTAAAGCTTTAAAAGATGAATCAGAATTAGTTCAAAAAACAGCTTATTTACAATTACGGGGAAGGAAAGAAGAAGCAGTAAAGCAGGCGTTGAGCCAGTTCAATTATTATCGGTTTTTTGAATGCCTCCGCACGCTTAAAGCTGGGGAACAGATTGCACTAAATTCAACCGGAGAGAAAGCGGCATTTTTAGCGAGTAATAGAACGATAAAAGTTGTAGATTTGAACGCGATGGAATTGCTGTACGCGATTCCGAAATATCCCAGAAATCAGCAATCTTTTATTGTCAGCGATGATGGGGAAATTTTGGTAAGAAATATCAAAGCTGCAAAGAGTTTTGTGGAAATTTGGGTGGGGGGAGAATTAGAGCATACCCTGTACGGACATCAAGGAGAAATTCGAGCGATCGCACTCAGTCCAGACGCTAAAACCCTCGCCACCGGCGGCGACGACAGATGTATCAAAATTTGGGATGTTAGCAGCGGCAAGTTAATTTTAAATATCAGTCCTTTACTGATGTGGGGAACCCATAAAGAAAGCATTATTCGCCTCGCATTTAGTCCAGATGGGAAAACACTTGTCAGTAGCGATATAAGTCGCTCGATTAAATTATGGAACTGGCAAAATAGAAGCGAACCCCAGACGTTAAATATGGTTGGTTATTCGCTGGCTATTAGTCCAGATGGACAAATGCTGGCGACTGGTTGTTTCAAAGGCATAATAACTATTTTAACACTTGATGGTAAGATCGTTCAAACTTTAGAGCCAGATTCACACGTGTTACATTACCTGTTTCGTTGTATAGCTTTCAGTCCAGATGGAAAAACTATTGTTGTTGGCGATGGTTATCAAAAGTCAATCGATTTTTGGAATATCAAAACGGGTAAATTAATACGTAGTTTTACCGGAGAAGATATTTCTCCCAATTGCCTTGCTTTTAGTTGGGATGGTCAAAGTTTGATTGCTGGCAATAATGATAAAACTATCAAGATTTGGGGAATTTAGCCGATTGGTGTTGTAGTAAGCACTAAATTTACCTGTCAACTGTTGCAGAAATTGAAAAAGTAACGCTAATTGCTAATCGATCGTGGGAATATTTTCGGGATCTACCATCAACCATTAGTATATTCACATCTTGCACCAAGACCAGAAATAAATTTCTGGCTGAAAGCTAAAACCCGTTAAAACGGGTTAAAACCTTGATTTAAGTTAGCTTTAGCTGACTTAAGTAGTATACGTAGTATATGTAGGGTGCGTTACGCTATCGCTAACGCACCATTACGCCATATTTAGTGTAGTTTTTTAATTCCTGTCAGCGTCTGATTGCAATTACCAATTACCCATTACCCATTACCTCACCAAACCGATAACCTTTACCATAAATGGTATGAATTAACTGACTTTCATTTTTACCCTCGATTTTGCGGCGCAACAGACGAATTAATGCTGCTAAAACATTGCTGCTGGGTTGTTCGCCTTCACCCCATAAATGTTCGTGAATTTGGGCGTGAGTTAATAACTGACCGGGATGGCGCATAAAATATTCGAGTAGTTGGGTTTCTTTTTCCGATAACTCGATGGGGCGTAAGCGACGATAAGCAAGCTGTTCGCCGCAATCTAATTCTAAATCGCCAACGCGCAGCTTTTTTTGCCATTTTTCCGACTCTAAAGTAGGTTTTCGCCGCAATAGCGCCCTGACTCTTGCTAGTAATTCCCGCAATTCAAAAGGTTTGATCAGATAATCGTCGGCACCGGCGTCTAAACCTTGCACGCGATCGTCTAAAGTATCCTTAGCGGTGAGAAACAGGACGGGAGTGGATAGTCCATGCGATCGCACTCTCTGACAAATCTCCAACCCCGACATCTGCGGTAGCATCCAATCTAAAATCAGCAAGTCATAATCGCCCTGTAACGCCATCTGAGTCCCAGATGTGCCATCATAAGCGACATCAACGCGATAACCCTCGCGAGTTAACACCCGACTCAGCGGATCGGTTAGTTCAACTTCATCGTCAACCAAAAGAATCTGCATCTGTATTATTTTAGATTTTTTGATTCAAATTTAATCTAAAATCTAAAATCTAAAATCTAAAATCCCAAATCCTGATGCTGACCGTTGCATTACCAAAAGGTGCGCTGCTTAAAGATTGTATCCGCCTGCTTTCTGGGGTAGGACTAGACTTTAGCGCCTTTCTCGACTCCTCCAATCGCCAACTGCAAATTACCGATCCCACCAATACCGCCAAAGCTTTGCTAGTGCGGACTCATGACGTCCCGGTTTATGTAGAATACGGACAAGCGCAACTGGGTATTGTGGGTTACGACGTATTGCGGGAAAAACAACCCAAAGTTGCTCATTTAGCTAACTTGGGATTTGGTAACTGTCGCCTCTCGGTAGCGGTTAAGGAATCAAGTCCATATCGATCGGCGTTGGAATTGCCACCCCACGGTAGAGTTGCGTCTAAATTTGTTAACTGCGCCCGTGAATACTTTCAAAATTTAGATTTGCCTGTAGAGATTGTACCGCTTTATGGGTCGGTGGAATTAGGGCCAATTACCGGCATGTCGGAAGCAATTGTAGACTTAGTTTCCACGGGTAAAACTTTGCGCGAAAACGGTTTGATTGAAATCGAGGTGTTGTATCAAAGTACGGCGCGATTAATTGCCAATCCTTTGAGTTATCGTCTCGATAGTTATAATCTGCACTCGTTGGTTGAGCAATTGCGAGAACAATCTCTATCTGCGGTTTAATTTTAGATTGAAGATTGCAGGTTTTAGATTTGATATTAAATCTGCAATCTGCAATCTAACTCAAGTTGCTAGTTATGAGGTCAAGCATTTTATATCCCCCTAAATCCCCCTTAAAAAGGGGGACTTTGAATCCGGTTCCCCCCTTAATAAGGGGGGTTATATCATGTCCGGTAGCATCGGTAGCGTCAGCAAAGGAAGGGTTTAAAAATTTTCTCGAT
>CAYXCW010000110.1:0-8430 GCA_964463555.1 uncultured bacterium
ACTGTCCACTGTCCACTGTCCACTGTCCACTGTCAACTGTCAACTGTCCACTGTCAACTGTCCACTGTCCACTGTCCACTGTCAACTGTCAAATGATTATTTCTTTTGAAGGTGCGCCTGCGGTTGGAAAATCAACTACATCAAAAGCAATGGCAAATAACTATAAAGCTTTTGTCGTACCAGAAGTCAATCTGCTGTTTGCCCGTCCCAAAAATGAACCAAAAAATTGGTATCTCAACCGACAGGTTGCCCGATGGGAAATGGGAATGCGTCAATTAGAAAAGTTTGATTGGATTGTTTTTGATGGGGACTTGTTTCAACCTCTCTGGTTTAGTTGGATATACTTTGATGAAGGTTGGAATGACCTGGAATCTTGTGCAAAATATTTTCGTAAACAGATCAATCTAGAGAGAATTGCCTTCCCCGATGTCTATTTCTTTTTTTTAACTACTCGCGAACAACGTTGGGAAAGAGCCTTAAAAAGAGGACGGGAAAAAGGCAGGCATGAAGAAAGAATTAGAAAGAAGTTTGAAAGGTATGAAAAATTGGTTGAGCCTCAAACAAGATATTTCGAGGCATTTAGAGCGCAATTCCCCGAAAAAGTCAAGGTTTTAGAGTCGGTGACGGTAGAAGAAAATATAAAATTTATCACCTCTATTGCTGGAGAAAAGAAAGTAGCACAAGATATTGAAGTTTTTGATTTTTTAGTTTCATGGCTGCAAGAAAATAAGGCAGAAAAATTTTAGATCCAGGGGTTATATCATGTCCGTTAGCAACTGTAGTGCAAGTGTTTTTAATACTGTAGGGGCGGGTTTTACGAGAGATTTTTGCTAACAGCGCCAAGAATAAATAAACCCGCCCCGGTTTGGGCTACCGATACCACCGGACATGATATTAGGGGAATTTGGTCATACTTCTATGTTGATTTTATCTGAAGCCATTATAGTTGCCACTTCTTGCAATAGCTCGTTTTGCTCTTTTTGTATCGCCTCTAAACGAGTGGAAATTTCTGCCAATCTTTGGTTTTTATCGGGCAGGACTGGTTGAGAACTTGCAGGTGGTAAGGCGGGCACTGTTTTTTGAGTTCCTGCTAATTGTTTTAAAGCTAAACCGCCAACTGCACTCAAGGATTTAACTCCAATCCCAAATAATAACTGAAGCAATCTGATCGGGGCTTGCATTAAACTTCGCACGCCGATTTCGATTAGGTAACCCAGCCATTTGATTAGCTGCCAAATCAGCGCGATCGCAAACAATCCGATCGCTACACTCATAATCGGACGATCGCTCATCCATATGACTATCTCAAGTAAGCGGAACATTGCCGGATGCTGTTGCAACCAATGACTGACTGAGGATGCGATCGCTGTTTGCATAGTATTCAATATCACACAACTGGGATGCTCGAAATTAGACTTTTATTAAAGGAATCGGAATTGCGGTTTTACGCTATTGTATCGTCTGAGGAAAAGCTATCGAACATTGGGAGCAACTCGAACATGTACCTAAAATCCTGGATCGCCGCGACTATAGCCGTCCCTTTTTCGCTACTAGGGGCGGTTTTTACCAACTATTCGGCTACAGCCGCGACATTTCTCGTTAAAGCGGCTCCAAACACTACTTTATCCACCTTGTTCCCCTCCTCTACATTATTGACTCAGGCTCAAACTAGCTGGAAGGAGTTTTCATCTTCCGAGGGCAAGTTTGCTGTCTCGATGCCCGGTACTCCCAAGCAGGAGACAGAAACCGATGACGAAGGGTTAACCTCCCACTCCTTTACCGTCGAAATCCAAAACCCAGACAGTGCATACCTAGTTACTTACTACGATGTGCCTGAATTTGCTAAAGCTACGCCAGAGCAAATTAAAGAACTCCTTGATGGTACGCCGGATGCGTTTGCCAAAGGGGGTAATGCTCAGTTAACGCGATCCGAAAGTATTATCCTCGATGGCAACCCTGGTAGAGAATTTGAGTTTACCTCGACTGAAGGTTTCTCGGGCAAGGGACGAGTCTATCTGGTGCTAGATCGGCTGTTTTTAGTGGTAGCAATTGCACCTCAAAGACAAAACATTGAACGCTTTTTAGACTCGTTCCGCCTGCTGTAGTCTTTCGCTGGAATTGAATATTTTTTGAATTAACCGCAGAGGCGCAGAGGACGCAGAGAGAAGAAGTTTGAAGAGGTTTTCCGTCGCCTTCAGCTCTCTTCTCTTCCTTGGCGTCTTGGCGGTTGGTTAAAACAAATCCAAATCGGTCACGGCACCAATACTACTGGAGGATACTAGCTTGGCATATTTCGCTAATACGCCTTTGGTATAGCGCGGTTTGGGGGGTTGCCATGCGGCGCGACGCCGTTCTAATTCTTCGTCGCTGACGTGGAGTTGCAACAAACGTTGGTTGGCGTCGATGGTAATCGTATCGCCTTCTTGTACTAAAGCGATCGCTCCCCCCACGGCTGCTTCTGGTGCTACGTGTCCCACTACCATTCCGTATGTGCCGCCAGAAAAACGTCCATCGGTAATTAATCCTACCGAGTCTCCCAACCCGGCACCGATAATTGCTGATGTCGGTGCGAGCATTTCCCGCATTCCTGGGCCACCTTTGGGGCCTTCGTAGCGCACGATAATTACGTCTCCCGGGTTGATTTTGTTGGCTAAAATCGCTTCTAGGCAGGATTCCTCGGATTCATAGACTCTTGCTGGGCCGGTTATTTGTGGGTTTTTAATTCCGGTAATTTTTGCTACAGCCCCTTCGGTTGCCAAGTTGCCTTTTAAGATCGCTAAGTGTCCTTGGGCATACATGGGATTGTTCCAAGGACGGATAACGTCTTGGTCTGCGGGGGGTTCATCGGGCACATCGGTTAGGACTTCGGCGATGGTTTTGCCGGTGATGGTCAGGGCGTCTCCGTGTAGCAAATTATGCTTTAACAGCATTTTCATTACTTGGGGAATGCCGCCTGCTTTGTGCAGGTCGGTGGCTACGTACCTGCCGGATGGTTTCAAATCGCACAAAACTGGTACGCGGGCGCGGATGGTTTCAAAGTCGTCTAGGGTTAATTCGACGCCAGCAGCGCGCGCGATCGCTAAAAAGTGCAACACTGCATTGGTAGAACCGCCGACTGCCATGATTACGGAAATGGCATTTTCGATCGATTTGCGGGTAATGATTTGCCGGGGCAGAATTTGGTGGCGAATCGCCTCGACTAATACTTTGGCAGATAGTTCGGTGCTTTCGGCTTTTTCTTCGTCTTCGGCTGCCATTGTGGAAGAATAAGGCAAGCTCATCCCCAAGGCTTCAAACGCACTTGACATGGTGTTGGCGGTGTACATGCCGCCGCAGGAACCAGCACCGGGACAGGCACGGCGTTCGACTTCGATTAATTCGGTTTCGTCGATTTTGCCAGCGCTGTATTGTCCAACAGCTTCAAAGGCGCTGACGACGGTTAAATCGCGTCCGTTGTAGTGACCGGGTTTAATTGTACCGCCATAGACGAAAATAGCAGGGATATTCATCCTGGCGATCGCAATCATCGCCCCGGGCATATTTTTATCGCAACCGCCAATTGCCAAAACCGCGTCCATACTTTGACCGTTACAAGCGGTTTCGATGGAATCGGCAATTACTTCTCGCGATACGAGGGAATATTTCATTCCTTCGGTTCCCATCGAGATGCCATCGCTGATGGTAATCGTACCGAAGATTTGGGGCATCGCCCCGGCGTTACGCACTCCTGTTTCTGCCCGCAGTGCTAGGGAGTTAATCCCCATATTGCAGGGGGTAATCGTACTATGGCTATTGGCAATACCGACAATCGGTTTGGTGAAATCAGAGTCGGTAAAACCGACTGCACGCAGCATAGCGCGATTAGGCGATCGCTGAACCCCTTGAGTAACAACAGAACTTCTAAGATTGTCTGACATTCTTAACCCTTCGTAGAGACTGAATAATTTTCAATTTTGCGTTTTTAGTTAGAATCAACTACTTCGGTCTGGTAATGCTGAGGCCGGAGTTGCCGAAAACCTCACCGCATTCGTTTGGCAAACTTACCAACTGCATGTATTGTCTTCCACACGCCTCATGGCGGCTCTGCTACTGATGTTGCCTCGCCGATGCAAGATTATACCTTATTTGACCGTCAATAGCCTGAATGAAGTTTTACAATACCAGCAGCGATGGCGCAACTCCAGCAGGAACCCCTACACGATAAGAGCAGCCGTTTTCTGGGCATCTTTAGTAACAGGTAGACCTCCAGCAAGCTACCCTTGGTTTTCACGGCATGATAACGATCGAGTGCCATTTTTCATTTTCTCAGAATGATGCACTGTTGTTTGTTATGAGCAACTTACCCTGGTCTGATTTCTGCGGATGAGAAAGTAAGTAATGGAAACCATAACCAGACACACTAATCTGAAGGAAATGTGAGGCTATCTAGATGGATGCCAACGAACTGTTGACGCGATACGCTGCCGGAGAGAGGGATTTTCGGGAAATTAAGCTGCATGGAGTTTCTTTAATCGGCGCTGATTTGAGCGAGATTAACATGCGCGGCGCCGATTTAAGCGAAGCAAATTTAATTGGAGCCTCCTTGGTAGGCGCTAACCTGCGGGAAGCCAACCTACAGGGAGCCAACCTGCGAGCTAACTTAAGCGAGGCGAACCTAATTGCTGCTAACCTGAGCGAAGCGAACCTAATTGCTGCTAACCTACGCGATGCCAGCCTGCGAGGGGCTAGCTTGGTCAAGTCTACCCTGATGGGAGCGAACCTGAGCGATGCGAATCTGAGCGAAGCGAATCTACGGGAAGCTAATTTAAGTAGAGCCAAAATGATTGATGCTCCTCTGAGTCGAGCCAACCTGACAAAGGCTATCCTCAGCGGTGCCATCCTGGAGGGGGCTAACCTGACAAATGCCGTTTTGATTGGAGCGATTCTAGAAGAAGCTAATCTAACGAATGCAGTGCTGCACGGCGCCATACTAGAAAATGCTAATTTGAGCGGCGCGGATTTGAGCCGCGCCAAAATCAACGGTACTAACTTGAGCGGTGCTTCTTTGAGTAAAGCCAATTTGCGAGGCGCTAACCTGAGTTGGTCGAGCTTGCGCGGTGCAGACTTGCGCGGCGCTAACCTGTTCAGAGCCAAACTCGGTTGGTCTAACCTCAGCGGCGCTAACTTAACAGAGGCAATTATGATTGAAGCTAACCTCAATCATACTAACCTCCGCAACACCGATTTACGCTGGGCAATTATGCCCGATGGCAGAACTCACGAATAAATTTATCCCTATCAGTAAGGGTGCATTATACAAGTTAGAATTCCCAGGTCAAAAGACAGAAGAAAGAAAAAGGATTTCTTTCTTTTGCCTTTTATGCCGAGGGAGTTTAAGCCTCCGAACTTGTTTTTAAGTATGCTTCTATCGCTTCAGTTGCTAGCTGAATCAAGGGCTTGCCTTCACGGGCTGCGGCTTCTTTCAGACGTTGATAAACATCGTCGCGCACGCTAATGCGACGGCGAACTTTATCGGTAACTGCTGTTATTGATTCAGTCGTTACATCTGGCGTCACTTGACCGTTGGTTACTTCTACTTCACCTAATTCAGGTTCGTAGGACGCGGCAAATTGACGCAGGGCATCGAACCCAACTCGATGACAAAAATCCCCAAAGCTTTCTGGTTCTGGTTGCAGTTTTCGTTCTTGTTTGAAATAAACAAATAAGGGTTCTATGGTCGTCTCTAAATCCTGATGTGCCAGCTTCTCGGTGTAAACTTCTGCTAGGCGCGTTTGATTTGGATCTGCTCCCAACCACAGCTGATAGGAATTAGGCGCTTTACCGACAAATCCTATTTCTGCTAAGTAAGGACGGGCGCAGCCATTTGGGCATCCGGTCATCCGCACGGTAAAGTGTTCGTTTTCTAAGCCAACTTTCACCAATAACGCCCGAATTCGCGCTAAAATTCCAGGCATTGCCCGTTCTGATTCGGTGATGGCTAAACCGCAGGTGGGTAATGCTGGACAAGCCATTGAATACCGCAACAGCGGGTCGATTTCTGTTTCCATCTTGATGCCGCAGCGGTTTAAAATATTTTGAATTTCTTGCCGCTGACTGGGTTCGATGTCGCAGAAAATTATGTTGTGATGCGGTGTGAGTCGGATGGTTAAATTAAACCGTTCTACGATTTCTTTCAGGGCAGTTTTGAGCTGGAAGGAACCGTCATCTTTAATCCGCCCGTTTTCAACAGAAATACCGAGGAAAAGTTTACCATCTCCCTGCTCTTGCCAGCCCAAGAAGTCTTCATATTTCCACTCGGGCAAGGGTTTTAATGGTTGCAGTTTTTTGCCAAAATAACCTTCTACGGTGGTGCGGAATTTATCCACGCCCCAATCTTCTAGCAAATATTTCATCCGCGCGTGTCGCCGATTCGCGCGATCGCCATAATCTCTCTGTGTGGCTACAATCGCTTTAACTAGGTCGTAAACATCCGCTTTGTCTACATATCCAATCTCATCCGCTAGGCGAGGTATGGTTTCTTCTTGGTTGTGAGTACGCCCTAAACCACCGCCAGCGAATACGTTAAATCCCAGCAATTCTCCTCGATTATCGGTCATCACGACTAAACTGAGGTCTTGGGAAAACAAATCAACCGAATTATCCCCCGGTACGGTGACGCTACATTTAAATTTTCGGGGCATGTAGTGGGCACCGTAGATCGGTTCTTCTTTATCGTTGACAATCGTACCGTTGCCGTTGCGCTGCATTGCAGCTTTGACTTCTGGGCTTTCTTCCCCTGAGATGGCTTTTTCCCCATCTAGCCAAATTTCGTAATAAGCACCCGTTTGCGGTGTCAGCAAGTGGGCGATATGGTTGGCGTATTCCCAGGCGTATTCGTATTCGGGGCGATTTTTGAACGGTGCTGGGGGTGCCATGACGTTACGGTTGACGTCGCCGCAAGCACCCAAAGTAGAACCCATGTTACGCACGATGGATGCGATCGCGCTCTTTAAATTCTGCTTTAAAATCCCGTGCATCTGAAACCCTTGTCGGGTTGTCACTCTCAGCGTATGGTTGCCGTATTCGTCCGCCAGCTTGTCCAGCGTTAAATACAGTTCCGGCGGCACATATCCCCCCGGATTGCGGGTACGCAGCATGAACTGATAGTCTTTTTCCTGACCTTTGACTCGGTTGTCCCGGTTATCTTGCTGGTACGACCCGTGAAACTTGAGTATCTGCACCGCATTTTCGCTAAAGTGGGTTGTATCCTCTAATAGCTCGCTGGCAACGGGTTCGCGCAAATAATTGCTGCGTTCTTTGATTCCTTCTACCTTGGAAAGCTTTGGAGGTGAAATCGTTGGTGTCGGAGACTGGGTCATGGGGTATACCAGGGCTGGCTTAAAACAATTATTTTCACTCAGGTGTCTGTTGCGATCGCTTTTGAACGCTTGAACCCTGTTTTCAATTATTCCGGTAATTCGGTCGGAATTCTGTACTTATTGTTATTTTAACATGGTGCCTGGAAGCGATTGTCTGTCGCGCTTCGTAGGTATTTATTCTTAGGGTTTTCTGACCGGAAAATTTGTTTTTAGAGTTAGGGGTTGGGGATTAGGGGTTAGGGATTAGGGATTAGGGATTAGGGGAAGAAGCGTTGCTGTACCTTTTGGGAAAATTCTGAGAAGTTTGTAAAGGTATGCAAAGGAAGCGTGGCGCGATCGTTTCCGAATCGTTCAACAGCGGATGGGTATCGCTACCTTTTTAAATTTTGTTAAGAAAAATCAAATTATCTTGCAATAACGCCCCATAAACTTATAATTAAACCTGATAGCACTAACAATCCGCAATTTGGGCGAGCGACAGAGATATCCCAGGAGAAGTTATAATGTTCGGTTTTCTAAAAAAGAAGAGTGATTCCAAAGACGCGCCTAAATCTCGTAAAGGGAGCAATGGCTTTTACATGGAATTAGACGAATCAAAGGCATCAGCCTCAGAAAATGGCAAGCAACCCGCAGAGTCAGCAGTAAAAGTCGAGACAGCACCCGCACCCGCAGCAGCAACCGCACCGGCGGCTGAACCCGCAAAAGCTACCAAGCCAGAAACCAAGTCCAAACGGGCTAAAGCTTTGGAAAAATCCGCAGCACCCGCAGCAGCACCCGCAGCAGCAACCGCTAAACCCGCCGCACCAGCAGCTGCTACTAACGGAAAAGTTCAACCCGAGACTATCAAAACTTTTGCTCCCGACTATTTGCTCACTCTGACCAGCACAAATGGGCGTCGTCGTCCGGGCGCGAATATGAGTTCGTACCTGGAAATGGCTCGCCAAATGAAAACAAGATAGGATTTGAGATTTGAGATTTTAGATTTTAGATTTGAGATTTTGGATGCGTGGATTATGAATGGAATTCCAATCTAAAATCTGCAATTTGAAATCTACAATTGGTTAGATGGAAT
>CAYXCW010000110.1:8530-26000 GCA_964463555.1 uncultured bacterium
CAATTGGTTAGATGGAATTCCAATCTAAAATCTGCAATTTGAAATCTACAATTGGTTAGATGGAATTCCAATCTAAAATCTGCAATTTGAAATCTGCAATTGGAAATTACCCATTACTAGGAACGGGTAGATTTTTGAGGAAAACTAGCCCGCTGTACAACTGAAAAGCTGGGTCCCAGTGGCTGGGATTTCTGCGAAACAGGTGCATGTGGGATTTAATCCGGTCTAGAAGTTCGGTCTGATCTAAAGCTGTTTCGGCAAAAGGCGTAAAATCAGACCAAACTTTTGCATTTGGTAGTTGATGGTTGAGGAATTCTAGCAAGCGGTTCCAGTTTCTGCGGGTGGTATCTTTATCTGGTTCGGGAGTGAGGTGAATGCCATTTTGAAATTGGTAACCGCTATCGTAAAGCCGTAAAATAGAACGCCTGCTGGGTAGGTGCAGGTCGCAGAATTGGGCGTAATCTTGGGTTTGGACTTTGCGTTGCAGTTTTTTGCGGTAATCGAGGTCTACTACTTCTTCAAAGATGGGGAGAAGTCCATCTACTCGATGGCTAACTTCTGACCAATCAAAGGTTAAGGAACCGATGCGATCGCTCTCATCGCTGCAAATAACGGTAGGCTGGGGAAAAGCTGTATGAAAATAGCTGACGCGAAACACATTAATTTTTTGAATTTCCCCAATCGGCACCCAAAAACAAGCTATCTTAGCTTCCTGCAACTGCTGACCCAAAAATTTCAGTTCCCCAATCGCACCCGTGCGGTATAAACGCCAACCGCGACTTTGCAACAACAGGCGCGCCGTGTAAGGGTCGATATTCATAATCCGGGCAAAGTTTTGGGCGGCGGCGGTTTTGGCTTCCGATGCGACTGGTTCTAAAATTAACACGCCCGGTTCCGTACTGCCGGGGGCGGATTTGGCTTGAGCGATCGCATTTTTTCGCTGTTCTTTTTGAATTGTTTCCACTCGCTGCAATCCTTGACGCGCAGCGGTGAGAATTTTAGGGTTGGTAGTATCCCGCAGCAGTTGGCGGTAAACATTTTCTGCTGCTTCTAACTTGCCGGTTACTTCGTGCAGGCGTCCGGTATAAAATTGCACCGAAGGGTTGTTAGGGGAAGTTTTCAACAACTGTTTGAGTAATTGGGCGGCTTCCCGATAGTCCTTGCGTTCAAACGCGGCGGCAACTTTTTCTATCATTGGTAATGGGTAATTGGTAATGGGTAATTGGTAATGGGTAATTGCTAATTGATTTGTTAATTTTCTGGCTTCTGCTCCTCTGTTACCATGTTTCCCTGCTCCTGTTCAACAGCAGCTGATATCAAGGATAATGCGACGATGGGGGCGGTGACGGCGCGGAGGATGCGTTTTCCCAGGGAAACGGGTTGAAAACCGGCGGTGCAAGCTGATTCTACTTCTGCGGGTGTCCATCCGCCTTCTGGGCCTGTGGCAATTGTAATCGTGGTTTGGGGCGATTGATGGGGGGTTTTTACTGTATCCTGCCAGCAACTGAGTAAATGGGGCAAATCGCCGCGGGCTTCGCAGATAAAGCCATAGTTTGTTTCTGATGATAATGCTTGAGAAAAAGGCATCGGGTCTAGAATTTCGGGGACAATGAGGCGCTCTGATTGTTCGGCGGCTTCTATGGCAATTTTGCGCCAGCGTTCTAGTTTTTGGGGACTGGGGTTTAGTAGAGTGCGATCGCTCACTACTGGTATTAAATTTGTCACTCCTAATTCTGTTGCTTGACGGACAATTTCATCAAATCCGTTTTTAGGAAGGGCTACTATCAAAGAAACAGTTACGGGTAACTCGGTTTGTACGGAGAGCGGTTGTAAAATTTGTGCTTGAGCGCCAGAAAGCATCGCCAGCCACGATTGTCCTTGTCCGTTCATGGCGATAAAGCGATCGCCCGAAACCAATCTCAACACTCGAATTAAATAATGCTGTTGTTGGGGCGTGAGTTCAATTTGTTGCCCTTGTAATTGTGAGGATGAAATTACTAGCCGTTGCAGTTGAGTCAATTTATTTTCCTGAATCAATTCCAAAATCTGACAATTATTAGGACTTACGCAAAGAAACCGGGTTTCTATGAAAAAAGATCGCAGCAAGAAACCCGGTTTCTAGGATCTTGGCGCGTAAGTCCTAAATTATAAGCAAAGCGAAAAGCTTTTTATCACCGCACCAGCTGGCGATCGCGTCAACTAATTTCGATGTATAATCTGGATTTGCCAAAAGCTAGTGTCTAGTAACTGGTTATACCGCGCGCGGGATTGGAGACATTATTTTGAAATTACATCAGCTGTTACCCGGTCTTTTAGGCTTTTTTTTACTATCTTCTCCGGTAGACGCAGCTAATTTACGGTTTTGGCGCTTTGATGCCAATGCTAATCGCCTGGTTTTTAGAACTGACGAAGGCATTCAACCCAAGGCACAATTACTCTTTAACCCTACTCGCTTAGTAGTTGATTTGCCAGGGACATCGCTAGGAGGATGGCCTACGGGGAGGCGGGAATTAAGAGGAGCGATCCGTTCTGTGCGGGTGGGACAGTTTGATAACCAAACAACGCGGATTGTGATTGAATTGGCTCCAGGTTACGATCTCGACCCTCAGCAAGTCAAAGTCGTCGGTATTTCACCCACTACTTGGACGGTGCAATTACCGACTCCGCAAGGCATGGGCGCAGTTACTAATCCCCCACCCGGCGATTTTGTTACCGATCCGGACGCCAGCAGTCCGATACCCGTACCGCCGCCAGCACCACCGCCACCCCGTAGCGTCGTTGAACCGCCGGTTGAGAGGATAATACCCCGCGTTCCCAAAACCCGCCCCGTGGTGGTAATAGATCCCGGACATGGAGGCAAAGATGTAGGCGCGATTGGCGTGGGCGGAATTCACGAGGCAGATATTATCTTGTCAATTTCGCAACAGGTGGCGCGCATATTAGAACAAAGGGGGATTCAAGTAATTTTGACGCGGGACAGCGATTATTTTGTCGATTTAGCGCCACGGGTACAAATTGCCAAGCGGGTGGATGCAGATGTGTTTGTCAGCATTCATGCCAATGCGATCGTCAATCGTCCTGATGTGAATGGACTAGAAACCTATTATTTCGGTAACGGCGCTGCCCTGGCGCGGACAATCCACAACAGTATTTTACAGAGTCTTGATATTAATAACCGAGGCGTGCGCCGCGCTAGATTTTTTGTTCTCCGCAATAACCCAATGCCCGCCGTTTTAGTAGAAACGGGTTACGTGACTTCGCCATCCGAGAGTCGGAGATTGACCGATCCAGCTTACCAAAGTCAAATGGCGGCAGCGATCGCGCGGGGCATTCTCCAGTATTTGGGCATGAACTAACGCCGGAGGTTTTTCAGTTGTTGTAACTGTTGAGTTTGTTCGTCTAGTCTAATCGCTAAGCGATCGCACACCACCTCGCAGAGCTGAAACACGATGGGGTCGGTAATTTCGTAAAATACGCTCGTTCCCTGTGGCGTGCGAGTCACAATCCCTGCTTGCGTCAGCACCTTCAAATGCTTGGAAACATTCGCCTGTCCCAGTCCCGTCGCCTCGATGATTTCGGTCACGTTTTTCCCTCCAGACTTGAGACAAGCCACGGCAACAAGTGCTTGCGGAGATACCTTTAACATACAAACCTAAAAATTACGCCTTCAGTTAGATATTCTCTACCATATTACCAAATAGTAATATAGTGTATAGAGTTGAGACTGAAGATAGCAATGGACATCAAAAAGATCGATGCGGATCTGAGCGTAGCAGGACAGGTGGCGCCTGAACAGTTGCAACAAGCAGCAGCAGAGGGTTACAAGTCGGTGTTAAATCTGCGATCGCCCGATGAACAGGGATTTTTGCCCGACGAACGGCAAATAGCAGAAGCCGCCGGACTCGAATATGTGAACATTCCCGTCAAACCCAGCGAAATGACAGACGAGTTGACCGATCGAGTTTTAGCGCAAATTGACGCACTACCGAAACCGGCTTTGATTCACTGTGCTAGTGCAATGCGCGCGGGTGCAATGGCATTCATGAATCTGGCAACGCGGCAAGGCATGACCCCAGAACAAGTATTTGAGAAAGCAGGCGAAGCTGGTTTTGATTGTAATGCCAACCCGCAGATAAAGCAGTTCCTCGAACAATACATTTCTACACACAGCTAGTTAGGCAAGTTGCTAATTGCTAATAGAGAAATTTTCCTCACACTAGCCATTAGCCATTAGCCATTAGCTCCAGGTTTGAAATAATATTAACTCAACTTTCTAGTTATGAGTTAAAGAATTTTAGCTCCCCCTAAATCCCCCTTTTTAAGGGGGACTTTGAATTCGGTTTTCCCCTTTTTAAGGGGGGTTAGGTTGGTATATTTAACTGTAACTTCCTACAGTTTCAATCTCATCAATAGTAGCAAAAACCCAAACTCCTCCAAATGCTGCACGATAACAGCCCATTGATTTGAAGTGGTGACAAGCCATAGCAGCTATTTCCCAAGGGGTTTCTGGTTCTGCGGTAAAAATACTGTTGGCAAATATTTCCGGTCTTGCAATCCTGCCTAATTCTTTGATTCGCGCGCATTTCTGTTTCAGGGAAGCGGCGATAGATGGATATTCCCACGCCCACATCCAGGTGGAATTGGTTGTGGAATAAGAACCTATTGGTGTAATTTTTGCCTGTAGTTTAACAGTGGAGTTTTCTTTGAGTTGTAAAATTCCTCGCGTCCAGTCAATCTCAGGTTTTTCGCAGTATCCGATGCCGAATTCTGCTTTTAAATAAAATTGCTTTTTCTCTAATTCTTCGTAACACCGATCTATAAACTGGTCAAATTCGATGGAATTCACGATCGAGACTCCATAAATCTAATTGTAGATTCACCTCTTTTACCCAAGATTACGTAAGAAAGGTGGAGAAGATGGGGAAGATGAGGGAGCTGAGGGAGCTGAGGGAGCGCTTGGAGCTAGTGAAGAAATTAGTTCTACTTCAAGAGTATTCCTTGTCTTCCTTGTCTTCCTTGTCTTGCTCATCTCGTTCATCTCCCAGGTTATTTTTCCCACCGCAACAAACGGAATTGACATCGGCTATCAAAGAAACCCGGTTTCTGGGTCAGCGATAAAAAAGCCTCTCAAGGTTGAGAGGCTTGGATTTAAGGTTAGCGGAGAAAACTTTAAAGACTAGGTGGCGACAGCGATCGCACCCGCCAGCGCCGCAGCTATAGCCGATACCAGCGCGGTGCCAAATAACCACCAAGCAGCGGTTTCAGCGGCTTTGCGGGTTTCTTCAGCTTGCTTAGCTGCTTGTCGCTTGACTTCTTCCACACGTCGCTGTGCTTCCTGCTGAATCCTTTCTGCCCGTTGCAAAACGTTGTTACGTGCCGATTCAATTTGGTCGATAATGCGGTTGGCATCGGCTTCAGAAATATCCTCGCGGGAACTTAAAAGGGCTACCAGGGTGTCGCGGTTGAACTCGCTTAGACGATGGCGTAAAGCATCGAAACCTGCTTGGGGATCTTCAAACACCCGGCGGACATCGCGCTTGATGCCATCATAGTTGAGTTCGGGACGATCCAAGGAGTTCAGGTAGTTGCGGATGCGGGCAAAAATCCCATCGACAACATCTTGTATGCGACGTTGGATAGTCCGCACTTGTTCCACAAATTGATCGCGCACTGCTAAAACTTGATCGACAATCCGCGTAGCTTCTGCCTCGGAGATATCCTGACGCTGAGATAGCAATTTTATCAACGTGTCGCGGTCGATTTGCGAGAGGCGATCGCCTAAACTTTCCATTCCCACCCGCGGATCGTGCAGCAGCAATTGCAAGTCGCGTTTGATACCTTCGGGATTCAGCGCATCTTTGCCCGTATTCCGCAGGTATTCTTGCAAAGTGGTTTGGAAATCTTGCACTTGGGCTTGCGTCCGTCTGGCGAGGCGGCGAGGCGCTTTGACGATGTTGTTAATCGAATCTTGGACTTGATCGATAATTTGATTGACTTGGTCTTCGCTCAAGTCTTGCCGCTGACTCAGTAGTTTTACTAGGGTATCGCGATCGATTTGAGACAAGCGACGGCGGAGAGCGATCGCGCCTTCTTTGGGATTCTCGAACAGTCTGGAGAAGTCGCGCTGAATACCGTCGGGATTGAGTTCGTCTTTGCCGGTATTGCGGAGGTAGTCGGCGATCGCATTCGTAACGCTATCGTATTGTTCTTTCGCTTTATCCGCCACCGCTTGCGGCGCGTGGACAACGCTACTCCACGAATCTTGCACTTGATCGGCAATCCGATTCACCTGAGCTTCGCTCAAGTCTTGACGCTGAGATAGCAATTTAACCAAAGTATCGCGATCGAAGCGCGACAAACGGGCGCGGATCAAATACATCCCAGCGCTAGGGTTATCCAGCAGAGTCCGCAAATCGCGCTTAATCGCATCGGGATTGAGTTCTTCTTTGCCCGTATTCCGCAGATACGACTCTAAATTGAGCCACAGCGCTTCTGCTTCCGCTTTGGCGCGATCTTGCAAACCTTTCGCTTCGGACGCTACCAAATCGCGAGTTCTTTCCAAATCGTTGGCAATTGCGTCAGCTTCTGTGGGAGTTATATCGGCGCGCTGATACAGCATTTGCAGCAAAGTAGCGCGATCTAATTGAGCGAAGCGAACCTCCAACTGTTCGTAATTCCCCTCGGTATCTTCCAGCAGCGGTTTGAAATTGCTCAAAATACCAGAAGTATTCAGTTGTTCTTTCGGCGTATAACGGAGATAATTTTCTACTCGCCTGCGGAGGTCGAAGATTTTTTCCCGTTCTTCTGCCGCAATAACTGAATTTAAAACCTCTAGCCGGGTTGATTCCAAGCGATCGGCAATTTGGTTAATTTCGTCTTGAGTCAGCAGACCTTTTTCTTGCAGGATATTGAAAAAATCTTGCCGCTTAATTTGCTCCAATTGACGGCGAACTTCAATCGGATCTGCTTCCGCATCGTAGATGACATCTCTAAATTCTTGCCTCACTGCTTCCCGGTTTAATTGCCAGGGATAGGCATTCATTAGATAGTTTTCAATATCCAGCCGAATTGTATTGGTAGGTTGAGGTTGACCAGTTAGTTGTTTTGCACCACCTACAGCTTGATCTTTGACGTCTTTGAGTCGATTTAAGATCGATTGGATATCTAAATCCGACAGATCTGTTCTTCCCATTAGTGCGGCGGTAATCGCACTCATCGCCATTTGCCGTGCTTGACCGAACAAACCGGGAGCTTTATCGGTTTGTTCTTGAGTTGCTTGCCGCGATGAGCGCATTTCTGCAATTAATTGGTCGAGTTTCGCGCTTTCGGGGGATTTTAACTCTTTAGCTTGAGCAGATTTGATATAGTCCACCAATTCTGCCATTACATCCCCCTGCGGTAAGCGATTCGTGGCTTGCTTCCAAGCGCCTTCGAGTTGGTCTACAATCCGGTTAGCATCGCGTTTGGAAAGATTGGTGTTTTTGCTCACCAAATCTACAAACGTATCGCGATTAATGTTTTTGAGATTTTCCGGAGAAATCGATCTCAAATCTGGCGACGCCAGCAAAGATTCAAATTCCCGCCGGATGGCTTTTACATCTAAATCCGCAGGGCGCAGCGTTTCTAGATAATCTTCCAAGGAATGGCGGATATTCACCGGGTCGATGGCGCTACCAATTTGCCGACCAACTGCGGCGGCGGCGGCTTCGGCGGTAGCAACAACTTGATTGCTGGCTGCTTTTGCACCCAACGCTGCCGTTGCTGTCCCTAAAATTGCTTGAAACCCGCTGGTAGCGGTATTAACAATCGAACCAATTAACGAGCCTACCGTGGTTGAACTCGCCCAAACTAGCAGCGAGAAATACGCACCCCAGATCACCAGACCTAGAATAGCGCCCAACCCTATATCAAAGGTGAGCAAGCTGAGATTTACTGCTAAAAAACAAGCCAGGAATAAGGAAAGCGTAACCGTGACTAAAGTCCAAATTCCCACAGTTTTGCTAACTTTGTTAATCGTACCGCCAATGCTACCAGAATCATGACGATCCGAGTCGGAATCATCGTCTGATTTGCGTCCCAGATAGGAAATCCCAGCCGCCACAGAAAGATTTGTTAGTAACAGTTGGAAGGCAAACGCCAGCACTATCCCAGCAATCAAGGCTTCAAAAAACCGTACCGAAGAAATTGCTTCCGCCGCTCGCACAGGCACGGGAACCACCGGAGCAGGCACGGGAACGGGAATCTGCAATAGCCAAAATGGTAAGCTATGCGGTTCCAGCGTTAATTGTGAAATGTCAATCATAGAATTTCCCTCATTTTCTCTTGTTTTTGAGATTTATAGAATACAGCCGGACAGTTGGGACGCAGCAACAATTTAGATAGTTTTGAAAACTAATTATCTAGGCCGCGTTCCTACGCCGTATTAGGGCAAAAGTTCGCACCCCTTGGGTTAGAATGGCTGGATCTGAGGGGTAAAAACATCTCTCCCAAGTCTGAACTTTGCTGCAAGAGCAGGATAGAGAAGGCAGTTTATATGAACAGGATTTACGCCAAGAAACCCGGTTTCTGTCCTCGTCGCGCCTAAGTCGCGATCGAGTTGGAATTATTTATTGAGTTTCTAGCTAGTTGCTCACTTTCTAGGGATAGAGTTTTGTATTGAAAATAGCATTTTTGAGATCAACCTTTAGATAGCTTGCTTTCTGTACCTATAGGTAGACCTCGGTCTTGTTTAGGGTAGCTACTATCAAAGTATGAAACGTTAAGTAATGTAAATCGAGGCTTGAAAATTATGCAATCTCCTGAAACTCGCAGCACCACCAATCTACCTCCTGTTGCTCTAGCCTACAACGGTAAAGACCGCAACGCTTTCTTATTTGGCTTCAATCCTCAAGCAGAATTGTGGAATGGTCGCCTTGCTATGATTGGCTTCCTCGCCTATTTGCTGTGGGATATGGCTGGCTATAGCGTTCTGCGCGACGTGCTGCACTTCATCTCTTATACCCACTAAAAACCGAACATACCTCCTCTCTTTAGTTAGTTCTTAGTTATTAGTCATTAGTCATTAGTTGAAGGGGCATCAGCTAATGACTAATGACTAATAACTATTTGTTTTTTAGGTATTATTAAGATGCGTAGGGTGCGTTAGGCGCAGCCGTAACGCACCGTCATCCTCTTTGGGGGTACGTTACTATTTTTATCAATAGAGTTTGGCGGTGCGTTACGCTGTCGCTAACTCACCCTACTATTTTTATCAACACACATAGCAGAATCCCGGTTTCTTCAAGAAACCGGGATTCTTAATAAAATTCTTGATTATTGCATAAATGGTTGGTTTAACCCGCCTCTACAATAGGAAACGAAGGATAACAAATAAGGCAGATGTTAATAATTGCAACGTCATTACAGGGATGCCGTAATGTAGAAATCTTTTAAACGAGATTCGCCGTCCATGCTGCTCAGAAATTCCCGCTGCTACGATATTGGATGATGCGCCTACTAGGGTGCCATTTCCTCCTAAAGTTGCCCCAAACATCATGGCATAAAATAACGGCAGCACTTCGGGGGGAAACTGTCCTTGAAAGTCTGACGATAAAACTTCTGCTCCTACTAATCCTACATTGACAACGTATTGTTTGAGTAATGGCACCATTGCTACTACGAGGGGGATATTGGGAACAACGCTGGATATGATGCCGGTCAAGAAAAGCAAAAACATCGAACCCAATAAAATGTTTTTTCCCATGATAACTGTCAATACGCTTAATACGCTGTTGAAGACACCTGTTTTTTCCAGTCCGCCAATCAGGACAAAAGTAGACATAAAAAAGATCAAGGTACTCCAGTCTACATCGCGCAAGATATTGTTGACTGTATCTATTTTGGTATGGTGAGCTAGGAGTAGGGCTAAAGCAGCTCCCATCAAGGCAACGGCAGCGGGTGCAATTGGCACTGGGAGCGATTCTCCTATAACAAAAAACAGCAGTACGAAGGCTACAATTATTCCTCCTACGATCAAAGTTCGTGGATGATTGATTTTGGGGTGTGGTAGTTGATCCAGATTATCCAGTTTCCTGAACCAAATTTTGCGGAATAAAAGCGGTAGAGTAGCTAATAATGTGAGCAGTGCAACTACACCACCTAGACTCAATCTCAGCATGTAATCTGTAAAGCTGATGTTAATAGCATCGCCTACAATAAAATTGACAGGATCTCCTACGAGTGTTAGCAGTCCGGTGCTATTGGCAACAAATACCATCAAAATCAGTAATGGGACAAAATCGACTCCGACGTCCTGTGCTATGGGTGGAATTAATGGTGCTAGCAACATGACGGTTGTGGCGTTGGGTAAAACAGCACAGACAGGCGTTGTAATGCCGACTATACCCAAGAGTAAAAGATTGCCTCTGCCTTTAGCCAATATCACCATCTGCGTGGCTAAGTAGTCAAAAATTTTGGTGGGTTCAAAGGCGCGCACGAGTACCATGATGCCGAAGAATAAACCCAGAGTGCCGTGACTTTGACCGATGTAACTAATGGCTTCTGGCAAAGTCATGACGTTTAGAAATACGAGTAGCACTGCACCTAAAAATGCGGCAATTGTTAGGTGTATCCACTCTGTCATGACTAAGAAGATGACAGTAACAAATGTTGTCGTAGCGATGATGGCTTGCCAGTTTTCCACGGTATGCCTCTATACAGAGTGAATGACTTGGTTGCATCCTACAGAAAAAGAACTCTTTCGTAAAGATGGAATTTTCTTAATTTTTTGTAAAGTTATTCAGTTTTGTAGGTGCTGGTGGGGAAATGTGAATCTATTCGTCTGGGGTAAAATAGCGCTCCAGAAAATCTAGGGCGTGGTTCCGTAGTTCGTAGTATTCTTTAGATTCGCGCATGGCTTGGCGATCGCGCGGATGAGCAAACGGTACTTCTAATATTTCCCCAATCGTAGCAGCAGGGCCATTTGTCATCAATACGATGCGATCTGACATGTAAATTGCCTCATCTACATCGTGGGTAAGTTAATGACTAGGACAGCTCAAATCTTGCGACGAAGCCTGGAAATAAATTTCCGGCTTAAAGCTAAAGTCAGTTAAAACTGACTAAAATGCTGTTTGGAGTGGTAGCGGCGAGTTTAACAGAATATTTATGACATAAAAAACCTCTTAGGACGATTTGCTTTAATTTCAAAACTGTTGAGATAACCTACCGGATCGCTGGGGTCGAATTGTTTATTGTCTATGAATGCTGTGGCGGGTTCGATTTTGTAATCTTCCGTTGGACATTCAATTCCCATTTCGGCGGCAATTTCGCGATAAAGGTCTGTTCTCCAAGCTGTACGCGCCAACTGTTCGGCATTTTTGGGAATTTCTTTGATTTGTCCCCACCTTGCGGCTTGCGTCATTAACCAGAGACTTTGGGACTGCCATAAAAAGGTGGAATGGTACCTCGGATCGAGGGCAAGATTGGGAGGTAGATCGAAGAAAAGTGTGGTTTCATCTGATGCTATGGTGCGGTTTTTCTCATCAAATCCACCATAGTTATATTCTCCCACAATTCCCGGTCTGGTAAATTTATCAACGGAGCCTTTTTTGGGTTTTGCGCCTGTAAATGAGCGATCGGTAATTAGTTCGGCAATTTCGGCGCGGTTTTCCGTTTTGCTGCAATATTGGCAGGCTTCTATCATTGCTTTGACTAGGGAACGATAGGTTTTAGGATGGTTGTTGATAAAGTCTTCTCTCACTCCTAAAATTCGGTCTGGGTGTCCTTCCCAAATTTCTTTACCTTGGGCGAAGGTAAAGCCGATTCCTTCGTTTCCTGAAATTGCCCTTGTATTCCAAGGTTCTGCAACCATATAAGCTTGCATGGCGCCAATTCTGACATTTGTTACCATTTGGGGTGGTGGAACGATAATGACGCGAAATTCCGCAAACGGATCGACGCCTGCTGCTGCGGATAAGTAGCGGACAAAGTATTCGTAAATGGCGGAACTCAGAACAACTGCCCAGACTTTTTTTTCTGGGGGTTGTTGTGCAAAATAGTTGCGAAAATCGCGTCCAAATGCTTCTAAATCGCCGTTATATTCTTTCCAAGGACGTAACCCAAAATCCCACATGGCTTTATTCATCGTCATGGCGTTGCCGTGGCGGTGGATGGTCATTGCACCGCACAGAGGGGCGTGGCGCGCGCCTTCTGCACCGATTCTGGCGTTGGTGACGGCACCGGAGACGACGGGGGAGGCGTCGAGGCGTCCAAAAACTAAGCCGTCGCGGGAGGTTGCCCAACTGGCTTCGCGGCTGAGTTTGACGTTGAGTCCATATTTGCGGAAGAAGCCTTTTTTCCAAGCGATCGCAAATGGCGCACAATCATTTACAGGCACATACCCAACTGTAATATCGGGTTTTTCTAAGGTTCTCGCATCTACTACAGGTTCGACGGCTAACGCTTCTTCTGTCAGTCCTTTGGCAGATCTGTCACCCGATATGGCACAGGAAGAAAGTGCGATTGTTGCCGCCGTCGCCCCCATTCCCAACAGAAATTCTCTGCGGTTCAAATTATGTTGGTTTTGCATACAATTTGTGAATGGGTAATTGGTAATTGGTAATTGGTAATTGGTAATTTTAGATGGCAGATTTTAGATTTTAGATTTAACTTCAAATCTCAAATCTGCGCTCTGCGATCGCTAATTACTTATTACCCATTACCTAGCTCGCAATCCTATAAGCTTGAGCGAAAAGTAACTGTCAACTGTCAACTGTCAACTGTCAACTGTCCACTGTCCACTGTCCACTGTCCACTGTTAATTTGCTTTTCTGGGGCGATGTGTTGCGAAGGCTTCTATTCTGCTGACGGCGAAGTCTAGGAGTAAGCCGGTTAAGCCAATTACTAACACGGCTAAGAATACCGAACTTAGGTTTAATCTACTCCATTCATCCCAGACAAAAAAGCCGATGCCAATCCCGCCCGTCAGCATTTCTACCGCTACAATTACCAGCCAAGCAATGCCTAGACTAATCCGCAATCCCGTAAAAATATAAGGCAAGCTGGCTGGTAAAATAATTTTGGTAATGCGCCGCCAGCGGGGCATTTCTAACACTCGCGCTACATCGATATAATCTTTGGAAACGCTGGATACCCCAAGCGCGGTGTTAATAATCGTAGGCCACAAAGAGGTGATGAAAATGACAAAAATTGCTGAAGGATCTGCCAGGTTAAAAATTGCTAGGGAAATCGGCAGCCAAGCCAGGGGCGATACGGGCTTGAAAATTTGAATGATGGGATTGATTGCTAACATCGCTTCTTTGGACATGCCGATTAGGAAACCTAGCGGAATTGCCACTACAGCACCTAAAAGAAATCCCAGCATTACCCGCCTTAAACTTGCCAGCAATAACCAACCAATCCCTAAATTTCCGGGGCCGCGCTGGTAAAATGGATTGAGAATGTAATCTAAATTAGCGACCAGTGCCTCTGGCGGCGTAGGCATTAATTCGTGATTGGCAAGTGCGATAATCCACCATAGGATAATGATTCCTAAAAAACCAATAGCTGGTAGGATAACAACATCGCGAACAACGATCGGTTTAGCGCGTCGCCAAGCTGCTTGTCCAGCAACAGCGATCGCGAAGCGTTTTGCGAAGCAAAGTATCGCAGACAAGTTGAGTTGTATTGTCATAGGTGTCAGAAGCAGGTACAAAAGTTACTGAGCAGTACCAGCCAAGGACACTGATGAGTTTAGAACATTACAGAAAATGCTCGCTCTTCAGTCTCCTCTCAATGCCTACGAAGTTAGCTGACGGACTAGGGCTGAGAGTTGCCCTTCTCTACTGCACTCCTCACGAAACTAGCAGAGATTTGCCCCACAATTTGGTTCCTCCGCTCCAACAAAAGCTGGATTAGGCTGACTTACTCTGATTCCAAAACATTAAAGCACACCTGTTTCAAATTGTCTAGCTGTGAAAGTTAGAAAATTCTGAGCGGGCTTTTTCATGTTAGTATCCGATTTTCTAGGTGCATCTATCTCAGGATAGATTTTGCAGAGCGAGCTTTAGAATCCCAGTTTCTTAAAGAAGCCGGGATTCTGTAGGTGTAAGGGGGCGGGTTGATTTAATCTGTTTTTGAGATTCATACCAACTCCCCTGGAATTACCGACTTTTTGCCTAACGACTGAAGTCGCGGCTACACATACAAAGTCTGCCTACGCAGACTTATAAAAAAGGGAGGTATCAGCTGTAAAAACCGCGCCTAGTTTAATCATAAAAAGAGGGGATATTCCCCTCTTTTGTGAGTTGGTTGAGTTGTAATTTTCTGTTAAGTGTCCACTGTCCACTATCCACTGTCCACTGTCCACTGTCCACTGTCAACTGTTGAATTAGTTGGGCGGATCGAAGCGGTTGACGGATGCGGCGATCGCAATCATCGGTAAACTAGCTAAGAAGCAGACAATCCACTGATCGAGCGTCATGGGTGCGGTTTGGAAGATGTTGTTAATAAACTGGGAGTTGGCGAAGATAATCTGCAAGATTAGGGCGACAATAATCCCACCTGCCAGGGCGGGCGCACCGCTGACTTTTTCTGTTGAACCTTGGAATTTAGCAATCAAGGAAGGCAGCAACTGACTAATACTGAGCAGGTAAAAAATCCGCCCCATGACTAATGCTTGAATTGCCATTGTGCGGGCTAATTCGATGCTGCCCCAAGGTGCTTGTCTGACAAATTCAAACATGCCGAAAATCAGCGTCCAGTTGTAGAGAGAAACTGCAATAATTCGCTTGATGCGATTTTGCGTTAGGAAGCGTTCGTTAACCGGGCGGGGAGGCTGTTTCATCACTCCTTCTGACTTGGGTTCAAAGGAGAGAGGAACCGTCATTGTAATCGAGTTGAGCATGTTTAGCCAGAGAATTTGTAGCGACAAAATTGGCAATTCTCGACCCAATAGCGTGCTAATCAAAATCGTCATCGATTCCCCACCGTTGACTGGGAGAATAAAGCTAATCGCTTTAATCAGGTTCTTATAAACCGATCGCCCTTCTTCTACCGCTGCTGCAATCGAGGCGAAATTATCATCAGTTAACAGCATATCTGCCGCTTCTTTTGATACTTCCGTACCGCTTCCCATTGCGATACCAATATCCGCTTGTTTGAGGGCGGGGGCGTCGTTTACGCCGTCTCCCGTCATCGCTACGATTTCGCCTTTTGATTGCAATGCTTCAACAATTCGCAGCTTTTGTTCGGGGGCAACGCGGGCAAATACTACCCCTTCTTCTACCGCATTTGCTAATTCGTTTTGGCTCATGTTGGCAAGTTGGGCACCTGTGTATGCCACAACTTTTTTATTCTGATTGCGGAAACCCATGCGGCGGGCGATCGCTTGTGCGGTGGTGATGTGATCTCCCGTGATCATCTTCACCTGAATTCCCGCTTGCTGACAGGCGTAAACGGCAGCGATCGCTTCCGGGCGGGGCGGATCGATCATTGCTTGCAATCCGATGAATTCCAACCCCGATTCAATATCAGAATGATCGACTTTATCTTGTGATTCTCCTACTTTTTTCTTGGCAAAAGCTAGCACTCGCAACCCTTGTTTTGCCATTTCATCGACGCGCTGGTTAATCGCTTCTACATCGAGTGTGGTAAGTTCTCCGTCATTATTTAAAGCAGCAGAAGAGCGTTTTAAAATTGCTTCCGCCGAACCTTTGACATAAATTACCTTGGCATTGCGAGTTTGGTGCAAAGTTGCCATGTATTGAAACTGAGACTCGAAGGGAATTGAGTCAAATCTGGGGTTCATTCTTTCTGCTGCTGCTTGAATTATCCCCGCTTTATTGGCAACGGTAATTAACGCGCCTTCGGTGGGATCTCCAATTGCTACCCAGTTGCCGTCCTTTTGTTCCAAGTGGGAATCGTTGCACAATACTCCTGCTAACAACAATTCTGATAAAATCGGGATATCTTTGGCATTAATTGGCTGTTCTTGATGTTGAATTTCCCCTTCCGGATTGTAACCGCCACCCGTAACTGTATAAGTTTCACCGCCGGTATAAATTTCTTGGACAGTCATTTGATTTTCGGTCAAAGTTCCAGTTTTATCGGAACAAATAACTGTCGCACCGCCGAGGGTTTCTACTGCTGGTAATTTGCGAATAATGGCATTTCGCCTCGCCATCCGGGCGACGCCAACTGCCAGAGTAACGGTAATAACTGCGGGCAAACCTTCAGGAATGGCGCCAACAATTAATGCGATCGCAGGTTCTACAGCATCTTGAAAAGTATATCTTCCCAAACCAATCGCAAAGGTCATCGTCGCCGCAAATAACACGAAGTAAAGCCAATTTTGGCTGAATTGATTAAACTTGCGCGTCAAGGGCGTGGTTAAATCTACCCGTTGTTCGATTAACTGGGAAATTTTACCCGTTTCGGTTTTATTCCCCGTGGCAATCACAATCCCGCTACCTTGTCCAAAGGTGACGAAACCTCCTGCATACGCCATATTTAAGCGTTCTGCTAAAGGGGTTTCTGGTGGCAAGGTTGCATCTTCGGTATCTTTTTCAACTGCTACCGATTCGCCCGTCAAACCAGATTCATCGATTTGCAAATCGCGGGTTTTGATTAAGCGCAAATCGGCGGGAACTTTGTCGCCAGAGGTGAGTAATACTAAATCTCCCGGTACTAATTCTTGGGAGGGAATTTTTAATTTTTTGCCGCTGCGAATCACGGTAGCTTCAGTACGGACAGCCGAAGCAAGCGCTGCGATCGCGCTTTCTGCTTGCGCTTCCTGGGTAAAGCTAATAATCGCATTTGTTGTGGTAACGCCCCAAATTACGCTGGCATTTATCCACTCTCCAAGTAATGCTTTAATTGCACCGGCGCACACCAAGATGATCAGGAGGGGTTGGTTAAATTGCAGGATGAATTTTAACCAAACTGGTTTGCCTTCTTTTGCTGTTAGTTCGTTTGTCCCATATTCGCGCACGCGCTGGGGAATTTCAGTTTCTTCTAAACCTTTTTCCAGGTCGGTTGCTAAAATATGACCGATCTTGTCTTCAGGTAAATTGTGCCACTGGTGTTCTGGTGCGTTCTTTATAACTGTTGCTGTCATATTTTCCCCCGATAAGTCACTAAATTAAGTAGAACCAAGGTTTCCAGAAGTCACAGTAGCCTTGAAATAAATTTCAAGCTCAAAGCTTAAACCTGTTAAAACAGGTTCAATTTCCACGCCGATGTACCAGAGGCGGGAGCCTCTGGATCTGCGTTACCAGGCTGTAGCCTGGTAACGAGTGAGTATCGGACAAGATCTGATAACCCGTTTTAACGGGTTTTAGCTTTGAGCCGGAAATTTATTTCCCGGCTCTCTTTCTACCCTCACTATCGGATCTGTAGATAAAATTTTTATTAAAGTTTCATGAGAAAGTTCTTATGTTTCAGTGGACAGTGGACAGTGGACAGTGGACAGTGGACAGTGGACAGTGGACAG
>CAYXCW010000111.1:0-10652 GCA_964463555.1 uncultured bacterium
TCAACTATCAACTATCAACTATCAACTATCAACTATCAACTATCAACTGTTAAAGCTGTTCCAAATAACTCAACAAATCAGCCATATCTTGGGGATTAGGTTTAAACTGCGGCATTGGTGGCGTGTCGCCGCTGGTGACTTGGTGAATTAAACCGATTTTTGACTTATGCTTAGAAACTCCCTGCAAACTGGGGCCAACACGACCATCGGCTTGTAATCCATGACACCCAGAACAGTTCATCTGAAAGATAGCATGACCCCGAACCGGATCGCCCGTCAGGGACAAGACATTTTTAACATAAGGGTCTTGTAACTGCCACTGATGAACGCCTAAATTTGCCAACAAAACGATCAGCAGCACAGCCAGACATGTGCCGATAAGCTGCCAAATTAAAACTTCTGGTGTGGGAGCTTGCTTTTCCAAACGTTTTCCTGTTTAACCTTCCCGTTTTCACCCCTCTGCACTTGTGGCAGCGAGTGGATTCGGAATACTTATGGTATGAGGTTTATATCGACAGACAATTTTTAAAGCCAACGGCGCTTTCTAGGGGGGATACTCCTAGATGGCAACGTTTTGTAGGAATCCAAAGCTATCTCCCATAGAAATAGCCCTACAGAGAGGGTTAGGAGCGATCGCATTTGGCTGACATCCTGACACCCAGGCGATGGCTGCCGCCCTTCGCGCCCGGGTGACTGGACTTAGGGTTAAAGCCAGGATGTAAAAGGAAGTTTTTATTCATATACATAGCTTAAGATTTCCCGCCTCACCAAGCAAGCTATTATCACTCGCCGTTCAGGCCGCTGGTGCTGGATTTAAGCCAGTCTTAAGGATTTTGCTTCGTTGCTGCTATGGTGTGCGATCGCCGGTAATATGGGAAACTAGCAATAAACGTTAACATACAGGTTAGAAAACTGACCCAAGGAGATCTGACATGGTAGAACCCCTTCTTTCAGGCATCGTACTCGGCTTGATTCTGGTAACCTTGGCTGGCCTATTTTACGCCGCTTACGAGCAGTACAAGCGCGGCAACCAGTTAGGGTTGTAATCTCAAGGGCATAGAGGCAGCGGGTATAATTGCTTTCCCCTGTCTCTATGCCCAGTTGACAGTTTACAGCCATTCGTTAAGCGGATTTATTGCTGGTGGATAATTTGGGTTGACCGCCTAAACTGCGGAAATAGACGCTACCAACGGTGGCTAAAAACAGAACGTATGCGATCGCTTCCACCAAATACAGCTTGTCTGTATAACCAAACAAGGTATGCAGAATAATCCCAGGAAATTGACGATCCGGCAGGATTTTACTCGTATTCCAAACCATCGGCCCTAAAATGCAGGATGGGTTTTTGGCAAAGTGTTCGTAGTAAAAACATAACGATTCCGACTGACGATCCATCCGCGCTAAGGTATGGACGGCGGTGTCAAAATGTGCTAGGGCTGATATTACTAAACCAGAAACGATCAACAGCAGAAATATCCCCATGATTTTGAAGAATTGCCGAATGTTGATCTTGATGCCCCATTTAAACAGTAAAACGCCAATTCCTATCGCTCCTAACAATCCTGCTACAGCACCGAAGGCGGGAATCCAACCTTGCTGAAACTTCGCCAAGATAAATAAGACGGTTTCAAAGCCTTCGCGCAAAACGGCGATGCATATTAAGCTAAAAATGCCCCAAGCAGCGGTTTTGTTATTTTGTTTTAAAGCAGAACCGACAGCGCCTTCGACTTGCGCTTTGAGGGTGCGTGCTTGCTGAGTCATCCAGATCAGCATCCAACTCAGCATTGCGATCGCTATAACGCTAAACACCCCTTCCAAAAACGGCTCGATTGCGGGTGCGTACTTGGGATTAGATGCGCTTAATTCTTGCACCACCAAGCCAAATAACAAACCCACCAAAGCACTGGCTATAAGTCCAACTACCACGCCAGCATAAACCCAAGATTTGAGCCGAGGTTGCTGGGCTTTTTTGATATAAGCGAGGACAATTCCCACCACGAGGGCGGCTTCTACTCCCTCGCGCAGCGTAATTACAAATGTTGGTAAAGCAGCACTAAAATCCATAATTTGTCATTGGGTAATGGGTAATGGGTAATGGGTAATGGGTAATAGGTCATTACCAATAGATCCTTAGTATAAATCTAACCCAATTACCAATTACCAATTACCAATTAGCCTTTAACTGAAATCGCGCAACATTTTTTTGATTTCGATCGTGTGCGCTTCTTCCGTACCGATCATGGTACGAACAAATTCTTCGAGGTAAATGCTGGCATCTTCAACAACATCCAGCAACTGTTTATACATGCTTAGAGCTTTTTTCTCGTGGTTTAAAGTTTCCTCCAAAATATCTTTCACGTTGTGTTTGTAAGTTTCCTCAATTGTCGCAATTTTCTGGCTGGGATGACCTTCTAAACCTGTGATAATTTCTCCCACTTGTTGCGCGTGGGTTAAAGATTCCGTCGCTTGCAGTTTGAAAAAGTTGACAATGGGTATCCGATTCGGGCCAGTCACCATTAGTGAATAGTGTGTATACCGCACGACACCCGCTAGTTCAAATTCCATGATGCTGTTCAGCAGGTGGATGGCTTTCTCCTGGTCAAGTTCTCTCATGGTTGATTGATTAGTAAAGGGGCAAATTATAATTTTATAGTTAATTTCAGATGCTTGCTGGTTTCTTCCAACTTCTTTCAAGTTGGCATCTGAAATTTCAATACTACAAAAACTTACAACTAGCCACCGATTACTTTTTGAGAATTTTGCTCAATTGTTTTAATCAGTTGCGTCACTTGATCGGGTGTTTTTACGGGTGCTGCTGGTGCGGTGACGCTAGGCCAATTTTTTGCCAGTTCCGCCATGCTGGTAGTAATGGCTTTATGAGCTTCTGGCTGCTCTTTTTCCATTTGAGCGGCGATAGTTTGGTAGAGGGTATTGGCGTAAATAACGAACCCGCGCGAGTCTTGATATTCAATCAGCGCTGAGATTTTATTATCTGCGATCGCTGCCCCATATTCTGCATTCGCCGCATCGAGCAACCCGTTAATTACTTGCAGCACAAATTTCGGCGACTGGCGTTGTGCTTCCGGTATCCCTTGAATTGCCGCATCCACTGCTTGCATTGAAGTGCCAAATTCTGTGGCAACTTTGGCGTCTTTAGGTTGAGATTTTACCAAATCTTGCAAGCTAATTAAAGTTGTCTTGAATTCTTTAACTTGACGCTCGTTTAACTGCTCTTCCACATCGGTATAAATTTCTTCCACCGGGTGTCCGATGTGGGGTTCTGCCTGTTTTGGCTGTTGTAAGTCTAGCAGTTCTTTGGCAACTAAAAGATGTCCTTTCATCAAACCTAATTTGGTCATGTAGTCAACATCTTTTGCTTCCCCAGTTAGCACCACATCCTCGATCGTCACCATGTCTTTAATCTGGTCAAACTGGGCTTGATTTATCACTTTTTTGGTGACTAATTCTTCAGTAGAAGCGTAGGGGCGACTGGCTTGAATTTGGTTCGATAGCGCCGGAATGCCTAACTTAGCTTCTAATTTATCTAACTCGGACAAAATCGCCGAGTTGATGTTAATTTTCTTGCCGCCCCCGTGATTGTGAGTAGCTGTTTGAGTATTACTCGCTACTGGGGATGTAGCAGCTGGGGTTTGCGTACTGTTGGTTGTCGTAGAACCGCTACAGCCAGTTAAGGCGATTAAGCTGGCAATGGCAACGGTGTAATAGTAAGAACGAAAAGCGCTCATGGTTAAGGATTTCCTTGGAGGATAAATCATATGATGTCCGTTGAATCGCCCATCATAAAAAAACTTCACGTCGTCTTGCGTAGGGACACGGCATCAGAGATATCTCGCATAAACAGATAGATAACTTTGATCGTGCCGTGTCCCGGCTACCGATGATGGGTAATCGACCGGACATGATATCAGAAGCTGATTATCACATTTAATGAGTTTATTTTTCAATAAGCAAATCAGAAATTTTGATTAAGATCCTGGCTTGCAGGCGTGCTAGCTGCAATAGTTGCAAACTACTCGCAAACTCAGAAACCGGGTTTTTCTGAAAAACCCGGTTTCTAGGCGTTTAGGACTTCAAACAAACCCATACAGCCGTTTTGGGCAATAATATCCTGATGGGGATGGAACATGTACTTGCCGGGGTAGCGATAGGAAAATTCCAGGATGTGTCTTTCCGCAGTCCCCATCGTAATCACGTCGTTTATCTCGCTGGGAGTCAGAGTCATCCCGGTGCGATAGACATCGAAGAAATTGGCGTGCAGGTGAAACGTCGCCGCCGGATCGTATTCAATCATGTTGAGGACGTACAGCCGAATCAGTTGGTCTTTGTAAATCGGGATGGGATGGTGATGGTAGTAGTCGGGTAACCCGTTAAAGGCATAAAGTTCGTTGCGGTTGTCGTCGTTGATGTCGTACCCAGCCATAATTAAGACCATCTCATCCGCTGGCTTTCGTCCGCCGGGTGGATCGACAATGAACATACCGTATAAACCTTTGGCGATATGACGGGTCACCGGCTCAACGTGACAGTGGTATAAATGAACACCATAAGGTTCCGCGTCAAATTCATAAATCGTCGCCTTGCCATTGGCGATCGGTTTGACGCCATCGGCTTCCGGGGGATGAGTGCCGTGGAAGTGCAGCGAGTGGGAATGTCCGCCTTGATTGTAGAATAAAACGCGGATGCGATCGCCCTCTTCCGCCCGCAAGGTTGGCCCCGGTACGCGCCCGTTGCAATTCCAAGTATTAAAAGTTACAGCACTGTTTAATTGCAGCGTGGAAGTTTTAGCTGTGATGCGGAATTCGCGGATCGTGCGTCCGTTTTCTCGCTTGACGGTGCCGTAATCAAAATCACGCAGGACGTTCATCGGGTTAATACCGTTACCCCCATCTGGCGTATTGCCTGGTAGAGGTGGTATTTTTACCCTGGGCGCGAGTTTTGCACTCAGGGTTTGCAGTCCCAAGGCTGCACCAGTGACGCCAACGCCGCCTGCCAATCCGAGTTGCAGGAGTTGGCGTCGAGTCCAAGGTTTTCTTTTCTCTGGTATGGGAAGATTCTGCATTGAATTGCTAATAATTCCTAGTTAATTGTTGCAAATTTATTCAACAAGGTGTTGACAAATTTATGCAATTTTAATGCCAGAGAACTGCTGCTTGCAGTGCGGTTTACCAGTAGGGGCGGGTTTGACCAATCAATCTCCGGAACCACGAGATATTTCGTTAAACCCGCCCTTATAGAGGCGGGTTTGACCAATCAATCTCTGGAACCACGAGATATCTCGTGAAACCCGCGCCTAGTTTCCGAATCCATGCCAAGGACTAACTTCGAGTATGCCCAGGGAAGTGAATACTACCCTAAAGTCAACTACAGGGGTATTGGTGGATGTAGAAGATGAGGGCAAGTTTGCCAGAGGGGTTTGTTGAATCGAGTCCGATGCTGCTTGATTGATGGGTTTGAAGGATGCGATCGCTCCCTCAGCCGTCGCGCTGACGCGGTAAACCAGAGACCGCTCAAACCTGCGACCAAGTTGCCAATTTTTAGCAATTTGATCGTACACCTTATGGTTTAACTCTAAGAGCTGAACGGGGTCAGTTGAAGTAGCCGTAACTTGACTGTTATTAGCAACAATCTCTTGAGAAGCATTATTACCAATAGTCGGATTTATTATTGGAGTGGACTGGTTGGCATCTGCGATTTTTTCTGGCTGTGCAAAAGTATTTGCGTTACTACTGCTAGCAATTGTTTCAGCCGGATTAGCAGGTTGAACTGCTACCGATGCATTATTCATCGTTGCCATTGGTTCAGCCGGATTAGCAGGTTGAAGCGCTACCGATGCGCTATTAGGTGCAGGATTAGTAGCAGGCGTTTGCACTGCTACTGGTGCATCAGATGGCAGTTTTGTCTTACCCTGTTCAGTGAAAGATTTGACGTGGAAACCCGCAAATTTCTGATCCTGACTAACTCGCCAGAAAGAGATAGGATAACTCGCCGCAATCAGGAAAAATACTCCCACAAAACCCCAAACATATTTGTGCATTTCCCTCGCGGGCATTGGCTTGAGTGGTTCTTGCATAACTAAACCTCACATCTTTTACATTAAGGGTAAATAGGGGAACAAAGGATGCCAGCTCATAGCAGTGGCTGCTACGAACAAAACAAACATCCAGAAGAATATCGTTCTTGATTTAACGTTCTTGTGCCTCAAAAGGAAGTAAAGTATAGGCCAACTCACTAACCAGCCTACTAACAACATGGTTTCTTTTCCGGTGTAACTACCAATGTTGCCCCACAATTCGCTGGAGTTGTAACTTCCCGGTATCCATGCACCCAGAGAGTGAACAAATTTTTCCGTTGCTTTCGATTTATCTGCGTCCGACAAATGGTGCGTCACCATCATCGTTACGCAGCCAATTCCCGCACTAATTAATGCCGCCGCTGCTGGTCCAGAAACGGTGGGTGGATTTATTGAACCTTCAGCTAAGCCGTTGGGAAAGTTTTTTAACCATCCCCAAAATTTGCCGTATATCGGTTCCTCTTCTGCTGCTTTTCTTGTTACGCGAGTTAGTTACCGAGTCATTTTATGCGCCTCCGAATTTCTCTACTTTTTCAGTCGCGATTTTTTCCCAAACTCTCAATTCAATATTTTTACAATGCGTGGACTTTAGCTACGCCAAGTCCTGTGACTAATCCGCCCATTGCAAAAAACATCATCGCCATTAAAGCCACGCAGGTTGCTGTAAGAACCGGGCGATTTTGTTTTTCCAAAATAGAGTCGCCGTAATGCCACAAAATCCAAGTGCAAGCGACTCCCAAGGGCAAGGTAAATAGTACGGTAAATTCGTGGTATTCCATCAAAACGTACTGCACTAAAGGCGAGTTTTCTTTCAGCCAAGCCCTAGCGCCGCCGTAGTTCATACCCGCCCGGTAACGCATGTAAGCTAAATTGCCGGTAGCGATTCCCAAAAATGCGATAAAGGTTGACCAGAAAGTCAGGGTACGCATTTGGGGCAGGATTTTGTTTGCGCCCCGCAGCAAGGGAAAGGCTAAATGCCCTGCATACACGGCTACGACAGTGGCTAATAATGATGCAAAGCCGTGAATTGTTCCCATCCATCTCTGCCAAGGACTGGGATGCAATAAGTTAACGAATGGCAAGAAAAGAAACATTCCCGCCGATAAAAAACTGAGGGCGTAAACGCTGACTTTGGCAATATCTAACTGTTTGGGGAATCCCACTGAAATAGGATCGTGATGGGATTCCATTTCCATAGAAAATTTTTCGTTCATCTGGCTACTCAGAAACGATTCACAAGGGACATTTTTGACCAACCAATTAGATGCTTCTGCACTGAAGCGATCGCATCATCTTCAACTTGAATCTATCACCCTTAAACTTCGACGAGCGGTTATGGTTGGTCTGCGGAAGCGTCGGCGTTTATGGGATAGAGAAAAACCTGTTTTTAGAGATTACAAGTTGCTTTTAATATTAGGGCGTTATTAGTAAGTTTTAGCAGTTTGTTTATGTTTATTTAAAGAATTATTGTTTAATTAACCAGCAAATGGTGATAACTTTTCCTGATGTAGCAAAACTGCCATAATTATATATTTTCATGAACTAGATTTTTTCTTCTTACTGACAAACCTGACAATGCTTTGGACTTGCTCGTAACTCAGCCTTTGTTTTTGGCTCACTATCTCGATGCTGGAGTTGTTCGCTTGCTCGTAAATGCTTTCTTCATATCGATGGGTATATCTGCGACGCCAATCGATGAAATCCAGTCGCTCTGTGGAATAGCGCTGGCAAGCTTTACAATAAAACTGACGGCGCGGCAGATGCAAATACACCGTTTTGCCAAAGGCTGGTAAGTCTCTGACCATTATTGGTCGCACTTGATGCAATTCTTCGGTATAGTTACGGCAATGAGGACATTCAATTCCCTCGGCTACAAAGCTTAACCTCAAACAGATCAAATCATCAGAATCAGTAAATGATTCAACTATTGCGCCTGGTAAATTCAGCAGATGTGTTAGATGTAGATGCATAAATAAAAATGTTACCCCTGATACCGTTGTCACCATGAACTGCAAATTTAACTTTACTTAAGTAAGAGCGTTGCTGGCAAATTGCCAACAGGCAAACAGATATTTTATTGAGGTGGATTTAAAGCTAAAACATTCGCACCTCAATAGCAAAAACTAAGGAGTTAAAAGCTTTGTTTAAAAAACTTCAAACTTATTTCAACAGCTTAACTTTTGAGAAAGTGGTTTCCTTTCTCTGATTTTGTAAGTATTAGTACTTACCGACGCCAAAGTCGGTGTCGGTTCCAATTTTCTACTTTTCATAGTTAGGCGAAATCTGGCAGGGCAAGACCCTACTATTGAAAATTATTTGCAAAAGTTCCGGATGGAAATTAAACTATACCAGCGGCAGAGTTTATTGTCAATAATTCTCATTTGTAGCGATGAGCGGGTGATGGAAAAGGGGGAAAAGGGGGAAAGGGGAAAAGGGGGGAAAGGAGGGAAAAGGGAGATTTGGGAAAAACTGGTGGGGAAAAGATATGTGGTAAAAACGCTTCTGTGGGAATTGACTGGGAAAATCGCTCTTTAGCTAAGGCTTTCCCGTTTTCCCCCTTTCCCCTTTCCCCTTTCCCCCCTTTCCCCGTTTTCCCCTTATTAGTGTTGATGGGGGATGGCGGTGCGAGGGATGGGGGTGCTGCATCCGGGTGCGTCTGCTAATAAACAATAAGGACGACTGTAGCTGAGGGGTGATTCTAAGGCGTGTTGTATGAGAAAATCCCCATCGCTCATCACTTGCTCGGTTTTTCCATCGAAGACTACTTGACCTTGACTTAAAACTACCGTGCGATCGCACAACTCCAATGCCAAATCCAAATCGTGGGTAGCGATGAGTTGAGTAAGGGGTAAACTTCGCAGCAGGTTAATTAACTCGCGGCGCGATCGCGGATCTAACTGTGCCGAGGGTTCGTCCAATACTAGCACTTGCGGGTTCATGGCGAGGACGCCCGCGATCGCAATCCGTTTCTTTTCTCCTCCAGATAAATTTTCCGTATTCCGCTGACTATAGCGTTGTGGATCGATACTCACCGCCGCCATTGCTGCTAGCACTCGCCTTGTGAGTTCCTCGGAGCGCAAACCTTGATTCATCGGACCAAAAGCCACATCTTCCCACACCGTGGGCATGAATAATTGATTATCTGGATTTTGAAATACCAACCCCACAAAATTGCGAATTTCTGACAAGTTTTCGCTACAAACAGGCCACCCGCCGATTTTTATCCGTCCTTCTTGGGGCAAGATTATACCATTTAAGTGTAATTGCAACGTGGATTTTCCCGAACCATTTGCACCGATTAATGCCACTTTTTCGTTAGCTTTGATCGATATATTAATTTCCCGCAAAGCTGTCGTGCCATCGGGGTAGGTGTAGGAGAGATTTTCGATCGATATGGGATTGTGGTGCATTGGAAGTTTGCTAATTGCTAATTGGTAATTGGTAATTGGTGATTGGTAATTGGTGATTGCAGATTGGAGATTTGATTTCACTCCTTAAATTATTCAATTTCTCAATCTGAAATCTAGAATCTGAAATCTCCAATCTAACATTACCGATTACCACTTAAATAGGTATATCAGTTGTCCTAGTAGTGTCAATATTAAGGTTAGAGTTAAAGCGACGATATCGCGTCTTCCACCGGAGGGAACGTCAAAGGCGGGTGGAATGCCTTGATAACCGCGGGCTAGCATGGCTTGGTAGATGCGATCGCCTCGTTCGTAAGTGCGGATAAACAACGACCCGATCATGTTGCCAATCACTTGACGTTTCCAACTACTATTACCCGTAAAATTACGCGATGCAGCCGCCCGCCGCATGGCATTAAATTCGCCAATTAACACGCTTATATAGCGATACATTGACGCCAGAGTTGCTACCAATAACCGTGGGGTTCGCAATGCAACTAATGCATTGAGCAATGCCGGGATTGAAGTTGTAAGCGTTAGCAGATTTAGCATTATTAAAGATAGCAAAGCCTTGGTTGTCACGCTTCCCAATACCATTAAACCTTCTGTGGTAATTTTTAACGGCCCCCAAGATACTACAACTTCGCCACCACTGCGAAACAAAGTCCCCAACAAAACAGCAGCAATAAACGCAAATTCTACGGCAATTCGCTTTACTAAAACTGGCAAAGTTATGCGACCAATTAAGACAATACTCAGTACCCCCATTGCATAAATTGCCCAAGTCCACCAGCGCCCGTTGGGAGTTAAGGCAATAGCAAATACGAGCAAAATCGTACAAAGCAGGCGCGTGCGGGGCGCAAGTTTGTGCCACCAAGTCTTGCCTTTGCTATCTATATCGAGATGAAATGCGTTAACGTGCAGCAACATTTTGGGGTAATTTTAGATTGCAAATTGAACAATTGCAGATTTGGGATTTGGCATGGTGTAGGGGCGGGTTTTACCAACCAATTTTGACTGTAACTGATTACCTGAATCAACCCGCCCCCGCAATGGGAGGATTTGAAATTTTAGATTGTGTAGCAGCGGGTTTTTCCTTGCAATAGCGCCATGAAATAAATTTCATGCTCAAAGCTTAAACCCGTTAAAACGGG